>CANRBC010000010.1 GCA_947628755.1 uncultured Clostridia bacterium | reverse complement strand
GCACTTTTGCCTACGGCAAAAGCAAGCCTTCGGCTTGGCGGATAACTTCTTCCGCTGCAATGTTCAGCACTTTTGCTATCGCAAAAGCAAGCCTTCGGCTTGGCGGATAACTTCTTCCGCTGCAATGGAGGTGGCAGTCCGAAGGACTGACGGAAGGGTCGATATAGCTAAAAATCACCCCACCAAAAAAGGAGGCTGTTGTCAGCCTCCTTTTATAATGCAATTTTCAGTTTATTAATTGCCGAACATACTGCTATAACTGTCGGTCATAGGCTGACCGTTGGCGCCGCCGTCAACAAGAGTATTTGGTGACGGAGTACCGCTTGCAGTAATAATGCTCTCTACCCTTAACAATGAAATTGTCATTTCCGGTTTATTATATTTTTTCATAATACTGCCTCCTTACTGCACTCAGCTTATAGTCTTGCTCTCGGAAAGCACCTTTGTGCCGTCGGTTTTTACAACATAAGGCGTTACCTTTATCTGAGCGCCTGCAGGAACGCCCGTTATGGTAAAGGCGTATACATAGCTCTTACCATTTGGCTTTTCGGTATAGCCTGCAATAGAGCTGTATACCTTATTGCCGTCGTCCAATGTTGACTTGGTAACGGGAGCTTTGCCGTCTACTTCAAATATAAAGCCTGCTTCCTTGTAGTTAAGATCCTTTACGCCTGCTATAAACGTGATGCCGTCAGCCTTCTTGTCTATTATGACGTCGGATTTGTCCTCGTCTGTGGTAACGGGAGGAGTCACAGAGCCGTTCTTTATTTCTGTAATAATATCGTTTATATACTTAGTCCAGTAGTCGCAAGGTACGGAGGTATCGAATACTCCCTCTGCATTTCTGCCATAGCCTGTGAATACTCCTGAATTATTTACCATAAACTCTGCATTGCCCTTATCGTCTGTAATATACATAGACTTTGAAGGAGCCTGTACTGCTGAAGCAAGACCTAAGCCTGAAGCCTTTATCATTTCAGCCATATCTCCTGCAAGAGCAAAGCCGCCCAGCTTGGAGTGGTGAGTCTTTTCGCCGTTGGCAAAGAGTCTGTATGCAAGGTCGGAAGAGCCGTTTGCGCCATCCTCCTTATAAGCCTGCTCGTAAAGCTCTTTGGATAAGGTGTAAAGGTCTAAGCAAACAAGACCGTTTTCTTCAGCAACCTGCTTTGTAGCAATTACATATTCGTCATGGCTGCCATGATGTGATGTAATATTTCCGTTTGAATCAAAGTACATTCTGGAAACGGGAGTTACCATAACAGGAGTTGCGCCTACCGCCTTTGCTGCGTCTACCATGTACTGTAAATACCACTTAAATGAGCCGTCTCCTGCGCCATCGGCTGACGGAGCAGTATATGGATAGCTACCCTTTGAATCGGGTGTGCCTACGGGAACATATCTGTCCTGATAGCTTTCTGAGCTGTCGTTATGACCAAACTGTATTAACAGATAATCGCCTGCGACCATCTGTTCCTTTATCTTGTCCATAAATCTGTCAGAACCGTCACTCTTTGTTCCGTCTATAAATGTTCTGGTGCTTCTGCCGCCTTCGGCATAGTCCATAACCTCATATTTGCTGCTGTCCAGATAGTATTTGAGGAATTCGCCCCAAGAGCCTTCGGGTCTGTTAGCGCCGCTGTTGTTAATAGCGCCTGCAGAATAATCCTTAACAGTAGAATCGCCTGCCAGGAATACAACAGCCTTGCCTGAAGGTCTGTCCGTATCAACAGAGCCTGAACCCTCTGTTATTTCCTTTTCGGTAACGATAGACTTGGCTGTACCAGTGCTGCCGTAAATAGTAGCAGGAGTTACCGTAGCCTTTATAAAAGAGCCTAACATATCCTTTGTAATAAGTATGCCCTTGTTGGCAACGGCGGTAGTTGACTTAATAACAGTTTCCTGACCGTCCTTTACAAGAGAATAAACTATTTTTGAATTATCGTTTTCATCATTGGCGCCTAAAGAATACTTAACCGTAAAGGTATCGCCGGTAGCCGGTAACAATACATCGCCGTCTGATGAGAAATAAGGAGCTGTTGAGAATTCTACGGGTAAGCTCTCATTTACATAATAGGTGGGATCCCATGCAAGATAAGACTTAGCGTCAATACCTGCTGCGTCTGTATCGCTCATAACGCCTGTTACTCTTTTTGAAGTATCCACAGGAGTACCGTCGGCATTTACTGTACCGTATTCCTTGAACTTAGCCGCCGTAGGCTTAACGCCGCTCATTTCTGTCCAGCCGTCAGCCGTAATAGCGTCTGCATTTTCCAATGTGGTGTTAAAGAAGGTAATATCTGAACCTGCGTCCCAAGGTCTGCCGAAGAAGCCTGCCGCATGCTGCATACCTTCCTTGTTTGTAACTGTACAGGCTCTGAAGAGATAACCCATATAGCCTGCCTTATTGTTGGAACGGCCTGCTGTGATATAGCCGCCCATAGCTGTTTCAGAATAACCGCAGAAGCGAAGCTCGCAGCCGTCGAATACCGCGTTGCCTGAACCGAATATATAGTCTGTGTTACCTTCTATTACACAGTTCTTGTAATATGTGTGAGTGTCGTCGCCCATGTAAAGGGTATCCTGTGAACCAAGGAATGTACAATCCTTAAGCTCAGCCTTGTCACCCTCTATAACAAGAGCCGTAGCTCTCTCCGTAGCAGCCTTGCTCTGAGCGTCCGTAGCGTATGTTCTCTGAGGAAGAGAGCTTGAAGGAATTACGCCGTCAGCTATTTCTTCATCAGTAATATACTTGTTGAATGAAGCCTCAAATGTGATATTCTCAGCCTTGAAGCCAACAGCCGTATTCTTTACGTATGTTGAAACGGCCCACTTAGCCGGCTCCAGATCTCTTGAGAACTTATCTGCTGCATACTCTGCATTATAATATCCGTCTGCGCCTACTGAATAGTATTTGTATCCTATACCGTAGTACCATGTGAGCTTTACCTCACCCTTGCCTTCGGGCTTAAGCGTAATGTAAGGAGTATCTATTATAAGCTGCTCTCTGTAAGTACCCGGAGCAATATGTATTGTAACCCTGTCAGCCTCTGACTTAGGGTCTATTATCTTAGCGGCTGCAACAGCCTCTTTCATTGTAGCATAGTTGTTTGTCTTGCCTTCTACGCCTACATATATATCCTTAACGCTTGTGTCTACCTGAGGAGGCGTCGGATTGTCTGATACAAAGAGTACATCCTCTGTAACATCCTTGCCTGCAACTGCTATATGAGCCATGGTATGATAACCCTCCGCCGTTGCCTTTACCTCATAATTGCCGTCTCTTAAGCTAACAGAATATGTGCTGCCTGAAACTGCTGCGGGATATTCATATCCGTCTTCCATATTCACAAGAACCATTTCGGTAACATTAGCTCCGCCAAGTATGTTGCCCTTTACGCTGTGTATAGCCTTAGGAGCAACTGTAATATCCTGTACAAGATCCTTGTTGTCGTTAAATACAGCGCCTTCTGTTATCTCATAGTCGTTAACGCCCGTAAGCTCTGCTGTATATGCAGAATCCGGCTCCAATGTAGCGCTGAAGGAAGTGCCGTCCATCGTTGCAGCTACATCGTCAGCCATATCATCGGGATTTCCCTTGAATATAACAGCCAGCTTTGATACGTCATAGTCGGCTGCAAAGCCCTTTACAGTACCTGATACCTTATATACAGACTTAGGCTCAACGACCATATTCTGCACCTTGCCTGTTGTTATTTCGTTAACGTCAACGCTGAACTTTCTTGTAGTGTTTGTAAAGCCAAAGCCTGATGCGCCTGACATAGTAGCAGTATAGCTGTAACCTGGAGTAAGTGAAACCGTATATTTATCGTCCGTAACAACAACCTCTGTAACATCGCCTGTTGTGTCGTTTTTAAAGTTGATGGTATAGTTTGATACGGGATTGCCCGCCTTGTCCACGGTACCTGTAACAGTAACGGGAGGAGTGGCAACTACTCTGTTTACAATAGGCTTTCCGCCTGCGGCATCGAACCATATCTTGGCAGTACAGTCCTCAGCCACTATAAACTTAGCTATGTCGGAATCTCCGCCCGAGAAAACTACTCCGTCATTCTGTGAGCCTGCCGTAAACTTAAGTATACAGTCAACGGAGTTGGAACAGCCTGTATATACCTTTATTTCTGTTCCTGCCTTGACTCCCTCTATTTCAATATATCTTCTGCCTTCTCCGCCTGTACCGTTGGCATACCACATACCGTCGGCAGTATAGCCGTCCGGATAAGCAAAAATAGCGTCTGCGTTGGTGCCGTAGGATCTTATTCCATCGGCGCCTGCATAGAACAGACGGTCGTTCTTAAGAGTATTTACCTTAAGACCCTCGCCGAAGTCGTATGTGCCGTCGGCAAGGAATTTACCCTTGTTGCCGCTGGCAGCATCGCCTACAACATCAAATGCATCTAAAAATGCACGAGTTATAACGTTGGTGTAGAGCTCGCCCTCCTGGGCAACTCCACCGAAGTCCCAAACCTTTATGGGACCGCCTGATGGCTCTTCAGCCTGTGTGTATACTACATTTGCAAACATTGCGCTTACAAGCATTACAAATGCCAGAACACGGCTTATGAGCCTTTTAGAGCTTTTTGTCATAAAAAATCCTCCTTTTTTATATTTTTGTCCTTAACTACATATCTTTTGGATATGTTCGGTGTATACACTTTAATTTTAACAGATACAATAGTGCAAAGTCAACTATGACACCGTGTCAAGGTTGATAAAGTTTTTCACAAAAAATTGTGTATTTTTTGCAAAATATATGTTAAAATTAGTTGAGAATACAGAGAAAGGAGCATAATAATGAGATACCTTACAAACGACCTTGCCAAGCTGCTGGGAGTTACCACAAACACAATAAGGCGCTATGAAAAAAGCGGATTTTTAAAGCCAGGCAGAGATGTTTCAAATTATAGGTGGTATGAAAGCCACGATATAGACAAGGCAGCTATGGTAAGGCTCTATATAAAGTGCGGCTTTTCTCATGACGAGATAAAGGCAATGATGAAAAGCGACGCTCCGGATATAAAGGATATATGCGTAAACAAGCTGGCGGAAATGGATTCGCAGATAGAAAGGCTTACAAGACTTCGTCATTGGCTCAAAGACAATATAAAGCTGATGGATACCGTAAACAGCCTTAAGGACAGCTATGTGTTTATGAAATGTCCTGCTCTCGTGTATGTAATATACAGCATAGACGAAAACATATTAAAGGAAAGAAAAAGACTGGATACACTGAACGACTTTATGTATAAGGCGTCGGAGGTACAGCTTTTAAGCCTGTTTGAGCTTAAGGATTTGCAAAGGGGAGCTTTTGTGCCGCATACAGGCTGGGCAGTTAAGGAAATGGATATAGAGAAGCTGTATATGACCGACGTAATAAAGGATAATGAATATATACAATATTATCCCTCGCGTATGAGCCTTTACTGGTCCATAGAAGTGCCCTCGGAGGATACAGACAACAGCATAAGGGTAAATTCCATAAGAGCCGAGGCTCTTACGAAAGCCAGAAAATATGCCGAGGAAAAGGGATTCCGCCTTGCAGGGGATATGACCGAATTTGTTGTAAACGCCTTCGGCAACAGCATGAGTATGCTGGTGGGAATACCTGTGGAAAAAATTGTATAATTTTTCTTGACAAATACCTTTTATTATATTATAATATCATTTGTTGCTGAATTGTGCCCAGATAGCTCAGTTGGTAGAGCAGAGGACTGAAAATCCTCGTGTGGGCGGTTCAATTCCGTCTCTGGGCATTTGGCGCTACCCCGTTCAAAAGAACGGGGTTCAGCGTGTCGATAAAATCGACACGCTTGAAAGAAATGCTTATTGGCATTTCTTTCAATTAGCTAAGGAAGGAACCAGCCGTGTTTTCCGCAATTTAGGCATAAATGCCTAAATTACAGAAAAGTTCCTGTCCTCAGGCGGGCAAAGCTCGCCTTGCGGATTAAAGTCTGCGACGCTTTTTTGCAAGCTGTTCTTTATTTTAATTCGTATTTTCTACCATAATATTGTTTTTTCGACAGTCTGACCCCGTTCAAAAGAACGGGGTTTTTTATGTGGTATGAATTGGCAATAAGACCAAATAAAGCTGCCGCATTATGACCTTTTGCTCATAAGTCATAACACGGCAGCTACATTTTTTATAAACAGTTTATTTCTCTATTCTTTTTCCTCAGATACTGCTTCGGGTTCTTCCATTCCGCAAATCTTCTTATATACCTCTATATATTCCTTTGCGCTGGTATCCCATGAGAATTTGGTGGTAATGGCGTTATGCACTACCTTATTCCAAAGCTCAGGCTCGCTATATGCTTCAAGAGCCCTGTCTATTGCCCACAAAAGACCGCCTGCGTCATAATCCTGGAACTGGAAGCCGTTACCCTCGCCTGTTTCGGGGTCAAAATGATGAACGGTATCCACAAGACCGCCTGTTGTCCTTGTAATGGGAACAGTACCATAGCTCATGCAGAAAAGCTGACCTAAACCGCAGGGTTCAAATAAGCTCGGCATAAGGAAAAGGTCGCTGCCGGCATATATTTTCTGAGCCAGAGTATCGTCAAAGAGAATATTGGCGCTTACCTTATCGGGATAGCGATAAGCAAGGTCTCTGAACATATTCTCATAGTGATAGTCGCCTGTACCCAGTACCACAAGCTGCACGTCTCTTGAAAGAAGATTGTGAGCCGCCTGTAATATAAGGTTGATACCCTTTTGGTCTACAAGTCTTGATATTATGCTGAACATAGGAACATCTGCTCTTTGAGGAAGTCCCAGCTCCTCCTGGAGCTTTTTCTTGTTTTCAGCCTTTCCGCTCATATCTTCAGCAGAGAAGTTAGCGTATATTTTAGTGCTGTCTGCAGGATTGTTTATATCGTAATCGATACCGTTCACTATGCCGTAAAGCTCGTGATTCCTGCATCTTAAAACGCCGTCAAGTCCATAGCCGTATTCGGCTGTCTGCACCTCGTAGGAATAGGTCTTGCTGACTGTGGAAATAGCGTCGGAATAGAGAAGACCCGCCTTCATAAAGCTGACAGCGTTAAAGAATTCCAGCTTGTCGTTTGTAAAGTAATAGTTGTCGTCAAGCTCCATCATTCTGAGAGTATCTCTGGGGAACATACCCTGATACTGGAGATTGTGTATGGTAAAGAGAGTCTTTACCTTGGAGAAATACTTGAGCTTGGAATATCTGTCCTTTACATAGAGGCATATAGGACCTGTCTGCCAGTCGTTACAGTGAATGACGTCGGGAACAAAGTCGATGTAATCGAGAAACTCAATAGCCGCCTTGCAGAAAAAGGCAAATCTCTCGTTATCATCGCCATAGCCGTAGTAGCCTGCTCTGCCGAAATAAAAATCGTTGCCTATCATATATGTGGGAACATCTGCGTTAAGAGTAAATATGTCCGCCTTCTGCTTACGCCAGTCCAACGTAACATCAAAGGATGAAACGTACTCGCAGCTTGTCAGAAACTTGTCGTTAATTGTTCTGTACTTGGGGAATACTACTCTTGCATCCACTCCCGCCTTGCGAAGCGCCTTGGGCAGAGAGCCTGCCACATCGCCCAGACCGCCGCTCTTGGCATAAGGCGATACCTCTGATGATACTATCAACACCTTTAAATCCATAAAAAATCCCTCCTTCTGGTTACATATAAACGGAAAATTAAATTTTTCTGTTTATTTTTTCTGAAAATAATATATAATGAAGTTATGTTAAATTTATTATATATTAAATTATAAATTTTCGCAACATAAAAAAGGAGATTTTTAAAAAAATGAAAAAAATATTGTCACGGAATGAAATAAAGAAAGAATTTAAATGGAATATCGAGGACCTTTTTGAAAGCGACGAGCTTTGGCAAAGGACATACGACAGTACCGAAGCGTCATTTGGGGAGCTTGAAAAGTATGCAGGGAGCTTGGATATAAAAGGACTGTACTCCTGTCTTAAGCTCAGAGACAGTATTTCCCTTAATGTGGAGCAGCTCTATGTTTATGCAAATCTCAGAGCAAACGAGAACAGCGCAAACACTCTGTATCAAGAGCTGAGCGGAAAGGCTGACAGGCTTCTGACGCTGTATTCCAAGGCTGTCGCCTTTATAGAGCCTGCAATATTGGCTATGGATAAGCAGGAGCTTATAAGCGCCATGGACAAGGAGCTTAAAGAGTATAGGCATTATATAGAGGATATTTTAAGAAGCTCCGAGCATATACTGTCTGCCGACAAGGAGGAAATATTGGCTCAGGTATATGAAATAGCTCAAGGACCGTCAAACATATTCTATATGCTCAACAATGCCGATATAAAGTTCAAAAACGCCGTTGACAGCAAGGGAGAGGAGCATACCCTTACTCACGGCACATATTCCTCCTGCCTTGAAAGTAAGGACAGAGAGCTCAGACGCTCTGCCTTCAACAATGTATACGACAGCTACTACGCTCAGAAAAATACCCTTGCAGCCATATATTCCGCTTCTGTCAAAAAGGACGTGTTCAACGCAAATATAAGAAATTATTCCTCTGCTCTGGAGGCAATGCTCTTTTCGGGCAATATCCCCACAGAGGTATATCACAGCCTTATAGAAACTGTAAACAGACATCTTCCGCTTATGCACAGATATATAAGACTGAGAAAGAAGATACTGGGTATCGGGGATATGGATATGTACGACATATATACGCCCTTGGTCGACAATTTCGATACAAGGAAAACCTATGAGGAGGCAAAGTCAACGGTGCTTGAAGCGCTTAAACCTCTTGGGGAGAAATACTGTAATCTGCTTGAAAAGGCTCTCAACACAGAGGGCTGGGTAGACATATACGAAAACAAGGGCAAAAGAAGCGGGGCGTACAGCTGGGGAGCTTACGGCTGTCATCCCTTTGTGTCTCTTAACTATGACGATACAGTCAATTCTATGTTCACACTGGCGCATGAAATGGGACACGCCATGCATTCCCACTATACATGGGATAATCAGCCTGTGGTTTACGGAGATTACACCATATTTGTGGCGGAGGTAGCGTCTACCGTAAACGAAGCGCTGCTTATGCGCCATCTCCTTAATACCGTTACGGATACAAACGAAAAGAAATATCTGCTCAATTACTTTATGGAGCAGTTCAGAGGCACTCTTTTCAGACAGACCATGTTTGCGGAATTTGAGCTGGAGACCCATACTATGGCAGAGCGGGGAGAAACCCTTACATTTGAAAATATGTGCAGGCTATATTCTGAGCTGAATGCAAAATATTACGGCAAGGATATTAATAACAATGAAAAAATATCATGGGAATGGGCGAGAATACCTCACTTCTACACCGCCTTTTATGTATATCAGTATGCTACGGGATACAGCGCCGCAATTACTCTTTCGGAAAAAATACTGAATGAAAACGGCGCGGAAAAATATATAGATTTCCTTAAAAGCGGTTCTTCAAAATATTCTATAGATTTGCTTAAGGACGCAGGGGTGGATATGACAAAGAGCGAGCCTGTGGAAAGAGCCATGAAGGTATTCGAGGGACTTCTGGATGATATGGAAAAGCTGACGGTATAGACATAACACAAGACCCTGTCTGCAGCCAAATGCGTTTTATACGCAGCGCTGCCGACAGGGTCATTTTTATTATGAGGTATTACTTCCTTTTTGCCTTTTCCAAGGCGCTGTCCACAGCCTGAAGAAGTATGCCCTCGCTTACCTCATAGTCCTTATTTACCTCTATGTCCGTACTCTGGTTTTCTATTACGGCGGAAGCAAGCTCTTCAACGCAGGAATTGAACGTAGGATAGAATACCGCTTGTGTTTCGTCCATATCGCCTAACGTTATTTCCTCTATTTCGTTTTTGCTTACCCTTACGCTTACCTCTACGGGGCTTCCGTGGAGTATTATCTCGGAGTTGTATGTACCCTCCTTGTATTCCCCCTTACCTCCCAGAAGAAATATCAGTATTGCCGCTATTATAGCCGTTCCCAGAAGAGCGAATACTGCCGTCTTTATTATATCTCTGAGCTTTACAACAAAAATTCTGGACTGCATACATATCTCCTTTCGCAGTTTTTTATCTTTTAGTAAAATTATATTATCAATAGCCGCCGTTTATGATATACTTATAAAGAGAGGTGATATTATGAGCTTGAGATATATATTTGGCAAAACGGGCAGCGGAAAAACTACACAATGTATAAATGAGATTACACAGAAGGATTCCATGAGCAAAACTCTTCTTTATATTGTGCCGGAGCAGTTCTCAATGGAGTCCGAAAGACTGCTGACCGCCGCTTCCGAAAACGGCGTTATAATAAACACAAGCGTTTTCAGCTTCCGTCATCTTGCATATCACCTTATTGGCAAGAACGGCGCAAAGGGTAAGGCTATGCTTGACGATGTGAGCAAAGCTATGCTTGTAAGAAAAATAACATATTCCCTTGGGGACAAGCTGGAGTTTTTCGGCAAAAGCCTTGACAAGCAGGGCTTTACCGACAATATGTGCTCGGCAATAGGCGAGCTTATAAGATACAACGTCACTCCCGATATAATAGCCGCCTCTATTGATACTATGGAGGAGGGCAATCTTAAAATGAAGCTAAAGGATACTGAGCTTATATACAGGGAGTATATAAAGTGGCTCAGCAGGGACTATGTTTCAAAGGACGATATACTTGAGCTTCTTGCGGAATATATACCGAACAGCGGTATGTGTAATGACGAAATATGGCTTGACGGCTTTATGGGCTTTACTCCACAGGAGTATTGCGTTATAGAAAGGCTTATGGAGTGCGCCGAAAGGGTAAATATAGCCATTAATATTAACAGCGATAAAATATCGTACTCTCAGCTTGAGCCCTTCGACCCCTATTACAAGACCAAGTTTACAATAAACAGACTTACCGCCCTTGCAGAAAGAAAGGGAATAAAAATAGAGAAGCCTCTTTATCTTGACAAAAATCACAGACAAAGGGACAAGGCTCTTATTCACCTTAGCGAAAACTATATGAGCTATATGCCAAAAGCATATAAGGGCATACCTAAAAGCATAGAGATATACAAGGGAGCTGACAAGTATTCGGAAATAGACTTTGTGTGCAGGAGTATTGTAAAGCTGGTAAGGGACAAGGGCTGGCGCTATGGGGATATAGCCGTAATATCCGGCTCGCCCGATTATGAGATGGCATTGTGCCACAGCCTTAACAGACACGGCATACCCAACTTTCTGGACAGAAGACGCAGCATTATGAGTCATCCTCTTACGGAGCTTATACTGTCTGCCGTGGATATTGCTTCTACCAATTTCGGAAACGACGCCGTTTTCAGATTCCTGAAGACGGGGTACGCTCCCGTAGACGAAAACGACGTTTTCAATATTGAAAACTATGTGCTGGCTAACGGTATAAAGGGCTATATGTGGAAAAATAAGGAGTGGATTTACGGCTTTGGCAAAGACTTTGACTATAACGAAATAAACGGATTCAAAAACAAGGTCGTAACGCTGCTCTCACCTCTTACTGACAATATAGCATACAACAGAAAATACAGGGTAAGGGAAATAGCGCAAAGAGTATTTGAGCTTATAGGCTCTATTGAGGCAGACAAAAGACATAATGAAATAATAGAGCAAAACGAAAGGGACAACGATTTGTCCTCGGCAATGGTAAACAGAAGCGTGTGGGATATGATAGCCGACGTATTCCAAAAGGCTGTGGCAATACTTGGAGATGAAAGGGTAACGCCAAAGGAGTTTTCAAGAATAATAAGAGCGGGACTTTCAACTGCCACAATAGGCGTGATACCTGCGGTACAGGATATGCTTGTAGTGGGAGATATAGGCAGAACTATACTTCCCGAGGTAAGGGCGGTATTTATGCTTGGAGTAAACGAAGGCTCTGTTCCCTCCTATAAGGAGGTAAAGGGTATTTTCAACGACAGAGAAAGAGAATACCTTACCGCCAACGCCTTTGAGGTAGCTCCCGACAGTATTCATGAGATAAATTCAGAGCGTTTTGAAATATACACCTGTATGGCAAAGCCCAGGGACTATATTTGTATTACATACGCCACCGGCAATACAAAGGGCGACCGACTTACGCCCTCTGCCGTCATATTCAAAATACTGGATATTTTCAAGGATATGGAGGTTAAATCCATAGAGGCATTAAGTCTTGATGTATCGGATATTACAGCGGAGAGCTCTGCCTTTGATATGCTTATAGGGCAAATTTCAAAGGGTGGAGAGCTTTCTCCACTGTACAGGGATATTTACAGCTATTTCAGTAAAAACGACGGCTATTCCCAAAGGCTGGAGTATGTTATGCAGGGTATTTCAAAGCAGGAGGAAACGGAATATCTTGACGAGAGCTTGACACAGAGCATATATCCCGACAATATTTTTTCAAGCATATCAAGGCTTGAAACATTTGCAAAATGCCCCTTTTCCTTCTTTATGAAATATATAATTAAGGCGAGAGAAAGGCTCGTATATGAAATAAAGCCAAGAGATGCAGGAAATATATATCACTATGTGCTGGAGGACTTTTCAAAGGAGCTGGCGTCAGGCGACAAGGATTGGAGAACTCTTGACAGAGCCGAAATAGACAGTATAGTAGACGCAGGAGTGGACAAAATAATTGCTCAGATGGGTACGGATATACTCAGCTCCACCGCCCGTTATAAGCAGCTTACGCAAAGAGTTAAAAGAATATTGGGACGGAGCATCTGGGCAATATCCGAGCAGATAAAGGAGGGCTATTTTGAGCCCTTAGGCTACGAAATAGGCTTTGGACCTCACGAAAAGCTCCCGCCTATAATAATAGAGCTGAACAACGGCAGAAAAATGATGATGACGGGACGCATAGACAGAGTTGACATTATGGAAAAGGACGGAAAGGTCTATACCAAAATAATAGACTACAAAAGCTCCGACAGGGATATAAGCCTTACTGATTTGTACTATGGTATACAGCTGCAGCTGCCTATGTACATAGACGCCTTTGTGCGAAGCGGCAAAAGGACGGAGAAAAAGGACTATGTTCCTGCAGGTATGTTCTATTTCCATATAAACGACCCTGTTATAGACGCTCTGCCTGCTGACAGTGTGGAAAAGGCGGCGGAATATCTCCTTAACAAATACAGTCTTAAAGGCATTATACTTGAGGACGAAAACGTGTATAAAGCCATGGACAAAGCAATAGATACGGACGAAGCCGCAAAGGCAAGCAGCATACGCAGCATTATGAAGGCGGCAGCCGTTTCCGACAGTGAATTTAACGAGCTGAGAAAATTTGTGAACAATACCGTAAGGGATATAGGAAACGACATAACGTCGGGTAACGTAAGCGTCAGACCTTTGCTTTCCTCCCGTGTATGCGATTATTGTCCTTATGACGAAATATGCCGCTATAAATACGGCAGAGGGGCGGAGCGTGATGAAAACTGCAGCTCAAAAAACGTATGGGAGAAAATAAGAGAGAGAAACGAAAAGTAATACAAGGCTTGGAGAAAGCATATATTATCATATATCCTTAAGGTAGTGGTATTATGCGGCAGCTGAGAGTGTCGAGAAACAAAACTCTTACCATTCTCTATATTCTTATTATATTCCTGGGCGCAGGCAAGACCTATTATGACGAAAATATTGCGGTATCCGTGCTTCCCGTAGACAAGAAGTGTATAGTCATAGACCCGGGACACGGCGGCTTTGACCCGGGAAAGGTAGCCTCCGACGGCGTCACGGAAAAGACCATAAACCTTGCCATAGCCGAGAAGCTCCGCGGCTTTCTGGAGCAGGGCGGCGCTGTGGTGGTATCCACAAGAACCGAGGACAGCTCTCTTTCCGAAAACAAAAGAGGCGACCTTAAGAGCAGAGCGGATATTGCCAACGGCAGAAATGCGGATATGTTCATAAGCATACATCAGAATTCATTTCCCCAGGCAGGGGCAAAGGGCGCGCAGGTATTCTATTACAAAAGCTCCCAAGAGGGCAAAAGGCTTGCCGATAGCATACAGGCAAGGCTCAGAGAGGTAGTGGACATGAACAATACCCGTATTGCCAAGTCCAACACCGCCTATTATGTGCTAAAGGAAATAAAAATACCCTCGGTAATAGTGGAGTGCGGCTTTCTGAGCAACAGCGTTGAACACGACAAGCTAATGGACGAGGAGTATCAGTCCCGGCTGGCATGGGCGATATACATAGGTATATTGGATTATTACGGCGAGGGCGCAGCATAACGATATTATTTAAAAAGGGCTGTCCCATTATGATTTATGAAAAGGTCATAATGGGACAGCTCTATTTTATTTAGGTAAATTTTTGTTTAACGTAATATCTGCATTGTTTTTGCTTTGGAACGACCAAAAATATAACAGTCAAAAAGCATTATCACTTTTTATTAATGTGTCACAAAGAACATGAGGGCAAAGAGCGCCGCTATTATCCATGTTCCGGCTTTTACTTCCTTTGCCTTTCCGGTAAACACGCTTATAAGCACATGAGAAATCACGCCGAAGGCAATGCCGTAAGAAATATTGTAGGTCATAGGCATCATTGCCAAAGTCAGAAATGCCGGAACCGCATCCTCTGTTTTAAGCCAGTCTATATTTCTGGCGCAGTTCATCATCATGATTCCTACATATATGAGCGCCGCCGATGTGGCGCACCCCGGTACAAGCATGGCAATCGGGCTTAGAAACATACTGACAAAAAACAGCGCTCCCGTCACCATGGCAGCCATACCTGTCTTTCCGCCCTCTGCAATGCCTGTGGAAGCCTCCACATAAGAGCTTACCGTAGATGTGCCGCAGACTGCGCCGCACACGGTAGCTATGCATCCGCAAGCATCGCCTTATCTAAGTTTGGCACTTCTCCCTCTTCGGTCAAAATATTTCCTCTGGCACAGGCTCCATACAGGGTGCCTATGGTATCAAACATATCCACCAGACAGAAAGCAAGGGCAGTTGTCGCAATCAATATAGCAAGCTCCGGTCTGCTGTGCTCTGCCAGATATGGCGAAAAATCAAAGCCTTCCGTAAAAACCTTGCCAAACGCCTGTGTGCCAAAGTCCACAAATGCCACAAAGGGGTTAAAATTCAGATCATCTGTAAAACCTTCATAAAATCCGGAAACAGTAAAGCCAAGAATATAATACAGAATCGTTCCTCCAAGTATGCCCCAGAGCACAGCGCCCTTTATTTTCCTGCATGACAGAACCGCAATCGCAGTTAAAGCGGAAAGTGTGACAAGCATAGGCATAATATCCTTCCACGCCACATTTCCGAATAGAATGTTGAAGGATGCAAGGTTGACATAGGTAGAGGGGTCTGCCACAACTATGCCGGAATCCTTAAGCCCGATAAGGGCAATAAACAGTCCGACTCCTGCTGGTATCGACACCCTTACCGATGTGGGAATAGCCTCAAATATTTTCTTTCGCAGCCCTGTCACCGTAAGCAGTATGAACAGTATGCCGTCAATCAGAATAAGTACCAGGGCATTGGCATAGCCTAACCCAAAGCCAAGACATACCGTATAGACAAAGAAAGCGTTGGAGCCCATGGCAGATGCCTGTGCCAGGGGCAGATTTGCAAGAAGTCCTATTAATATCGTACCGATACAGGCGGAAATTGCAGTCGCAATATAAATTGCGTTGTATGACACCCCCGGAAGCTCCGCAAACATTCCGGAATTGACCATGAGAATATATGCCATGGTCATAAAGGTCGTAACTCCTGCCAGAACCTCCGTTTTCACTGTAGAGCCGGCTTCCCTTACATGAAATATTTTTTCCATTGATAACATTAATCCTTGCACCTCTCTCTTTCAAAAATCATTCTGTCGTATGCTATATTTTTATTACAAGGCTGTTTGCGCCGTCCCTATGCTCGTAGCTGAATCCACTGACCGAAGCCTTTACAAGCATAATTGAAAGCTCGTCGCCGTCCTCCATAGGGTCATAACGCTCTCCACGCCATGCAAAACGCATTTCAAGACTGTCTTCCTTCTCCGAATACTCTGCCGAAACCGTTATAGGAAATTCCGCTTTATTCGTAAGAACAAGATTCTGTGCCAGAATTTCCTCATACACACGGAGAAGCCTTTCCACTTGCTTTTTAGACAGCAGATTCTTTTCCCCAAACTGACGTATACTTTCAGACATACCGATAAAATCATAGTCCAAGGATTCCACAGTAAGAGTAAGGGTTTTAAGCCTCTTTACAAAGGCTCGCGTCTTATCCTGCTTCGGAGCGTCAAAGATTTCGTCAGGAGTACCTTCCTCGTAGATAATACCCTCGTCCATATAAAAAATTCGTGTGGAAACATCACGGGCAAACTGCATTTCATGTGTAACTATCATCATGGTAAGCCCTTCCGCAGCAAGCCGCTTCATTACGCTAAGCACCTCTCCTACCATTGTCGGGTCAAGGGCTGACGTAGGCTCATCAAAAAGCACGATTTCAGGGTCCATGGCAAGTGTTCGGGCTATTGCTACCCTCTGTTTTTGTCCGCCTGACAGCTCGTCGGGATAGCTTGCCGCCTTCTGCGCCATTCCCACCATGCGCAAAAGCTCCATTCCGTTAATGAGCGCTTTCTGTCTTGGCACGCCTTTTAACACAGTAGGCGCAAGAATTACATTTTCGATTACAGTCAGATGACCAAACAGGTTGAAGGACTGGAACACCATACCCATGCGCTGCCTGAGCAGATTAAGATTCGCTTTTTTATCAGAAGTATCCTTTCCAAAAACCTTGATTTCTCCGCTTGTGGGCATCTCCAGACGGTTGACGCAGCGCAGCAGAGTGCTTTTTCCTGTGCCGGAGGGTCCTATAATTGTTATGACATCGCCTTTAAAAATTTCCGCGTTGACATCTCCAAGAGGCGTAACGTTGGGATAGACTTTTTTAAGATGGGAAATGGCAATAACGGGTTCCGCGCTGCCTGTCTCCTTCGTTGGATTTACGGTTTTGCCCTTTGTGTCAAGGCTTTTTTCGGCGCTTTCTATAATTGCTGTGAGCCGGCTTGCATGTTTGCGGCGTGCTTTCGCACCTGTCCGCCTTTCGGCGATACCCAAAAGTGAGGTCAGCGCCCATGCCAGTACGAAGTATATAGCCGCCGACGCTATAAGCGGAAAGAATGCCTCAAAGGTACGGCTGCGTATAAGGTCTGTGGCTTTTGTGAGATCCTGCACCGCAATATATCCTACAACCGAGGTCATCTTGACCATGGAAATAAACTCTCCCTTATAGACCGGAAGTATATGCCGAAGCGCCTGCGGGGCAATTATTCTTGTAAATGTTCTCACACGATTAAAGCCGATAGCCGTAGCCGCCTCCCACTGTCCCTTATCAACGGCATCTATGCCGGTACGCATCATTTCGGACACATACACCGCAAAATTAATTGAAAATGCCGCAATAGAAACAACTATACCGCTAAGCTGCGCCCTTGCAAATACCACATAAAACATAAGCATAAGCAGCACAAGTACGGGTATGCCCTGTATAAGGCGTATAAATACTGCGGTGATTCGGGAAACCGCCTTAAAACGGCTTCTGCGCAGAAGACACAGCCCGAAGCCCAGTATAGTGCCGAACAGCGCTGAAAATACAGATATGGCAAAGGTCACCTCAAGACCTGAAAGTATCATTTTCCAACGGTTTTCCTGAATAAACGTCTTATTGAAGCTGTTGTGTAAGCCGCTGAGGAAGCTGCCGCTTTCCTGCTTTGAAGCTATTCCAATATCCTCTGCACGGACAAGAAGCACCGTTCCGCCTATGTAGTGGGGTTCTGTAAGGTCAATACTCTCCCTGCGTTCCTCCGTTATACTTATGGAGCCGGAAACAATATCGGCACGTCCGCTTGCAAGCATGGGAATAAGCGCATTGAATGTTCCCTGGGTAATATCAAGCTCCATGCCAAGCTCCTTTGCTATAAGAGAAACAAGCTCTACCTCAAGTCCCAGGGACTGACCGTTTCCTCCCACATAGCTCATAGGCTCAAGAGTGGAATCGTGAACATATCTAAGGGTACCGTTAGGCGCATCATAATCGCCTATGTCTATTGTCTTTTTGCTCTCGTCTGCACCAAGCCATTTTTCACGAAGCGCCTGCAGGGTACCGTCGTTTTCGTATTTTTTTATTATAGCATTTACCTTCTCTGTCAGCGGACTGTCCTTCTGAAGACCGAGACCGTAGCTGTCAGGCGCTACGGTTTCGGGGAATATTGCAAACTCCGGCTGACGCGCCGCAGCAAGCTCGGCTATGGGCATATCCGTTATGAGTGCATCAAGTGTTCCCGTACTCAGCGCCAGCAGCTGTGATGAAAAATCATCATAATATTGGTGTATCGTACCTTCTACAACCCCGTCAAGAAGCTGGTCTTGAACCGTTCCTGTTATCATTCCCACCTTTTTGCCGGAAAAATCCTGAAGGCTTTGATAAACCGGTTCATCGGAGCCTTCCGCGGCAACCGTAACTATACCGCCCATATCATACTTGCCCGCCTCCGCAAAGCCCCCGAGAAGCAGACATATAATAAGAATTGTCAATAACCGACAAATACAGAATCTTTTATTCATTTATATCATCCCTTCTATTTTCAGAAAATTTCATTGTTTTCCTCATAAAACACCTTTTTTAAGCTTCTTTTCGTTAAGCATACCTACGCCGTATACCTCGAACGCCACCTGTACCTGAAGGCAGGTAAGATTTGCAGCAGTCACAAAAAAGTCCAGAACTGCATTGACCGCCACCGCCAGAGCTACCGCGCCGCTTGGAATACCAAACTGCGTAAACAGTATGGTGAATACGGAAATCGCTCCGCCGGGGATAGGCGGCACTGCCATAGAGAGGAACCCTACCACTATAATTGACATGATGAGGAGCTGCGGCGTAATGGGAACGCTGTAATACTCAGCCATGCTCAGAAGCATAACAGAAAGCTCGACTACAAAGCCGGGTTTGTAAAGAACTTGTCCCAGCGGAATGGCAAAATCCGCTATCTTTTTGGGAATGCCCAGTTCCTTTACACAGGTCTCCAGATTTGTCGAAAGGGCGGCAGCCGAAGAAGCCGTAGTCAGTGCGATCATATAAGTCGGCAGCAATTTTTTTATCAACATTATCGGGCTGACCTTAAGGCGCACCGCCGCTGCAAGTACATAAAGTAATACCAGCATAAATAAACCCGGTATTGTGATAGCAAACACCTTGACAAGACTTGAGAACCCGCTGCCAAAATCGGACAGCATAAGGTTAAACAAGCTTAAAAATACGAAAAACGGAATAGCCTTTCCCAGTGCTCTCATAAGAAACTGCACGACCTCGTTGACCTGCAGCAATGTATCCTGCACTGCCGATACCCGCTCGCCCAATATCAAAAGGGCGGCTCCTACGCATATACCCATGAAAACAAGCTGCAGCGCATTTCCGTCAATAAAGGGTGACACAATATCCGAAGGCACTATTTCCAGCACCATCTGATAAATTTTAGAAAAATTGCCCGAGACTTCACCTCCCGCTTCCGCGGTGATGGGAAACAGCAGACAGCTTACAAGTGCCATACCACCTCCCAGAACAAATGTTACGGCAACCATTCTTGAAATCAGCTTTGTGCCGATTTTTCCTACTACAGTCAAATCACCTATGCTGATGATGCCGCAGCATACAGCCAGAAACACAATGGGAGAGGAAACTGCGCGTATCGCTCCCAGAATCATATCGAATAAGGGCTGCGTGACTGCAAGGGCAGCCGTCTGAATTTCAGGAAAAGGTCTTGCAACGGCTCCCAGAACGACCGCCATAATGACCGCGCATATAAGCAAAGCCATCTGCCCTATGGACGATTTTTTACGAGGATTGCAGGTCAGACAGTTTTTTCCGTTTTTATAAGCGTATGTAAACGACAGGCCTGCCTGAGAAAGCATGTGGCTGCTGAGTATCAATGCCTCGTTATCCTCCCAGGCGCCCATTGCCGGACCGTCTACGCTTACTTTCAGAAAGACCTGCCCGAATTTCTTTCCGCAGGCCACATGGACCGGAGCGCCCCTTAGGGACACAAGCCATGCGCCCAGTATCTCCTCCAAGGACAGGCGTATGCGGAGAATATCCTTCTTATCCGCCTCTGCCTCGGAAAGGGTCTGCACACAGATTGCGGACACATCATCGATGGTCTGCTCCGACAGATTGAATTTTTCACTACGGTTGCTTATCATACTATGCATCCTATTTACCTTCCTTAACTATTGCTTTTATATCTTTATGTTCTTTTTAAGTGTCAGACGGTTCATACCCTCTGAGTATTCGTATTCCACGTCATCCATTATTTTCTTTACCATAAAAATTCCAAGCCCTCCTATCTGCCTCTCATCTGCAGAAAGGGTCGTATCCGGGTCTTCCTTCTCAAGGGGGTTGTAAGGACTTCCGTTGTCCACAAATACCAGCGTAATATTGCTTTCACTGACAGTACACTCTAATTCCGCTTTTGTTGCGCTGCTGTAACGCCGTATATTTGAATATATCTCATCTGTCACAATGTTCATCTTCATAGCTATTTTCTTAGGCACTTCAGACGCCACAAGTGTCTCCTCCACAAAGGACACCACATCCTGCATATTGTCCTCTCTCGGGTCCACCGTTATGCTTTGCTTTGGCGTAAGACGAAGGCATAGCATTGTCATATCGTCAAACTGAGGCGCTTCTCCCACAAAAGCATCTACATCCTGCTTCACGCCCAAGCATATCTCCTTTGCGCTTGCGTCCGTCATACTGTCCAGCACAGCCTTTAGCCTGTCGTCGCCGTAAAGCTCGTCGTTAATATCCGTTGCCTCGGTCACGCCGTCCGTATAAAGGAATATTGCGTCTCCCGGCATGAGCTTTAATTCGCCCCTTTTATACTTTATACCATCAAGGCCTGCCAGAACAAAGCCGGAGCGTACCTTAAGGTATTCAAACCCTCCGTTACTGTGCTTGACAAGGGGCGGATTATGTCCGGCATTTGCAAAATATACCGTATGTGTCCTGAAATCCAGAATTCCCATCCAGCAGGTCACAAACATTTTAGCCTCGTTATTCTCGCACAGATCCGCATTGGCTCTTGTCAGTATCATTGATACGTCGCTTTCCTTGTCGGCATAGCTTTTGATAACTGTTTTTGCTTTCATCATAAACATTGCCGCAGATATTCCCTTGCCGGATACATCCGCTATCATAAATGCAAGACGGTTTTCGTCAAGGAGATAGAAGTCGTAAAAGTCTCCGCCTACCTCCTTTGCCGTATCCATAGTGGCGTGAATGTCAAAATCCGTCCTGTCTGGATAGGGAGGAAATACAAAGGGAAGAGTGGAAACCTGTATCGTCTTGGCAAATTCCAGCTCCTTGTCTATTCTTGCGGCAGCCTCCGCAATATATCCCTTCAATGTATGCACCGTGGAATTAATATCGTCGGACAGTGATACAAATTCCTCGTTGCTCCGCACGTCCACGGTTACATTTAGGTTTCCGCCCGTTATCTCCTCCAAGGAGCGGTTGATTTTCTGAATGTTTTCTACTACCAGCTTCTTTACAAGGAAGTAGATTAACACGAACAGAGCTGCAAATACCATTATTTCAATAAATACCGTTGTATATAATTGCATATTTCGGTCAAAAACGACCTCTGATCTCGGCAATATGCCTATAATGTAATATCCTTCCGTAACGACATACATCACATAACAGCTTTGCTTCAAAACCGGTTCCGTGAACATCTGCCGACCTTTCCCGATTACCTCGGAATAAGCGCCCGACGGCAGTTTGATACCTACCACATTAAGGGACATACCCTCATTTCCGTTGGGGTCGCTCACAAGTCGGAGATCCTCATTGGCTATGAGCATAAATCCGTTTTCGCCTATATGACGGTTTCTTGTAAGTCCCACAACCTGTCCGTCAATGTCTGCCTGGAACCGTCCGGAATTGTAGCCTACCTGCACAAAACCGCCCTTATCCAGGACAACTCCCGCATATTTCATAAAAACACCCGTGTCATGGGAAATAGCCTGATAAGGCTGTACGAACTCCTCTTCACCGTTAAGAAGAACCATAAATTCGTTTGACTGCTCACCGCTCGTCATATCAAATCCAACATATTCTGGTGTCGTACTTGCAATAATGATACCGTTTTCGTCAACTATATTTATTTCCGATACATTGTTTTCCTCAAGCAGAGAGAAAAGAACGCCTTCATCGTAATTTCCGCTCTTTTCTATATCATCCTTTATCTCCCTTGTCAGCTCCAAAAGATTGTTGTCCGAAGCGTCGTTTATGTCCTCCACAACATCTTCAATATAAAGGGAGAGCATATCCTCTGCGTCACTCATGGCAAGCCTTGTCTGAAGTACATATATGAACAGGCTGGACACCAAAAATGCTAACACGACGCAGAGAAGCAGCCAGCGTGAAAAAGTCTGGGCAAGCTGATACCTGTTATTTCTATGGACTCTTTTGAACTCGCCCGCCAGAGCGGATACCACAAGCATTGCCAATGTCACCGCCCCTGCATTCAGTACGACCATCGGCAATGTGCATTTTTCCACCAGCTGAAATGCCTCGTGTACATCCTCCATATTTATGAGGAATACCAAAAGCATATTTACCACTTCTACCACAAATCCTGTTGCCAGACCGTAATACCAGGAAGGACGCTTGTTGTCAAACATCCATTTCCGCAGCGCAGCGCCAAGTAATCCTGCAAGAAGGGTGGTAAGGCTTGCTCCGATGCTTGTGTATACTCCCGCTCCCCTTATTGCCGCAAAAAATCTCCATGCGCCTCCTATAAAGCCTGCTAAAACGCCTGCCGGTGCGCCAAAAATCAATCCTGCGCATAAGGGAGCTGCATCTCTTGCGCTTATCAATGCCCCATCTACCAAAAAGCCGAACTCCGTGCTCAGAATGGCAAGCAGTCCAAACACAAAGCCATATATAACCTGTTTTGCTTTTACGGATAGCTTTGAAAAGCCTGTTGACTTATTGCACTGATAGAACACAGCAGACACTATGGCAGGGCATAGAGCCGCCGATACAAGCTGTATGTATAACATATAATGCCTCCTCTCCAAAGAGAGCTTACTCAATGGTTAAAACATCTGCAAAACCCGTTATGTCAAACAC
Organism: uncultured Clostridia bacterium; assembly: GCA_947628755.1. GTDB lineage: Bacteria > Bacillota > Clostridia > Lachnospirales > CAG-274 > CANPXH01. The sequence goes on along the minus strand of CANRBC010000010.1, from coordinate 74,153 downwards.
GTCCATAACAGTTTCGTTCACATTTCTGACGATCATTTCACCCTGCTTGCTCATGATTTGCTGCATTGCCAAAAACACGCGCAGACCGGCAGATGAAATGTACTCCAGCTTCTCAAGATCCATCACAAGGCAAGTCAGACCATCAACGCTGCTCATGAGTTCCTCCTCAAGCTTAGGGGAAGTTGTTGTATCTAATCTTCCCTCCAGCTTCACTGTTAAAGTCGTTCCATTTAATGTTTTTTGAATTTCCATAGTTTTACCTCCGTAATAATATAATGATTTTTGTTTCTACTGTATATCCTTAAGGGCAGAATCCATCCAGTCATTAGACGGCATATAGCTTCTGTCCGTGTAGGCGTCCTCTGCCACGTCCGAAAGATTTTTCACCGTAATATTCTGTCCGGACATAACCTGCTCCTGAGTTACCACCACAGTTGGTATCTCCATCCACATTCCCGGGTCTTCATAATAGCAGGAAGCTGCCTTAATATCGTCATACTGTCCTGCCATTTCCAAAGCCAGCACACGGCAGGCAAACTCTCCGTTTAGAGTCCAGTTGGTCGTGGCGCATGCCTTCCAGTTTTTGCCCTCTGACATAAGCTGAATATCCTCGTCACAAATATCTACCGATACCATGGGAATGTCGCTGCCCAATTCCTGCAGGGCTTCATATACTCCTCTGGCATAGGCGTCATAGCAGCACCATATAGCGTCTATTTCACCGTCATTGTATTTTGCGATAGCGTTCTTTGCCGCTTCCTTCATGGAAGATACAGGACTTAAGTGCTCCTTCGGAGCGATCTGCTCAAGGGTTTTTATACGCCCCTCATTTTCATAAGGCTCATAGCCCACCTGACGTCGGTCAAAAGCGGCAATGTAGTTTTCCTCCTGTACCTGAAGTATATTGATGGGTTCGTTTTTCGCTGCCTTGTCAGGATACATGGCAAGTATCTCCTCCACCAGTGCCGCCGCAAGTCCGGAATCCTGCTGAAACAGCTGTACTACGCCGTCAATAGCTTCCGTTTCCCCCTTTTCATTTTTGAAGGAGGTGTCAAAGGTCGCTATTTTCAGATTTGGGTATTCCTTTAGCACGCCTGTCAGAAATTCCCACGCGTAATCTTCTCCGCCATGTGACACCAGCAGTCCGTCATAGCCGTCTTTTGCGCATTGCAAAATTCTGTCTTTCCATTCCTCGTCGCTGTCCTCGCAGAAAAAAGTGTTCGCCTCCATGCCAAGGGCTTCCGCCGTCTTCGTAAAGGACTCCGACCACATCTCAAAAATAGGCGATGAAGACATATACATGATATACGCTACCTTTTTCCCCTCCGCCGGATTATTTTCCTTTGGAGAGCAGCCTGCCAGACAGGCTGTTATCAAGGCGGCTGTAATAATTAATGTAATTATTTTTCGCATTTCCAATCTCCTTCATGGTTCTTTAAATATTACTCTTTTCCTGCTCCAATAGCATTTGGTCTGTTTTATGTCTCAAAAGCAGCAGCATATCCAGCTGACTTGAATCAATGACAAGACCATTTTCCCGAAATAACAGCAGGAGCTTCCTTCGGTATGCTTTTTCGCTCAGATTTGTATATTGTTTTGCAAGCTCATCCAGCTTTTGCCTTAATTCGGCATTAGTATCCAATTCCCAGTTGAATTTTGCAGCTTCCTCAAAGGAAAGCCTTTTCTTTTTCCAAGGCAATTTCATATCAAATTTCACCTCTGCATTTTTTTCGATTTATTGATTTCTCTCGGCTTATAGAAGTCCTTTATCCCTTGCAAGGTTTTCAATGCTTCTGTCGTAGGTTGCCTCCGCTTCCTTTGAAAAGAAGCAGCCGGGAACACCCTCATTGTTGTCACGGTGGTGCGCTACGCAGGCGCAGCATTTTCCATGACGCGGACAGTCATAAGTACATGGGCAGGGTCTGTTGTTGTCACAATTTTTCATAAATAAATCCTCCTAATTTTTAGTATAAAATGATTTTGTTCAACATAAAGCTACACTTACATACAATATAATATAACACAAAGATTTTAAGAATAGGAAATAATATCGGATTTGGTCGTTTTGATTCCGAAATTGGTCATCGGCAAAAAACCGCCAGAAGGCGGCTTACAAAATCTGAAACAATATAAAATAATCACGGATTCAGAATCACACAGGCAGTACAAATGCCTTCTTGAATTTTATAGTTAATATCCCCCTGATACCTGACAGATGAGGAAATAATACTGTCAATTCCGATACCTCTCGCAGTGGGCAGTCCGTTTTCCAGCTTTAAATCCGTGCCGCAGGGATTACTTACGGCTATCACCGTTTTATTTCCTACATTTCTGATATGGACTTGAATAGGACCTGAGCTTTTTAGCGCAATACAGGCGTTCAGCGCATTTTCCAGAAGGTTGGCAAGTATTGCCACAAAATCCACATCAGCAACTCCCGACTGTGCCGGAGTATCCGCTTGAGCAGCATATTCCACGCCCGCTTTTTTTGCCTTCTCCGCATAAGAGCTCAGTATACCGTTGACTGTAACGTTCGGACACCATGCTTGAAGGCTCTCCGACGCTTCCTTGTTATGCCCTAAATACGCTAGGATACCCTCTGTGTTACCCTCACGCGCCATAGCCGCAATTTGTTCGGTATGATGGCGCAGATTGTGACGGAGCTGCCTAATCTCCTGCTCGTTTTTTCTCGCATTTTCCACATAGGTCATAAGGTACTCGACATTTTGTCTTACCAATTTGTCCCTTGCTTCCTTTCGCATCTGATATATGCTGCTTATTATCAGAATGTTGGCTACGGCAAAAGTACACACAAACAGGGAAAAAAGAAGTAGTGTGTTTGAATTGATTCCGTTATCTGCACTGATTTTTGACAGAAGTATCACGAAAGTAATAAAATATATTATGGAGACGACATTCAGCGATATCCAGTTATTTGTGCGAAATCCGCTGACATCGCGTATAAGCGGTCTGCCGTATTTATAATACGCAGAAAAAATCGCTAAACAAATAATTCCATAGAGCACGCCTCGTATAAAATACACAAATGCGTCCGAACCGTTGGGCACAAGCAAATGGCATCCATAAAATGAAATGGAAAGCGAAATACAGAAAACACAGCCGTATGTAAGCCAAAGATAGCATTTCTTCCAAAATCCGTCTGCTGATACATATATAAAAATTGCCCAAAAGTATAGATATGAAAGCATCAAACCAACAGGCATTCTCCATGGCTTTGACAGAAAAACAAAGCAAAAACACAAATCCCAAAAAAGGAATATACCCGTTGACACCCACAGCAGCGCCGTCTTTTTTACCGAGTATTTTCTCTCCTGGAGCAAAAGTCCTGCTGTCAGATGCGTTGCAAAAAACAACAGGCTGACAAAAAAGGCAATTATGATTTTTTGAACAGTTGGCATCAGCTTTCTGCCTCCTTTAAGTAAAAATCAAAGTACGCCTGCTTTAGCTCAGAGCGGCAACGCCTTGGAACAGGAATGAGTGTCTCATCATCCATAAGCAAATCCGTACCGAAAAAGCAGCGAACATGATTCAGGTTGACAATATAAGAGCTTCCGCACTTTATCATACCTTTTTTGCTCATAATACATTCCTGAAGCTGCGCCGGCAATAACCACACAGAGAGCTTTTTACCGGAGACAAGGGAAAACACACGTCGTTTGTCTCTGGTCTCTATATACAGAATATCCTCCAGTGCGACGCGGTGCAATTCCCCCTCGCAGCGGAGAAGTATCCATGTTTTTTGCTTACGCATGGCAATAACGCGTTCCAATGCCGCGTCAAACTGTTCCTGAGTGTAGGGCTTGCAAATATAGTCTGCGGCGTGTAAAGAAAAGGCGTCAACCGCATAATCCGAGCTGGTCGTCAGAAAGACAATGTCGGTATTTTCACTGAAACGGAGAATGTCCCGCGCCAACTCTGTTCCCAGCATACCCGGCATACAAATATCCAAAAGCGCAATATCGGGAGCGCCCGATTTATCAAATGCCTCCAGCATTTCAAAGGCAGAGGAATATACGTCAAATTCAATATTATGCTCACAATGGGTCGCTGCATAGACACGGAGATTATCCGCAATCCTTTTCCTCTCTCCTGCCTCATCATCACAAACAGATATTTTAAGCATTGTTCCGCTTCCTTTCTTTGAGGCGCCCAGGGTCGATAGTTTTTTCGGCGGTGTTCGCTATTTCCCAAGAACAATCAAAACTTTTGCACACGGTATATTTTATAACAATATTCGCATCTTTGCAATAGGGCTTTTACGCATTTTGCTTATTGTCATACATTTTAACCGACGGGTAAATCTCTCGCTTCTATAAGCGGTGAGAGCTTATTTTGTATTCAGAAGGAGTGCAAGCTCTTGCTGAACACAAAGGCTTTGGTAAAAGCTGTCGGTTATGAGTACGTAACGTAAGCGTAGTACGAATATCCTTGACCTTGCTGCTGCAGTGCGGAACTGACACCGGAGAATTCATATCAGCTCGACAACAATGTCTACCGTGCTGTCTGCCCTCAGAACATTACGCATCGTAAACTAGGTAAAAAGCATAAACAGAATAGTCTACGACATAACTATCAAGCCACCCGGCACTATTGAGTGGGAGTTATGAACAAAATCTCCGAAAGCCATATAAATACAGGCTTTCGGAGGGGAGATTCTTTCTATCTGTCGCGTTATCATATTCAGCAATCTTGCGGAAAAATCTGCAAAACGTCTGCTAGGATATTGAAAATGTCATGTTGGTGCGATATAATATTTATGTATATGACCGAATGCGGAGGTATGGCTATGGCTGTCAGCCAAACAAGGAGCAGCGCTTATGCCTATGCTGACGAGGTCAATACGGTGGTCATTGTATTTTACTACTGTTTTTGAGGAGAAAAAGAAATGAATAGTATGAAAAATAAGAAAAAACAGCCATGCTTTTTGGCTGTATTGCTTGCGGTTGTGCTGCTTTTTGGCGGGTACAATGTAAAGGCACAGGAGAATGACATCATCATTTTATATACCAATGATGTGCATTGCGCCGTGGATGACGACATCGGATACGCCGGACTTACGGCATACAAGCATCTGTGCGAAGAAAGTACCCCTTATGTCACGCTGGTAGACTGCGGAGATGCCCTGCAAGGGGATGTGATAGGAACGGTTTCCAACGGGGAATATCCGGCGGAGATTATGAACCGTGCAGGATATGACTTTGCGGTGCTTGGAAACCATGAGTTTGACTATGGTATGGAGCAAATCGATAGGCTTATGGAGATAAGCGGCGCACAGTATCTTGGCTGTAATATCCGCTATACAGGAAAGGGTGACGCGGCGTTTCTATCACGGCTTTTGCCGTACAAGATAGTATCCTACGGCAATGTGAAGGTTGCCTTTATAGGGGTGTCGACGCCGGAGAGCATTGTTAAATCCGTTCCTGCGTACTTTTGTGATGAGAACGGGAACTATGTATACGATTTCTGCGGAGAAAGCGGGGAGGAATTATACAAATGCGTGCAGGAGAACGTGGATGACTGTCTGAGGAACGGCGCTGATTATGTCCTGGTTCTTGCCCATCTTGGAACGGATGAGTCATCCTCGCCGTTTACATCAAGTGAACTGATTGCAAATACAAGGGGAATCGACGCCGTGCTGGACGGTCATTCCCACAGCGAAATTTCTTGTGATATTGTAAAAAATGCGGATGGGGAGAATGTGCTATTGTCCTCTACGGGTACGGGGCTTTGTAATATAGGCCGTCTTACCATTACCGCCAATGGGAATATACAAACAGGACTAATCGGGGCATATCCGGATATAGACAGCGAAATGGCAGGCTGCATAGAAGGTATGAAAGAAAAGTTTGAAGCCGAGCTGACTAAAAAAGTCGCTGTATCTGAGGTAGCCCTTACAACCGTTTCCGATTCCGGTATGCGTCTTATACGGAACAGGGAAACCAATCTGGGGGATTTCTGCGCGGACGCGTATCGGGCTGTGTCGGGGGCGGATATTGCGCTTGTAAACGGCGGCGGCATACGGGCAGATATTTCCGCGGGAGAGATTACCTATGAGGATATATTGGGTGTGCATCCCTACGGAAATTCCCTGTGCATGGCAAAGGCAACGGGGCAGGAAATACTGGACGCTTTGGAGATGGCAAGTCGCTCCTGTCTGCCAAGTCCGGACGACGGGGAAAATGCAGTAGGTGAAAACGGAGGCTTTTTGCAGGTATCGGGGCTTAAATATAGTATTGACACTTCTGTGAAATCCATGGTGGAAACGGATGAACAGGGAAATTTCATCTCCTGTGGGGATAACCGAAGAGTAAAGAATGTCATGGTTCTTGAGAAGGATGGCAGCTATAAGGAGCTTGTGCCGGATAGAGTATATACAGTAGCATCCCACAACTACCTGATTAAGGAAGGCGGGGACGGACTGAATATGTTCATGGACAATGAGCTGACGGTTGATGAAGGAATGCTTGATTATGAGATACTTATGACTTATCTCAAAGATGGACTTAACGGAACTGTGGGGAATGAGTACGCTCTGCCGCAGAAACGTATTGAAATCAAATAAAGACACGGACAGCAGGTAAAAATTATTCGTAAATGCCGGTAAAAAGAGCCTTAAAGGCGTATATGAAAAACCCCTCGGTTTCACCGAGGGATATTTTTTTGTGCATAATATTCCCTCGAAGCACTCAGAGAGGAGTTTTTGAAGCAGCAAACAACGGCAGAAGCCTATTTCCCATAAGCGCAGAGATCACAACAAGGAATAGAAATCAAAACAGATGACAGATTTTATTTTTAAGTCCATCGTCTTATTTTGATCAATCCGCTTATGTTCAATCTGTCAATTTCTTCCTTGTCTAAATCCTCGATGGGGACGACAATGCAGGATACGTAATTTTCCCATGCAAATTCCTTGCCGGTATAACCGCTTACAATACCTATACCACGTTTGTAGCCCTTTTCTATAACCTCGCCGAAAAGATTATACATATCGCGGCAGATCGCGCCATTAAATTCCTTTTGGTAACAGACATATTCGGGTAGTTTTAACTTAAACGGCGGTATTGCAGGAGACGGCTATAATGCCGAAAATACAGTAAATGAGTGCGATAGCTTTACATTCTCCGCAGACCCTACAAAGAAGGGCTATACATTCAAGGGCTGGTATGTGGATAAAGATATGACAACCGAGTATGATTTTACGTCTAAGGTTACAAAGAGCTTTCTCTTATTGCAACAGGCGGGTATGCTCTTTTGTCTATTCGCTTAAGTCTGTCAAATTCCGCTTGTGTTTCATTATATATATCCAAAATATCATAATAGCTGTCAACGCAGTCAAGAATTTCAGACTGTGAACGAATTTGCGTGGGCGGAATACTGATGCCTCTGCATTTCTATTTATATAATAAAGCATATCTTGACAAAAATCCTGCCAGACATTATTATATATAAAAAAGAAAAAAGGAAAGTCGTAATGAACAGGATAATTGATTTTGCAAAACGGGAAACTATACTCTGTGTGGCAATAGCTATGGGGATTTTGTCCATGCTGTGGGTACACCCGGACAGAGGATATATTGAGTATATAAATACGGATACGCTCATACTTCTTTTTTGCCTTATGGCAGTTATGGCAGGACTTGACAGCATAGGCGTATTTTCAATGGCAGGCGCTCAGCTCCTTAAAAGAGTACGCAGCACCAGAGCCCTTGAAACAGTGCTTATACTGCTGTGCTTTTTTACAAGCATGATAATAACAAACGACATTGCCCTTATTACATTTGTACCCTTTACGCTACAGGTGTTTAAAATGACGGGTATTAAGGACGACAAAAGGCTTGTGGGCATAATAGTGCTGCAAACCATAGCCGCAAATATGGGAAGTATGCTTACGCCCATAGGCAATCCTCAGAATATATATTTCTATTCCATATCGGGCATGAGCCTGTGGGATTTTTTCTCCGCGACGTTGCCCTATACGGCGGTTTCATTTGTACTTCTTATAATATTTATATTTTTCGGAAAAAATCTGGAAATAGACAATATAGAGGTGGACAACGACAAGGAGGCATTTTCTTTGGGAAAGGCAGTCCTCTATACTCTGCTTTTCCTGTTGAGCATAAGCGCTCTGGCAAGAAAATTCCCTTATGGGGTGCTTCTGGCAGTCGTTGTTATTGCTCTTGCCGTATTTGACAGAAAAATATTCAAAAGCATAGATTACACACTTTTGCTGACATTTGTGGGATTTTTTGTATTCACGGGAAATGTGGGAAGAATAGAGGACATACATTCCCTTATTGCTGAGTGCATAAACGGCAGAGAGGTAGTAATATCCGTGCTGCTGAGCCAGGTGATAAGCAATGTGCCTGCGGCGCTTTTGCTTTCGGGCTTTTCACAGAGGTGGCAGCTGCTTATAATAGGTACGGATATAGGCGGCTTGGGTACTCTTATTGCGTCTATGGCAAGTCTTATTTCCTACAAATATATAGCAAAGCAGCATTCAGGACTAAGGCTCAGCTATCTTTGGTATTTCACAATAGGAAATATCGTTTTCCTGTTTGTGCTTATGGGATTGTATTTTGCTGCGTTATAATTTTGCTAAATAGCTTGACTATATGCCAAATATTTAATATAATGATATAATAAATATAATTTGTAAGGAGATAATGAAATGGGTTTATTATTGACATTATTGGATAGTGTTCCATCCGTAGTGATGGAGTCCGGCGCAGGCGAAGCCGCTGCCAATGCAGCTCAGCCGGCAGCCGAGCAGGCGGCTCAGGCTGTGACCCAGGCTGCTCAGAGGTCCGGAGGCTTTGGTACTATGGGTCTTATTCTCTATATTCTGGCGCTTGTGGCTATATTCTATTTCTTTGCCATAAGACCGTCAAAGAAGAGAGAAAAGGAGCTTAAGAGTATGCAGGAGGCTATAAAGGTAGGCGACGACGTTATGACCTCTTCAGGCTTCTATGGCAAGGTGACCGAGATAAACGACCAGATAGTAGTTGTGGAATTCGGCACTAACAGAGGCATAAGGATACCTGTGAAGAAAAGCGAGATATACGGCAACAAAGCTCCCAATGTAAGCGGAGAAGCCGAAAGTAAATAATGGGTAAATAAGGGGCTGTAAAGCCCCTTAAGTTTTAGACTATGTTAGGTTTAAAGGAGAGTATATATGCTGGATGTTGCGTTGCTGGGTACGGGAGGCATGATGCCTCTGCCCGACAGATTCCTTACATCGCTGTTGCTTCGTCTTGAGGGGCGTATGCTTGTAATAGACTGCGGAGAGGGTACTCAAGTCACTATGAAGCAGATGGGCTGGGGATTTAAGAATATAGATGTTATCTGCTTTACACACTACCATGCCGATCATATTTCGGGACTTCCGGGACTGCTGCTCACAATAGGCAACAGCGACAGGAGAGAGCCTGTCATCATTATGGGTCCTCCCGGACTTAAGAAGGTATATGAAGGGTTGAGGACAATATGTCCGGAGCTGCCCTTTGATGTGATATTGGACGAAATCGAGCCATGGGACAATATGGAGGTAGGCATATTCAATATATCCGCCTGCCGTCTTGACCATAAGATACCCTGCTACGGTTATAGAATAGACGTTAAAAGAGCCGGCAAGTTCAATGTGGAAAAGGCAAAGGCTCTTAATATACCCGTAAAGCTGTGGTCAGTTTTGCAGAAGCAGGAAAGCGTTGAATACGAAGGCAAAATATATACCTCGGATATGGTGCTTGGCGATGAAAGAAAGGGCATAAGAGTATCCTATATAACGGATTCAAGACCCGTCGGTACAATACCCGACTTTATAAAGGGCTCAGACCTGTTTATATGCGAGGGTATGTACGGCGAGGATGATAAGCTGGAAAAAGCCAAGGGATATAAGCACATGCTCTATTCCGAGGCAGGCAGACTGGCGGCAGAGGGTAATGTAAAGGAAATGTGGCTCACTCATTTTTCTCCCTCTATGCCTTTTCCCGAGGACTATATCAGAAATGCAAGAAAGTATTTTAAGAATACCTATGCAGGCAAGGACAGAAAAAATGTGACATTGCTCTTTGAGGACTGATTTTGATTATAGCTTGACAAAAGGATGATAACAATGGATAAGGATATTTTGATACTGGCTGTGGAAAGCTCCTGTGACGAAACGGCTGCCGCTGTTGTTAAAAACGGCAGAGAGGTGCTTTCCAACATTATATCCTCACAGATAGCTACACACAGGATATACGGAGGCGTTGTGCCGGAGATAGCTTCAAGAAAGCATATTGAGGCAATAGACTGGGTAATAGACGCCGCTCTTGAGGATGCGAAGGTCAAAAAGGAGGAGGTAGACGCTGTTGCCGTGACCTATGGTCCGGGACTTGTTGGGGCGCTCCTTGTGGGACTTTCTGAGGCAAAGGCTCTTGCCTTCGCTCTTAATAAGCCTCTCGTTCCCGTTCACCATATAGAAGGTCATATAGCCGCCAACTATATTCAGAACAAGGACTGGAAGCCTCCTTTCGTATGCCTGGTGGTAAGCGGAGGACATACTCATATTGTATATGTACGGGACTACGACAGCTTTGATATACTGGGGCATACAAGAGATGACGCAGCAGGCGAGGCTATGGATAAGGTAGCCAGAGTTCTGGGTCTGCCCTATCCGGGAGGTCCTCATATAGACAGGCTTGCCGCAGAGGGCGACCCCAATGCCATAGCCTTTCCCAGAGTTACCCTTGAAAGCGGAAGCTATGATTTCAGCTTCAGTGGACTTAAATCCGCTGTGCTCAATTATCTGAACAGAGCAGAAATGCTTGGAGAAAAAACAGAGCCTGCCAATGTGGCGGCAGGATTTCAGCAGGCAGTCGTAGATGTGCTTGTGGAAAAGGCTGTAAGAGCCTGCGAAAGCCTTGGAGTCAAAAGGCTTGCCATGGCAGGCGGCGTTTCAGCCAACTCTCAGCTTAGAGCGGAAATGGAGGAAAGCTGCCGAAAAAAAGGCATTGAATTCTGTGTTCCCGCTCCTATACTCTGTACGGACAATGCGGCTATGATAGGCTCGGCAGGGTATTATGAATTCATAAAGGGCAATATTGCGGATATGAGTCTTAACGCCTATCCGTCATTGAAGCTGGGAGAAAGATAAATTTTTTACACTCGTTTAATATTGAAGGGTATTCATAACATCAAAAGGTATAAAATAAAATCCCAACAGCTCAAAATATAAAACTTATGACAATTTAAACAGCACTGTATAATTACAAAATATGAGGAGTGATACAAATGTCTGAAAACAATTATTCTTTCTGCCCATACTGTGGGAAAAAACTTGCTCAGCTAAGCAGATTTTGTCCCAAATGCGGAAAGCAAATCATTGAAAACAGCAATACCGAGGCAGTAGAAAACGCAGAAAGTAAAGAGGACATACCCTACATTGCATCATCTGTTAATGATGCAAATGTATCAGACTCTGTAAGTGCGGAAGCCGCCGTTACAACAGATAACGCAGTATCCGCAACCAGCGCTTTCAACAGTTTTAAGGTTTATATTGATAAAAAATATGTCATAACAGGCATAGTAAGTATTATAATGATAATACTTATAATTATGATAAGCTGTATGTTTGCCGGAATAATAGACGGTACAAAAATAGGGATTGTAAACAAGGAAAAAGCTCTTGCCAATGTGGAACAATATATTGCGGCAGGCGAATATGAAAAAGCGTCTGATTATGCTGTGGCAGCTCAGAAAGCAAAAAGCAAAGATACGGAATTTCTTAAATCTCTTGTCTATGCTATTAATCCAATATGCCCTCTTAAGGCATACGATATGGCAGCAAACTATGCCAATAAAAAAGGAAATGAAAACATTGACACAGATGTAAAAAAATGGCTTGAAATAGGTCAGAGCGTACCAACACGGCCTGAAGTGATACCCGGAGGCGGTACATATATCTATGCTCCTGAAGTACAGCTCAGAGACGGCATAGGACTTATAGGTCATGGAGTGTATTATACCACAGACGGCAGTGAGCCTGATACAAATTCTTCTCTTTACTATGGCAGCATAAAAATTACGGGAGACTGCACTCTTAAACTTATAGCCGTAAATGGTAAAAGAGAAAAGACTGATACGGTAACGCAGATATATGAAATAGACGGAAATATGCAAAAGCGCATAGACGAAACATTGTCAAAAGCAAACAGCGTTCTTGAAAACTCTGTTGCCGGAGATGAAGTAGGACAGTGTCTGCAAAGCTGTAAGGATAATTTGCAAAAAACCGTAGATGTTTCTCTTGAAACACTGAAAAAAAGCGGAAATACTCTTGATATAGGCGAGAAAATATGCAACGACATAAATAACAGTGTCGCAGCTCTTGAGGATAGCATAATAACAGATGTTGACAAGACCGCACTTAATTCCTCAATAGAAAAGGCAAACAGCCTCTATACAGATAATGTCAACGGTACATATTCATTATACCTTCAGAATGACTTAGGTATACTTAAAAACAAGATAGGACAAGCTGAAGCACTTGTAAATTCCAGAAATCCCAAGCAAGAAGAGCTGGATAATGCAAATAATGAGATAAATGACGCTGTTTCAACATTCAATTATGCCATAAATACAGTCAAAGCTGACATTAAATACAATAAATTCAAGGGATATTATTCTTATTATCATGATCATACGGGGGACAGGCTTAATGTCTTTTTAAGCATAGATAAAGTTTCAGGCGGAAAACTTTACGGCAGCTTTCATATAAACCATCTCACTCTTGAAAACGACGGCAGAATTAAAGATGTTTATTCGGAAAAAGAATTAAACGGTATCCCTGTAAACAACGGTAAAATAGCTTTTGACATTTCGGGCACTTCATCTTACAGAGACTATGGCTATGAGGATGAATATGTTCCCAATCAGACAGAAACAAAAGAATATACCAGCGGTGTAACAGTTAATCTTGTAGAAGACGGCATTATTCAAGTTGCAATGACCAACATAGGAAATACCGTAGATTTTAACGAAACTCTGTACAGGGATTAAAGACCGAGCAATAAAAAGGATGATACTATGATAAGCTATATAAAGGGTGAGCTTGTGTATATAGGCAGAGATTCCATTATTGTGGACAACAACGGCATAGGCTACAATATCGGCATTTCCGCCAATACTCTTACAAGACTTCCCCATATAAACGAAACAGTAAAAATATTTACATATATGAATGTCAAGGAGGATGGAGTTACTCTTTTTGGCTTTATGAGCAGAGAGGAGCTTGATATGTTCAATATGCTCATAACGGTAAACGGCGTAGGTCCAAAGGGCGCTTTGGCTGTGCTTTCGGTACTCAGTCCCGGAGAGATAGCTCTGGCAGTAGCCTCCAACGACATAAAAACTCTGTCCTCCGGCAAGGGCGTTGGCAAAAAAATGGCTGAAAGAATAGCTCTTGAACTGAGAGATAAGGTAAACGAGGATATAGGCTCGGTAGAAACAGGCGTAAATATATCCGTTCATACAGACAATACGGAAAAATCCGACGCTCTTGCGGGACTTCTTGTGCTTGGATACAGCAGAAGCGAAGCTGCAAAGGCTGTGGATTCGGTATATAAAGAGGGTATGACAAGCGGAGATATAATAAAGCTGGCGTTAAAGGCATTGTATTAAGGGTGAGTTATGGAAAAGAGAATACTTAACACAGGAGAAAACAGAATAATTGCTCCGGATATGCGCCCCGACGACAGGGAGACCGAGCTTACATTAAGACCTATGAGCCTTGATACCTATGTGGGACAGACAAAGGTAAAGGAAAATATGAGGGTGTATATGGAGGCGGCAAGGCAGAGAGGCGAAAGCCTTGACCATGTGCTTTTGTACGGTCCTCCCGGCTTGGGCAAGACCACTCTTGCCAATATAATAGCCAATGAGATGAACGCTCATATTAAGGTGACCTCCGGTCCTGCCATAGAACGCCCAGGGGATATGGCGGCAATACTGAATAATCTCAACGAGGGGGATATTCTTTTCATAGACGAGATACACAGGGTAAACCGCCTTATAGAGGAGGTGCTTTATCCCGCTATGGAGGACTATGTGCTGGATATTGTAATAGGCAAGGGAGCAGACGCCAAGAGCATAAGAATAGATTTGCCAAGATTTACTCTTGTAGGCGCTACTACAAGGATAGGACTTCTGACAGCGCCTCTCAGAGACCGTTTCGGCGTTATAAGCCGCTTGGAGCTGTATTCTGCCGACGAGCTGGCGACTATTGTAAAGCGCTCTGCCAATGTGCTTAATATAGAAATAGACGACAATGGCGCTTATGAGCTGGCAAGACGCTCCAGAGGAACTCCCCGTGTTGCCAACAGGCTTCTGAAAAGAGTAAGGGATTTTGCCCAGGTGAAGTATGGCGGCGTCATTACCGAAAATGTTGCAAAGGAAAGTCTGGATATACTTGAGGTGGACAAGAACGGACTGGATATTATAGACAAGGAGCTTCTGCGCTGTATGATAGAGAAGTTCGACGGCGGTCCTGTGGGACTTGAAACTCTTGCCGTTTCCATAGGCGAGGAGGCGGAGACAATAGAGGACGTATACGAGCCTTATCTTATACAGCAGGGCTTTATTAAGAGAACCCCAAGGGGCAGAGTTGCCACAATGTCTGCCTATAATTACTTTGGACTTAAGCTGCTGGGAGGGGAAATCATTGATTAAAATGAGCATAGAGGACTTTATATACGAGGTGAAGGAGGAGCTTGTGTGCTATGAGGAAATAGGCGAAAGCGGCGCTGAAATATGGGAGCAGGGCTTCAGAAAATGGCTGCAAGGTCCTGCTAAAAAGCCTAACGTATACGGCTCCGGAGATAAAGCAAAATTCGGCATAGCAGACGAAAGCGAGATATTCGATATAGCAGACGAATATCTGGAGGCAGTCGAAAAAGGCAATATAGATGAATATTGGAAAAAATTCAAATAGGAGCTGCCGCATTATGGTTTATTAAAAATACCATAATGCGGCAGTTTTATTTATGGATAAATTTTTGTTTAGACGAGTATCGACCCTTCAGTCAGGCACATTCAAAAATATATTAATCTGAAATTTTTGACGTGCCTGCCAGCTCCCCTTCTCCTAAGGGGAGCCTTATGTGTACGCTGCCTAAGGGATTAAATAATGTTGAAAAATTAGCTTTATTACTAACTAAGAAATAAGAAAGACGTATTCCTGAGCTTCCCCTTCAGAGAAGGGGCTGGTCGTAACACTTCGTGTTACTGCTCGCCTAAGCAACCAAGGAAGTGGCAGCCCAACCATTTCCTTGAATTGAGATTACTCTTGCATTGGGCTGCCGATAGGGTCGACTTTACTACGCTAAACAAAAATTCAACACCACAGACCCCTTCCGAACACATAATAATTTACTCTGCAAAGCTCACTCCAAGGCTATCTATCCATTCATTTATTTCGTCTTCCCCTGCGCCGCCGCTAAAACGCTGACCCTCAAGCCAATTTGCGCCTGTTGTAAGGCTTTGCATATTTTCGGCGCTTGAGCCTATGGGACTGCTGCCGGAGGTACAGAAGGGAATTACGGTTTTGCCGTTAAAATCATAGCTTTCCATAAAGGTATACATTATCTTAGGCGCTTGTCCCCACCATATAGGATAGCCTATAAAGACGGTATCGTACTCCTCCATATTCTCTATTGCTCCCGAAATCTCAGGGCGTGCGCTGTCGTCGTTCTGCTCGGCAGTTGCACGGCTGTTGTCATCTCCGTAGTTAAGATCCGCTTCCGTATAAGGCACAGCAGGAACTATTTCAAAAATATCCGCGCCTGTTGTTTCCCCTATCTTTTCGGCAACAGCCTTTGTGTTTCCCGTTGCGGAAAAATACGCCACAAGGGTTTTTCCGCCCTTATCCGCTGTGTTTTCTGATGTTTTATCGGCTTCCTGTACTGCGGTTGTGTTTTGTACGGTTTCCTTGTCACCGCCAGAAGCACAGGCGCAAAGGAAGCAGGCAATCAATAATGCCGATAATACCAAATACAAATGCTTCATTTTAAACTCTCCTTACTTCAAATCCTTGTATTGTTCATCGTCAACAGGCTCAAGCCATTCATTAGATGTATTTTCGCCGGGTACTTCTATGGCAAGATGTGAAAACCAGCTGTCGGGAGCTGCGCCGTGCCAATGCTTTACGCCAGCAGGGATATTTATGCAGTCGCCGGACTTCATTTCTACGGCATCCTTGCCCCATTCCTGATAATATCCGCGACCGCCTACACATATAAGTATCTGACCGCCGCCTTTGTCTGCGTGGTGTATATGCCAGTTGTTGCGACATTTAGGCTCAAAGGTCACATTGAATACTCCCACCTGCTCCTTTGATACGGGAGAAAGGTAGCTCTGACCTATGAAATACTTTGCAAAGGCGTCGTTAGGCTCGCCTATGGGGAAAAGTATTGTGTTCTGATATTTGTCCTTTTCGCTAAGCTCAGCCTCCTTTTCCTTCCATACGCCAAGGGCAAGACGGAAAACTGCCCAAGCCTTCGGCCAGCCTACATAAAAGCCTATATGGGTAATTATAGCCGCTATCTCCGCCTTTGTAACGCCGTGAGCCTTGGCATTTTCAAGATGATATGTCAGAGAGGAATCTGTTATCCCCGATGACATAAGGGCAACGACTGTAATAATGCAGCGCGTCTTTAAGTCTATGTCCTCATTGTTCCAGTTTTCTCCGAAAAGCACATCGTCGTTAAAGTGAGCAAAATCGGGAGCAAAGCTGCCAAGCTGATCTCTTCCTGCTGTCTGTGTTATTTTGTTTTTCATTTTTTATTCTCCTTTCATGCTTTATACTACATTTCCTGCTTTTTGTTTGCCGTTCTGCGCCATAACTCCCGCCAAGGCGTGGGGAACATACAACTCCTCCAGATAATTTATTTCCTCATCTGTAAGCTCAATATCAACGGCTTTTACCGCTCCGTCTATGTGATAAGGCTTTGTTGCGCCTACGACAGGCGAATCTACCCTTGTAAGAAGCCAAGCCAATGATATTTCAGTCATGGATACGTTTCTCTTTTCAGCAAGCTCCTCTACACGCTTTATTATTTTTCCGTCTGCCTCGGCAGTTTTGTCGTACTTAAAGCGCGCGTATGAATCCTCCTCAAAGCGCTTTGTGCTTTCTCCCGAATGTCTTGAAAGTCTGCCGCTTGCAAGGGCGCTGTAAGGCGTAAGGGCGATATTCTGATCCCTGCAGAAGGGTATCATTTCCCTTTCCTCCTCTCTTGCGATAAGGTTATAATGCCCCTGCACGGATATAAACTCCGTAAGACCGTTTTCCCTTGCATAGAAGTTCGCTTTTGCAAGCTGCCATGCAAAGCAGTTGGAAATGCCTATATAGCGCGTCTTTCCCGATTTTACCGCCCTATGAAGTCCCTCCATTATTTCCTCCATAGGCGTATGATAGTCCCACATATGGTAAATATAGAGGTCAACATAATCCATACCCAGATTTTCAAGGCTTTGATTTAAGTAGCTTTCAATATGCTGCTGTCCGCTTATATTGTTGTCTATTTCATCCTGTGTTCTGGGAGTAAATTTTGTGGCTATTACATAGTCCTCGCGCTTTGCAAAATCTCTCAACGCCTTGCCTACATAATGTTCGCTTGTGCCGTTCTGATAGACTATGGCGGTATCATAGAAATTTATTCCCATATCCAAGCCGTGTTTTATTATTTCCCTTGTCTGCTCCTCGTCAACAGTCCAGCTGTGCTGCCCTGTTGAGGCGTTGCCAAAGCCCATACAGCCCATACATATACGGGAAACATTCAGCTCCGATTTGCCTAATTTTACATATTTCATTTTCAAAGCTCCTTTTTATATGGATTTTCCAAGTCTATATGCTTCTTCATTATGTATGCTGCCTGCGGTCATAGAGGGAGTGCCGCAGCCTGTGCCCAATATCATGCCCATATCCGTAAAGTTCATATATCTGCACAGCTTTTTGTAATGCTCTGCAAGATAGGGCATAACATCATCATTTGAATCCCAAGCGGCTGTAATAAGGGCTGTTTTCAGATGCTTTGCAGAGAGCTTCATTGTATAGCTGTAAAAACGGTCTATAACCATTTTAAGCTGGGCGGACATTCCGAAGTAATATACGGGTGTCACAAATACAGCCATATCCGCTGAAAGCAAAGCGTCTCTTATCTGTCTGTTATCGTCCTTTTGTGAACATTCTCCGTTCATGCCGCAGAAGTCGCAGCCTATACAGGGGTGTATATTAATATGCGCCGCATCGATTTCTGTTATATCGTGACCATTTTCCTTTGCGCCCTTTATAAATTGCTTTGCAAGCATATTTGACGAGCCGTTTTTGTGGGGGCTGCCTTTTATTACAACGATTTTCATTTTATTATTCCTCCTTTAATAAATTTCGTATACAATCGTATATCAGCTCATATATCGACATAAAAACATAATCGACCCTTGCTCCCTCCATAGCCTCTCTTTGCTTTTCGGTAACTACGGTATAGGGATATATACCAAACATAAAAGGGAAAAATACATATATAAAGTTTTGCTTTTCCTTGTCTGTCATATAAGGGAAAAACTTGTCAAGACAATGGTTTACGGCTTTTATTGAGCTGCCGTATGCTACCTTCATAGCGGTAAGATACTCTATACGGCTGTTTTCCTCCATATCGTAATGATTCATGGACAGTATTTTCAAAAGCTGAGGACGATTTTCCAGAGAACGCGCCATTTTGTCGGCAAATCCGTCTGCTGTAAGGCTTTCGTATTTTTCGCGAATAGCTTTGAGGTCTGCTATCCAATATTCATACTCCCTTGTAAGAAGCGCAAGGAAAATTTCCTCCTTTGTGTGAAAATAATTGTATATGGAGGTTCGCGTAAAGCTGGTGACCTCTCCTATTTCTTTAATGGTTATTTCCTTAAAGCTCATGGTATGATACAGCTTTTCGCAGGCGTTTACTATTTCTTCTTTTCTTGCGTTTGTAAGCTCGGGGGATCCTTTTGGCATAGTATATCTCCTTATCTTTTCGACTGTTTTTGCTCTGCTCCCTATCCAAAGTGTCAAATACCCTTGCAGACCTTTGGCATAGGCTTGATATTTATTGAGCATTACTTGTATAGCGACACCACATTATGACACAGTGTCAGTATAATTATAATAGCACTGTTCTGACGTTATGTCAATATAATCGCAAAATTTTTTGAAAAAATTATTTTTATAGTCCGAAAGAGCTGCTTATCCTTTTACCACAAGCCTCTCAATGTCAAAGCCGCTTTCAAACAGTCTTGAATAAATGCGTGTGCATTTTTGATACATACTGAATTGCTTTTCGGCGGCGGCTTTGTTTACATATACCTTACGGCAGCCGCAGAGCAAGGCGTTTCTCCCCTTGTTTTCTATAAATCCCATAACATCCCCAAGGGGATAGCCGAGAAACAGTCCTATTTCATGGGGAAAGTCCTCGTGACACATCAGCCTTTCCTTTAGGCGCTCTATATAGTCTATACAGCCGCCCCAATAGCCGAGATTTCTCATAAAGGACAGACATTCGGGTCTGCTCAAATCATAGGCGAGCTTTTTTCTGCGGTATACATATATTAGAGAAGCATCATTTCTCCTTGTAAGTATTGTCGCATACATATCCTTATAATTAAATTTTCTGTTTATTTCCCGTGTTTTTTCCTCGGCGCCTGTTATATTTGTATTAAATATACTCCCTGTTTTAATGCCTGCAAGAGTAGGCGCACAATAGCTTATAAGCTGCTGCTCCGTAGGTCATTCCTCCTTTAAGCTGCTATATAGCTATTGTGCCCGTTTTAAATAAAAAATAGGGGTGAGTTGGATTTTTGATTAGGCGAAACATTGTCTTTGTAGAGTGATATACTAATAGTGAGTAAAGTCGACCCTATCGACAGCCCAATGCAAAGGTATTTTTAACTCACAGAAATGGTTGGGCTGTCACTTCCCCTTCTCTGAAGGGGAAGCTCAGGAGTACATTCTTCTCATTTTTTAGTTAGTAATAAAGTTAATTTTTCAACATTATTAAAGCCTTTAGAAAGCGTATACCTAAGGCTCCCCTTACGAGAAGGGGAGCTGTCAGCCTCGGCTACAGCTAAGTGTAACGAATAGCTTATGGCGGGGCTGACTGAAGGGTCGATGTAATTCTATTGTGTATAAACAAAAAATTTTCCCTTAAATCAAAGAGCCGCCGCATTACGACTTTTTGCCCATAAGTCATAATGTGACAGCTCTCTTGTTTACAAAATATTATTTACACAGGCTCTGCTCCGTCCTTTGGCAGGGATTTTATAAAGAGAGCCGCTATAGGTATAACAGTCAGAAACGTCATGAAATCCGCAATAGGCTGAGCCGTCTGTACGCCAAGCACTCCTATGAAATGGGGGAGTATGGCAATAATGGGAAGAAAATAAAGTCCGCTTCGCAGTATTGCCGTAAAGGTCGCTCTTCCGCTTTTGCCCACGCTCTGGAAAAGCATATTGGAGCAGACGCATACAGGCTGCACAAAAAGCGCAAGACAATGGAATCTCATGGCAAGAGTGCCTATTTCTATTACCTGGGGGTCATCTCTGAATATGGCTACAACTCCGCCTGAGAATATAAGTCCTATTACAGCAAGAGTGCCTATAAGCACACCGCCTGCCGCCATTGTGAAGAAATAGCCCTTCTTGACGCGGGAATACTTCCTTGCGCCGTAGTTATAGCCAGCAACAGGCTGGAAGCCCTGACCTATGCCAAGACCTACGGCAAATATGAACATATTTATTCTGCTTACTATACTCATGGCTGCCACAGCCGCATCGCCTCCGAAGGTAGCCGCCTGATTGTTCAGAAGCATTGTGGCTATACTGGCAAAGCCCTGCCTTGCCATAGAGGGGAAGCCTGTCTTTATTATTTCCAGAAGCCTTGAAAATGGCTCTGTGAGATTGCGTATTGAGAGCTTGCTCTGTGTTTTTCCGCTGATGAACATAAACAGCAGTATAGAAAAGCTGATTATCTGAGAAAGGGCAGTAGAAAGACCTGCTCCTGAAATGCCCATATTACAGCCGAACATAAATATAGGGTCGCCTATCATATTGAGTATACCGCCTGTGGTAAGACCTATCATGGCGAAAAAGGCTTTACCCTCGTAGCGGAGTATATTGTTGAGCACAAAGCTGGCTGCCATAAAGGGAGCGGAAATAAGTATGTACACGGCGTAATCCCTTGCAAATGAAAGTATGGTAGGCGTAGAGCCGAGGAACGTAAGCAAGGGTTCCATAAATATAAAGCCAAGCAGCATTATAAAAGCGCCTGAAATAAGAGCCGCCGCAAAGCTGACGGAGGCGTATTTGCCTGCGTCCTCAGGGTCTTTTTGCCCTAGGCGTCTTGAAATAAGGCTGCCTGCGCCTTGTCCGTACATAAAGCCGAAGGCCTGTATTATGGACATAAGACCGAATACGATACCCGTTGCGCCGCTGGCGCTTGTGCTGCCGAGCTGACCTACAAAAAAGGTATCCGCCATATTGTATATATTTGTTATAAGCATACTTATGGTAGTGGGTATACCCAGCTCTATTATCAGCTTGGGTATAGGTGTTTCGGTCATTTTTTTGTACTGGGCGTCTGCGCTGTCCATAGTCCTCATAATGCCGCCTCCCTTTGAGGATAATTGTAAGGTATCTAACAATCTATGTAAAAAATAAGCCGCTGCACTTTATAAGTACAGCAGCTCTTAAAAACGGAGTAGGAGAGATTTGAACTCTCGCGCCGCGTTAACGACCTACTCCCTTAGCAGGGGAGCCTCTTCAGCCACTTGAGTACTACTCCATAGTTCTGATACTGTAATCCTGTTTCAATCACAGTGCTTAATTATTATACAATAGAAATATAATGTTGTCAAGGAAAAATGTTCAGAACTTTTACCTTTGACAAGTACCGTAAATGGTATGATTACATAATATTATAGCTTTTATTTAAGTAAGTAACGGCAGTAGCAACGCTTTTCGCACCGAAGCCCTTCCTTATTCCCTGCACATATTCGCTGTCGGTATGGGAGGTGACCCATGCAAGGAGCTGTATTTTCCTCAGTAATATAAAGGAGTCGGCTATTTCCCTGTCCCTTGTGTCAAGGGGAGTTATCTCCTCATAGCCTCTGAACCAGGCGGACTTAAGGGCTTCTATATTTTCAGAGTTTTCCATAAAGCTGAGAGCCGCTGCAATATCCTGCATAAAATAGCCGTAGCCGCAGTCGTCAAAGTCTATGGCATAGTATTTGTCGTTTTGTATAATATTCGTAATTCTTAAATCGGCGTGTATAAGTCCGTATTTTGGGGAATCGTATTCCTTTATTTTTTCTGCGGCAATGCTCAGAGCCTTTTCTATAACTTCCCTGTCTTTATAGGTAAGCTCATCATTTTTTCTCCAATCGCCCCACAGACCGTTTCTGCCTGTCATATTTTCTATGCTCCACACAGGGCGGTCAAGACGCATATCGGCAAATTTATGGAGCTGCGCCGCTATCTTGCCGATGTTATACAGTACCTCTTCATCGTTGTAGCTTGGCATTTCTCCGTCTATATACTTAAAAAATACGCAGAAATACCCGTCTATATCCAGTATTTCCGAAATGGGCTCAGCCATATTCACGCCCTTTATTGCTTTCATCCATTTAAGCTCCCCTTCGAGCTGAGAGGGTGTTCTGCTGTTTTTTCGGGATATTCTAAGGGTATACAGGGGTATATCTTCTTTTTTTATTATAAATGTTGTGTTTTCGGAGGTCTGATGAAAAACAGGCGTACAGTCGGTAAAACCCATTTTTTCAAGAGCCTTTTTTACTGTTGTTTTCATATCAGAACGCTATTATATTTCCTACTACCGCCGCTATTGCAATATAGAGTATGGGGTGCTTCTTGAACTTTACCATGCCGATATAGAGTATTATGCCGAATATTATTGACTTTATTCTGAACAAGTCCGTAAAGCTGCCTGTTTCGCTAAAAAGGGGTATGTCCATAAGGGCCTCCTTTATTACGACAAAGGCGGCTGCCATTATAAGCCCTATTGAGGCAGGGCGTATGCCGTAGAATACATTCTGTACAATAGGACTGTCCTTGAATCTCTCCAGAAATTTTGCAACTATCACTATTATTATAACAGAGGGCATAACAAGACCAATAGTAGTGGCAACGCCGCCTAAGGGTCCTGCTATTATATTGCCTACATAGGTCGCCATATTTACTCCCAAAGCGCCCGGTGTGGATTCCGAAATAGCTACCATATCAAGGAGCTGAGAACGGTTTACCCAATCGGGGTGAGTTACCGTAAGGTCATAGAGAAAGGGCAGCGTAGCAAGACCTCCGCCTATGGCAAAAAGACCTATTTTGAAAAACTCTATTATAAGGAGAAGAAGCTGTATCATTCAGACGCCCCCTTCCATTTGCATATAAAATACCCTGCGAAGCCTGAAAGCACCACAAATATAACGGGACTAAGAGGCGTAAATGCCGAAAGTAAAAATACGCCGAGGCATATAACAAGACCTATTTTGTCCTTTACAGCACTTTTCCAGAGCTTTACCGTGGCGTTTATTATAAGGACTGCAACGCATATCCTTATGCCTGAAAAGGCTCTTTCCACATAAGTAATGTGGGCAAAGTTTTTCAGAAGCGACGATATTATCATTATTATAATAACAGAGGGGGTGACAAAGCCTGCCGTAGCCGCTATTGCTCCCGGTATGCCCGCTCTTTTGTTGCCTATAAATGTAGAGGTATTGACTGCTATAACTCCCGGTGTGCATTGACCTATGGCGTAGTAATCCATAATTTCCTCGGAGGTCGCCCAGCCTCTTTTATCCACTATTTCAGCCTGTATTATAGGGAGCATGGCATAGCCTCCGCCAAAGCATACTGCGCCCATTTTACAGAATACCCAATACAATTCCAAAAGCTCTTTCATCTGTATTCTCCTTAAATATTGATAATAATTATGTTATCCCATATTCAGGGCAAAGTCAATGTAATTTTAATCTTTTTCTAATTTAACACATATTATATTTTAATTTTAAGGTGGTAAATTATTAGCTGTGAAAAGGAAAGAGGTGCATTGTATGGCAAAGGAAATTTTCAACAGAGTTGAGGAGAAATATGTTATAACAAAAGAACAGTATGAGCATATAGCGGCAGAGCTTAGCAAATATGCTTTTCCCGACGAATACAGTAAAAACGGCAGCTTTTATGCCATATCAAATATATACTACGATACGGAGGACAACAATCTTATAAGAATGTCCGTAACCAAGCCTGTGTACAAGGAAAAAATAAGGCTGAGAGCCTACGGCGTACCGTCTATGGATTCCAAGGTATTTCTGGAGATAAAGAAAAAGTACCATGGAGTGGTAAACAAAAGACGTACCACTCTTACCCTTAAGGAAGCATACGATTTTGTGAATACGGGAGAAATACCTGAAATAAGGGAATATATGAACGAGCAGGTGCTAAAGGAGCTTAAATACAGCATAAGGCACTATGAGGTTGAGCCGAAGGTATATCTTTCCTACGAAAGACAGGCTTTTACGGGAAAAACAGACAGTGAGCTTCGCATAACATTTGACAAAAATATTATTGCAAGGCGGGAGGACGTGGCTCTTGAATACGGTGTGTTCGGAGAGAGAGTAGTGCCAAGGGATACTATGGTAATGGAGATAAAGTATATGGACAGGATGCCTATGTGGCTTATTGCCCTTATAAGGCATCACGACCTTGAAAAAACGTCTTTTTCAAAATACGGCACGGAATATGAGCATTATCTTAAATACGGAATAAAGGAGAGTAGATTATATGCCTGATGTGATATTGCAGTCCCTCAATACGGATATTTCCCCTGTTATGGCGGTGGAAACCATAGCCGTTTCATTTGTACTGGGACTTATAGTCAGCTTTACATACATGATAACTGCTGAAAAGGAAAATTACAGCTCCAGCTTCTGCTATACGCTGGTAATAGTGCCTGTGGCAGCCTCTATTGTGATACAGCTTATAGGCAACAGCATTGCCTCCGCTCTGAGTATAAGCGGCGCTTTTGCTCTTATACGATTCAGAAGCGAGCCGGGCAGTCCCAAGAATATATCCTATATATTTGCTACCGTGGCGATAGGTCTTGCCTGCGGTCTGGGATATTATATATACGGTCTTGTGTTTACGGTGTTTCTGTGCCTGCTTATGCTTGTTCTTACAAGGCTCAATTTCGGCAACAGAAAAATAATGGACAGAAAGCTAAAGGTGCTTATACCGGAAAATCTGGACTACGAGGGCGTGTTTGACGACATTCTGAAGCAATATACCGTAAAGCACGAGCTTGTGAGAGTTACCACTCTGGATTTGGGAAGCGTATACGAGCTGGATTATAAGCTGGTAATGAGACAGAATGAAAAGACAAAGGATTTTATAGACGAGCTGAGATGCAGAAACGGAAATCTGTCTGTATCACTGTTTCTTGAAGGTAGAAAGGGAGAGTTTTAAAATATATCTAGTCAAGACCATCGGCTAAGCCGGTGGTCTTGACTTGCTTTTTTCTATCGGCTTACCCGTAAACGGGTCTATATACTCTTTCAGACTTATTTGACCATCAGCCATATCTTTCTGTAATTGATTTCTCACATATTCTCTTAATACATTTTCATTTCATCATAAGCTTTAGCAATCATTTGTCAAAACGACTTTCAGTTTTGCCAAAACACTAAATATGTTACTAATGGCTGAACAATATTGTACAGCAATAGGACAATCTGTCACTTATATAAATTATAAATCCAAGAATCCTCAAAATCCTTATTATTTCTTTATAAAATCAGAAAATTAACCGATTGACAAAAACCATTTATACTCATCTTTTATCCAAAAATTTCATTTTTTTATTGCTATATATTGATTTTTGGGTTAAAATAAGATTGGTATGTTATAAAATTTGGGGAAAGGAGACTATTATGCTTGTAGATCTGATAGTTCCCTGTTACAATGAGTCGGCTGTGCTTAAAATGTTCTACGACGAGGCAAAAAGAGTTGCCGACGGCATTGATAATTATGATTTCAACTTTATATTTGTAAATGACGGAAGTACCGACGGTACTCTCGATATAATGAAAGAGCTTGCAGAAAAGGACAGCAGGGTGAAATATATATCCTTCTCCCGTAACTTTGGCAAGGAATCCGCCATGTATGCCGGACTTAAGAATTCCACAGGGGATTACACGGCTATACTGGACGCGGATTTGCAGCATCCGCCTGCCCTTATTCCTCAAATGCTTGAGGCAATGGAGGAGGGCTATGACTGCTGCGCTACCAACAGAGCCACCAGAGACGGCGACCCTTTTCTCCGTACATTTTTTACAAGGCGGTTTTATAGCTTTATAAACAGAATTTCAGAGGTCAGTATGCCCGACGGAGCAGGAGATTTCAGAATGATGAGCCGCAAAATGACAGACGCCGTAGTTGCTCTGAGCGAGGTTCAGCGCTTCAGCAAGGGTATATTCAGCTGGGTCGGCTTCAATACAAAGTGGCTCAGCTTCAATGATGTGGAAAGAGCCGCAGGAGAAACCAAGTGGAGCTTCTGGGGACTTCTGAAATACGCCATAGCGGGCATAACTGCCTTTTCCACATTTCCTCTTAAGGTAGCTATATATTTGGGCAGTATAATATCCGCATCATCATTTATATATCTTATATATATCGTTATAAAGACCCTTGTACACGGCAGGGATTTCCCGGGCTACGCCTCTATCATAACGATACTTTTGTTTCTGGGCGGCTGTATTATGCTGTGTTGCGGTATAATGGGCGAATATATTGCAAAGATATATATTGAGGTCAAAAACCGTCCTGTATATATAATAGCGGAAACCAATGTGGACAAGCCCCAAAACGACTATGGGAGGTAATCGTATTGATAAAAAGCATTATTTCCCGTGTCTGCAACAGAGAAACAATAAGCTATCTTGTATTCGGTGTGCTTACCACAGTCGTTTCCATAGTGAGCTACGAAGCTGTGAAGCTCATGCTTACAGGAGGCGCAGAACCGACGCCCTTGCAGATGAATATAGCAAATGTATCAAGCTGGATACTGGCTGTTACATTTGCATATATTACAAACAAGCTCTTTGTATTCCAATCTGTGTCCTTTGCGCCGAAAGTGCTTGCCAAGGAGGTATCCTCCTTTGTGGGAGCAAGAATATTGTCCCTTGGCTTTGAGCTTGTGTGGATGAATGTAACGGTATCTGTTCTGCATTTCAACGACAGCGTATGTAAGATACTGGGTCAGTTTGTAATAGTGGTAATGAACTATATTTTCAGTAAATTATTTATATTTAAAAATAAAGGAGAAGTCTGATATGAACGATAAAAAGAAAAATCTGTTTTACGACAACAGATTTGTGATACTGGCATTTGTGCTTACGGCAGTATTGATGCTGACTACATATATACTAAGGCACATTTTTCCCTTTGGCGATCAGATAGTGCTTAAGGTGGATTTGTATCATCAGTACGCCCCCTTCCATGAGGAGCTGAGAAACCGTATTATGAACGGTCAGAGCCTTATATACAGCTGGGAGGGCGGACTTGGCAAGGAGTTTATAACTCAGGTCGCATACTATACCGCAAGTCCCATAAGCATACTTATACTGCTTTTCAACCAACATCTTCTGCCTGAGGCTCTTGCTCTTTTTATACTTTTGAAGACCTGCTTTTCAGCGGCTTTCTTCTCTTATTATCTGAGAAAGCATTTTGACAAAAACGATATTTCTATTACAATATTCGGCTTGCTCTATGCCTTTACCGCATTTATGACAGGCTACTACTGGAATGTCATGTGGCTGGATACAGTAGCCATATTCCCCCTTGTAGCCTTGGGTATAGAAAGGCTCATACATGAGGACAAGCACGTTTTCTATCTTGTTTCCCTTGTGTTTACAATGATAGTTAACTTCTATATGGCAGTTATAGTCTGCGTATTTTCAGCTCTCTATTTCCTTGTGGTGCTTTTCTCCGACTACGAGTGGAAAAAAAGCAGAAATCTTATGATTTCAAGATTTATAAAGTTTTCGATAGTGTCCATAATAGCGGCTCTTATTTCAATGTTCATACTGGCGCCTGTTGCCATAGCGTTGAGCCAGACCGCCACAAGCGACACCAATTTCCCTGCATTTGAGTTCTATGACAATGTTTATCAGCTTATAACCAACCATTTCATAGGCGCAAGACCCGTTGTACTGGCAAGAAACGAGGACCTTCCCAATGTATACAGCGGCGTTATTACAATGATGCTTATTCCTCTTTATTTCTTTAACAAGAAAATATCAAGGAAGGAAAAGACGCTTATAGGAGTTCTCCTTGTGTTTATGCTCCTGTGCGCTTGTATCAAGCCTTTGGACTATATGATACACGGCTTCCACTTCCCGTCAAATCTGCCTCACAGATATACGTTCATATACAGCTTCATAATGCTTATGATAGCCTACAAGGGACTTATGAATATAAAAACCGCAGATATTCAATGGGTGGTATTTGCAGGCATATTCTATGTGCTTGTGCTTCTGTTTACGGAATATGTGCTTGTGCCGAATATAAACGATATAGACAGAGTGCTGACGGATTCCGACATAATAATAAACATTATCGCTATTGTGGTATACGCAATACTTATTAATGTATATAAGAACACAAAGCCTGCGGGCATTTTGTCTGTACTGTGCGTTTTACTTGTCCTTGTAATAGCGGAATGTCTGTTCTCCAGCTATGAGGGACTTGACAGGACTACCTCCAGAAACGAGTATGTGCAGTATATAGACAATGCCAACAAGGCGGTTGCATACCTTGACGAAAAGGAAAACGGCAATTTTTACAGAACAGAGTTCAGGCGCTTTACTACCATAAACGACGCCGCCCTCTATCATTACAGAGGCTTCTCTCAGTTCTCATCACTTGCCCCGGGCGGTATTTCCGAATTCATAGGTCATCTGGGCATTGCCGCTACGGGCAACAGCTACCGATATTACGACCCGACCGCCCTTGTAGACGCCATGTTCGATCTTAAATACGTTATGAACAAGGCTGCCGAAAACGGCGACGGCACTATAAGGAACGAAAGATACGAAAAGGAAAACGAGTTCGGCAACGTATGGATATACAGAAACGACAGAGTGCTTCCTCTAGGCTTTATGGTGAACAAGGATATTGAAAACTGGGAAACTACGGAATCAATGCCATTCAGGGTGCAGAACGACTTTGTTAAGCTGGCGGCAGGCATAGACGAGGAAATGTTTACAGACGTTCAGCCTGACAGCATTACAAAGACCTATATGGAGGTAACCGAAGAAATAAATTCCAACGAGTTCAAGTATAAGCTGACAGACCCTGCTAATCTTGACCTTCTGCCTACTGTTACGACGGAATTTACATCAGACAAGGATCAGTATCTCTTTGTGTATGTAGACGCAGGCAACGCCAAGAGAGTTAAATACAGAACGGATACTGCCAACGAGGACAGAGAGCTTTCCGCAGGCAAGAGCCTTTTCGATATAGGTCACGTTAAGACGGGAGAAAAGATAACCGTTACATTCGAGCTTACCAACAAGGGCGAATTTGAGAAGACATACAGAAAAGACGGTACTGTAAAGATATACGGCGCAAGCTATAATGACGACGTATTCCAAAGGGCTTATGACAAGCTCAAGGAGCATCCCTACAATATTACGAGCTTTGAGGATACAAATATAGAGGGTACTGTAAACGCTGCGGAGGACGGCATACTCTTTACCTCCATACCCTATATAGGCGGCTGGAGAGTGACACTTGACGGAAAGCCTGTGGATAAGGTATCCATTGGCGACGACGGCGTTATAGGTGTAAGCGTGCCTGCCGGCGAGCACAGTATCACATTCCACTTTACTTCAAAGGGACTTGTGCCTTCAATAATAGTATCCTTTGCAGGCATACTTCTGGCTGTCGTATATAATATCATAGATAAGAAAAGAAAGGCTAGGGCTGCCGAAAAGGCAGCTCAGATAAAGGCTCATGAGGAAGCCGTTGCCGAAAGCATAAGACAGCAGAAGGCTGAGGCAAAGAAAAACAGCTCCGACAACAAGCCAAAAAGACTTTCCAAGAAAGGCAGGAAATAAAATGGGCAAAATAAAGGTGACAAAATGCGATATAGAGGGTCTGTGTGTAATAGAGCCTACGGTTTTCGGCGACGAAAGAGGCTACTTTATGGAGACATATAACCTTAACGACTTTAAGGCGGAGGGTCTGGATATGGTATTCGTTCAGGACAATCAGTCCATGAGCGTCAAAAATGTGCTGAGAGGACTTCACTTTCAGAAGCAGTACCCCCAGGGCAAGCTGGTGAGAGTTGTAAAGGGCAGGGTATTCGATGTGGCAGTAGACCTCAGACGCAAAAGCAGTACCTACGGCAAGTGGTTCGGCGTGGAATTAAGCGATGAGAACAAGAAGCAGTTCTATATTCCCGAGGGCTTTGCTCACGGCTTTGTAGTGCTTAGCGATGTAGCCGAATTTACCTATAAATGTACCGATTTTTATCACCCTGGCGATGAGGGCGGACTTGCATGGAACGACCCGGATATAGGCATAGACTGGCCGGTAGAGGATACATCAAAGCTGATACTTTCCGAAAAGGATAAAAAGTGGAAGGGTCTTAAGGATACATTCAGCTTCTAGTTTGGGTAAATAAAAAAACGCAAAGAGCTGTCGCGTTATGACTTGTAAGCATAAGGTCATAATGCGACAGCTCTATTTGATTTAAGACTAAATTTTTGTGGGTGAGTTATAAGACCCTTTTGTTATTTATAGAAATCTATTAGCTTTTTAAAGCTATCCAGAGAGTTAAGCACAGTGGACTTATCCACGCAGAATGCTATTCTGAAATAACCTGGGCAGCTGAATCCCGAACCGGGTACGATTACAAGTCTGAAATCCTTTGCCTTGGCACAGAATTCCTTATCGTCGGGAATAGGGCACTTGGGAAACATATAGAATGTACCGCCCGGCTCTACGCACTCGTAGCCGTATTCCCTTAAGGCGTTGTAGAGTATATCCTTATTTTCTTCATAAACCTTTAAATCTGATGTCTGACCTATACATCTTGCGACTACCTTCTGCATAAGGCTTGGAGCGTTTACAAATCCCATTATTCTTGTGGCAACGCTCATTGCCACAATGGTATCCTCAAAATCGTCAAGCTCGCTTGGTACTACAAGATAGCCTATTCTTTCACCCGGAAGTGAAAGGCTCTTTGAGTAGGAATAGCCTACTATGGCATTTTTGTAATAATTGGTGATATAGGGTACCTTAACGCCCTTAAAGGCTATTTCTCTGTAAGGCTCGTCGCTGAAAAGGAATATCTCGGTGTTGTATTCCGCCTGCTTTTTATTGAGAATATCTGCCAATTTCTTAATATCGTCCTCGGAGTAAACAGCGCCTGTGGGATTGTTGGGACTGTTTATTATCATAAATTTGGTTTTTGGCGTTATCTTTGACTCCAGCTCCTCAAAATTAATTGAAAATCTTTCGTAATCGGGACTTATGACTACCTTTACGCCGTCAAAGTTTGAAATATAATTATCGTACTCGCCAAAATACGGAGCTACGACCACTACCTCCTCACCCGGATTGAGCAATGACTTAAGCGCCACGTTAAGCCCGCCTGCAGCGCCTACTGTCATAATTATATTTTTGGCAGAAAGATTTGTGCCATGAGTTTTGTTGGTATATTCGGCTATGGTCTGCCTTACGTCGTCGTAGCCTTCGTTGCTCATATAGCCGTGAAGCTCCATTTCAGGCTCGTTTTCGGCTATATCCACAATAGCCGCCTTTACGCTTGGCGGCGGCACTATGGAAGGATTGCCGAGAGAAAAGTCATATACGTTTTCCTTGCCGTATTTTTCCGCCATTATTTTTCCGTCCTGGAACATAGCTCTTATAATAGAGCTGCCTGCAACAAGCTGCGCCATTTTTTCTGATACCATATTACATTCCTCCTTGTTTTTATTTTAATTATAAGACATTTGTTAGCTAAATGCAACGCCGAGCAAAGAAAAATGCCGCTGAAAAAACAGCGGCACAGTTCTTTTACCTTATTTTTCTCCCTGATTTACTAACTTCCCGTTGAAATTATTTTATCATAGTGTACAAAAAAATTCAACAAACAAGAGTGTATTTTGTATTTTTTGTTAAAAATTTCATTTTTAAAAACACAACACTATGCAAAACATACAAATATTGTTGCGTATTTTTTAATTTTGAGACGATTTTTTGTGCATATATTCTTAGGATTATAACACATATAGGATAAAAGTTATAATTATTTTGTGTATATTGCTATTTCAAATTTTTGAATATTCTATACTCAGCCCTTCCTGTAGGCTATTTTTTCCACCTTTTTCTTTATTCTTTGCAGGGCGTTGTCTATGCTCTTTTCCTCCTTGCCCATAATTACGGCGATTTCGGTATAGCTTTTGCCCTTAAGATAGAGAGCCAGTACCCTCTGCTCCATTTTACTGAGGGAATCCACAATGGCTCTTTCCATAGCCTTTCGGCTTTCCTTGCCTATTACAAGCTCCTCGGGATTGATGTCTGAGCGGCTTATATAGTCCAGATATGTGGCGTCGTCGTCATCGGATACCTGTCTGTCCATGGATACGGAGGAATTAAGGGGCGAATGCTTCTGTCTTCCTGCCGCCTTTATGGCGCTTATTATCTGTCTGTTTATGCAAAGCTCCGCAAAGGATACGAAGCTGACCTCCTTATCCGCATTGAAATCCCTTATTGCCTTGTATAAGCCTACCATTCCCTCCTGTATAACGTCCTCTTTGTCTGCGCCAAGTATAAAGTAGCCTCTTGTCTTTTTCCTTATAAGGCTTCTGCCCTTGTTGTTTATAAGGTATTCCAGAGCCAAAGTGTCGTTTTGCTTCTGCACACGCATTACAAGGTCTTCGTAGGACATATTTTCATATTCAGCCATTTTATCACTTCTTTCTTCTAAGCCTTTCAAGGAAGTCCGCCGCCTCCTTGTCCAGATTATCCATAAGCATATTGTTCTTGACAGGTCTTATTTCGTCTATTCTTTCTCTTATATCCTTTGTAACCGAGTGAACGTCGGTATACAAATCCCTTGCAGACATTCTCAGAGAGCCTTGAGACAATATTATTACCTGCTCCAGACCGTCCGATGTAGCAACGGATACCTTGTTGTTTCTGGAAAGCTCATGGCTTGTCTTTTCTATATATTGGTCGGCAGTTTCCGCCTCCTTGGTATATACCACGTATATATTGCCTTCCTTTGTAACGCTGCCTGTTCCGCCCGCTACCTTATAGGCGTCAAACACAAGTATAAGCTCCATTTTCCTTACGCCCTGGTAGTTGCACATAATGTTTATGAGCCTGTCCCTTGCGGCATCTATGCTCTCCTCGGCAAGCCTTCTCAGCTCCTCCCAGGCAAATATTATATTGTATCCGTCCACAAGTAAATATTCGGTACTCATATTCTGCTTCTCCCAAACCATTATTAAGTCAATTATACTATAATCGCGGGATAATAACAAGTTTAAAATAAATATGTGCCGAAAAGAAAAAGAATTTTTATTATGATACTGTGGAATATCGATGATGGGGAGATTAGAAATCGTTGTTACTATTGAAAAAATCAATTAATTTTTTTAAACTATTGGCAAATCTATAAAAATTTGCGGCAAAGCCGATTAAATGACTTTATTTTTTAGGAGGCTTTGCAAATGCTAAACTACTCAGTAAAACTTAAAAGTAATTAAAAAAATTAATTTAATGGAAAAATGTATATTTGTTTGTTAAAAATCCCGGCAGGGATTTTGTCAGAAACAGAAAGCTTGACTTTTCTCCCTCAAAATCTGCTTTTATTCAGCAGCGCAGTAAAATACAGCTTTATGCCTTTGAACACCTGATTAAGAAATTTAATAAAAAGCTTTCTTTTGCAAAAACCTACAAAAACAATAGACTGCTGGCTGTTGACGGCGCTTACCTTAACTATGCAGCCAATCCCAATAACAAGGAACGTTAATTTTACAATAAAAAACCTTAAAAGCCTACAACATAATACATCTAAACGCTGTCTACGATCTTTTGAACAAAACATAGTTGATGTATGTATACAGACAAGAAGAAAAAGCAATGAAAGAAAAGCCTTAAATACAATGGTAGACAGGCTTGATTTACCATGCAAGGCTATCTATATATTGGACAGGGGATATGAAGGCTACAACACCATGACGCATATTGAGGAATCGGGAAATAATTATCTGATAAGAGTAAAGGATATAAACAGCGGCGGTATATTGAGCGGATATGACCTCCCCGACAGTGAATTTGATATTATTGTTAATCAACTCTAAGTATTTAAATTGTAATAAGGACTTGATTATTGTAAAGATTTGTAATATAATGGGATAAAGGATAACTATTTATTATAATATTTTTACAGGGAGAATATATTATGGATAAAATTGTAAAGAAAGAAGATAACAATTTAGCTTTTGTTGAAGCAGTCCAAATGTTTAGAGAGTTTTCTGTAAAATCAGAAGAATATGCCCATATTCCGCCAAAAGATGCTGATAACAGAGATTTTGGAAGTGAATTTCCAGGTAGTTTAATAGAAAAGCCAAGATATAATAATTGTAGATTTAATTTTTCTAGATTTAAAGCAAGTAATGGAGCTTTTTCAATTTTTAATGTTTGTAAATTTTATGATTGTTTTTTTAGTGGCGCCAATTTTAATTACTGTAATTTTTCTGGATGTGATTTTGAACGAAAAGAAAAATTCTTGATAGAAAATACGGGGTTTAATTTTAGTCAGTTTATAAATGTAAATTTTAAAAAAATAAGATTTGAAGGAGTTTCCTTTAGAGATATATATTTGGAAAACAGCACATTCAATGCATGTGACATTAAAGATTCTTCATTTGAACGTGCTATAATAAAAAATACTAAGTTCACTAACATGGATCTCAGAAATATAGGAATACGTTACTGTAGATTTCATGATGATGTAAAATTTGATAATATAATTTTCCCTATATTGGACTTAGTTACCAATATTGGTTTATCTAATATTTTTGAAAAAAATGTAGGTTCAGTTAAGTTTTCTCTTGGAAATAAAAAAGAAGTGGATTTTGTAACAGCAAAAGAATTAATATTTAAGCTTATACCTTATTATATGGAGACAAGACAATATTTTTCTGTGTTAAATATTTATCTAATAAATAAGCAAACAGAAAAAATTAGTTATCTGCTGCCTAAGGCAATTGATTATTCCATAAAACAAGAGGATTTTGATTCCTTATATAATATATGCCAATTTATTGCAAATGTGGGTCTGTTCAATAAAAAAGAATTACATAAAATCTATAATATAATTAAAAGTGAGATACAACCAGATAAAGTTCCATATAATGTTAAAAAAGGATATATAAATTATATAGATGAAATAAAAAATATATTATTGAATAATTCAAATGAATATCCCTGTGCAACTATTGAACTGACAACAAATATAAAATGTAATGAACCTGAAAACTTAACACCTATAGTAATTGATACAGAAAAAGTCATAAGAAATATAAATCCAGATATAACTTCAAAGATTGAAATTTCTCATCATTCCCCTTATGAATTATTTATAACAATTTTTGGTAAGCTACATGATATTCTCACAATATGTCAGATATTTTACTATTCATTTGGTGGTGTTAAGGCTATTAAAGATATAGAAAACAGCAGACATGAAAAAGCATCCAACAAACATAATGAGTGGGATAACGAAAATTTATTAACTGTTCTCAGAGAAAGAAACCCTAAGGTATTTGAAGAAAAAGTTTGCAAAAAACTTGATTATTCAATAGGCCCTATAAAATTTCAAAAAAAAACTAAGACTGTAATTAAATCTGTAGAATATTATATAAATTAATCTTTCTAATTTAGGGAATGGATATTTAAAATCCATTCCCTAAACAAATAGATATTAAATATTTAATATGTTATGTTTATGGTTGGTCATTTGGTTTTGCCCCCACCATTTGTGCCACTATTGTCACCCCCACCGGTTGCTCCGCCACCTCCGTTACCGCCGCCACCTGACAAAGAACTATACAAATAACTTGCTGTTGCAGTAGCGTTTGTATTGTCCTTAGTGGTAAACTCTGTTGAGTTCTTAAATGAAATAAACTCCTTATACATAATAATTTACCTCCTTATCTTTATTA
Source organism: uncultured Clostridia bacterium (assembly GCA_947628755.1). Lineage (GTDB taxonomy): Bacteria > Bacillota > Clostridia > Lachnospirales > CAG-274 > CANPXH01. The sequence continues at coordinate 37,821 of CANRBC010000010.1, read as the reverse complement.
TTTGATAATTTAATAAGCATTGTAATAAATCTAGGACATTTTTCCTTAATCTTTCAGGGAATTTATAAATGATGTCTTTACACAGTATCCATTTTTTATAGTTGAAAATTTGATTTAATATTTCTCCACCTATAACAAATTGATAAGTGTTATGATTTATTAATGCATATTTACCGTTTTTTAATTTTAGCATATCACAATAATCATTAATACATATTTTATCAGAGTTTATAGTAATTGTTCTAAACGTATGCATTTTATCCCAGTTTTTATTATTCAAAGGCATTCTTGTATATTCCAAATACTTGTAAAAAAAGTCTATTTTTAATAGTGAACTATTAGGATACCATGGAAACAAATAATAGAGAGCTTCCTTTTGTATCTCTTTTAAAACGGATATGTCATTTCCCCATTGTATAGAATTACCTATAAACGATGATGGAGTACATGGATAAAATAAATTGCAAATATCATATTTTTCAAAATTTTTATAGAGATCACTACTGACATCAAGTTCTAAAATGTTTACGTTATATGTAAATAGAGAATAGGTATCTCTCAAATATTTTAAAAAATTTATTGTTTGATCCCGCTCGTCATCAGTTTCAGTAGGAAAACCTATTATAGCAGGGAAATGGACCGATATATTGTTTTCTGTAAACTTTTTTACAATTAGTTCCGCTGTTTCAATATAATCATCATCTTTTGTTTTGTTCATCAGTTTAAGAATTCTGTCGGAAGCAGATTCTAGACCTAATAATATGTGTTTTAATCCAGAATTAGCAAGGTTCTCACAAACATTACTTTTTAAAAGTTTTTTATCTATTCTGGTTCGTACATGCCATTCAAAATGCCAATTTTTTTCATTAATTTTTTGAGCGATAGAATTCAAAATGTCTGTTGGTATTGCTTCGTCAATAAGCCATATTTTTTTTATACCTTGTAGATTTAAATGCTCCAAAATTTGAAATGCCTTGTTCAAGTCCCATGATTTGTGATCTTCGGATGTTATATATTTACTATTAATTCCACAAAATGAACACTTGTTCCAAAAACAATGGTTATTAGGAAATAGTTTTATATCTATAGGTTTATAGGAACTACTTATTTGTAATTCAGTATTTTTTGTACATTCTGATGAATTCTGGTAAATGGTTTTCCCTCTATCTGGTGTATATATTAAATTAGGGATATTTTGCAATTCTCCACCAGACTCTAATGTGTCACACAATTTTATAATTGTATCTGTATCATAATCTTTAATTATAAAGTCAAAAACACTAAATAAATACCTGTTCTTAAGAAGAAGATGAATAATTTTATTTAATGAATAATACTCCGAAGAATGTCCATATATTCCAATCTTTAAATCTGGAAAGATTTTTCTTGCTAAAACTGCTATCGCAAAAGTAGCAATATTAGGTTTACCTTCTAAAAGTATAATATCTGGAAAATAATTGCTGATTAAAGGCATAACACAATTGATTATAAATGATAAATATGGATTACAATAATAATGCAAACAGCCTTCAAGCATTTCTTTTGCAGATTCATTGCTTTGCATAAATCCAGATGCTACATTTAATTTAAAGGGAACAGTGTCAGCATAATATATTAATTCACAAGCAATCTGCAAAGTTTCTAAACAGGCAAATAGTTCTTGAGATGAAAAAAAAGGGTTTTTTATAGCATCTTTAGCTTTTCTCAATTTTAATATAAATTGCTCGTTGTTATTCAAGACCCATAATATTTCTGTGGGTAATTGTATGGTACTCTGTGTTATAAAACTAATACAGTTATTAATTTTAGATTCCTTTAATTGTTCATTCCAAAAATACGAATTTGTGTCTAAATAATCATTCTTAAGATATTCAACCCCCTCTAAATTATCTTTATTACATAGTTGTAGTCTGTCTGTAACACCATTTATTGCTCCTATTTTTAATACGTTCATTAATCTGCCACCACATATATATATTCTGATAATAAATAGTTATCCTTTATTATAAATCCAATAGCTGCACCTAAACTTCATATATACAATCCAATAGAAGCAGGATAATAATATTACCTACAAATAAATACTTGACTTTTAATATTGCGAGTGTTAAATAAAAGGATGTATATTTTGAATATAAGATTTAAAGACGGGAGTTTAAAAGTGATGTAAAGAAATTGTCTGATGACATTATTATTGAAACAGTAGTGGCGCTTTTAAATACTGAGGGAGGGCATTTATACCTTGGTATTGAGGATGATGGCGAAATAACAGGAATACATGAAAGTCACAGGGATATTACAAAGTTGGCTGCCTTTATTGCAAACAGAACAATTTCTCCTGTAACGGTAAGAGTTGTGCTAATAAATGCGGAGGATAAGAGATATGTTGATATTGAGGTGCCAAAGAGCAGAAGCATATTGCTATATCAAGCGGCAAAAATTCTAAGGCTGAAATAGAGGACTGCCGGATAAAGCTTTTGTAAAAATGATTTCTGATGAGCTGGGCAAAACAGGTACCAGTATACCGCTCAATTCACTTCTGGCATTAAATGAACTTAAAAGAAACAGAAGAATGAGCTTTAAGGAACCGTGTGAAGATACACATGTATCTGAGGTCAAGTTAAGGAATACAGTGGAAAAACTTGTTGAACCGGGAATGATATAGCCTACCGGTTCGGGAAGAGGCAGAAGTTATATTTTAAGCTCAAGCGTCTACAAGCAGTCTAAAAACACAGTCGGATATGTCAGACAAACCAATATTGATAAAATAAGATACCCTGAGATGATAATTAAATTTGCCAAAAGCAATGATAATAAGGTTACAAGAGCGGATGTAATGGAGCTTTGCCGAATAAACGATAAGAGTATTGACCAAACTTGTTAGAGAGAATAAACTAAGATTGTACGGCAAGGGGAAATATGCTTATTATGAGGTTGTGAAATGACTTTGAAGGGATTTGTTTCATATTTTGTGTAAATTATAAAAATGATATTTATTTAAGCAAGGGCGGGACAGACAAATCCTGCCCTTGCTTTTAAAATCAAGTATTAGTTATTAATTGAACGAGCAAGCTCAAACCAAGCTCTTTAATAAAAGCTTTTATCAAAGCCGGAGCACTGCTAATTATTTTTTTTAATTTGCTTTGGTTTTTTTCTCTTGCTGCACTTTCCATATTTTTTAAAAATTCAATGTCCTTTACGTTATTATATAATTTATTATAATTATCGCAAAGTATTTCAATTTCATCTTCTATGTCTTTCCAGTAGTTATTATATGTTACAGAACCATTCACATTGCTATTTATAATATTTCCTGTATTTACAGTTCCGTTTATTATAAAACCATTATTTATTTTTAATGTTTTTTTCTTATACATTATTATTAATTTCACCTGCTACTGTTGAACTTTCAATATTACCTGAGTTAATTACTCCAGAATTGATAACACCATTATTTAAATTGATCTTATAATATTTGTTGTAATTTATTTTATTGTAAATACATTGGGATAAACAATCAAAAGCTTTTTTTACATAAGAGGGATCATCACATATAAAAGAGTAGATATTGCCGGAATTTAACTCAATATTTATTCCATGATATACTGTTTGCTTAACATTTACAAATATTATAATACCTGCAATTATAATTGCCAATATTGCTAACCAGATTTTAATATCAAATAATATAATACCTGCTATTATCAAGATAATTACCGGTATTAAAGGTAATGGCTTTTTTGGCAGCTGTCCTGTCCATACTCTTGTTATGTTGCTCATTTGTATAAATATATTATCAGAAAGAAGAATATTTCCTTTTATTGTGAAAAAGCCAGTATCTATAACTTGGTTGTTTGAACTATTGTTTTTTGTCATATTAAACCTCCTTTAAAATAAATAGAATCATATTTTAAATATTAATATATATATTATAATAGCACATATTGTTTCAAATGTCTATATTATTTTTTAAAAAAGAAATAATATAAAATCTTATAGAATAAAGTTGTATAAGCTATAATTTGTTAAAAATAACTTTTATAAAATCATAATATTTTGCAAATCAGAAAATCGTATGGAAATTTTAGGTAATTATCTATTGACATATTCAAGAAATAGTTGTTTGTAATACACATCAATTCATGATGCAATTGTGTATATAAATATAAAATAGGAGATAATTGTAAATTGTGTATCTAAAAATATTGAATTTAAAATAGAAAGGTCTAATAACAGCAAAAATTATATGAAAACTATTGTTGCTTTTGCAAATGGCAGCGGTGGAAAGCTTATATTTGGCATAGATGATGAGCACAATATTGTGGGAGTGAATAAGGAGAATATTTTTAATGAAATAGATGCTATTGCAAATGCAATTTCCGATTCTTGCACACCTACGATAATACCTGATATTACAATACAGAATGCAGACAAAATAGCCTTATAGTTGTGGAGGTATTTCCGGGAAGGCAAAGACCATATTATATTAAATCCGAAGGCATGGAAAACGGCACATATATTCGTGTAGGAGTACTACAAGACAGGCGGATTATTTGCAGATAAGAGAAATGATGTTTGAAAATGCGCCTGTTTGTTTTAATAAAACAGTATGCACAGGGCTTAGTATAACGAACGAAGATATATCAGAGCTTTGTAAAAAGATGAAATCTATTGCTGTAAAGCATTGTAAAACAGAGGAAGAAAAGGCAGAAGTGAAAGACGTTACTAAAAGTCAGCTTATTTCATGGGGCATCCTTACAGAAAGGGAAGAAAAAATACTGACCACAAATGCGTATGCTTTGCTTACAGGAACTTCTGAGATACTCACAAAATACAATGCGGAATATTTAAAGGGAAAACAAGAGATGTTTTTGTAGACAGATATTGACAATTCCAATATTCAGATTGCGCTTTATAACGACAGACTTGAAATAACTTCTCATGGAGGTTTGGTAAGAGGTCTTACGGATGATATGATAAAAGAAGGTCGCTCAAAGCCGGGAATGAAGCACTGACATCTGCATTCCTTTATATGGAACTTATTGAAAACTGGGGCAGCGGAAAACCAAGAGTTATATCCGATATAAAAGCATATGGCTTAAGAGAACCCGAAATGATTAAAAGCGAAACAGACTTTATAATTAATATATAGAGGTCAGCTTCAAGGCAATATTGACAAAACTTCTAAAGAAGTGTCGAAGATACTAATTTCACACAACAGCAAAAAACAATTTTATCATATTTAAAAAATAATGATTTCATTACAACCGCACAAGCTTAGGATTTGCTTAATGTAAAGGAAAGACGAGCAAGGGATATATTGCATAAGATGGTCAAGGATAAAATATTGATAAAAAAGGGTGTGACTAACACTGCCATATATTATTACCTCTCAATGTTTCTGATAAGGGATATTCTTTGCATATCTGTAATTTCTTATTGTATTATAACACACATTATACGCCATATTCAACTCAAGCCTGCTTATCAATATTGTACATCGTACACCGTTATATGTTCAAGTTTTATATCATAAACAAAAATTAAATAACTTTATTTCTTTAAAAATTTTTATATTTTTACATAATAATTTTATAGCAATGATTATGCTGTGTTTTGTATCTTTTCTGACATCACGATAATTCTATATGCCACTTATAAGCAAATTTTTCATAATTTGTTATTTTTTTATAATAAAAACGCAATTAAATAACAAAATAATCCAAAAAATATCATAAATATATTGATTATCTAAAAAAATTACGTTAATATATAATTAGTATTAGATTTTACATTTATAATTTAATATTAATATTATTATATATTATGGAGGCGTTTTTATGGAAGAGATAAAAAGAACAAAATATGTTATGGAAGCAGGCAAAACAGGCATTGTATACGATGATAATTACACCCAATCCTTGTTTTCCAGTGTATATAAGCGGGCGGCGCAGCTGACATACGAAAGCGCAGATAATCAAAGAAATTTAATGTATAATAAGGAAGTTCGAGATCAGCCTAATAATATTATAACGTTTATAGGAAGGCGAGGAACAGGAAAAAGCTCTGCTATGGTTTCTTTTATGGAGGGCTTGAAAAATAATTTTGACAGCAAGGATTCCGATAAACGATTTAAAAATGAATTAAAGGAAGAAGCATATTTTAAAGATGAGATTCGATTTATAGGATTAGAATGGATAGACGCGGCGCTATTGGAGCCTGGAGAGGATATATTTGAGTCAATTTTGGCAAAGATGTTTGGAGAATTTATGCACCGTGAGAATCGAGATTATGATCGTAATTCACACAGGGAAAGTGATACAAAAGAGCTATACAGACGATTTGAAAGTATATATAAAATGGTTATGAATCTGAAGGTGCGTAACCATAATACATCAATGAGCTTCGAACGCGAAACAGCTTTATCAAATCTGAGAGATATTGCAAGGAGTACGGATCTTCGCAGGGAATTTGAAAGACTTGTAAATTTATATATAAAGGTTATGCGTTCGCATAATGTTGAAAACTATTACGAGGATGATAAAAATACGTTTCTTGTAGTGGCTATCGATGATGTAGACATGAACATAAAAAATGGCTTTAAAATACTTGAGGATATACTGAGATATTTACGCATTAACAGACTTATTGTGCTTATGGCGGTAAATTATGAGCAGATGCATCATATATGTGAAAAGCATTTTTCCAATACCTTAGTTATGTACGATGAATCAGATGATTATAAGAAGGATTATATTTCAAAGCTGACTATGCAGTATATGGAGAAAGCGCTTCCTTCATATATGAGGATATATTTGCCTTCTCTTAAGAAAAAAGATTATGATCGTTCAATTGATACAGAAATTCAATATAGAGAAGGAAATGATATGATTACACTTCCTATAAAAAAAAGCAATTTTTCGGCTTGCATATAAAAAACTTATGTTTATATATGATTATGAAGGCAGAAAAAGACATTTTGTTGAACCAGACACTCTTAGGAATATGAGCCATTATTATAATTTTCTTGTTGCTATGGATGATTTAATTTCAGATGATTTTGATGATAGTGCAGAAGCCCATATTAAATTTATAGTAAGATTTGATATTAATATAAAAAGAAGTATGGACGATATACTTTTTAGATACGCCAATGAAAATCTTCCTGCTAAAGAAAGGAGTATGTTTATACATTATAGTGAGGAAGATATAAGAAGAAGGGGTAAAATAATAGTTTATGATTTGTTAAAACGATTAGAAAATGATAAGGGAAATTATGGATATAATAGAACTAAGCTTTATAAAAATTTTGCAAAAGATTATTCGGAGTATGAATATAGTTATGGCGAACTAATGAGAGCATTATACATAATGGGAAGAACAGAAATTTATGACAAAAAATTTGTTCATGCTTTACTTGCAATGTATAATAATGTACTTACAAAAATTTTTTATAGATATAGAGAATATAAATTTTTATATTTTAATCATAAAGATGCTACAGAAAATGAAAAAAGAGAATATTTTAATAATAAAAATAATAATTACAGTGCATTAAAAGAGGTAATGAGTAATTCAATAGTTGGTAGTTGGGCTTTGTATTTAATGCCCAATATTGGTAATTTTGATGCTCATAAGCCATCTGGTGTTGCATCTAACGTTAAATTGTGTAAGGTTTGTTTCAATTTCGAGCCAATAGGACCTGCTTTAGACAATATTATTGCAATGAAAAATAATAGAAATTTAAATAAAGCTAAATTTATTACAAATGTAGCTAATCTGGCTGATGATTTAAAAGAATGTATTATAATGTTGATGTTTTTTTCTAATTTTAAAACAGTTACAGGTTACAATGATAAATATACAATTGTATATAATAAAAAAGATAAAAGGTATATGATTGAAAACAGTATGGCTGATTACAATATTTTAAATTTTATAAATAATACATTCATATTTGATGAATTTTATAATAATTTTTTGGAAGCAATATTAGATTTGATTAGATTAAATATATCCGATAAGGAAATGGTTAAAAATATTTCTGTTGATATGATTAAAGACAAATCAAGAAACAATAGCTTTTACAAAAGAATGGTTAATTGGATTAATAAGTATGGTGGAATGATAATTCCGGTATATGCGACAGATGTATATTATAATATGATTAAACGTTTAGTGAATAGTTTTAATAAATCTATGAAACCTATTATTGAAAAAGATGAATTATTTGATACATTTATTTCATTAATAGACTGTATTCGTGAAAAGCTTTTAAATTTGGAATCATATTATAATCATGATAAGAGACCTATATTTAAAGAAACATATTCTCAAATATATAAAGAGTGTCCACTAATAGATTTCTTCGAGAAAAAAAACAAAGATGAAAAATTTAAACAAATGTTTGGCGATATAATAAGTAGCGCAATATATTGCAGAGAAAACTAAGTATAAAGAGATATGGTTGTTTATGGGGTGATACAATGAATCAGCTTAACGATACTCTGAAAATATTGCTGAAAAGAATGCCGGAAGATACATTTATGGAGAACAGGCAGGATTGCAGGAATATTGACAAAAAGTTCATATATAATATCATACATAATTATGTCGCAGAAAACAGCGATACCGAAATAAAAAATATGCTGGATGGTCTTAAGGATACGCTTAAGGAGTATTCTGACTTCAAAGGTCTCAATATCAATGAAACAGACAGCGGTATTTCTGTATATGATGCTATTATAAGATTTGCCAATGAAATGCTGGTGAAGCAGAATAATGAGGTGCTTTGCAGATATGAACGCATTTTGGACTGGCGTGATATTACGATCGATTTAAGCGAGGAAACCTTTGTGTGTGCTTTTCTTGCCCAAATAAGTCTTGAAAGAGGTGTGCAGGAAAAGAATTTTTCATGGCAGCCCGTAATACGTCATAATAATATTCAGCTTCGCAGAATCATGGAAAAGGGCTTGGCAGAGAATCATTTTCATTTGACAGGCTCTTCTCCTAATTTTTATCTTTCTTGGATAAAACTTATGAATGAGCTTGGCAACAGTGAATATATGAAAAGAGCGGATGATATAGACAGCAATATAAGAACATCATATCTTGTTACCGAAAAGGATAGGGTTGAAAAAAGTATAAGACAGACATGTCAGCAAGCTGCACTGATAAGGCTGTATCTGTTTTCTATTATAACAGATACGGAAATAGAAATAGGCGACTATTATATAGAAAGCAGTTATTTATATTCATGGGCAGAAGGTTTTAATGAGTATATTGATGTCAATTCTTTTAAAGCAATTTTCGATAACAATACAAATCCTACACCCGCATATATACTTAACCAAGTATGTAAAGAGATATTTGTTGACCGCAAAAAACAGCTTAAAGAAATGAGCATATATATTTCTATTCTGGATAGGGTACTTGGCAAGCCCATAGATTATGACGATATAAAGGACAAAATAAAATCAGAAGGTGACAGGGTATGCCTTAAGGATATTTTATTATATTTATTAAAAAAGCAAAAGTATATATTGCTCAGAGAGGTAAGGCTGCTGCTTCCGCCCGATATTTTTAAGAAGCTATGGGATCAAAAGACTTATGAGCATATAGTTTATGCTCTTGAAAACCGGGAAGCCTTGATAAATATTATGGATATTCTTCAGAATATAATTAATAATCTTGTTAATACAAGCAATGGAAACAGATACGACTATGCGCTGCTAGCGTTGGATTACAGGCAGAACTCTCAGGATGAATTGTATTATATATTAAGCGGAGAAAGACATCTGATGTATAGAATGTTCAGAAGAATATTCAAAAATGACGGGGAAATCAATTCCCATATTTATAATATGTTCTACGCATATCTTATAATCAAGGAAAAGCTGAGAGGGGAATTGGTACAGTCCAATAATATTGTAGGATTTGAGAATTTTCAGATAATACAGGACAGGAAGGACTATTTTTTAAAAGGGGAATATTATGAAAGATTAAAAACCCAAATAGCCGTCATTGGAAGCATGAGGCAAAATCTTAGGTATTTAGAATTGAGAATTTCTCCCGGAAATACTCCCGATGATATTTACAACTATATTAAATTTATAGACGATTCAGTTGAGTCTAAAGAAAAACTAAGGGGAAGATATTATTATGTAATGCATTTTATTAAACGTCCTGATGATAATATAGATGATAAGAACTATTGTCAGTGCAGACATTATAAACTTAGAGTAGCAAATGAACAAAAGGCAATGGCTCTTATAAATTTTCGCAGACGATTTTCCGAAACTGCGGAGGAAGTATTAGGTATAGATGCAGCATCACAAGAAATCGGATGCAGACCTGAAGTATTTGCTCAGGCATTCAGGGCGCTTCAAAGCGATACATATTCATATTATACCGGTAATGCTGTATTTAAAAAACTTCCCCAGCTCAGAGCAACATATCATGTGGGAGAGGATTTTTTGGATGTGACAGATGGATTAAGAGCTATTGACGAGGCAATAAATTTTCTTAATTTAGACTGCGGTTCGCGTCTTGGACACGCCATTGCCTTGGGTATTTCTCCAAGAGAATGGTATGAATCAAAAGACTATAATATATATCTTCCAAAGCAGGATTATTTAGATAATATAGTATGGTTATATCATTCGCTCATAAAGTATAATATTGAAAACTTCGGAAACCTAAAAAATAAAATAGAAAATGAATATGTAAAATTTTTTGATGAAATATATGGCGAGGATGTAAGATCCATATACGTTCGAGATGTTTTGAAGTCAATTAATGAGGGTGAAAGTGAAAGCATTAATGTAGATTCCTTTGATATAAATATATATTATAACGCATGGCGTTTAAGAGGTGATTCTCCCGAATTATATAAAAAAGGCTATTTTTGTGAAATGTATAAGTGTCACTCAGACTATGAAAGACAGGCTGTAAATAGGAAAGGCTTTTGGAGCTATGATATACGTAAAAAGTTCAACATTGCCTTTTTATATCATTTGTATCATTATAGCTGCAGAGTTCGTCTTGAAGGAAAAAAGAAAATTAATATAAAGGTATCAGACGAATATATTAATGCAGTTGAAGCTGTTCAAAAAGCATTACAAAGGGAAATCGCAGAAAGGGGAATAGGTATTGAAACAAATCCATCCTCAAATTATCTTATAGGCACTTTCAGACATTATGCCAAGCATCCAATCACAGCCTTTTATAATAAAGAATTGACAAATAATGAAACCCTTAGTGAAGACTGTTCTCAGCTTTGGGTATCAATTAATACTGATGACCAGGGTATTTTTGGCACTAATCTTGAAAATGAGTATGCTTTTATGGCAAGGGCGCTTGAAGTACAAAAGGATAAGAAAGGTAATTCTATGTTTAAAAAGGCTGCTATATATGATTGGCTTGATAAAATACGTGAAATGGGTATAAAACAATCCTTTGCCTATATAGGACATAATGATATTCTAGAAAAATTTAATGAAATTAAAAATTCAGATATCAATGGGCATAAACTTGATGAAGAAGTATACTAATAGGTTTAGGCAATAGATAATACACATGGCTATACTTTCATACATGACCAAATACCAAGGAGGTTGAAAACGAAAATGAAACTATTGCAAAAAATAGATCCAAACGGAATAGAGAAGACATATTTGAATTCATTGGAAGAAAGATTGATCAGCGTTCATTGTACAGAATGGGTATACTCTACAATAAAATGGTATTCTGTTGCAGCAGAAAAAAATAAGAGAAGATATTATTTATTAACTATAATAGCTATAATTATACCGCTTGCAAATTTTTTTATTACATTGTTCTTAGATGATAAATGGATTTCGCTACTTCCCCTTATAAGCAGTACGTCTGTATCAATGTTAAATTTGCTTCAATGTCAGAAAAAGTGGACGTCATACAGATCTACACTTGAAAGACTCAAAGGACTGACGGAAAGGTATCTGTGCTTGGATGATTACAAGTATAACAATTTTATAATTGACTTTGAAAATATAGTCATGCAAGAAAACAAGGAATGGATGAAATATGTCCAGACGAATAATGATAGCATAGAAGATAATAGTAGAATTTGTGGTAAGATTGAAAATAAGAAGTGATAAACATAATATGATTTTCGGTGAGACATTATTTGAATACATATAAAAAATTCAAAAGCAAGAAATTCGGTAAAAACAGCGGTTTTGAGTATTATGTAAAATAACGGAAATTGGCAGCGCTCATGAATGTTCAAATCCGTGTTTTCAACTTAAAAAAGCTTTGTGATCAAGTCAATCACAGGGCTTTTTATTTTGCGGTTCTATGTCAATAGCCGGAGCGTACCAAATTAAGAACAGTCGATTACCTATCACTTTTATTATACTTGTTATAGATTTTAAATAGTTTTAAAGGGCAATTATATCCCCAAGAGGCTAACTGTTTTTATTAAAGAATATCATTGAAAAATGAATATTTACCCTTTTGCTCGAATTTTATGCGTTTATCTGCAATTTCAACACAGATAAAAAATGTAAATTAATTATGAAAGTATAGGTCGGCTTACGGTATAATTATTGCAATACGAGTTTTGTTTTGATATAATCGAATTATAGTTAATATAAAAAGATAAGTAACAAAAAGACGTAGTGTAATATGTTTATTTTTTCAGGAAACAACCTTTGAATGGTCGGTGATTTTTATGCAGAAGCGTTACAAAAGAATATTCAAGCTGATTATAGCCGCAGCTGATATATTAATCTTGCTTGCAGTTATTTATCTATTCTGCGGAGGTCATGACTATTCCGTTGACCAGAAGGAAAATTGCCATAAAATAGGCGTCAGCTATATGACTATGAATAATGAATTCTATACTATACTGAATGAGGAGATTGCGGCAAGGGTGGAATCAGAGGGCGATACATTCATACTCTATGACCCTGCTCTTGATGAAGAAAAGCAGCTTGAACAAATAAATTCAATGATAGACGAGGGAATTGATGTACTCGTTGTTACTCCCGTAAGCTGGAAAACTCTGACGCCTGCCCTTGAAAGAGCAAAGGCAGACGGCGTAAAAATAATAGTAGTGGATTCCGAGGTATATGACGACTCTCTTGCAGACTGTACTATAAAGTCGGATAATTATGCCGCAGGAGAAATAATAGGAAAATATGTGGTGAGCAAGGGCGAGAAAAAGCGTTTTGTACTTCTTACCCACAATATAGCCAAATCGGGTATAGACAGAATACAGGGCTTTAAGGACGCTGTGGCAGGCAGCGAAAATATAGAAATCGCAGCGGAGCTTGACTGCGAAGGTCAGCTTGAGCTGGCAGAGCCTGTTTTGAATGAATTCATAAAAACAGGTAAGAGGTTTGACGCCGTATTTGCATTGAATGACTTGGCGGCGGTAGGCGCAGTAGCTGCCCTTGAGGAAAACGGAATACTGAAAAATACCGATGTATACGGAGTTGACGGCGCTCCCGACGCCAAGGGACTTATTAAAGAAAATATAATGAAGGGAACGGCTGCCCAGTTTCCTACGGAAATAGGTAAAGAGGCAGGAGACGTCATATATAGGCTTCTGGAGGGCAAGGAATGCGAGAGTCGTATACTCGTTCCCGTAGAGCTTATAAACAGCGAAAATATAGATAAGTATGGTGTTGAAAGATGGCAGTAGAAAACAAAAAAGTTATAACAGAAAAAAGTCTGCCCGAATTTGCTATGATACTTATGAAAAACATGAGCTTCATGGTAGTTCTTTTTGTTGCCCTTTTAATGTGTATGAGTACATACGGAATAATAGGAGAAGGCAGCGCAAAGGACTTTCTTTCTCAGCTTCCACATATTCAGGGCGCGCCTTGGAAAACCCCTGTTCTGGCGTTTCTGGGCTTGTGTACTCTTATGCTTGTGATAAATATTGAAAAGAGAAACACAAGAACGGTTGTATACTGCTGTATAGCGGAGCTGCTGCTGGCAGGCTGGCTTACATATATTGTGAATTTCAGCTATACGGGACTTATACTTCTTATTTTTGCCGATTATATGAGATATATAAGGACTACGAAATATACATATTTTATGCTTGCGACTGCTTTTATTATTTATATAATAGCAAATTCAGACATACTTGACAGCTCACTGGGACTTGTGCCCCTTTCATCGTACATTTCTTATTACAATACCTATGTAAGATGGCTGATTTCTGGAGTTATAAGTCTGTGCGCAAGCCTTAATTCGCTTATTTTTATAGTGTATATGATATTTATAATACACCGTCAGACTGTGGAAAACAGGAATATGCAGAATATGAACAAGCGGCTTAACGATTTGAACAAGCAGCTTAAAGCCGCTAACATACAGCTTGAGGAAAACGCGGAGAAAATCGCCAATATGACAAAGGTAGAGGAAAGGAATCGTCTTGCAAGAGAGATACATGATACCCTCGGTCATGTGCTGACAGGTGTGGTTACAGGCATAGACGCCTGCAACGAGCTTATAACTGTTGCTCCCGAGGTTGCCCAAAAGCAGCTTGAGAATATAGCAAACGCCGCAAGACAGGGTATGACTGATGTAAGGCGTTCGGTTAAGGCGCTGCGTCCCGATGTATTGGAAACGCTGCCCTTTGCCGAGGCTCTTGAAAAAATGATTTCGGAAATGGTGCTTTCCACAAGAGTGCATATCAACTATGAAAATTCTGCCGATTTAGGAAATCTCAGCAATGATGAGGAGGACGTAATTTACAGGATAATACAGGAAAGCATTACAAACTCCATGAGGCACGGAAGAGCCACAGAAATAAATATTTCAATAGCAAACGAAAACGGAAATATTATAATAAATATATCGGACAACGGCATAGGCTGTAAGAAAATAAAAAACGGCTTTGGATTAAGTCACATGAAGGAAAGACTGGATATGCTGGGCGGAAGCCTAAGTGTTGACGGAAGCCAGGGCTTCAAGGTAAAGGCAATATTGCCTTTAAGACTTAAATAAAGGAGAAAGGGCTTATGATAAAAATAACTATCGCTGACGACCAGGAGCTTATGAGGCAAAGTCTTGAAATATTAATAAGCTCCGTAGAGGATTTTGAGGTAACGGACAGCGTTGCCACAGGCAGGGACGTAATACGCTCCGTAAGGGAAAGACGACCCGATATAATACTTATGGATATAAGAATGCCCGAAATAGACGGCGTTACCTGCACAAAGCTCATTAAGGAAAATTATCCCGATATAAAAATAATAATATTGACTACCTTTGACGATGACGAATATGTTTTCAACGCCCTTAAATACGGAGCAAGCGGATATCTTCTCAAGGGCGTTTCCACAAAGGAGCTTTTTGGCGCTATAAGAAAGGTATACAGCGGAACAGAGCTTCTCAATGAGGATATAGCCCTTAAGGTGCTTAAAATGTTCAGACACATGGCGCAGACAAATATTGCCCTTAATGTAGACAGAAAGGCTTATGATTCTCTGGGCAAGACAGAGCTTAAAATCATAAAGCAGGTGGGAAAGGGTCTTTCCAACAAGGAAATAGCCTATGAACTTCATCTGTCCGAGGGCACTGTAAGAAATTATCTCAGCTCTATATTGAGCAAGCTCGATTTGAGAGACAGAACACAGCTGGCGATATGGGCTGTTCAGACAGGCATTATAAACGAGGCGGACGCAGAATAAACGAGGAATGTATATGGATAGGAAGACTAAAAAAATAGTATTGCTTATAATCATATTTATAAATATACTGGCAGTTATTTCAATATATACGGACTTTTACGGCATAGGCAGCAGAAATGTAATAACTGTAGGCGCTTTTACAGGCAGCTACTGGGATGTTCAGAACGGAAATTCATACAAAATACTGGACAGAGCCATAGAAAAATTCAAGGAGAAATATCCCAATGTAAGGGTAGAGTATACAAGCGGCATAACAAAGGGAAACTATTCCTCATGGCTCTATGAAAGGCTTCTGGAGGGCAACGCTCCCGATGTATTCTTTGTATTTGACAAGGACTTCAATTCCCTTTCGGAGCTTGGAGCTATGAAGGAGCTTTCTCATATTATGGAAAAGGATAAGGACTTTGATACGGACAAGTTTTATTCCTCCGCCTTTTCCTGCGGCAGCTATAAGGACACACAGTATGCGCTGCCCTATGAAAGCGCCGTAAATCTTATGTTTGTAAATAAGAGCATACTTTCAAGGACAGGTATTTCTATGCCCTCGTCGGACTGGACATGGGAGGATTTCTACAATATATGCAGCAAAATCACAGGGGACAGCAATAATGACGGTATAAACGATACTTTTGGCGTATGTAATTATACATGGGAGGACGCTATGGTATCAAACGGCGTCGAGCTTTTTGGCAGCGACGGCAGTATTGTAAACTTAAGCAGCGAGGGCTCTGCAGAGGCTCTTGCCTTTATCGAAAGGCTTAATAAACTAAACGACGGCTATACCGTTACATCAAATGATTTTGATTTGGGAAACGCCGCTTTTCAGCCTCTTATGTTTTCACAGTACAGAGCCTATAAGCCCTATCCTCTTAGAGTAAAAAAGTTTTCGAGCTTTGAATGGGACTGTATAACAATGCCAAAGGGTCAGCGGGGAGAAAACACATCCTATATGGATACTCTACTTTTGGCTATGAATAACGATACCCACAATGAAAAATATGCCTGGGAGCTTATGAAAATACTTACCTATGACGAGGAAATACAATCCCTTATATTTGAGTATTCCGAAGGGGCGTCTCCCTTAAGGAGCGTTACGAATTCTCCCGAAATTATAAATATGCTTGAAAAAGAGGAAAGCATAAGCTCCTCGCTTCTGGACTACGCTATGGAAAACGCTACCGTAACTCCGTCCTTCGGAAATTATGACTCTGCTGTGAGAATGATAGATTCTGCAGTAAATGAAATACTTTCGGGAGATTCCAATATAAGTATGTCTCTTATTAAAAAGCAAAGGGATATAAATAACTATATACACAACGGCGCTTGACGCCCTATGACAAATGTCATATTGAATGTGACAAAAATAACTTAAAATTAATGACACATGACAGCTGTTCATGTGTCTTTTTTTTATTATTATTATATAGCCATAAGAGGAAATGAATATCACCCTTGAAGCTCTGCCGTTTCTTTTTAAGCTCTATATAGCAGATATTCATTTCCTCTGTTAAAGCAAGAACGGAAAATATCCGAGAGGAGGAATTTTATGAAGTACATTATCATTGTAAGTCACGGCGACTTTGCCTATGGTATGGAAAGCGCTCTTAAAATGCTTGACGGCGGTCAGCGCAACGATATAATTGCCATGGGTCTTACTCCCGATATGGGTTCGGAGGTGTATACAAAGGAATTCAAGGAAAAGCTCAGCGGAATCACACCTGACGACGAGATACTGCTTTTCGGCGATATAGGAGGCGGCTCACCTCTTACAATGGCGGCAAATGTATTGAGCGAAATGGGACTTATGGGAGCTGCGCTTATATATGGAGGGAGCAACCTGCCGCTGGTTCTCAACGCCTCACTTATGAAGGACGCTATGACGGCGGAGGAGCTGGACGCATATATACTGGAGGCAGCCAGAGACGAATTAAAGAAAATGGACTTCGGCTCAGAGGATACCGAAGACGAAATATAAAAATCATTTAAAAGGAGGCAAAATTTATGTCAATTTCATTTGTAAGAGTAGACGACCGTATGATACACGGTCAGACCTGCACGAGATGGGCTCTTGAATATCCCTGCGACGGACTTATTGCCGTAAACGATGCGGCGGCAAAAACTCCCGTATTAAAGGCGGCATACAAGAACGCCAGCGGCAAAAAAACATTTGTATGGACTATTGAGGAATTTCTTGCAAAGTCACAGAAGGTTCTTGACAGCAAGGACAGATATTTCCTCATTACCAAGAATCCCGTGGACATGGCAAAAATTCTTGTGGAGGCAGACTTTAAGCCAAGCGATGTAAAGACGGTGATAATAGGTCCATGCAACGACAGACCGGGCACTGTAAAGCTGGGCAACAATCAGTCTATTACACAGGAGGAGGCGGAGGCTCTTGAAAGCATTATGCAGAAGGGCTACGAGGTAGAATTTGCCCTTACAAAGAGCGACGCCATAGGCAACTGGAAAAAGTTCAGAGGACAGTTCGGCTTCTGATTTCTGAAATTTTATTCTGAAAGGAGTATGAAAAAATGGAGATAAGTTTATTACAAGCGATTATATTCGGCTTATTTGCCTGCCTTTCAAGTGTGCCTGGTATGGGCGGCACCACCATAGGCAACTATACCCTGGGCAGACCCCTTGTTGCAGGTCTTATAGTAGGTCTCATAATGGGCGACATAAAGACAGGCATTATAATAGGCGCGGCAATACAGGTGGTATACATAGCACTTGTTACCCCGGGCGGAACAGTATCGGCAGATGTAAGAGCTATAAGCTATATAGGTATCCCTCTTGCAATGGTTGCTATAAAGGGTCTTGGTCTTGACCCTGCATCCACAGAGGGTACGGGAATGGCAGTAGCCCTCGGTTCAGCAGTAGGCACATTAGGTACGGTTTTATTTTACGGCACAGCTACTATCAACCTTGTATGGCAGCATATAGGCTGGAGAGCAGTAGAAAAAGGCAAGCTCAATCAGCTCTATGTAGTAGATATGGTGCTCCCATGGATATCACACTTTATATGCAGCTTCCTGCCCACGGTCATCATTACAATGATGGGCTCAGATATGGTAGATATTATAAAGAATTATCTGCCTATGGACGGCATAGCAATGAAAACTCTCTTTACCGTAGGCAGTCTGCTTCCGGCAGTCGGCGTCGGAATACTTCTGAAGCAGGTTGCATCAAAGCCCACAGACCTTCTTACATTTTTCTTCGGCTTTGTACTTGCAGCCCTTATGGGTGTGAACCTTATAGGCGCAGCTGTTATAGGCGGTTTCTTTGCAGTTATTCTTTATAATATAAGAATGCTTCAGTATAAGACTGCTCATGTTTCCGCATCAGACGGTACTGTGTATGATGACGATGATGAGGAGGATATTTAATATGGCAGAGAAAAAAATTTCCAAGAAAACATTGGCTAAATCATTCAGAAACTGGTATTACGGACATCTTACCTGCTTTTCACAGGAGCACATGCAGACATTTGGCTATCTTTGCTCAATGCTCCCTATTATAAGGGAATTGTACGATACGCCCGAGGAGCAGCAGGAAGCCCTTCAGACATATACGGCTTTCTTTAATACAGAGCCTCAGCTTGGTACGGTCATTGTAGGCGTAACGGCAGGACTTGAAGAGGCAAAGGCAAACGGCGAGGCTATTGACGGCGAAATGATAAACGGTATAAGAGCAGGACTTATGGGTCCCGTAGCAGGTATAGGCGATTCCCTTGTAGTAGGTACTCTTATCCCTATACTTCTGGGCATAGCTCTTGGACTATCAGGCGGCGGTTCGCCTCTTGGCGCAATATTCTACATAGTCGTATGGAATCTTGTTGTAACATTGGGTATGAGATTTCTCTACTATAAGGGCTATGAGCTGGGCGGCAAGGCTGTTGAGATAATAGTCGGCGAAAAGGCAAATGCCATAAGAGAAGCAGTAGTTATGCTTGGTACTATCGTTATAGGCGCTGTTGCCGCAAGCTGGATAAATATTACAACATCCTTTAAAATGCTTAACGCAGACGGCGGTACTATTATAGACCTTCAAAGCACATTGGACGGAATATGTCCCAAGCTCCTGTCAGCGGCAACGGTTATTTTATGCTGGTGGCTTATGAGCAAGAAAAAAATATCACCGACGATAGTAATGCTTATTCTTGTAGTAATAGCGTTTGTAGGTGTGCTTCTCGGCTTCTTTGATCCGGGTCTTTCATACTAAAATTAAAAAAAGGAGGATAATATCATGAAAAAACTCAGCAAAAAGGAGCTTCTGGCAGAAGCGACGGCTCAGAGCAGGGCTCTTAAAACAATAAGAAAATGGCTTGCCGCTGCCATAGGCATATCAACGGTAAGCGTGGCTCTTATAGTATTCGGCTTCATGGGAGAAAGCGGAAATATGCTGATAGGCATTATTGGTATTGTCCTTCTTGTTTTATCTGCCGTGGCAGCCCTACTTATAAATTTAGGACTTAAAAGAGGCGCTGAAAACGTAAAAAATATATTGGCGGCAGCGGAAAATATGTAAGGGCGTGAAAATATGAAAATATCGCTTATATGTATGGATATTGACGGAACGCTTGTAAACGATAATAAAAACATTCCCGATGAAAATATAGCCGCCCTTAGGAAGGCGTCGGATATGGGCATAAGGCTTGCCCTTGTATCCGGCAGATACCCTGCCGGAGTAAGACATATAGAAAAGCAGCTTGGTATAAAGTGTCTTAAAGCCGCTATTGCAGGAGCTTATATATTCGAGGATAATAAATGCCTTTATTCCGAGCATATAAGCAGGGAAACAGCTTATGGGGTATATGATATTGCAAAGCAGGCAGGCGGCGACTGCTGGTTCTTTTCGGGAGAAAACTGGTATGTTACAGCCATGAACAAATGGGTGCAGGCTGAAATGCTCTATGTGGCGGCAAAACCTGATATAGTTACGACAGAGGAGCTTGACAACATTATACTTAACAAAAATGCTGTCATAAACAAGGCTCTTGTAACAGGCTCTCCCGATATTGTCAGAAAAATATACGGTATTCTTGGCAATATGGAGCTAAACGCACAGCTGGGCTTTTCCTCCGACACATATCTGGAGGTAATACCAAAGGGCGTTGACAAGGGTATTGCGCTTGAAAGGCTCTGTGAAATATATGACATACCTATTGAAAATACCGTGGCTTTCGGCGATGAAGAGCTTGATATACCCCTTATAGAAAAGGCAGGCATAGGTATCGCCATGAGTAACGCAGTCAAGGAGCTTAAGGATAAGGCTGATTATATAACTAAAAGCAATAATGAAGCAGGCATAGCGCGCGCCCTTTATGATTTGAAAATAATACAATAAGGAGGATAATTATGGTATCATTTGAATTTACAGTACAGGACCCCAACGGTCTTCACGCAAGACCCGCCGGTCAGCTTATAAAGGAAGCCATGAAATGCAAAAGCAAGGTCACTATTAAAAACGGCGACAAATCAGCAGATGCAAAAAGGCTTTTCAATGTAATGGCTCTTGGAGTAAAGGGCGGAGATGTCCTTACCGTTGAGGTAGAGGGAGAAACAGAAACACAGGATGCCGAGAGCTTCAAGGCATTTGTTACGGAAAACATATAATGCTCTGTTTATAAGGAGGAGATAATGTGTATGTTTTAAAGGGAAAAACAGTATTTGCGGGAATTGCTATCGGCAGAGTGAATGTTCTAAAAAAGGAAAGAAGCAACGTCAGAAGATACAGAGTAGAAAATACGGCAGAGGAGCTTGAAAGATTAAAGACTGCTCTTGAAAGGACTGATAAGGAGCTTGAGGCTCTTTATGAAAAGGCTCTTAAGGAGGTAGGAGAGTCTGGAGCAATGATATTTGACGTACACCGTATGATGCTCCAGGATCAGGACTATACCGACTCCATAGAAAATATCATAAGGGGACAGGAGGTAAATTCAGAATTTGCCGTTGCCGTTACATCAGATAACTTTGCGGAAATGTTTTCTGCTATGGAGGACGAATACATGAAAGCCAGAGCAGCGGATATAAAGGATATATCGGAAAGACTTATATCAGTCCTCAAGGGAGAAAACGGCGCTGCGGATGACTCGGAAGAGCCTGTTATACTGGCGGCGGAGGATCTCTCTCCCAGCGAAACAGTACAGCTTGACAAAAGCAGGATACTTGCCTTTGTAACAAAATACGGCTCATCAAATTCACATACCGCCATACTTGCAAGAACTATGAGCATACCCGCTCTTATAGGTGTGGATTTCAGTGAGGAAATAGACGGCGTTACGGCAATAGTAGACGGCATAAAGGGAGAGATAATAATAGAGCCCGACGCCGAGATTCTTGCGAAATACAGGACAATACAGAATGAGGAAGCGGAAAAGAAAAAACTCCTTAAGGAAATGAAGGGCAAGGAAACCGTAACAAAAAGCGGCAGAAAAATAAGACTGTACTCAAATATAGGCGGTACAGGCGATCTGCCTGCGGTACTTGAAAATGACGCCGAGGGAATAGGACTTTTCAGAAGCGAATTTCTTTATCTTGAAAAGGAGGACTATCCCACAGAGGAGGAGCAGTTTGCGGCATATAAGACAGTGGCGGAATCCATGGCAGGAAAGCTCGTAATCATAAGAACACTGGATATAGGCGCAGATAAGCAAATCGGCTATTTCAATCTGGATAAGGAGGATAATCCTGCTCTCGGCTACCGGGCAATAAGGATATGCCTTGACAGACCCGATGTGTTCAGAACACAGCTAAGAGCATTGTTGAGAGCAAGCGCCTATGGTAATATAGGTATTATGTTCCCTATGATAATTTCCGTAGACGAGGTAAGGCGCTCTAAAAAATACATAGAGGAAATAAGCGCTGAGCTTAAGGCAAGCGGTATTGCCTGCGGAAACCCCGAAATAGGAGTTATGATAGAAACTCCCGCATCGGTAATGATAAGCGAGGAGCTTGCGGAAGAGGTGGATTTTTTCAGCATAGGCACAAATGACCTTACCCAGTACACACTTGCAATAGACAGGCAGAATCTGAAGCTGGACAGTATAAACGATACCCATCACCCTGCAATATTAAGGATGATAAAAATGGTCGTTGAAAACGCTCATAAGCACAATACATGGGTAGGTATATGCGGCGAGCTGGGAGCAGACCCGGAGCTTACAAAAACCTTTGTGGAAATGGGCGTTGACGAGCTTTCCGTATCCCCTAACTTCATTCTCCCTCTCCGTAAGGCAATAAGAAGCCTGGAATAAAATTGTGAAGGAAAAGGTAATAATGGGAATATATCGGTCGGGCAAGGGGCTGTTGCGTTGAATTTTGGTTTAGCGTAGTAAAGTCGACCCTTCAGTCAGGCACGTTCAAAAATATCTTAATCCGAAATTTTTGACGTGCCTGACAGCTCCCCTTCACGTAAGGGGAGCCTTAGGTGTACGCTGCCCAAAGTCGCTTATTTACTTTGAAAGACGATACCTGAGCCGTTGCCAACACCCCTGCCTCCCCTAGCCTTGCAATAAAACGCAACGTGTTTTATTGCAAGGCGTCGGAGGTTTGCATCGGAAAGCTATCCGACAAACCGTAGGTTTGCTTTTGCAAAGCAAAAGTGCTGGGGAGGGGGACCATGCGAAGCATGGTGGAAGGGTCGTTTTAAAATAAAAAAATCTTTATTACGATAAACCAAAATTTATACCCCCAACAACCCATCCCCTTGCTCTCTATTTATATCACAGCACCAAAGAGACTGAAAAAAATATTGTCAACAGTGGTCATGCTTATGCAGACCATAAATTTTTAAAAAAGTTTGTGAAAAAATTATCAAGCAATTATTTTTCCCGTTTTGGGAATACTAAGAAACAAAAAAAGAAAGGTGACAAAAATGGAAAATACTATCATTGACAATGCAGACGCACTCTATGCCAAAATAGCAGAAATGAAAAAGGCTCAGAGCAAGTTTGCAGAGTTTACACAGGAGCAGGTGGACAAAATATTTTTCAAGGCGGCTATGGCGGCAAACAAGGCAAGGATACCTCTTGCAAAAATGGCTGTTGAGGAAACGGGAATGGGCATTGTAGAGGACAAGGTCATAAAAAATCACTATGCCTCCGAGTATATTTACAATGCCTACAAGGATGCTAAGACCTGCGGCATAATAGAGGAGGACAAGGCATACGGCATAAGGAAAATAGCAGAGCCCATAGGACTTATTGCGGCTGTTATCCCTACTACCAATCCCACGTCTACTGCTATTTTCAAGACGCTTATCGCTCTTAAAACCAGAAATGCCATAATCATAAGCCCTCACCCCAGAGCAAAGCAAAGCACTATTGCTGCGGCAAAGGTTGTTTATGAGGCGGCTGTTGAGGCAGGAGCGCCTGAAAACATAATAGGCTGGATAGATGTGCCGTCCCTGGAGCTTACAAACGAGGTAATGAAAAATGCCGATATAATTCTTGCCACAGGAGGTCCGGGCATGGTAAAGGCTGCCTATTCCTCAGGCAAGCCTGCTCTTGGCGTAGGCGCAGGAAATACTCCCGTTATTATTGACGATACTGCGGATATTCGCCTTGCGGTAAATTCGATAATTCATTCCAAGACATTCGACAACGGTATGATATGCGCCTCCGAGCAGTCAGTTACCGTTGTGGGAGATATATACGACGATGTTAAAAGGGAATTCAAGGAAAGAGGCTGTTATTTTCTGAATCCCGACGAGCTTGACAAGGTGAGAAAGACCATTATTATAAATGGCTCTCTGAATGCCCGTATCGTGGGACAGAGCGCTCATAAAATTGCAGAGCTTTCGGGAGTAAGCGTACCCGAAAGGACTAAAATTCTCATAGGCGAGGTAGAGTCTACGGATATTTCGGAGGAATTCGCCCATGAAAAGCTCTCTCCCGTTCTTGCAATGTACAGGGCTGACAGCTTTGACGAGGCTATTGAAAAGGCTGACAGACTTGTAAAGGACGGCGGCTTCGGTCATACCTCATCACTTTATATAAACGTAAGGGAAAAGGAGAAAATAGAGAAATTCTCACTTGCCATGAAGACCTGCCGTATACTTGTAAATACCCCCTCATCTCACGGCGGTATAGGCGACCTCTATAACTTTAAGCTGACACCTTCCCTTACCTTGGGCTGCGGCTCATGGGGCGGAAACTCCGTATCCGAAAACGTAGGTATAAAGCAGCTTATAAATATAAAGACAGAGGCGGAGAGGAGAGAAAATATGCTTTGGTTCAGAACGCCGGAAAAAATATACTTCAAGAAGGGCTCAACTCCCGTTGCTCTCAGAGAGCTTGGAGAAATGGGCAAGAAAAGAGCCTTTGTGGTTACAGACAGCTTCCTTTATAAGAACGGCTATACAAAGCCTATTACAGACGTGCTTGACGAAATGGGCATTACTCACACTTGCTTTTATGATGTAGCTCCCGACCCGAATCTGGCAAGCGCCAAGGAGGGCACAAAGCAGATGGTATCATTTGAGCCTGATGTTATTATAGCCATAGGCGGCGGTTCAGCTATGGACGCGGCAAAAATAATGTGGGTACTCTACGAGCATCCGGAAGCAGATTTTCTGGATATGGCAATGAGGTTTTCAGACATAAGAAAGAGGATATATAAATTCCCTCAAATGGGTAAAAAGGCATATTTTGTTGCAATTCCCACAAGCTCCGGCACAGGCTCAGAGGTAACGCCCTTTGCCGTAATAACAGACGAAAGCACAGGCACTAAATACCCCCTTGCAGACTATGAGCTTTTGCCGGATATGGCAATATCCGATGTTGACAATATGCTTGAACAGCCAAAGGGACTTACAAGCGCAGGAGGTATAGACGCTCTTACACACGCCCTTGAAGCCTACGCCTCTGTTATGGCAACAGACTATACCGACGGCATTGCCCTTAAGGCAATGAAGCTCATATTTGAATATCTGCCGTCAGCCTATGAAAATGGCGCTGCCGATATAAGGGCAAGAGAAAAAATGGCAAATGCGGCTACGCTTGCAGGCATGGCATTTGCAAACGCCTTTTTAGGTCTTTGTCATTCCATGGCTCATAAGCTGGGAGCATTTCATCATCTTCCCCACGGCGTTGCAAACGCTTTGCTCATAACTCACATAATGAGGTACAACGCTGATTCTGTCCCCACTAAAATGGGTACATTCCCTCAGTATGAATATCCTCATACTCTCGAAAGATATGTGGAGTGCGCTAATTTCTGCGGTATAAAGGGAAAGGACAACAATGAAGCTTTTGAAAACTTCATCAACGCCATAGAGGAATTAAAGTCTAAGGTTGGAATCAAAAAGACAATAAGGGATTACGGCATTGACGAAAAGGATTTCCTTGACAGGCTTGACGATATGGTCGAGCAGGCATTTGACGACCAGTGTACGGGAGCAAATCCAAGGTATCCCCTTATGAGTGAAATGAAGGAAATGTATTTAAAGGCGTACTACGGTGAGTAAGGAGGACAATTATGAAGGTCGATAAAATTTTAGCCGAAAGAAAAAACAAAAAAATATTCAGATCGGGAAACTATGTTGTAAAGGAATTTGACAAGGACTTTGCCAAGTCCGATATACTCAACGAAGCTCTCAATCAGGCAAGAGTTGAGGAAACGGGACTGAGAATACCCCAGCTTATAGAGGTCAGAAAAATAGACGGCAACTGGGCTATTGTTTTCGAGTATGTAGAGGGAAAAACTCTCGCTTCTATGATGGAGGAGGACAGAGGAAACCTTGAAAAATATATGGAAAAGTTTGTTGAAATACAAATGGAAATACATTCCAAGCGCTCTCCTCTTCTCAATAAGCTCAAGGACAAAATGAACAGAAAAATTAGCCAGACCGATTTGGACGCTACCACAAGATATGAGCTGCATACAAGACTTGAGGGTATGCCAAAGCACAATAAGGTGTGCCACGGGGATTTTAACCCTAGCAATATAATAATATCTCCAGAGGGCAATTATTACGTTCTGGACTGGTCACACGCCACACAGGGCAACGCCTCCGCCGACGCCGCAAGGACATATCTCCTCTTTTCACTTAAGGGCGATAAGGAGGCTGCGGAAATGTATATGAATATGTTCTGCAAAAAGAGCGACACCGCAAAGCAGTATGTTCAACAATGGCTGCCTATCGTAGCCGCCTCTCAGTCCGTAAAGGGCAACGAAAACGAAAGAGAATTTCTGCTAAATTGGATAAATGTAGTGGATTATGAGTAGAAACGGTGCTATTAATTAAAAAATAAATATTATATCTGAAAAAAGCGGGATTTGTTATATGTGTCTCGCTTTTTTAGTATAAGAAAACCACGTATTAGCTTCTCAATGGCTCATACCCTGCTGCGGGTTGTTCATGGCAGGCTGTTCGTGGGATGCCACAGGCTGGGTCAGAGCCGGCGCATCATTTGTATTTGTTCTGCTTCTTGAAAGGCTGTCTGCACTTACGGAATGCACAGCCACCTCTACATTTCTGTCTATTCCCGTTAAGCTCAGCTTATATTTCTGAGCAGTATTCCTTTGCTCCTGAGAAAGCTCCTGCCTGTTGAACAATCTTGCATATATATTGGAAATATCATTTATTCTGTCTACCGTATCGTTTCTGTTGACCGCCGTATAGATGTCCTTTATGCTTTGTTCATATTCCTCTATTGGTTATTGTAATGCTTTCTGCCATAGTATGTCTCTCCTTTATCTGTATATGCTCCTATTGAGCGGCTACGGAATCCTCGCTTACGGGAAAATCAAAATATGTGTCGGGATAGGGCTCGTTTTCAAGCGTAAAGTGCCACCATTCCGTGTCAAGGGGCTTGAAGCCGTTATTTAGCATTATATCTCTCAATATGTTTCTGTTGTTTATCTGCTCTTCAGTAAGCTCGCCGGTGTAATCGGGATGAGAAAGCTTTCCGAAATAATCAAATGTACCTCCCATATCCACGTCCTTACCCGTATCCATATCGAAAAGCGTCAAATCAACGGTACTTCCTCTGCTGTGTCCCGATTTGTCGGCAATATAGCCCTGGTCAAACAGTACGGACTTGTCAAGCTCCGGATAGAAATATTCCTTCATATCCGTATTGTCGTTTTCCGCCCATTCTATAAAGTTATTTACGGCAGTCTGAGGACGGTAGGCGTCATATATCTTAAGCCTGTATCCCTTTTCCTCCGCCTCCTGTGACGCGCCCTTAAGAGCCTCTGCCGCTTCCTTTGTAATAAGTGCGCAGGGCTCCTCATAGCCGTCTATTCTTTCTCCCACAAAGTTGTATGTGGAATAATATCTTATTTCCAGTATTGCGTCGGGAACAGCCTCGGAAAGAGCAACAAAATCAGAAGCGTCCTC
This sequence comes from uncultured Clostridia bacterium, assembly GCA_947628755.1. Classification (GTDB taxonomy): domain Bacteria; phylum Bacillota; class Clostridia; order Lachnospirales; family CAG-274; genus CANPXH01. The sequence continues at coordinate 9,787 of CANRBC010000010.1, read as the reverse complement.
GTCAGGAATATTCGGCTTTGCAGGGGGAATATCCGAAGAACAAGCTGAAAGCATGGTTATTGCAGCTGCTGCCGCGGTTAATTTCAATAATTTTGTGTACATAGTATCCTCCTTTTTGATTATGAACCTTTTGACTATATATTGTTTTTTATATGTACTTTACACTTCTCCTGATACTATTTTACCACATATTTGCAAATTTTTTTTGTTGTTTAGGCTATTATTTTTACTGTTTGCGCTAACATTATAGAAAAAACCGAAAGCCTTAAAACGAAAGTACAGCAAAACTGCTGTATATGGAAGCACAGAAATTGCAACTTAAGGGCATGACATATAATCGGATAATAACATGATGTTCATAAGTCGCAGCGCTGAATGTAATCAAAGATTTTTATTTTGCTTTGTAATATCAAATCATAAAAAGGTTCGTATTATGCCGACAGCATAGTACAATATGCAGCAAATCTGATATTATATTTGAAGGCAGCATTATTGTCGGCAGACCGATATATAATGCTTATTTCATTTATGGCAATGAGCAATTATAATTACATAATATAAGCAATTATAATTGTTGACATTTTTTGGGTAATATTGTAATATTAAATAAGGCATACAAACTTATCTGAAGGGGCAAATAAAGCTTGCTTTAATTGCGCCGAAGATAAGTTACCGACACATTAGTGGGGGTGTTAATTATGAGCAGTACGCTTGAGTGTAAAATATGCGGCGGCATAATAGTTCCTGATAAGAACGGAATAACGGGAAAATGCGAATCCTGTGGTACGGTCACCGTAATTCCCAAGTCCGAAACAAACAGCTCAAAGCTGAACAGAGCAAATTATCTCAGACGAGCCAATGAGTTTGACAAGGCAATGGCTCTCTTTGAGGAAATAGTTAAGGAAAACGACGAGGACAGCGAGGCGTATTGGGGACTTGTGCTTTGCAAATACGGTATAGAGTATGTGGATGACGTTGACGGCAGCAAAAAGCCTACCTGTCACAGAACCATGTTCAATTCCATACTTGACGATCCCGACTACAAGGCGGCAATAGACAACGCCCTTGGCGCAGTCAGATACATATATGAAGACGAGGCTAAGATAATAGACGAGATACAGAAAAAGATAAAGTCAATAGCGGCAAATGAAAAGCCCTATGATATATTTATATGCTATAAAGAAAGTGACGAGCAGGGACAGAGGACAAGAGACAGCGTAGATGCCCAGGAGATATACAACCGCCTTACGTCAAAGGGCTACAAGGTGTTCTTTGCGCGTAAAACTCTTCAGAACAAACTGGGCAGTGAATACGAGCCTCTTATATTCGCGGCTCTCAGCTCTGCAAAAATAATGCTGGTATACGGCTCAAAGCCCGAGTTTTTCGATGCAGTATGGGTAAAGAACGAGTGGAGTCGTTTCCGCAGAATGATGGCTGAAAACAAGGATAAGAAAATAATACCCATATACGACGGCTCACAGATGAGCGCATACGATTTGCCCAACGAGCTTGTGGACTTCCAAGCCTTTGACAAATACAGAGTAGGCTTTATGGAGGATCTTATAGACGGTCTTGAAAAGATGATGAAAAAGAACAAGGCTCCGGAAAGACCTGTATATACGGCGGCTGCCGACGATGGCACAAAAGGACTTATGGACAGGGCGGAGTTGTTTCTTGAGGATAATATGTGGGACAAAGCCGACGAGTATTATGAAAAGGTGCTGGACAAAAACCCCAGGCTTTCAGCAGCCTATATAGGCAAGCTCCTTGTCAATTACAAATTAAAAAGCATTGACGAGCTTGAGACGCTGACTCCCGAAAGTCAACTTGAGGATAACGACAATTACAAGAAGGCTCTTCAATTTGCCGACAACGAGCTTTTTGACAGGCTTGTATACATATCCATGTGCCCCAAATACAACAGAGCCTGTGATAATCTTGCGTATACAAGCGATGTATACAAGCTCAGACAATTAAAGGAGATTTTTCAGGAGTTTAAGGGCTTTAAGGCTTCTGAGGAAAAGATTGCCGAGTGCGACAGAAAAATAGAGGAATATTATGAAAATGAAAAATACAAGGAATATAACAACGCTGTTATAAATTTCAGCAGAAATTCCTTTGAATTGGCAAAAAAACAGTTTGCCGCTCTTGAAGACTATAAGGACAGCGCAGAATATATAAAAAGATGCGATGAAGGCATAAAGGAAAGCAAATATTCTCAGCTTGTAGATTCAGTAAATTCATATCATATAAAAGAGGAGTACAGGGAGTTTGCAGAGAGATTAAAGGAATTCGGCAATTATAAAAATTCCCGTGAAATGATAGAGAAATGTTATAAAAAAATAGAAGAGCTGGAAAACAATGAGAAGAGAATAAAGAGAAAAAAAGCAATAGTCGCATCGGCTATTGCCGGAGTTATTTTAATAATAATAATATTTGCCGTGTTAAAAAGTCCGGCAAATATGGCAAATATGGTAAATTACTATATAGAGTATGAAAAATATGAGAAAGCCTATGATATAGCCCTGAACTATGATATAGCCAATAGATCCAATATTTTAAGCGTGTGCCAAGAAGGTATGTATGCTCAGGCATTTCCCCTTTTTGCCGAGGGCAAATACGAGGAGGCTCAGGCATTGTTTGAAAAAATCGGAGAATATAAGGACGCTCCCAAGCAAATAGATGTGTGCAGGGAGGCAAGATACAGACAAGGCTTTCAGCTGTTTGAAGAAGGTAAATACAATAAAGCGAAAAAGGTATTTGAGGCTCTTGGAGATTATAAGGACGCCTCCGCTCAGATACCCGTATGTGAAAATGCAAAAAAGAAAAAATAAGAGGTGGTAAATATGAGTTCATCATTGGAATGTAAAATATGCGGCGGCACAATAGTTCCCGATAAGGACGGAATAACGGGAAAATGTGAATCCTGTGGCACGGTCACCGTAATTCCCAAGTCCGAAACAAACAGCTCAAAGCTGAACAGAGCAAATTATCTCAGACGAGCCAATGAGTTTGACAAGGCAATGGCTCTCTTTGAGGAAATAGTTAAGGAAAACGACGAGGACAGCGAGGCGTATTGGGGACTTGTGCTTTGCAAATACGGTATAGAGTATGTGGATGACGTTGACGGCAGCAAAAAGCCTACCTGTCACAGAACCATGTTCAATTCCATACTTGACGATCCCGACTACAAGGCGGCAATAGACAACGCCCTTGGCGCAGTCAGATACATATATGAAGACGAGGCTAAGAAAATAGACGAGATACAGAAAAAGATAAAGTCAATAGCGGCAAACGAAAAGCCCTACGACATATTTATATGCTATAAAGAGGGCGACGAGCAGGGACAGAGGACAAGAGACAGCGTAGATGCCCAGGAGATATACAATCGCCTCACGTCAAAGGGCTATAAGGTGTTTTTTGCGCGTAAAACTCTTCAGAACAAACTGGGCAGCGAATACGAGCCCCTTATATTCGCGGCTCTCAGCTCTGCAAAGATAATGCTGGTATACGGCTCAAAGCCTGAATTTTTCAATGCGGTATGGGTAAAGAACGAGTGGAGTCGTTTCCGCAGAATGATGGCTGAAAACAAGAATAAGAAAATAATACCCATATACGACGGCTCACAGATGAGCGCATACGATTTGCCCAACGAGCTTGTGGACTTCCAAGCCTTTGACAAATACAGAGTAGGCTTTATGGAGGATCTTATAGACGGTCTTGAAAAGATGATGAAGAAGGATAAAAATCCCGAAAAAACATCGTCTGTATCCAAAGGAGGGCAAAATGCCATAACCGGTCTTATGGACAGGGCGAAAATATTTGTGGAAGACGGTATGTGGGATAAGGCAAACATATATTATGAAAAGGTGCTTGATTCAGACCCCCAATACGCTCCCGCTTATATAGGCAAGTTCCTTGTGGAACACAGACTCAAGGATATGGATGAGCTTGAAAATATGGCAGAGCCTCTTGGCGACGATACCAATTATAAGAAGGCTCTCAGATTTGCCGAAGGCGAGTTCAGAGACAGGATAGAAGATATAGTGAATATGCAGAGCTACAAAAAGGCGTGCGCTCAGCAGGAGAACTCCGTAGATGTTATAGACTATAACAAGGCAAGGAAAATGTTTGAGGCAATCAAGGGTTATAAGGACGCCGATGAAAGAGCTGCACAATGCGGCAATAAAATAGATGAACTCAATGAGAAGGAAAAGACGGATACATACTCAGCAGGCAAGAATCTGTTTATATCCAAGGAGTATGAAAAGGCAAAGGAATACTTTGTAAGGCTGGGCGATTATAAGGATTGCGCCGAATACATAGTAAAGTGTAATGAGGGCATAACGGAAGCTAAGTATCAGAGCCTTCTGCAGCAAATGGATGCCTCTCAGTCGGAAATGGAATTATTGGATATAGAACAGTCCTTGAGGGCTATGGGCAATTATAAGGATTGCGTTTCCAAAGCTGAAGAATGCGCTGCCAAGGCAAAGACAATAATCGATAACAATAAAAGGAAGGCTCTTATTAAAAAGCTTGCCGCAGCAGTCGCTGTGGTCATAGTAGCGGCAGGCTGCATAGGCGTATACAAGGCGATTCCTTATATGAACTACAATAAGGCGGCAAAGCTTATGTCCGAGCAGAATTATTCCGAGGCGCTGACCACTTTTCAGAAGCTGGGGGATTTCAAGGATTCCGCCGCCTTGGCTGAGCAATGCTCAACTCAGATAAAGGAGGCAAATTACAAGAAGGGCTTTGAGTTATTCAAGGCAGGCAATTACGAGGAGGCAAGAAGCACATTTGACGCTCTGGGAAATTATAAGGACTCTGCCGTTCAGGTAAAGACCTGTGAAAATGCCAAAAAAGAGGTAAAGTACAAAAATGCCGTTGCTCTTTTGGATAAGGGAGATACGGCAGGCGCCTTAAACGCTTTCAGAGAGCTGGGAGATTATAAGGATTCCAAGGAAAGAGTAACAGGCATAGGCAATAAAGACGCTTATGACAAGGCTATGTCCCTTTATAATAATGGCAGCTATGCCGAGGCTAAGACAGCCTTTCTGAATCTGGGAGATTACAAGGATTCCTCAAGTATGGCGGCTCAGTGTGCATATCAGATAGATGCGGCAGGCTATAAGCAGGCATATATAGACTATCTGAACAATATAGACGGGAATAATTTATCAAGTGCCTCCTACTATATAGGCAACATAGTGGGGAATGCCATTCCGGAACTTATGATAAGTTTGGTAAAGATTGCGCCGGAAAGCGATGTCGCAGATAATAAGTTTATAATATTGACTTACAGCGGGGGTTCAGTATCTGAATTATATAATAATTCATTCTATGGCTACGGTTTTGAGCCTTTTGTAAACGATAATGACGGAAAAGTGTATTTTGAAATGGGCGGTTTGGCAACATATACCATATACAGTATGAAATACAACGGCGGCAGAATAAGTATTAGTGAATATATGAGCGGTACAGATGTTGACCCTATAAGCAATTATGGTTTCTCTCCAAGCTATCTGAGAGAATATGGTATATATGATACAAGCGGCATACAGAACAGATAAATTAATTATCCGTATTATGCCGTCAGCATAGTACAAAAAAAGACATTTCTGCTATTATATAAGCGGAGATGTCTTTTTGTATTATATTGATTTGAATGCCTTTATATTTTTTATTACCTTCAGAACTTCGGAAAGCTCCTTATCGGACATTGGTGAAAGCTGAGCGTTTATCTTGCCTATTGACGCAGATATGCTTTCGTCAAAGGAAAATAGCTCATACAGTGATATATCAAGGGCTTTTGAAATTTTTTCAAGCATTTCGACGGTAGGGGATTTTTCGGCGCGCTCTATCTGTCCGAGGTAGGTCGTACTTATGCCTGCTTTAAAGGCAAGCTCCTCTTGACTTATTTTTTCTGAGACCCGAAGGCTTCGTATTCGTTTACCTAATCTCAAGGCTGTATCTGACACACGGCATCACTCTCCAATCTATAACTGCTAATAACCCATCATAATTATATTAATCAATAAACCCTTATTTTACAAATAACAATAATTAACAGAAAAAAATAATTATAGTTGTTGACATTGCAAAGGGAATTTTGTAAAATTAATATGTATAAAAAAGTCGAGGAGGTATATAATGGCTAGGCTTATAAGTGATATAAAATATGAGGGAAGCAGCAGCGCTGTTGTATGGAAAAGTCCCATAGAGGACTTTGAAACAGGCTCTGTAATAACCGTGTTTGAATCTCAGACGGCTCTTTTTTATTTGAACGGCGCCTGCGTGGGAGAACTGAATGCAGGCAGACATATTCTGGAAACGGAAAATATCCCTTTTCTTAACAGGCTTTTTGCTAAAATAGCGGGGAATAAAAATGTTTTTCACGCTCAAATCTATTTTGTAAACAATGCCGAAATGCTTTCCATGAAATGGGGAGTAGGCAATATAGTATATCAGGATACGTCGGGTATAGTATTTGAAATAGGCTGCAACGGAGAGATAAATCTGTCTGTCGACAAGCCAAGATATATTGTGGAGAAGCTGGCGGCTCTCGGCAGCGATGTTACGGGAGATATGCTGGTGGACAGATTCAGAGGTCTTATTGCCTCAGAGGTAACGGACACCCTTGTGAATACCATAATTGATAAAAACATACCCATAATAAATGTTACAAGTCATCTTAAGGTGCTTTCACAGAGCGTAAAGCCTTATATAGAGGATATTTTTGAGGAGTACGGCTTTAATGTGCCTCAGTTCAGAATAATAAAGGTGCTTATGCCCGAAAACGACCCTCAGTTCAGAAGACTTAAGGCTCTTGAGGCGGATAAGGGTCTGCTTATGAGCGAGCTTGAGCTGAGAAGACAGGCTGAGCTTCTTAGAGCGCAGACAAAGGCTCAGGCGGAAATGGTAGCCGCTCAGACAGAGGCGCAGAAAATAAAGCTGGAGGCAGACGCTCTTGCCTTCAAGAGAAGTACAGAGGGATATACATACCAACAGGAAAGACAGTTTGACGTACTTAAGTCGGCTGTGGAAAACACAGGCTCTTCTTCTGCGGCAGGTATGTCCGGAGAGTTTATGCAGCTGGGAGCGGGTCTTGGCGTAATGGGTGTTGTGGGCGATATGATGAAGAACAATATGAATGTTATGTCGGGAGCCTTTAATACTCAGGAGCAGCCGGCTTTGACTTGTCCCAAATGCGGTCAGCCCTATACAAAGGGGGCAAAATTCTGCTTTAACTGCGGACAAAAGCTCACCGAGACTGATGACAGCATAGTATGCGTAAACTGTAAAAACAAAACGCCCAAGGGAAAATTCTGTATCAACTGCGGAAAAAACCCGGAAAAGGAGGAATAGCCCATGAATAATAATAAAGGCGCATTTATTCTAGGTAATGTTATAGTATTGGCGGTTATTCTTACAATATGTTTTATGCTTTCTCCGGAGTATACACAGCTGTTTTACTGCTCTATCGCTTTTATAACGGCTGCATTTGTAATAGAATTTTGCGTAAATATCCTGCTTTTGAGTGAGGAAAGCATAAAGCATTATTTCTTTGGTCTACCTCTGCTGTACGTTACGGCTGTGTATATAACGGCAGCGTCTGTGGCAGGCATTATATTTGCCGTTTTCCTTTGCAGCAGCTTTAAAGCAGGCTTTATTATACAGCTTATTATTCTTGCCGTATCCGTGGTGTGCATAATTATTGCATTTACAGGCAAGGAGGCTCTTGTCGCCGGAGATGAAAATACAAAGACGGGTACCATGCGTTCTCTTGCCGCCAGACTTGGCGCAATAGAAAATATGGCTAAGGACAGAAATGTGCGGGCAAAGATACACAGCATATACGAAATGGCAAAAATGGCAAATCCCATGGAAAACACCGAGCTTAGCGTCATAGACAGCAATATTGCTGAAAAGACGGAGGCTCTTGCCGAGGTTGTAAACAATAAGGTCATAGCGGAAGGAACTATCTCCGATATAAAGGATCTTATCAACCAAAGAAACAGTATGTGTAAAAGCATAAAAATATAAAAGAAAGAAGGTATTTTTTATGAAATTATTGAAAAGATTGTGTGCGCTGACATTGTGCGCAAGCCTTGTTATGGGCGCTGAAATTGTAAGGGCGGATATGGGCGGCACTCCCACTTTAGGAGAAGAGTATGCTGCGCTTTTGGCTGAGATCGGTCATTGTAATTCTCCGTATGATCTCCATTTCAAGGATATTTTTATGTTTTATAACGGCTATGACATTGATATGTACAACGATAATGGTCTTGACTGGGTGGAGGCTCTGGATATGGACAATGACGGTATGAATGAAATGATTGCTGTCAATTCTTCATATACGAAAATCTCTGCAGAAAATATAGGCATTGTTACATCGGACAACGGATATGTACATACAATGTATCTTGATGACCTTATAAATATGGATACGTCACAATACAGCTATTATGACATATTAAACTGTGGTATAAGCGTAACGGAATGGGGAAAATTCCTTATTGTATTCGGTCTAAAAGATTCCTATGACAACTCGGGAACGACTATAAACTGGTGTAATGTATACACAAAGCAGGGTCAGTCAATGGTTCCCGTATATAAGCTGGAACAGGAAATAGTTCCGGACCCTGAAGCTATGGAATACAGATATGTATACAAAAATAACGGAACGGTCATAACTGAGAGTGAATTCAATTATTTTGCGGGAAAGGTCATGCATATAAACGGCGACGGGAAATGGTCTGCAAATAAAATACCCGATATGCAGAAAACAATGGCTGTATACAACATCGGAAACGGCGAAACAGTCACCGTAAGAGCCTATGATCCTGCAATCGACAGCGACAGCGATTTTATTTATTCATCATATTATGACTGTTTGAAAGATTTTTCTGAGGGTACTGACGGCAGTGACGATGAATTAATATCTGTCAGGTTTGCTGATATGGACAGCGACGGCATAAAAGAAATGATATTAATATGTAAATTCAATGATGAACGCTTTGATGCGGATAAGTCAATGGCTGCTATGATTTTAACCATATCCGACGGAGTTGTATTTCCCATAGGTTTGATTTACGGTATAAGCCCTGAAGCAACCTTTGGAATGTCCGAAAAGAACGGCAAAAAATATTTTGTTGTCTGTGAAAACAGTGTAGTTGACGATGAAAATTGTACTACCAGCTGCATATATGAAAAAACGGGAAAGTCCCTTAATGCTGCTGCGGGTATCGTATCAAAAGATTTTCATGGAACTTATAAGGAATATGAAAGTATTTTTAATCCGGAAGGAAAGTATGAATATAACGAATTTGGAAAATTCGCTATATCTGCCGAGGAGTATAACAGCATAGCGTCAAAATATCTTTCAAACAACGGCGGATATTATGGTTTCAGCGAAACCATACAGCCTCTTAGCCCGGCGGAGCTGAATGCCTGTATCGAAAGAGTAAGGACAAATACCTATTGATAATGCAGACATTATACCCTATGCGGTAATATGGCAGCGTAGGTAAAAATATCAATATCGGAACTCGCTTAATAGGCAATTGAATTTATGGCGCATAAAAACCGCCGAAAAAAGAATCAATACCATAACCAAATGCTGTGGCGGCTCAAATCCGCCTCTTCGCAACTCAAAAGGAGCTGCCGCGTTATGACTTACCGGTAAAAAGTCATAATGCGGCAGCCCTTTTAATTAATGTCTTTAGACAGTTGAGCGAGAGAAGGAGCGAAACAATAAACTACCCGCTATGCGGGTACGCATTGA
>CANRBC010000009.1 GCA_947628755.1 uncultured Clostridia bacterium | reverse complement strand
CAGCTTTAACCCTGATGGTATGCCTCCTGTTGCTTATAGAAAATCAATGGGTGAAAAACTCTCAGCAGCTTGATTTGCTGCTATTCAGAATTTTGGGTGTTTTTTACTCTGCACTTTTCTTGACAATTCCATATTACTCCCACTCGGCTTTTGGTATTTTTTATATACTATATATAGTTATTTTCTTTTATTTTTATTCTATATATCGTATATATTTTACTCATTATTTTTGTAATTGTCAAGTATCTGCATCGTTTTAGCATCACAATATTTCTGTTATTATAAACCATAAAGGTGGTGATTTTATGCAAAAGCCAAACAATATACCAACAAATGCAGAAGCAAAGGAGATTGAAAGAATTGCACTCAAAAATCTTTATACAGAACTTATCAAGTTAAAAATAAAATATGATAAAGCGCATAACATAACTGATAAAAACCAATATGAATAATCGGTATATGTAACGCATACGCGCTAACCTTTGTTAGCTTTGCTATAAAATTTTACGCTAAATTAATTAAATTTTATGTAAAACTTCAGCATACAAACCTAATATAATACGTTATAATTAATAATGTCTTTATATCTTTGCGAAACAATATCTTTGAAAGATATGTTAACCAGCCTAGTGTTTCAGATTAGTAATTGTCTGAAGCACTATTTTTTTTATTTAAGTGTAAAGTGCTACAAGTGCTACTGAATCTTGAAACAAGGCTGCATCAGTCGAACATTTTCGACCTAGGTATATTCGCATCCGATTAGATGAGGACGCCGTAATATACCTTGTGCCAAAGGGCATTATACTAAGGTGCAAATTGTAATACGCTCTTATTGAGCTCCAGATTCGTCCATATTGACTTTTTAAAGGCTATGGTGTATAATACTACCCATAGCCTTTAAATTTAATCTGGCAGGAAACGAAGCTTATTTTGGTTAGTCTACGCACTCAACAAACTCGCCTTCAATAAGTTTATAATATGTATCTGCTTTAATTGTCTTGCCGTCAACTCTTGCAGCTTTCACATTAAGCAGTTTACCCTCATTATTTCTTTCAGCGATAACTATGAAGCAATTTAAAGCGCCTTTTGCTTTACTGTCATATCCTGTAACAATAGCAATACTTTCATGCCCTTCAACACTCGCTGCTGACCAGTCGCCTGTGTTGGTCGCTGTAGCATCTTCCCAATTAACTTTTTCGAGTATAAAATTAACGCCGGCCGTAATCAGCCCTCTAAGTCCAATTTCTGCACCTATTTTTATCTTTTTATTAGCTACTTTACTATCATCCTCTGACTTGCTACATTCTTCTGGTATTTCAACCTCGCAAAATCTATTGAACTCGCCATTATCATCTGTTGGACTGTAATATGAAAATACATCCATAGGGTTAATGCAGCTGTGAAATCCGCATTCACATACTTTAGCATTATCCTCTGTATATTCCTGACCTATCTCATACTGGAAATCACGACATTTTAAATCTTTATTAAATCCTTTAAATGCTTTCATTTTTATATCCTCCTGTGTATTCTTATTGCAAGTAACTATGCTCTCTTATTTATTCTTAAAGAAAAATAGTCAGCACGCGAATAGCCTGTACCGGGTACATACGCATCTGTTATAAATTCTTGAACTCGCCCTGCACCGTCCAAAACAACCTCATCAGCAATAGCGTCACTATCACTTTCAAGCAGAATACGAAGTGTAGACGGTACGTTTTTCAATGCGTTTTTTAAGTCACCTACTGTATAAATAATTCCTGCATCATCCATAAGCGTGGCCCTCCTTAAAAGTTTTAAATTAGGTATTTACATTTTTACTTTTTATTGTTATAATAAACTCATACGAGGAGAGCAGTAAGGTTTACTCTCACCCGTATGGCTTATTTTAAAGATAGCTTTGTGGGTGGGGCTATCTTTTTTCTTTATACTACTTTATCATAGCTCTAAGCTCTTCAATAAAGTCATCTAAAGACTTGCTTGCCTGTTTAGCTTCCATAGCTTTTATGTAGATATAAGCTGTGGTTTGCTCTTTGGCAAGTTTTTCAATAGCTTCCGCCGCATTCGGCAATTTCATTTACCTCACTTCCTTTCATAGCAAACAAGTTCTTGCTTGTTTGCACCTTACATATATTATTATGCCGTGTTTTTCGGCGTTCGTATGCCGACGTTTCACACGGAATTTAAGCAAGTTTGCTGTGCGCTTTTTTACTTTCCATAAAGAATAAAATTTATATATTTATACTTATGCTCTTCTATAAAAACAACTAAGCCATAATATTCTCTGTCATAAGCCAGCCTTTGTACCATATCTGTATCAAACATATTGGTTAATCCTGTATCGCGTATTGCAAGTATTTGACTCTTTATTTTATCTGTCAAAAAATGTCACTCCTTTTTTAATCTCGGTAGCACTTACAGCAGATTTTCCTTATAAACTTTTAAAATAAAGATTTAAGAATATTTATTTAAGTATTATTCCTTTATTTCTTTAATTTAAGGTTTTATATAAAAAAGTGCTACTTCTGCTGATTCACTTATATAAGCCTTATAAATACTAACTTTTTTCAGCAGCACTTTGTATCAGCACTTCAAATTAAAGTGCTACTTCTGCTGATTCACAAATCAGCACTTTAGCACTCTTTTGAAAAAGTGCTGATTAAGTGCTGACTGAAAGTGCTGATTTATAAGCATTCCATTTCTACTCCGCAATCAGTACATGAAATATGTAATTCAGATGCTGACTTTACATATTGCCCGCATATAGGGCAAGTATATTTATGCTGTTTATTCCTTCTTCTTATAACCGCAGACGCTTTAGTTCGAGCAAATTTAATTGATATATCTATGCCTGCATTAGTTAATTTCCTTGTAAACTCTTCTGTCGGTTTAGTATGGGAAAATCCATTTGCACGGTCATATTCTGTAATAAGGTCTCTAGCCTCAGCTTCGGCTTTAAATGTTTTATTATGGTATCTTCCATTTTGGCAAGTGTCAGCAATATCATTAATAATACAGTATAAATGTACCATTTCATGATTAAGCGTCGCAGCGGTCTCTTGAATTGGCCTATTAATATATTCGGCGCCAAGGTTAATTTCATACATCGCATCATCGTTGTTTTTATCATCACTGCCGGCTTTCCATATTTTTTTAGTAGTACAATGTCCGTATGCTTTCGGCGTAGATTGTACTGTAATCATAGCCTTTGGCAAAGAATCATCAAAATAAATATTATTAAGTACATCAAAAATATGCTCAAGGGTATTAATTGTTTCACTCATTTTCATTGGCTCATCTTTTGCAGCCGTTTCTGTATTTTTTTCAGAAGTATTACTTACTTCTAATTTTGCCTCAATACCTTTAATAAGGTCACTCTTCTTAAGGTTCCACCAATTTGCCACCTTAAGCTCTTTAGCCTTTTCTTTAAGTTCTTTTGCGGTCATTTCGTTTAAATTTTTCATTTTTTTATCCTCCTGTAATATCATTTCATATTTTTTCTATACTTCAAGACCCGCTGACTTGGCCCATTTAATTGCTTCGACTTTACTACTAAACCGATAATCATTTTTTGTACCATCTTTGCGTTCAATAATAAGCGTCCAAAATTTTTCAATTTTTTTGAGTGTTACTTTCATTTTGTTTTCCTCCTTAGTAATTGCTTTGTTTTATTTTATGTATTAATTATACCGTGTTTTTCGGCGTTCGTATGCCGACGTAACACACAGGATTTAAGCGAGTTTGCTGTGCGAATTTAACGCTATAAATAAAAAAAGGTGTAAAGTCTTTATTAAATTTTAAGTTACTAAGTTTTTATTAAGTATTATAGTATTTACAAGTAAGAAAAAAGGTGTTATAATAATCTCGCAGAGAGGTTTTGCCCTCTCTGCGGCCTCATCAGTTTAGTAAACTTTTTATCAAGTCTACTAATGAGCAGATGAGGTTGATTATTGCGGTAGCGAGAATCAAGGTCTTGATATTCAGATTCTCGCTTCCTTTTTTCTTACTCATAAGCAATTCCTCCTTTCTTTAATCACTTACAATTATAATTATATCGTGTTTTTCGGCATTCGTATGCCGACGTAACGCACAGGATTTAAGCAAGTTTGCTGTGTATTTTGGTATATAAAAAACAGCTAAGAATTTTCATTCATAGCTGTTTTCTTTTTTTTTACAACAAGTCTTCTGTTGAGCAGTCCAAAGCCTTTGCAAGTTTTATTGCATTTCTAAGTGCAATATTTTCAGCTTTGATTTTGCCGCTTTCGATTTGTTGTATCTTAACAAGATGCACTCCTGATTTTTCGGCAAGCTCTTTTAAAGTCCAGCCTTTTGCAAGTCTTTTTTCTTTTAAACCCATAGTCATTACCTCTTATTTTTTGCTGCGAATTACCATAACTATAACAGTGAGATTTGCTATAATTAAAATAATATCTGATATAATATTAATTATTGTTAAAGCATTCATATTGGGCACCTCCTTTTATATAATTGTAGCGTATTCGCTTTAATTTGTATGCCGACATAACGCACAGAATTTAAGTAAGTTTGATGTGCATAACTTCTAGCATAATCGCTTATTAAGAAGGCAAAAAAATAAGGGCCCTCTTTTAGAAAGCCCTTGGCATTATTTAATATTTATTGCATAAGCTATTATATTTTAGTCCATATCGCTCCATATTTGATTTTTATATTTACTGTGGCTATTTATAAGCCTTATAACTAAAAATGCGATATGGCTTGTTTATTTGTGATTTTCGGCTTTGCACACAATATATGCCGCAAGAAACGGTCATATATTGTATTGCAAAGCTCTATATATGAAAGGAGGGCAAGCTAAATATTAAATATTGGCAATAAAAAAGCGCCCTGATTAGAGCGCTAATAGTTCCCTAGTGCCAATAAGCTAAATGGTCTTTAAGCTCAAGTAATGCTTGTTCAGGTGTTTGACCTGAATAATTACCTTCCTCTTGTTTCTTTTTCAAATAAGCCATATCTTCACGAACATCTGAAATCAATTCAAGGGCATCTTTATCATCATAATACTTTTCTTCTAAATTTTTTAATTCTTTTTCAAGGGCTTTATCCAGCATTTTAATCCACCTCATTATTCAGAATTTGCTGCGCTTTTAATAAATTATCTCTATACATAAGTGCTCTGTCATATTCAAAAGTAGGTAAATTATCAAGTTCTTCCCTCGTTGAATATTTGTAAGCTCTCTGTCCACACTTTTTTATTACATCTTCCAGAGTATCTGAATTTTTCATCATAGCATAAACATCCGGCTTTCTCTCTAATAGCTCAGGGTCGCTTACATAATCCGCATTAAAAGGTATTCTTGCCACAGGTATATATCCGCATTGTTCGTATTTTTTAACTAACTCTCGACCATAGCAATTCATCTTTGTGCCGCCGTTAGCTCTAGCTGTAATAATTAAATCGTTTACGGCGCCTTTACGCTTATCATTGCTATTTTTAAATACCGCTACTATATCCCCATCCGGCTTAACTGCAACTCCTGCCATATCATTTGAAGATAAAAAGGTTTTAAACGTTTTAAGTTCTTCTATAGTATGTGTATCAACGCTGCCGCCATGCGGATTAGATTCCTTTGCAGCTTCAATAGCTTTAGCAAACCTTTCAGAATCGTCTACTTGTGAAAGCTGCATGTTTGTAATGCCGTTATTGTCCATTAAGTCTCTAATTTCAGGAGTTATACCTTTAATTATATTATGCTTTTCAGGTTCTGTAAACTGTTCATTACTAACAAATTTTTCCTTCCATTCCTTGTATGACATATCTTTTATATTTATATACTAAACAAGCCTATATTACTCAGGGCACAGGGTAATATAGGCTTGTTTAGTATATACAAAAAGTGTGTCTGTCACCTATTAAAAATATAAAAAACTTAAAATATGAAAACAAAACTGCATAAAAGTAGGCTTAACACTTATGCCTAAGTCCTACAGCCTTTAAAATAAGCTATAGAAATAATCATAAATGGCTGCTGATTAACCTGAATACATAAGAACATAAAATATTATAGCGCATAATATATAGTTTGTATGCCGATATTTTGCACAGAAAATAGTTAGGAATTCCAGTTGAAAAATCAGTATACAAATTTAACTTGGCACGTTATAATTATTTTTTAATTTGCCTAGCACTTAGTAAATAGCAACTAAACCATATAAAACAGCACTTTACCAGAAGAAATATATCCTTCAATGAAGTGCTGTTTTATCATGCAGTTTTAAATTAGTAGCAGAAGTAGCACTTTGTTTTGAAGTGCTACCACAAAGTGCTACCGCTCAAAGCCTTATAAACACTAGCTTTTTTAAAATTGCAGCAGTTACAGCAGATTTTTTATATAAAACTTTTAAAATATACATTTAAATATCATTAAAGGCAATTGTATATATTAACTTATAATTTATATACATTTAAGGAAAAGTATATACAATTGCCTTTAACTGTCTTAAAACATTATTTTTATTTATTTTTCAAAAATATATGTAAACTGCTACAAGTGCTACCAAAGGTTAAAAAGCTAATGTTTACAAGACTTTTGCCTAAAGCAGTTTATGTTGTGTTGTGTCTTATCTTGAAGTGCTACTAGCCTAGACTAACTAGGCAACTATCTATAAACATTTAATTTCTGATAGCAAGAATTTTAAATATAAATCGCATTTTTCATTTAAGTTTAGTATATCATCAGTTGAAACTTTATATTCTATCTTAGAATTTTCTATTATAAAAACATTGTCTGAAACTTCTCTAAGATTATATCCTATATGTATTAACTTTTCAGAAAAATCATTTATTAAAAAATTATTTACAACGTCTTTCTGTATTTCAATACTAGATTCAGTCATGCTATTAAATTTACTAGTCAACAGCATATTAAATGAAACGCCCAACGCATCCGCAAACTTTTTTAGTTGGCTAATACTTGGATTTCTTAGATTTCTTTCATATTGGCTAATATGCGCCGGTGACACATTCATTCTTTCTGCTAGTTCCTTTTGAGTTAATCCAACTTTTTCTCTTAAGTTTTTTAAAGTTTTGCCCATTGTCATATCTATCACCCCATAGTATTATAACATATTATAATCTATTAGTAAATCACAAAGATATAAATTTTTCAAAAAATTAATCAAAAAGATGTTTACATATCATTTTGATTGCGATATAATACATATATAAATCAATTTGATTTATATAATTAATGTTTATTCTATAAATAAAAAAAATAATGAAGGGGGGTAATAAAATTGAACATTAATTTACTTTGCGAGGTAATTGAAAGAGCCCACGAATCAATTAGTATATTATCCGATGTGCTAGGCATAAGTGTATATAATTTTATTAAGTGCATAGTACATGATTCTTTCAGCGCATCTGACATGCAAATAATTAAAAATCATTACAATCTTAGTAGTGCAGAGGCTAGCAAAATATTTTTTAAAGGATGTGAAGTATAGTGACTAAAAAAATTCGTATTGACCGAGTAAAATTGATAACTTACATGGCTGAAAAGGAAATATCGGCTAAACAGCTATCGGAACTTAGCGGAATAACACCGAGTACTATAAGCAATGTAAGGTCGGGCAAAACTTGTAGCCTTAAAACAGCCAAGGCTATAGCAGAGGCTTTGTGTGTACCTATTAAACTATTAGCAAGTGAGGTGTACACAAATGCAGTCTGACGTCGTTCGCGTTGATGAAGTTATGGCACGGCTTGATTGCTCAATGTGTAAGGCTTATAAAATTATTAAGAGTCTTAATAATGAACTAAAGAAAAAAGGTTACATTACTATAGCTGGTCGAGTACCGCGCTCATATTTTGAGAAAAAATGTTTATTAATGAAAGAAGGTTAAATTATGAATAGGTTAACATATTTTGACAAAGAAAAGCAGACTTATGCTTTTATAAGAGATATAAAAAGCAAAGAAACTCTAATACAGATAATCGGCATTTTAGAAGACTCTAAAGAGCGAAAACAATTAAATACATTTGCAGATTATTTAATCAATTTGAGAAAAGAGATGGGCTTGTCTCAAAGAGAGTTTGCTCGTAAATCAAATATAGCTCGCTCTACAATAGCCAAATATGAAACGGACAAGAGCCTGCCAAGTCTCGAAACTCTTTACAATCTTACAATGTATGCTGGCGTACCACTTGGCGAAGTTCAAGCAATATATAGACGTTATATATGTGATTTTGATGATTCAATGCTTGATTTATATTTTGAAGTTAATAAAGACTTATTCAATACTGAACTCGGTAAACTTTTAGCTTGTGAACGCCGATTTAATAAACTTACTAAAAGCGAACTTGCCAAAAAGCTTAAACTAACAACAAACACAATTACAAAATTTGAGTCTGGCAAAAAACAAATGCTATGGCCTATTTGCACACTCTTTGCTAATACGCTTAAGTCTGTGCGCTTAAATGAAATTAGTAAAAAACTACAAGAAAGGATATAATTTAAAATGACAATTAAAGAAATTATTGCCGCAAGAAATGAAAATTCTAAAAACAACAATAAACTATATAATGATACTATAGCAAAATGGACGTCTTTAGACTCACAAGTCCAGTACAACCCCGCATTTATAAAAGAAAATTTACGAAAAGAGTTGGAAATTATCAACAACAAAGAAGGTGCTGATAATTTACAATTCAATAAACAACTTAAAAACGAAGTTGAGAAACTTTGCAATAAAATTAAGTGCTCTATATATCCAGACTTTGAGAAGCCTGTAGACTATACAACTCAAATTGCAAACGCACTTAATGTTATTAACTCTTTAGGCTCTAATATAACAGACAAGTCTGCAAATATTATTCTCGAGCCTTTCAAAAATGACTATGACCAAATGAAAATATTTAATATTATATTAGAAAACATAGCTAATAAAACGGTTGAAGCTAACAAAAATTTAACTCCGATTAAGTTTACCGAAACTTTTTCACACTTCAATGAATGTGCTGAAGTAATGGAAAAGTGTGATGAGATTATGAAAATTGCAGAATCGCTTTTCTTACATACGAAAATTGAAAATAATTATACGCGATTTGATGATAGTTATATGGTAAATTCTTATACAGATTCATACTCTGAAATTGCAGGACAACAAAGAATAATTACATTAATCACGGAGGTTTCTGCTTATGCTGACTAATGCACAATTAACTTTAGCGAAAACCCAGCCCAGAGAGTTTTTATTACAAAGTAAGGATTTAACTACCCGAATCAAGAAAATACTTTTAGAATTAAAATTTGAAGAAGAAACAATGCCATCTGAAGAAAAAATGCAAAACCTTTTGGCAGAAGCCAAAAATGCAAAGGCCGAGCGCGAAGAAATATATAATCTTATTGACAAAGCGCCGATTAATGATACATATAAATATATTTTAATTTCTCACTTTTTAAATGGCAAAACTTTATTGGAAATATCGCACGAACTTAACTATACATATCGCTGGGTTATGCGGCTACAAGCCAAAGCATTAAAATCTTTTTCAAATTCAATTTAAAGAGGTTTTAATATGACAAACGAAGAAATTGTACAAAAAATTCAAGAAGGCCAAACAGAGTTAATGCTTGATTTATGGCTCCAAACAAAAGGGTTTATAAATAAAGTTGCTTATTCATTTTCCTGCGTACAATTTGCAAATAAGTGTGTTTCTGCGGGCTTAACAAAAGAGGATTTGATTAATGAAAGTTATTTTGCACTTGATGAAGCAGTAAAAAGTTATAAAACTGATAAGGGTGCAAACTTTATCAGTTATCTATCGCTTCATTTAAAAAAGAGATTTTATAAATTGCTTGGTATACAAAACAGTGGCGGTAAATGGTACAACCGTGCCGACATTCTTTCTAAAGCTGAAAGTATGGATAAAATTATTGACGATGACAGCGCAACCACATTAGAAAATTTTATACCTGATAAATCAGCAGAAGAAAAAATGTATACAATAGAAATGACGGACTACATAGAAAATTTGCATGCAGATTTAGAAACAGCCCTAAATTCTCTTAAAACTCAAGAAGCCCAAGTTATTAAAAATTATTACTATAATGGCATAAGTCTCTCAAAGCAAGCGAAAATTCTTAATTGCTCTACAACTTCCATAACAAATATTAAAAACAAAGCTTTATTTGCTTTGAGAAGGCACAAAGTTTTACAGGCATATAAAACTGAATTAATAGATAAAATGGCATATCATACAAGCCTTAGCAATTTTCGTAATACAAAAACTAGCTCAGTTGAAAAAATAGTATTAAAACTTGATACTTATGAGCGTGAGCTTAAGAAGTACGAAGCTAAGCTTTTTAAAGCAGATATTCACTAAGATAAGCTTATTCGTAAATAGATTTTTAATTAACTTACGGATAAGCTTATTTATTTCATACAATAGAATTAAGCATACTCTATGTAATGTGCCAACATACAAATATAAACAAATATGATATTATTATATAGGAGGTGCGATAATATGCCAGTATATAAGGATGAAAAAAGGGGTTCTTGGTATTGTTGTTTTTATTATATTGATTGGCAAGGTAATAAAAAGAGAAAAATTAAAAGAGGTTTTTCAAAACAGAGAGAAGCAAAAGAATATGAGTGGAATTTTCTTAATAAATTACAAGCCAACAATCAAATGACCATGGCAAGCCTTACTAGCCTTTATATGGATGATATGCAAAACAGACTCAGACAATCGACAATAAGCAATAAAAAATATATGATTGATACAAAAATACTTCCATATTTTAGTAATATGAAAATCAGCGATATAAAGCCGACAACTATAAGACATTGGCAAAATAAACTTATAAGCCAAAATTATTCAGATACTTATTTAAAAAGCATAAACAATCAAATTTGTGCATTACTTAATTATGCAGTCAAATATTATGGTCTAAAAGAGAACCCGTGCCATAAGGCGGGTTCAATGGGACGAAAAAGTGCAAAAGAAATGCAATTTTGGACTCTGAACGAATTTAATATATTTATTAGCAAGGTTAATGATATTTCAGCGTATAATGCTTTTTTAATCTTATATTGGTGCGGTATAAGAGTTGGCGAATTATTAGCTCTTACAAAGGGCGATATTGACTTTAATAATAAGGTCTTATCTGTAAATAAATCTTACCAAAGACTTAACGGCCAAGATATAATAACAGAGCCAAAGACTCCAAAAAGCAATAGAATTATTGCCTTGCCTGATTTTTTATGCAAAGAAATAAAAAACTATATATCTCAACTCTATGATGATAATGCAAGACTTTTTCAAATATCTAAAAACTTATTGTATAAGGAAATGCGCCAAGGTTGCCTTCAATCAGGTGTAAAAAGAATCAGAATACACGACCTAAGGCATTCACATGCCTCTTTATTAATTGAACTCGGCTTTTCGCCTTTATTGATTGCAGAAAGGCTAGGACACGAAAATATAGAAACAACACTTAACACATATTCTCATTTATATCCACACAAGCAAAATGAGCTAACTGAAGCCCTTGATAGGATAAATTCTTAATTTCAGCATCATATCAGCATCGCAACAAAAAACTAAGCCTCTGAAAGCCTTTGTTTATAAGGCTTTCAGAGGCTTTTCATGTCATTCCCACTCTATGGTACTAGGTGGCTTGGTGGTTATATCGTAGACTATTCTGTTTATGCTTTTTACTTCGTTTACTATACGGCTGCTTATTTTAGCTAGGACGTCGTAGGGTATTCTTGCGAAGTCTGCCGTCATAAAGTCGGTAGTAGTAACGCCGCGGAGGGCAAGGGTATAGTCGTATGTTCTGAAATCGCCCATTACGCCGACGCTTCTCATAGATGTAAGCACGGCGAAATACTGGTGAATATCCCTGTCAAGTCCTGCAAGAGCTATTTCCTCTCTGAAAATAGCGTCGGCATCCTGTAATATTTCAACCTTTTCCTTTGTTATCTCGCCTATTATCCTTATGGCAAGACCCGGACCGGGGAATGGCTGACGCCATACAAGATAGTCTGCAAGACCCAATTCTATTCCCAGCTGTCTTACCTCGTCCTTGAAAAGAAGGCGCAAGGGCTCTACAATATCCTTGAAATCCACATAATCGGGAAGACCGCCTACATTGTGGTGGCTCTTTATAACGGCGGCATCGCCTGCGCCGGATTCTATAACATCGGGATAAATAGTACCCTGGGCAAGGAAGTCAACAGTGCCTATTTTCTTTGCCTCGTCCTCGAATACTCTTATAAATTCCTCGCCTATTATCTTTCTCTTTCTCTCAGGCTCGGAAACGCCCTTTAGCTTTCCAAGAAATCTTTCCCCTGCGTTTACTCTTACGAAATTGACATCCCAGTCCTTAAATGCAGCCTCGACCTCGTCGCCCTCGTTCTTACGCATAAGACCGTGGTCAACAAAAATACAGGTCAGCTGATTGCCTACTGCCTTTGAAAGAAGAGCCGCAAGCACGGAGCTGTCCACACCGCCGCTAAGAGCAAGAAGCACCTTGCCCTTTCCTACCTTTGCTTTTACCTGCTCTATGGCAGTCTTGGCATAGTTGCTCATGCTCCAATCGCCGCGGCATTTGCATACCTCATAAAGAAAATTTCTCAGCATAGCCGTGCCGTTGTCAGTGTGCATTACCTCGGGATGGAACTGAATTCCGTAGAGCCTTCTTGAGTTATTCTCCATAGCCGCAACAGGGCAGTCCGCCGTATGGGCAACAGAAGTAAAGCCCTGTGGCAGAGAGCTTATATAGTCCGTATGGCTCATCCATGTAACGCCCTTTTGGGGAAGTCCCTTAAACAAAAGACTTGTTGTATTAAATTCCGTTTCCGTCTTGCCGTATTCGCTCTTTTCCGCTGAAGAGACCTGTCCTCCCGTAAGATACGCCATAAGCTGACAGCCGTAGCATATTCCCAGTATAGGTATGCCAAGCTCAAATATTTCACTGCTTATACTTGGAGAATCCTCCAGATAGACGCTGTTCGGACCGCCTGTGAATATAATGCCCTTTGGCTCCATAGCCTTTATTTCCTCAATAGAGGTCTTATAGGACTTTACCTCGCAGTATACATTACATTCACGGACTCTTCTGGCTATAAGCTGATTGTACTGACCGCCGAAATCCAGAACTATAACTAATTCGTGCATATTTTATCCTCCGTTTATTTCTTCATAAAAAGCCTTCTTGGCGTCATATCCTTGCGCATGGCAAGTATAAGCTCCTCCTTCGGCTCTATTATAAACCTTTTCTTCTTTCCCTTGTATGTAGCCACAAAAACATAGGTATTTCCCAATATCTCCGTGCTGCTGTAATCGGATACGGGCAGATTCATATAAAGAGCAAGGTGCTCCTTGTCGTCTATATGCGCCATTACCTCAAACTCGGAAACGCAGCCCTCAAAAATCCTCTTTCTCTTGGAGCGGTTCTTTATAATGTCTATATCCAGCATACCGTCCGTATAGGAATACTCGAATTCGCAGTTCAGCTCCTTTATTTTCTTATAGGCTACAAACACTACTATGCCTATAAGTATGACAAGCATAAGGGTAAAGCCCATACCAAGACTGTCCTTGCCCTCGGCATAGGCGGCTGAAGCGGAATCCATAAGCATCTGCCACATAAATATAATAATCGCTATTGCTATACCTATGATATATATTCTCCTGCTTCTGTCCTTCTGGTCAAAATTTTTCTTGACCAGCTGTTCTATAAATACATCATTCATAATACTATTCCTCTATTTCCACATCAACTGTTTCTCCGTCGGTGGACATGAGCTTGTTCACAAGACCAGGCACCATATCCAGCACCTTGTTTACGCTGCTCCTGTCGCTTACGCTTATGAGCTGAACATGACCGTCGGTTATGACCATAATGGAGTTAGGCGAAATTTTAGCGCCCATACCGCCTCCGCCTGAGCTTTTGCCGTTCTTTTCGGCTCTGCTGTCCCTTGAGCCTGAGCCCATGCCGAAGGAAACGTCAACAAGAGGCACTATGGTTACCTTGCCCATTACTATCGGCTCGCCCACAACAGTCTTGCTGGATATGAAATTTTCAAGTTTGGTAAGCATCGCTTCCATGTTTTCGTTAAATGTACTCATTATTTTTCACCTCTCACATAGTCTATAACGATAGGTCGTATCGGTTTTCTCAATATATATATAGCAATGGGGAAAAGTATTCTGAAAAGGTTGGTTCTGCCCGACAGGGCTGCGCTGCCTTCAAGCCTTTTCTCATTAAAATCCCCATCAATATTCATATTTACGGGAATAATGCACTCTGCGGCGGACTTTATTCCCAGTAGCTTTCCCGTAAGGGACGGGTCTTCAAATCCAATTATACCATTAATTTCAAAAACTTTAAAGCCTGTATTTTTAAATAATTTCTTTACAAGGCGAAGCGTCCTTACAATAACGGCTCTTAAGTCATATTTTTCATTAAGGGACTGTATACTGTCTGCATAACCTTTTATATTTGCGGCAAAGTCCCTTAAGCCATTATATATGCCTGTGAGCCTTATCTTTATTTTCTCCGACACGCCGCTTTTTTCATTGGTATACGTCTTTTCACCGTGCTCCGAGTATGAATTTTCCTCTGTATAATTCGGCTCAGCCTCTTCGGATACCTCATAAGGCTTATAGTCCTCCGACTTAGGCTCCTGCTTTCTCTCCTGCTTTACCTCTTCAAGCTGCTGAGCAAATACTGTTTGCTCTTCCTCTTTCCTTTTGTTTATTCTTGAGGAAAATGGGTATTTCAGCACAAGTCCGCTGTCCTCGCCGTTGTACATATATTCCGCCCTCAGAATTCCGAATAGCCAGCTTACGCGGCCGTTTACGTCAATATCTCCGTTTTTGCGGGCAAAGGCATTGTATTTAAAGGGCGCAAACAGCAGCGCCGTTAAAATAACAATAGCCATGCCCAATATTACGCCGAGCACTATCAATATTATTTTTAATATAAGCCATAAAATGCCAAGCATAGCCTACCCTCTCAAATACATCTGCTGTTATAGTATTCCTTTATTCCCTTTAAATCGTCGTGTTCCATAAGCCACTCCTCTATGAGCAGCTTAAGTGTTTTTCTTGCAGCGCCGAAGCCTCTGGAAACTGCTATTATGCCATAGTCCCTGTGTTTGTTCCTTGCTCTGAACACGTGCTCCGAGGGAGCGATTTCAAACATATCGCCGCTGTCGGGGTCTGTATATATGAGCCATGCGTTGAAAACGCTCTTTCCCGCAAGTATATCGGACTTTGTCTTCTCAATATCCAGATAACCCTTGTCCATAAATATGTTCTTGTAATATCTCATAAATATCACTCCACATTTATATATTCAAACTCCACATAGCCTCCTCTATTCCTGCCCTCGTCGTTTACGGCAAAAATACCTATCTTTCCGCCTACCCAGCTTTTTCTGGATACGTTGTACATAACGGTATTTCCTACCTTTACATAATCGACACCGTTTTCGCTTACATAGGATGTGACATATCCCGGGTATTCCATAGTAAGCCTTAAGTAAAGCTCATTGCCCTTTATATCAAGAGTACCGCCTGTTATCTCCTCGGTATCAATGTCCTTTTCAAGCTCGTAGCTTACCTGTCTTGCAGCTCCGTTTTCAACTATTATGCCGTAATAGCTGCCCCCTGTTATAACAAGACCGCAGGCTTCGTTTTCATTAAGGCGCATATTCACCTTGGCGGTAACACTGAAGTTGGGTCTGTTCATAAGCTGACACATAAGGTTGGGAGCATCAGAGATATTTTTGCCCTCATAGGGCAGAGCAAACAGCTTTATGCTATGTCCCGTCAGCTCATAGAAGCTGTCCTTAACATGAGCCTGGAACTGCCATTGTATACCCAGCTTATCCCCTGTGAAATCATCGCTGTCAAGAGGCGGTATTATTTCGCTTTGGCAGTCCTTTGGCTTGTCGTATTCAAGTACAGGCTCGCCTATGAAGTCCCTGTTGGTATCGACGCCCATTTCTATCCAGTCGTCCTCAGTCCAATGGGCAGGCTGCAGGTGAATGACCCTGCCGTATGCGTTCAAATCCTGGAAATGTATGAACCAGCTTTCACCGTTGGGCATATCCACAAGTCCTCCCTGGTGAGGTCCGTTTATGGGACTGTCTCCTTGGTGCAGCACTACTCTGTGCTCATAAGGACCGTATATATCCTTGCTTCTGGCTACCATCTGCCAGCCTGTCTGTACGCCGCCTGCAGGAGCAAATATATAATAATAGCCATTTCTCTTGTAGAGCTTTGGTCCTTCCAGAGTAGGATGATTTATTCTGCCGTCAAATACAAGCACTCCGTCGTCCAGAAGCCTTGTGCCGTCGGGAGACATTTTGTGTAAAAACAACTTGCTCTTATAGCCTATTCTGCTCTTGGCAACGCCTCTTATAAGATATGCCTGTCCGTCGTCGTCCCAAAGGGGGCAGGTATCTATCCAGCCCTTTGACCTTGCCACACATACCGTATCATTCCATTTGCCGAAAGGGTCTTCCGTATTTGCCATAAATACTCCCTCGTCGGGGTCGCCGAAGTATACCCAATACTTATTGTCGTGATACCTTATGGACGGCGCCCATACGCCCATACCGTGCTTGGGAGTATCGTATTTTGAAAGGGGCATTTTGTTTACGGCATAGCTTATTGTTTTCCAGTTCACAAGGTCTGTGGAATGGAGAACGGGTACTCCCGGAAAATATGTAAATGAGCTTGCTACCATAAAAAAATCCTTGCCCACCCTTATTACATCGGGGTCGGAATAGTCGGTAAACAATATGGGATTTTTATATCTGCCGTTTCCCAAATCGGCTGTCCATTTTCCTTTTATCTTTTCGTACATAGCTTCAATCCTTATCTATTTCGTCTACTTTATCTCTTGTCATAAGGTCGTATACTGCCTGCTTTACATTCTTGCCCTTGTAAAGCACGTTGTTTATTTCATTTGTAATAGGCATTTCTATGCCGTATTTTGTTGAAAGGTCGTAGGCGGCTTTGGCGTTTATAACGCCCTCTACTACCATGTGTACTTGCTCCAGGGTCTCCTGAAGACTTTTGCCCTGTCCCAGAAGTATGCCTGCCCTTCTGTTCCTACTGTGCATACTTGTGCAAGTAACTATAAGGTCGCCTATGCCCGTAAGTCCCGCAAAGGTTTCCTTTTTGCCGCCCATTGTAACGCCAAGCCTTGTTATTTCCGCAAGACCTCTTGTCATAAGGGCAGCCTTTGTATTGTCACCGAAGCCGCAGCCGTCGGCAGCTCCCGCCGCAAGGGCTATAAGGTTCTTGAGCGCGCCGCCAAGCTCTACGCCTATAACGTCGGTATTGGTATACACTCTGAACATAGGGGACATAAACGTATCCTGTATTTCATGGGCAACCTCCGTATCCTCGGAAGCGGCAACAATGGTAGTCGCCATATTTTTGCCTACCTCCTCTGCATGAGAGGGACCTGAAAGCACGGCTACTCTGCACTGAGGTATTTCCTCCTTTATTACCTCGGAAAGTCTTAAAAGAGTGCCTTCCTCAAGACCCTTTGCCACATTTACGACTATTTCGTTTTCCTTTACATAAGGGGCAAAGCGTTTTGCCATATTTCTTACGAATTTGGAGGGAGTGGAAAACACAAGCATATCCGCCCATGATACGTCCTCGTCCTTACAGGTAACAGTTATGTCGCTGTCTATTTTCACTCCCGGGAGGAATTCCTTATTTTCCCTGTCGGCAAGTATAGCTGCCGCCTCCTCCTCCTTGAATGACCAGAGTATTACATTGTTTCCTGCCCTTTTCAACTGTACGGCAAGAGCCGTTCCCCAGCTTCCCGAGCCTATTACCGCAACCGTTTTCATAACAACACCTCTATTTCTCTTTAACTCCGAATTTCCTCTCTGTACCGTTCAGAAGTCTTTGTATATTTGTCCTATGCTTTATAAACGCCAGTATGCAAAGTATGAACAAAAGTATTATGGCTTCTGCTCCAAAGCCTATTTTTTTATTGACTATAAGCGCAAATACGGGATACATAAGCGCCATTGAAAGAGAGCCTACGGAAATATATCTGTTAGTAAGGAATATGCAAAAGCCTATTATATATGTAACAAGGGCTACTCTCCAATCTACGCAAAGCATAAGTCCAAGTGTACAGGCAATGCCCTTTCCTCCCCTAAAGCCCAGATAAAAGGGGAAATTATGTCCCAGTACCGCTCCTAAACCGCCGTATATGCCGGGCAGATAGCTTGTACCTTCGAGAAGGCTGCCGTTTCCCCCGAATATAAGAGAGCATATATAGTAAGCGGCTATTACCTTGCACAAATCAAATATGAACACAATAGCTCCCGCCTTTTTGCCGAGAACTCTTGTGGTATTTGTAAAGCCTGCGTTTCCGCTGCCGTAGTCCCTTATGTCTATATGACCCATAAGCCTGCCTATGAAATAGGCAGACTGGAGGCAGCCAAAAGCGTATCCTATTATCAAGCATATAATTCTGAACATAGCTCTATTCCTTCCTGTTTCTTGCTATAAAGTGTATGGGCGTACCCACAAAGCCGAAAGCCTCTCTCAGCTGATTTTCAATATATCTCTGATATGAGAAGTGGAGAAGCTCCGTATCGTTTACAAAAAGCACGAATGTAGGCGGCTTTACGGAAACCTGTGTCATATAGTATATTCTCAGCTGTCTGCCCTTTTCCGCAGGAGGCTGATTCATAGCCATAGCCTCTATAAGCACATCGTTAAGCACGCCTGTGGATATTCTCCTTGTGTTGTTTTCATGTACCATTATAATAAGCTCAAACAGCTTCGATACTCTCTGACCCGTAAGGGCTGATATGAAAAGACGAGGCGCATAGGAAAGATACTTGAATTCTGCATCTATATCCTTCATAAAATTATTCATTGTATGGTTGTCTTTTTCTATCTTGTCCCACTTGTTTACTGCAATAATAACAGCCTTGCCTGCCTCATGGGCAATTCCCGCCACCTTTTTGTCCTGGTCGGTTATGCCGTCCTCGGCGTTTATCATCATAATACACACATCGGAGCGCTCAACTGCCGCAACTGCCCTTACAATAGAATATCTCTCAATATTCTCTTTTATCTTGGACTTTCTTCTCATACCGGCAGTATCTATAAACACATATTTCTGACCTTGATATTCGTACTCAGAGTCTATGGCGTCTCTTGTAGTGCCTGCAACATCGCTTACTATTACTCTTTCCTCTCCAAGTATCCTGTTGATAAGAGAGGACTTGCCTACATTGGGCTTGCCTATAATGGCGACCTTTATAACGTCCTCATCGCCGTCATTTCCGCCGCCCTCGGGAAAGTGCTTTACCACCTCGTCAAGCATATCGCCTAAGCCTATCATCTGTCCTGCGCTTATGCCAAAGGGCTCGCCAAGACCTAGAGCATAGAATTCATACACATCCATACCGTACTTGGCAAGGTCGTCCAATTTGTTTACAGCAAGCACTATGGGTTTGCCGGATTTCCTCAGTATATTGGCGACCTGCATATCTGCGTCTACCATACCCGTTCTGACATCTGTAAGGAAAATAATGACATCGGCAGACTGTATAGCTATTTCCGCCTGGGAATACATATTCTTAAGCATCATATCGTCGCTTTCGGGTTCAAGTCCGCCTGTGTCTATAAGAGTAAAGCTATAGTCAAGCCACTCTGCGTCGGCGTATATCCTGTCACGGGTAACGCCGGGAGTATTCTCCACTATAGATATTCTCTCTCCTGCTATTCTGTTAAAAAGCGTGGACTTTCCTACATTTGGTCGTCCTACTATAGCAACTATAGGTTTAGCCATTTTATATATCCTCCGTACTCAATATCTGCTCCAGCAGCTCTCCGCCGTTGCAGCTCATTGGAATAACCTTTACATTAAGCTCTTTTTCAATATCCTTTATATCCACATCGTCAAGAAGCACAGTCTCGTCTGCTCTAAGGCAGTTTTCCGGTATAAAAAGCACGCTGCCAAGCTCCTTGCCCTTAAGACAGGAGATAATATCCCGACCAGTAAGAAGTCCACTTACCGTTATGGTATTGCCGAAAAAGTCGTTTTCCACGGCAACGGTATTTATTTTGGTATTGCCGTATTTTTTCATTATATCACAGCTTAAGGAATAAATAAAGTCATAGGCGAGCTTTCCCGTAGCGAGAGTTACCGTTCTGCTTACATTATCCGCCTCAAGTGTATTCAGCTTATTATAAAATTCGCTTTTTGTCAATGCTATCATTCCCACGCCGTTCTCAAGCTGCGGATAACCCTCATAACATTCCCCGTCGGGAATTTCCATACCTGCCATAAGGTAAAATTCATCACTTAAAAAGCAAAAGCGTGTGCCATACTTGGCATAAAGTCTTTTCTGCCAGCCTTCCACCTGCTCTATTACCCTTATGCAGCCTGCCTTGTCAAAGAGCTTTATATCGCAAAGACCGTCTCTGAACCTTGTCATACCAAAGGGCACTACTGACATACTCCTTGCCATAGGTATAAACTGTGACAGCTCCTCTATGCTCTTGTCCAGATATTCGCCGTCGTTAATATCCCTGCACAGCACTATCTGAAAGTTCATTTCTATATGATTTTCATAGAGCTGCTTTATATAGTCCATAAGATTGTCGGAGTTGGGATTTTTAAGCATAAATTTCCGCAGCTCCTTATCCGTGGTATGGACAGAAATATTTATAGGGGAGAGATGATAGAATATCACCCTGTCTATATCCTCCTGCTTCATATTTGTAAGAGTGACATAATTCCCCTGTAAAAATGAGAGCCTTGAATCATCGTCCTTAAAGTAGAGCGTATCTCTCATGCCCTTGGGCAGCTGGTCTATAAAGCAGAATATACACTTGTTGGAGCAGCTTTTTGCCCTGTCCATAAGCCCTCTTTCAAACACTATGCCCAAATCCTCGTACTCCTCCTTGTCTATTTCAAGAAGCCATTCATCACCGTTGGGCTTTTGTATCCCCACCTCTATATATTCGCTCTGTATAAGATACCTGTAGTCAAATACGTCCTTTACGGGATTATTGTCTATGTCCACAAGTATATCTCCCGGCTCTATGCCCATTTCCTCGGCAATAGAGCCTTTTTCTACTTTTATTATAACGTTGTTCATGTTATTTTTCCTCAGTTGTGTTTAATGTGATAGATTTATGTTTATCGTAATATCGGCATTGTCTTTGCTTTTGAACGACCCTTCCACCATGCTTCGCATGGTCCCCCTCCCCTCCGACGCCCTGACGGGCTAGGGGAGGCTGGGGTATTGGCGACAGCTCAGGTATCGTCTTTCAAAGTAAACAAGCGGTTTTAGCAAGCATACACCTAAGGCTCCCCTTACGAGAAGGGGAGCTGTCAGCCTCGGCTACAGCTAAGTGTAACAAATGGCTTCGAGCGGGGCTGACTGAAGGGTCGACTCTAATAACCTAAGCAAAAATTCCCTTTATCATCACTTATTCCACTCATATTCCGACGTAAAACCCTCGGGTATGTCCGTTACATTCTTTTCTTTCATAAGCACAGGAGAGTCCATTTCACCTGATTTATAATAGGACATTATCCATTCCTCGGCAGGAAGTCCCTCGGCTTCATATACGCAGTCATTTTTATCATTGTCCACAATGCCTATTTGCTTTCCCATATCGGTCTTATCTGCAGGAGAATAGGGTACATACACTCTGTTTGCCCATTCTATTGCCCTGTACTCCTCCGTATTTACAGAGGTCATAGCTATCAAGTCTGTTTTTTGGCAAGAGCATAGAATAAATATTGACAGTAATATACACAGTATTTTTTTCATATATTCACCTACAAGCTTATAAATCCTGCCATAGAGCCTCTTTTATCCCCCATAAGTCTGTGGGTAAAGAACATATCCGGATGGCATTTTGTGCATATCCTGCTGTTTTCTATATTTTCTCTCGGTATGCCTGCTTTTACAAGTATTTCCTCATTTATGCCGTGAAGGTCGATATAGTATTTCCCCTCGTTTTCCTCATCATCTCTTATAAAATGCCCGCCCCAATCAAAGACCTTTTCAAACTCATCTACAACGGGCTTATCCACCTGAAAACAGCACTTGCCTATGGCGGGAGCAATGCCGCACACAATATTATTTCTGTCGCAGCCGTAGTCGGACACCATTTTGTCAACGGTCTTTGCGCCTATTGAAAGCACAGTACCTCTCCAGCCGCTGTGTGTAATGGCTATTACCTTTTTAACGGAATCATAATAGAATATAAGCACACAGTCTGCGGAAAAGCCTGTCAGCACAACGTCCTTGCAGTCTGTTATTATACCGTCGTAGCCCTCCTGCTCTCTTTCTCTGAAAAGGCCTTTGCCTCTGTCTGCCTCGGTCACATTTATTATTCTGTCCTTGTGTACCTGTCTTGTCCATACGGTGTTTTTGCTGTCACAGCCTATGGCGGAGCATATTATATCGTAGTTTTCGACTACGTTTTCTCTTTTGTCCTCTCTCCAGCCAAGATTCATGCTTTCATAGCATCCCTGGGACACTCCGCCCTTTCTTGTGGAAAAGCAATGTTTTATATCCTTGAATTTGTCGAATACAAGGTATTCCAAATCTCCCTTTTTAATAAGCTCCATAATAACTAAAAAGCATTTTTAATATGCCTTATATCCTTTCCCAGTATTTCTATTACATCAAAGCGAACAGGCGTATTTTCAATATGATTTTCCATAATATATACCATAGCCGTTCTCTTGATTTGCCTTTGCTTAAAGGAATTGACAGCCTCTCTCGGCAGTCCGTTTATATCCGAGCTTCTGTACTTGACCTCTGCAAATACAGTATAGCCGCCTTTTTTGGCAATTATATCTATTTCCCCTGTTTTTCGCCTAAAGTTTGTTTCAAGTATCCTGTACAGCCTCCGTCGTAAATAGCCTGCGGCAATTTTTTCTCCGCGGCTGCCCTTTTCCTTATTGTTCATAAAATTTATGTGTAAAGCTCCTTCTGTGTATGCTGCAAAGACCGTATTCCCTTATGGCAGCCTCATGCTCTCTTGTGCCGTAGCCCACATTTTTGTCAAAGCCGTACTGTGGATACTGCTTTGAATACTCTGCCATTATCCTGTCCCTTGTTACCTTGGCAATAATACTGGCTGCGCCTATGGATATGCTCTTGGCGTCACCCTTAATAACAGCCTCCTGTGGTATATCAATATCGGGGATCGTAACGGCGTCTACAAGAAGCTGTTGGGGCTTTATTTCCATATTCTCCACAGCTCTTTTCATAGCCATATAGGTCGCCTGCAATATATTAAGCTCGTCTATTTCATAATTGTCAGCCATGCCTATGCCAATAGACACGGCTCTTTCCCTTATTATGTCAAAAAGCTCGTCTCTTTTTTTGGCAGATAGCTTTTTGCTGTCGTTTATACCCTCTATTCTGCTGCCCTTGGGAAGTATTACACAGGCTGTCACAACAGGACCTGCGTAGGGTCCTCTGCCCACCTCGTCAATACCGCCTATATATTCTATACCCTTATCATAGTACCTTTTTTCATACAGTGTAATGGTATCAAGTCTTTTCTGCTCCGCTTCATAGCCTTCCTTTTTTCTCTGAGCCTGAGCCACCAGCTTTATGACGCCGCTGCGGCTGTCCGTTTTATATTCAGCTATAAAGCTGTCAAGGTTAAGGCACATATTAAGTTCGTTTTTTATTTCAGCTATTGATTTCATTAAACATATCACCATTTTAATTATAACATATTTTAGCATTTTTTCAATAACATAAGGGCAAATTTACGCATATCTTAAAATATAATTATGAATAGGTCGTGGCTTGCATGGAAGTAACCACTCACATAATACACGCCAAAGAAAAGGTCAACTGTATAAACGACAAGTACAGGGGCAGAGGCGTGACGATAGCCTTTCTGGATACGGGTATATGCAATATATATGACTTTCGGAACAGAATACTGTATTTCGGAGATCTTGTAAACGGCAGAAAAGCGCCATACGACGATAACGGTCACGGCTGCCATGTAGCAGGGATAAGCAGCGGAAACGGAAAATACAAGGGTATAGCTCCCGAATCCGATATAGTTATGCTCAAGACTCTTAATGAAGAGGGAAAGGGAAATGCCGCAGACGTATTAAAAGGCATAAAATGGATAGAAGAAAATTACAGAAAATACAATATAAGAGTTGTGAATATGTCCATAGGCGCAGGAGGAGAGACTAAAAACGACCCTCTTGTGGCAGCTGTTGAAAGGCTGTGGGAGCTTGGCATGGTAGTGGTAACGGCGGCAGGGAACAACGGTCCTCGTCCCTGTACAATATCCTCTCCCGGCACAAGCAGAAAGGTAATAACAGTAGGCGCGTCCGACGAGGAAAACGACAAAAGCGGCAGCTTTTCGGGCAGAGGTCCTACAAGAGAGCATATAATAAAGCCGGATATATTGGCGCCGGGAAACAATATATATTCCTGTCAATGCAACGGAAAATACAAGGGCTTAAGCGGCACTTCAATGTCCACGCCCATAGTAAGCGGAGCGGCGGCTCTTCTTCTGGAAAAATATCCGCGTATGTCCCCCGACGATGTGAAATATATGCTCAAGCTCTCGGCGACCAAGCTGGGTTATCCTGCCAACAGACAGGGCTGGGGACTTCTCAATATAAAAAAATTATTGGAACAGGAGGCAGTTTATGTCAGACAGCTCAATTCATAAGGACGGTATTTACGATATTGATACGGCATTTGCAGACATTCCCGTAAAAAGAAACGACGATACTGTTTTTATAATACTTCTGCTTATGCTTATATTTGTTTAATAAACAGATACGCAATTGGTAAACAAAAAGAGATTTTATTATCACAAACTCTTCCGAGACGTCGCATTGAATTTTTTTAGATGAGTATGACATTATTTTTTTATTATAACGACCCTTCCACCATGCTTCGCATGGTCCCCTCCCCTCAGACGCCCTGACGGGCTATCAGCACTTTCGGCAAGCCGAAAGCCGCTGCCAAAAGGCAGCGACCGATAAATCTTTCGGTGCAATGGGGAGGCTGGGGTATTGGCGGCAGCTCAGGTATCGTCTTTCAAAGTAAATAAGCGACTTTGGGAAGCGTATACCTAAGGCTCCCCTTACGAAAAGGGGAGCTGGCAGGCACGTCAAAAATTTCGTATTAAGATATTTTTGAACGTGCCTGACTGAAGGGTCGATATTTATATAAACAAAAATCTCTCCCTAAATCAAATAACACTATCATAGACCTTTTCTGATATGTTATAATGTGGCAGTCTTATCCGCTCATAAAGCGAAATTTGACCGCACATAAAAAACCGAGTTGTACTGACCCCAAAGGTTTACAGCGGGGCAGTATACACTCGGTTTTTTTACATTTTTAAATACCTTTGTCAAAGCTGCTGAGTTTGGTTTACCATATTATCTTTCCATAGCAGCCTTTACAAGTCCCATAAACAGGGGATGAGGCTTATTGGGGCGGGACTTAAACTCCGGGTGGAACTGAACGCTTACAAAATAGGGATGAGTTTCCTTATTAAGCTCTACCATTTCCACAAGTCTTCCGTCGGGAGAAGTTCCTGCTATAACAAGACCTGCCTTTACCATAGCCTCCTTATAGGCGTTGTTGAATTCATATCTGTGTCTGTGTCTTTCGCTTATTTCCTTGCAGCCGTAAAGTCCCATAGACATTGAATCCTCTGAAAGAACACAGGGATATGCGCCAAGACGCATAGTGCCGCCCAGCTTGTCTATATTCTTCTGGTCTGCCATAATATCGATGACAGGGTCGGGAGTATTTTCATCTATTTCAGCTGTATTGGCTGACTTAAGTCCCAGCACGTTTCTTGCAAATTCTATTACGGCACAGTGCATACCAAGGCATATACCCAGGAAAGGTATTTTATTCTCTCTGGCATACTGTACCGCTTCTATTTTACCCTCGACGCCTCTTGTACCGAAGCCGCCCGGAACTATCATTCCGTCTATTCCTCTCAGAAGATTGGCAGCGCCGTTTACCTCAACGTCCTCGGAATTGACCCATCTTATATTTACATGAGCACCGCTATGTATTCCTGCGTGATTAAGGCTCTCCACTATGGAAAGGTATGCATCGTGAAGCTCCACATACTTTCCCACAAGAGCTATCTCTACGGTGTTGTCCAAGGCTCTTTCCTTTTCCACAACGTCTATCCAGTCCGTAAGGTCGGGCTTTCTTGAGGGCATACCCAGCTTCTTGCATATAATTTCCGCAAGATTTTCCTTTTCCATTAAAAGAGGTACTTCATAAAGTGAATCGCAGTCTATATTTTCTATAATACAATCCTTGTCCACATTACAGAACATGGATATCTTTGCCTTGGCTTCGTCTGTAATATGATGCTCTGTCCTGCATACCACCACATCGGGCTGTATACCTATGGATCTAAGCTGATTTACAGAATTCTGAGTAGGCTTTGTTTTCATTTCCTTGCTCTTTGAAAGGTATATCATAAGCGTAACATGGATATAGGCTACGTTTTCCTTACCTACGTCGCCTGCCACCTGTCTTATAGCCTCTATAAAGGGACTGGATTCAATATCGCCTACCGTGCCGCCTATTTCTGTTATTACAAAATCCACATTGGAATCTGCGCCGGCAGCATATACCTTTTCCTTAATGGCGTTTGTAATATGAGGTATTACCTGAACGGTAGCGCCCAGATATTTGCCCTCTCTTTCCTTATTGAGAACAGACCAGTATATCTTACCCGTAGTGATATTGCTGTTTACGGTAAGGCTTTCGTCAATAAATCTTTCATAATGACCCAAATCCAAATCCGTTTCCGTACCGTCGTCGGTTACAAATACCTCGCCGTGCTGATAGGGACTCATAGTGCCGGGGTCCATATTAACATAGGGGTCGAATTTCTGTATTGTTACCTTATAGCCTCTTGCCTTAAGAAGCCTGCCAAGCGAAGCGGCTGTAATTCCCTTGCCAAGACCGGATACAACGCCGCCTGTTACAAAAATATATTTCATAATAGCACCTCATACGCTGACTTTTGCAGCTTTTTAAAAAAACATACAACTATTATATCCTATAAAACCCTCTTAGTCAACAAAAAGAAACAAAGTATTTGACCGCCCCGACTAATTAAAATTAGGACAGCAGATTAATATAACCCATTGTAAATATTCTGTCGTTATTAATCATATCCTCGTATATTTCATAATTCATGGCGTTTACCGTTGCGGCGTCCAGCTTATATGTAACAGGCAGACCCATTTCCACCTGATACCTGCCTATATTACGCTCAACGGTATTTACGCTGTCAAGTCTGAATCCCAGAAATCTTATAACGGCGGCAACATTATCGCTGTCCAAAGCGTCGGTTTCGGAAACGAAGTCTATTTTGCTTACCTCTATATCCGGCGTGATGCCGACGCCGTTTATCTTTTTACCGTATCTGGAGAAATATTCCAGAGTGGTCATTTTTATAACGCCTATATCGTCAAAGTCCATAACGCTTTGCATAACGCCCTTGCCAAATGTCTTTTCGCCTATTATAGTTCCCGCGCCGCTGTCCTGCATGGCAGAGGCAAGTATTTCGGCAGAGGATGCCGTCATGCTGTCTACAAGCACAACGCATTTTTCAAAGGGACGCGTCCTCAAATCAGAGGTATATGTATTGACAGCGCCCTTTTTGTCCCTTGTGGATATAATAGTGCCGCTTGGCACGATTTGCTTTGCCACCTCTATTGCCTCGTCCACATAGCCTCCGGAATTGCCTCTGAGATCCAGTATCAGCTTTGTCTTGCCCTCTTCCTTCAGCTTGTTTATAGCGCTTGTGAACTCGTTGGAGGTATAGTCGTAGAATGAGCTTATGTGTATATAGCCTACGCTTTTGTCATTGAACTTCTGGTTGGCGTTTTCAAATTCGGATATTTCCTTGGTCTCTACGGAGTGTATTTCATATCTTACAAGATTAATGGTATAGTTGGTTACGCTCTCGCCTCTTGATATGCCCATTTTTATCTCGGTGGGAGTGCTTGAAGAGGTTCGCTCAAAATACTCCTCCTCGTCGATATTATAGGTAGATACTCCGTCTATGCTCCTTATTGCGTCGCCCTCTCTTATACCGTCCTGAAAAGCTCTTGACTTGGGATCCAGCTTGCCCACTATGGGATAGCCCTCCTCGCCTATCTCACAGCTGAATTCGGGAGCATACCATGAATATCTGGTATTGTTCTTTACGTCGTTATACTCCTCCTTAGTAAGATAGTCGC
Source organism: uncultured Clostridia bacterium (assembly GCA_947628755.1). GTDB lineage: Bacteria > Bacillota > Clostridia > Lachnospirales > CAG-274 > CANPXH01. The sequence continues at coordinate 73,716 of CANRBC010000009.1, read as the reverse complement.
TGTATTCGTCAAGCTGACCTACCATTGCTTTAACGGCGGCGTGAATAAGCACATTGGTGTCCACGTCCTCGCCTATGTAATTTTCTCTTATGTATTTAACTATTTCGCTTATATATTCTCCCGCAAGGTCTGCCTGCGCCTGGTTTGACATATTAGTCATATCCTCGGCATATACGTTGGCAGTAATAAGACCTGCTGCTATAAGCGCTGCCAGAACTCTTTTCAATTCATCACCCTCTTAATATTTTGCTTTTAGTCGGAAAGCACCTGCTTGTTTCTGAAAATATAGTCCGCAGCCGAAACTATTGCCAGCACAAGGCTTGCGTAAATAAGGATATTTCCTGCTGCTGTCAGATAAACATTATCTATATTCAAAAGAAGTATTATAAGCATGAACATCTGGCATACCGTCTTGAGCTTGCCCCATATACCTGCGGCTATTACTATATTCTGCTCTGCGGCAATAGTCCTGAAGCCCGTTATTATAAATTCCCTCGCTATTATTATTATAACGACTACGGACGGCAGAGGAACTATTGCATCCTCAATGCCTATAAGAGCTATCATTGCAGAGCATACAAGCAGCTTGTCCGCCAGAGGATCCATAAATTTTCCGAAATTGGTAACAAGGTTATACTTCCTTGCTATATATCCGTCTAAAAAATCCGTAAAAGAAGCTATACAGAATATTGCAGTAGCCACATATCTTGCTATTTGCCTGTCAATGCCGAGAGGACACAAAAGCACAAGCAAAAATACGGGTATCATAAATATTCTCAGTATAGTCAGCTTATTTGGTAAATTCATGGTCTTCAATCCTTTCACCTATAAGGTCGTAATCTCCTGCCTCAGTTATTTTTATATTGCATATATCTCCTGCCATAAGCTCCTCGCCGCTTTCAAAAAATACGAAGCCGTCTATTTCATAGCAGTCCCTGTAGCTTCTGGAGCAGTATATATTTTCCTCGCTTTCGAGCTTTCCCTCTACTATAACCTCCAGCTCCCTGCCTATAAAGCCTTGGCATATACGGGCTGAAATGCTTTTCTGAAGGCTCAGTATATATTCCTTTCTCTCAGCCTTTACCTCCTCGGGTATCTGCCCCTCCATACGGGCGGCTGGCGTGCCGTCCTCTGCAGAATATGTAAACACTCCAAGTCTGTCAAAGCCGACCTCGTTTATAAACTCGCACAGAGCCTTGAATTCCTCCTCGGTCTCTGTGGGAAAGCCTGTAATAAGCGTAGTCCTTAAGCATATATCGGGTATTTTGGCTCTTAGCCTGCCTATTATGGAGTTCAGTCCGTCCCTTGAGCTGCGTCTTCCCATAAGTCTGAGTATTCTGTCCTCGCTGTGCTGTATGGGCATATCCAGATAATGCAGCACCTTTTTATTATTTGCAATTTCTTCCATAAGCTCGTCGGTTATGTTTTCGGGATAGCAGTAAAGTATTCTGAGCCATTTTATATCCTCTATTTGACTTAACGCTCTCAGCAGCTTGTGGAGAGATTTCTCGCCGTATATATCCACGCCGTAAAGAGAGGTATCCTGAGCTATGAGTATAAGCTCTTTTACGCCTTTTTTCGCCAGTATTTCCGCTTCCTTTACAAGAGATGATACAGTCCTTGACCTATATCTTCCTCTGAGAGAGGGTATTGTGCAGTAGGTACAGTGATTGTCGCAGCCCTCTGCTATTTTCAGATAGCTGAAGCCTCCCGTTGTCGTAACTATTCTTCTGAAGCTGTTTTTCTCGTCGATAATATGATTTTTGTCCGTTACCAGCTTCACATTTCTTTCGCCCTGTAAAAGCCGCTTTATGACCTCTCCTATTTTTTCAAAATCTCCCGTTCCCACAACGGCGTCTACCTCGGGCAGAGCGTCGAATATCTCGTCTTTGTATCTCTGAGCCATACAGCCTGTGACTATAAGTCCCCTGCAGCAGCCGTTTAGCTTATAGTCCGCCATTTCAAGCACCTTATCTATGGCCTCCTGGTTTGCCTCCATTATAAAGCCGCAGCTGTTTATTATAATAATATCCGCTTCGCTGTCGTCATGGGTAATAGTGTACCCCTCCTCGTCTATAAGACCAAGCATTATTTCGCTGTCTATAAGATTTTTGTCACAGCCAAGGGATATAAAGCTAATTTTTGCACTCATATTTTCTCCTCATGGTTTAATTTATGAAAAAAATCATTTTCCTGATTATAGTATACCACTAAATCAAGTCGGAAACAATTAAAAAAATATAAAGATTACGGAAACCGACGCCCAACAAAATATCGGCGTATTGCATACAATTCTTTTTTTGGCACATACTAACAGAAATACCACAGTTAAGGAGGAGAGATATGTACTTAAAAAAGGATATGTATGAAATAAGACTTGAGAGTATAGGCGGCTTCGGAGCTAATCTGACTGGAAAGCTCTTAGGCGAAATAGGCGCTTGCTATATGGAGGTGGAGGCGCAGAGCTTTGCATCCTACGGCTCAGAAAAAAGGGGTTCTCCCGTAAAGGCTTATGTGCGCTATTCCAACAGGGATATAAGACTTAACGAGCCTGTGAGAAAGCCCGACCTGCTGGCAATATTCGTAATGAATCTTGCAGGAAAGGAAAACCTCATGGCAGGCGTAGACGAAAATACCGACGTTGTGGTAAACTCCCACGAGAGCCATGACAATGTAAGAGACAGACTTAAAATGCACAAGGGCAGGCTATGGGTGGTAGACGCTCTCGACATAGCTCTGGAATGTCAAAGCAGGCTTAATATGGTAATGCTTGGAGCTTGTGTAAGGGCAAGCGGCTTTATACCTCTTGAATTTGCCGAGGAGGTAATAAAAGATGTGCTTGGCAGCAAGTATCCCGAAAAGACAACGGCAAATATTATGGCGCTTAAAATGGGGTACACAAGAGTAGAATGTAAGGAATACAACGACGATAAATATCCTTATCAAAAATATGAAGAGCCTCGCAGGGTAAAGGGCTGGAAAACAGGAGAGATAGGCGGCATAAATCCCGAATTCGGCAATTCTGTAACTAACAGTCTGGAGGGATGCCGTGAGGGATATGTTCCCCACTTTATAAGGGAAAAATGTATTGACTGCGGACTTTGCGACAGTACCTGTCCCGATATGGTATTTCAGTTTGAAAAGGGCGTAAACAAGGGTATGGACAAGTACCACTGCAAGGGCTGTATGAGATGCGTAGAAATATGTCCCACCAACGCCCTTGTAGAAGCGGAAGAGGGAAAATATGACGACAATATAGGCTGTATAGACCTTATAAACAAGCATTTCCTGTTTACGGATATAGGAGAAAACAGCTGGATAGACAGCGAAAGCACAAACAATCAGGAGGTGTAGTATGCTTTCACAGAAAATGGTTTTTGCAAGCGGAAACGAAGCGGCAGTACACGCCGCAAGGCAGATAGATTATCACGTAATGGGCTATTATCCCATTACGCCCTCCACACAGGTAGCAGAGGGACTTGACCTTCTGAAAAGCAAGGGAGATGTCTCAACGGTAATGATAGCAGCAGAAGGCGAACACTCTGCGGCAGGTATATGCTACGGCAGCGCCCTTACAGGCGCAAGGGTGCTCAACGCCACTTCGGCAAACGGTCTTCTGTATGCTCTGGAGCAGCTGCCCGTACAGTCCGGCACAAGAGTGCCTATGGTAATGAACGTAGCCTGCAGAACGGTATCTGCGCCCCTTTGCATAAAGGGAGACCACAGCGACATTATGTATACACTTAACTGCGGCTGGCTCATATTCTTTGCAAAGGATAATCAGGAGGTATACGATTTCAACATCATAGGTCTTAAGGTCGCCGAAAAAATAAAGCTGCCCGTTATAATTGCCTACGACGGCTTTTTCACAAGTCATCAGAAAAAGAAAATGCAGATATTTGAAAACGACAGCGACGTAAGGGAATATCTGGGGGAATACAAGGCGGACTTTACCTGTATAGACTGTGAAGCCCCCATTACAATAGGCTCTTATATGAACGAGCCGGATATAATAAACAACAAGTATCAGCTGAATATTGCCATGGAGGAGGCAAAGGGGGTTATAGCCTGCGAGTTTGACCGATATAACGAGCTTACCGACAGGAACTACAATATCATACACAAATATATGACAGACGACGCCGAGGTAATATTCATAGTGCTTGGCTCTGCCTTCGATACGAGCAAGGACGCCGTTGACAAGATGAGAGAAAAGGGCTATAAGGTGGGAGTATTGACTTTACAGCTTTTAAGACCCTTCTTTGCAAGAGAGCTTTCGGGAGCCTGCAGAAATGCCAAGGTAGTAGTAATAGGCGAAAGACAGGACAGCTACGGCAGCAACGGAGGAAACCTTTCAAAGGAGATAAAGTCTGCATTTTACGACCACGACGTAAGGGCAAAGGTAATAACAAGAGTATTCGGATTAGGCGGCAAGGAATTCTACAAAGAGGACGCCGAAAATATGCTGTGGCTTGGCATAGAATCCCTTGAATTCAAGGATATATACAAATTTGACTACTACGGAGCATACAGAGGAGAAGCATACGAAAACAAGAAATATTTCGAGCCTGTTACGGAGAAAAATTCAACTCTCGGCTATGAAACAGAGGAAATAAAAAACGATAACGGAGATACCGACCATATAGCCGTTAAAAATATTAACATTAAAAAGGCTACGGAAATGCCCAAAAGACTTGTGGCAGGACACAGCGCCTGTTCCGGCTGCGGTATTCCCGTAAATGTAAATCTGCTTTTAAAGGGCATAGAGGGAAATGTTGTGCTTATATTCAATACAGGCTGCGGCATGGTAGTGACAACAGGCTATCCCTCCACCTCTTTCAGAGTAAACTATATACACAATCTCTTCCAGAATACTGCCGCCACGTTAAGCGGCGTTGTGGAGGGCTATAAGGAAAGGCAGAGAAGAGGTGAAATACCCCGGGGAAAAATCACATTTATAATGGTATGCGGCGACGGCGGTATGGATATAGGACTTGGCTCTGCCCTCGGTACAGCGGCGCGCAATCACAATATGATAATATTTGAGTACGACAACGGCGGCTATATGAATACAGGCTATCAGTACAGCTATACCACCCCTATGGGCGCTCGCTCAGCTACAAGCCATGTAGGCAAGGCTGAAAGCGGAAAGCCATTTATACACAAGGATACGCCTATGCTTTTCAAGGCTGCGGGAATACCGTATATCGCCACAGTCGCTGAAAATCAGCCTATGGATTTTATTAAGAAAGCAAAAAAGGCTCAGTATTATGCGGATAATCACGGACTTGCCTATATAAAAGCTCTCTCTGCCTGCCCCCTTAACTGGAACGATCCCCCAAGACACGAAAGAGCAGTCATTGCAAAGGCTGTGGAGTGCTGCTATCATCCCCTTTATGAAATAGAAAACGGCAAAACCCGAATTACCTATATGCCTAAAGAAAAGACAGGCGTTTTGGACTTTTTAGGCGCTATGGGAAGAACAAAGCACCTTGTAAAGGAGGAATATAAACACATCGCAGACGCTATACAGACAGAGGTAGACAGAAGATGGGAAAGCCTGCTCAGAGAAAACGAAAAATAAAATATTCTCCGAAATATAACTAAGGAAAAAGTCTGCGAGCCAACCTATAAAATCATAACCACGCCTAAAAAATGGTATTTTCAATTTCAGAAAATACCATTTTTTATATTTCCAAGATGATTATTCATATTCATCCTTATGGAATATACCGCTTTCCCCATCAGATTCCGGAATATAATTTACAGAACAAATAATCTGTACATTGTGGCAATAGCTTGTTCTCTTGTATAATTCATCCATGGCGAAAACTTACCTTCGCCTGTGCCTGCCATAACATAGGTATCGCCACTCTTCATGGAAGCTACGGAATATATGGCGTCCTTTGCCCAGTCTGCAAAATAGCTTTCATCAACGAATTTATCTGTTTTTTCTGTAACTTCAATATTCAGGAGCTTGGCAAGATTATTGAGCATAACCGCCGCCTCCTGACGGGTAATACTGTCCTTGGGCGCAAATATGCCGTTTCCTCTTCCTGCCACTATATTAAGATCGTAGGCAGCTGTTACATAACTATCGTTAACATCTCCGAAAGGACTTTCAGAATTTTCAGCAATAGTGTAATTCGTTTTAGATATATAAGTCATAACTGCCAGCTTACAGAATTCCTGCCTTGTTATCTTCCTTATATACTGTGACTGTATTTCCTCGGGGACAATGCCTGCTTCTATTGCCTTTATTATGCTTTCTTTAGCCCATGGGCTGGCTTCGCCATGAGTCTGTGCGGCAGCAATGGCTTCTGCCTTTGTTTTATATTGATTTCCATAGAGGTCATAATACTTTGTATTGCTGCCTGTCCATACATTTTCAATATAAATAGCATCGTTTTCTTCCTTTACATACATATATCCAAATGATGGACCTGCAATTACATTGAACTCTGAATCAAGAACACTTGTTTCGGTGTCGGAATGTCCTGCGGGACTTTCTACAATTAATGTCCCTCCGGGATAGGCATTTGGCTGTATTGAAGTATACATATTGCTGAGAATATTTCCTTGTTCATCTATAACACAGGAATTAGGTGTATTCATAGGGTCATCAGGATATTTGTTATATATAAATTTATCTGCCATACCCTTTATAGGTGTTACAAATATAATCTCACTCTTTCTTGTTTCTATATAATTAAGATTATTGTCGTATACATCAACACTTTCATTCAGATAACAAAGTATCTTGTTTTCTGTACTTGATGATTCAATACGGTAATATCCTTTGTCATTTAAGGTATTTCCATTAAAATCACATATATAATAAAGAACACCATTACCTTTTTTCCGAAAATATGGAGTACCATTTATCTGTTCGATACCATCGGCAGTTTCAAAATTCTCTGAAATATATACATCCTTTTCATGTCCTTTGCAGTGAAAAGTACCATTATCATAGCTTATATAAAAATAGTCAAAAGGTATAGCAATTTCCAGTTCATTATTATAAACGCCATATTTTCCGCTATTATCGGCAATGATACTTCCTCCGCCACTATCAATGCGTGTATATGCTTCATCTATGAGCTTATTTCCGTCAGCATCGCATATATAATAATAATGCTTGCCGCTGCTTTCATCTATTACAGAAAGCTTATAATAGTCCGTTGTCTCAATAGGGCTTATATCCACAGGCTGAGTGACCTTATTAAAGAGTCCGTTATAAAAGTCTACAGCCGAATCCTTTATACAAATATAGGTGTCGGTATTCGCGTTATATTCAATTTTATCGTACTCCATCGGAATAAGAACATCTAAGTTCTTATCCAGAATACACATCTTATCGTTTTCTCCTCCTGCAAGTATATATCCATTAAGCATATCTGCCCATGTATATAAGCTCTCAGATACCTTTCTGCCGCTTTCATCTGTATGTTCAATTGATTCGGTATCGTCATTGTAATAATATTCAGAATCATCTATCCAATATCCTGCAAAGACAGATGTACTCATGCAAAAACATATAGTTAATGTAAAAATAATTTTTTTCATTTTTTCTCTTCTTTCTTTAATATTATAATGTATTTAATATATAGGTAAGTTTGCAGCATATAATTAAAATACATTATTTTTGTAGTATACAGTATATTTCAAAGCAATATCTTGTGCTAAATAAAGAGCTGTCGGCTTATGAGCTAGGTAAAAAGGTCATAAGGCAACAGCTTTATTTGATTTGGGGGTAAATTTTTGTTTAACATAACAGTAAACAAAAATCCAACGCAACAGCCCCTTTAATTATTCTTCTTCGTATTCTTCGCTTTCCTCGTCAGCTTTGTTCATGAGCTTATCCAGCGCAACAGCCATGCCCGATACGGCAACAATGGCAGCGCCTAAAAGCAAAAGCATCTTCACAAGGCTCCACGCCTTTGAAAATGACGCTCTTCTCATTTCATCTCTTACAACGGCTCTTATAGCCTTTAAATCATTTTTTGACAGCTTATCCATAATTAACCTCCTCATTATTTAACAACATTTATTGCCTTGGGTATATAGCCGCCCTCCTTGAATCTATGCTCCTGAGTCCTTATGAGCATATAGGTCAGCGCCACAAGTATAACGCCTGCGCCTATACCCATAAGCTCCGGAGAGCCTAGACCATAAGCGGCAGCGCCGTAATATCCGCCGAATACGCCAAGCATAAAGGCTATAAAGGGAATACCGTACATAATAAGCGTAGCCTTCATAAAATTGCTGTTGTCCAGCACTATTTCTACCTTATCGCCTATATTTCCGCTGCACATATCCACAGCCTTTATTATCATATCCTTGCTTTCAAGTCCTGCAGTACAGGCTCTGCACTTGGCGCAGGCTTCTGTTCTCTGCATTTTGACTACAAGGCGGTTTCCTTCTCTGCCTACTACTTCGCCTACCTCACCCATAATATATCTCCTTTCAAACAAAAAATCCCCAAGCAAAGGCTCAGGGATAATTTTACAGAAATCAGCTTCTGCCATACTTTTTGTTAAACTTATCAACACGACCACCGGCATCGTGAAGGAGCTTCTGGCTTCCTGTGTAAAAGGGATGACACTTAGAGCAAACCTCGACTCTTATCTCTTCCTTTGTAGAACCTATTACAAATTCGTTACCACAGTTACACTTAACCTTTGCCTGATAGTACTTAGGATGGATTCCTTCCTTCATTATTTACACCTCTTTCACATAAATTGGGATACATTTTGGCATCCCTTACGGATGTATAACATCTCTTTATCAGCAACATAAGACATTATAACACACAGATGCAGATAATGCAAGGACTTTTTTATTTTGAGTTTAATTTTTTGATGGCTTCTATAAACTGACGGTTATTTCCCGTCTTTGCAAGTATATCTATTATCTGCTCGGTCACCTCGCCGGCAGACAGATTTCCCGTAAAGGAATTTCTCAGGAAAAATACCGCGTCAAGCTCCTCTTTGTTCAGAAGAAGCTCTTCTCGTCTTGTGCCTGAACGCGCAATATTGATAGCGGGAAAAATACGCTTTTCAGACATTTTCCTGTCAAGCACAAGCTCCATATTGCCCGTACCCTTGAATTCCTCAAATATAACGTCGTCCATTTTAGAGCCTGTCTCCACAAGAGCCGTGGCAAGTATAGTAAGGCTACCGCCTCTTTCTATATTTCTGGCTGCGCCGAAAAATCTCTTGGGCATATACAGCGCCGACGGGTCAAGACCTCCGGAAAGAGTTCTTCCGCTTGAGGGTACTGTAAGGTTATAGGCTCTTGAAAGCCTTGTGATGCTGTCCAGAAGTATTACAACATCCTTGCCCTGCTCTACAAGTCTTTTTGCTCTTTCCAGTACCATTTCGGCAACTCTCTTGTGATGCTCCGGCTGTTCGTCAAATGTGGAATATACCACGTCCACATTTCCCGAAATGCTTCTTTGCATATCGGTGACCTCCTCCGGTCTTTCATCTATGAGCAGCACTATAACGTATACGTCGGGGTATTTCTTTGTAATGGAATTTGCGACCTTCTTGAGCAGTACAGTCTTGCCTGCCTTGGGCGGAGCTACTATCATGCCCCTTTGTCCCTTTCCTATTGGCGCAATTATGTCGATAAGTCTTGTAGAAAGCTCCTTGCGCTCTATTTCCAGCTTAAGGGGCTCTGTGGGGAATACAGGCGTAAGGTCGTCAAAGCTGGGACGTCTTGAGGCTTTTTCCGGATCGTCGCCGTTTACCTCCGTAAGATACATAAGCGCCGAAAACTTCTCGTTTTCTCTGGCAACTCTCAGCTTGCCCTTAAGTCTGTCGCCTGTCTTAAGATTAAAGCGCCTTATCTGTGACGGCGCTACATATATATCGTTTGTACCGGGCAGATAATTATCCGTCCTCAAAAAGCCAAAGCCGTCGGCAAGAACCTCCAGTATTCCCTCGCCGTATATGTCAGAAGCCATATCCGCGGCATTTGAGCTTTTCTCATCTACTATGGGAATATTCTGGGGCTCATCCTTTTCAAGCAAATCTATAAGCTCTGCCTTTCTGTATCGTGTAATGCTGCCTATTCCCTTTTGCCTTGCGATTTCTCTCAGCTCCGCAAGGCTCATGTCGTTATAATTCATATTTCCTCCATAAACAGTTTGGCTGCCGCATATACTACGGCAGCCTATGATTTTATTAAGGTACTATTATTTCCTCGCCTACTACAAAGTCTGCGCCTGACTTTCCGTTTGCTTCACAGAGCTTTTGCCAAAGCTCCGGAGTATACTCGCCGTAAATATTGCGGCACAGCTTAGCGCCTGTATTATCTCCCGCCTGCACAACATAGGTTGAGCCGGAATTAGCGCTTGTAGCTCCGGAGGTATCGTCAACTACGGAAGAAGGCGCGCCGTCCGCCGTAGTGTCAGAGCCGTTGGTATTTGCTCCTGCCGTACTGCTGTCTGCCGCTCCTGTGCCGGAGGTGCCTGACTTCAGCTTCTCATTCTCAGCCTTAAGCTGCTCTACCTGCGCCTTAAGCTCGTTTATCTGCTCGGCAGGACTCTTGCCGTCCTCGCTGCTCTGGAGCTGATCCTCTATCTGCTTTTTGGCAGAGTCGTAATTGTTCTTGTAGCTGTAACACATTGCCGCAAGAGCCGCAACGGCGCATATAAGAAGCACAACAAATATCACATGGAATATTTTCTTTACGGAAATAGCGCTTTCCTCCTCGTACTCGTCGTCGTCAAAGTCGTCGTACTCGTCGTCATATTCCTCGTCGTCATACTCCTCGTACTCGTCCTCGTCGAAGTCCTCGTCGTCATCTGACCTTTTCTTCTTGAATATTGAGAAAAGTCCGCCCTTTTCCTCCTCATCATAGTCGTCCTCGTCGTAATCCTCGTCGAAGTCGTCAAGGTCGTCGTAATCGTCCTCGTCCTCTTCCTCCTCAACGGGCGGAGCAGGCTTTTTCTTTGGCTTCTGCTCGCTTACATCGGCAGGCTGTGAACGTCTTCTGCGTGGAACAGCTTCCTCCTCCACTTCGTCGTATTCGCCATTATGCTTCATCTCCGGTGTTTCCTCCTCAGTAGATTTATCGCCGTTATCTACGGCTGCTTCTTCCTTGTCTGATTGCTCCTCCTTGGGAGTGTCGAGAGGCCCGCTGTCCTCTGCCTCTGCAGCTCTTATCTGCTTTATTGCCGCATCGTCCATTACAATGGTAGGCTCGCTGACAACAGGCGCGGGGCTATTGCCTTCGTCGGGCTCTTTTGCCTTATGCTGGGATACCTCGGACTTTTTCTCCTTATCTTTATCCTCCGTGGCGGTATGTACATTTTTCTTTCCGCCCTTGAATATACCCTTGGGACTTTTTTCATTTTCTATTTCCTTGATATATTCATCGTCGGCAAAATATAATGTGGTATCTCTGCGACCTGCGCCAAAATAATTTTTGCCGCCCTCGTCCATATATGCTTCCAGCAGTCTTCCAACGGCCTTTTTTGTTTCGTCAGAGCTGTAGGAGCTCAGAGCTGATTCAAGCCTTTTGCTTTTCTTGTCAGCCAAGGTACTTGCATAAGTACCGCTTCTACCTTCATCGGCCATCTCGTTCCCTCCTTAGTAAAGCGTACATATATCTGTAAAATATAGATATTCGCATTAATACGGCTGCCCTGCCGATACAGGCATTTTGCCTGCAAAATATAAAGGCAGCTGAATTTTTACTTTCTGATATTTCATATTATACTACATATTGCAACAAATTACAAACATTTTTATCATTTAATATATAATTAATCAATATTTGCTTAATTTTTGTTAATATTTGCCAAATAAATACGAAAAAATCAGCCCCATAGACAGCGGCACAGCGTAAGGCTTGCGACAATACCTGCTACATTTGCCACAAGAGCGCCTGCAAGGGTGTATCTTGTCTTGGTTATCTTTACGGACATAAAATAAACGCTCATGGTATAGAACACCGTTTCCGTGCAGCTCATCATAACTGACACAAAGCGCCCTATAAAGCTGTCCGGACCGTATTTTTTGAAAATATCCAGAAGTATTCCCGTGCTTGCAGAGGAGGATACAAGCCGCATAAGGCTTATGGGAACTGCCTCCGGCGGAAAGCCTATACGCCTTACAAGAGGAGCTGCCGCCTTGCTTATAAGCTCCAGAGTGCCGCCTGAACGGAGTATGCCTACCGCCAGCATAAGTCCTATAAGTGTCGGGAGTATCTCCGCAACTATCTTGAAGCCCTCCTTAGCCCCCTCTATAAATACCTCATACACATTTATTTTTTTATTGTAGCCGCAGGAGAGTATGTACACTATAACAATAGGAAGTATAAGGTCGGAAATAGCCGATATTACCCTCATGTTACCGCCTCCGCCGCCTTTGCGAATATAACTGCCGCAGCTGTGGAAGCAAGGGTGGTTATTATTCCGGGACCTATTATTTCGGAGGGATTGGCAGAGCCGTACTGTGTCCTGTAGGCTATTATGTTTATGCTAACAAGCTGCAGAGAGGACATATTGAATATCATGAACATACACATAGCCTTGCTTGCTCTGTCCTTTTGCCTGTTAAGGCTTTGAAGCTCCTCCATAGCCATAAGCCCCGCAGGAGTTGCCGCCCAGCCAAGTCCCAGAAAATTGGCTATTACATTGGCGGCAATGTGGTCCATGGCTCTGTGGTTTTCGGGTACGTCGGGAAACAGCCGCTTCAGTATGGGTCTGAGTCCCCTACTCATAGAGCGTATCACTCCCGCCTCCTCACCTATCTTCATAACACCTGTCCACATAGACATTACGCCCACCATCGTTATACATACGGTGACAGCCTCCTTTGCCGCGTCGATAGCGCCGTTTGTGACCTCCGCCATATTTCCCGTAAACGCCGCCACAAGTATGCCTATAAATATCATAGCGCCCCATAAATAATTAAGCATAGCATCACCTCACTTATTATTATTCACGGTAAGTCCGAAATATAACCTTTCGTATATCAGTCCCGCAAATATCCACAGGGGCATATAGTCTAAACGGACAACATTGTTCATATTATAAAAAGCGTGGGAATAATTCCACGGGCATATATTGAAATACATAAGCAAAAGTCCCGAAAAATATTCGGCGGAAAATATCAATAGAGAATATACCACTCCTCTGAACAGAACGGCAGTATCCTTAAGCTGTCTGAACGCAGGCTCCATAAGCACCACACAGCCGTATACCGCAATCATTATAAGTGAGCTGTGACCCATGAGCTTTAAAGCGATACCGCTCCTTATACCCGTCCAGAGCGTTTCCATATATATGCCGAGCATACCGTATATCAAAAATCTCTTAGCCATACTGTTATTTTTTTCAAAAAATGGTTTAATATACATTGACTTTTCAACATTTTTTAATTATTTTGTAACATTTATTTACATTAAAATATGATATACTTATACGTAGGGGCTTTTTGCCTCCTAAATAATGAAAGGAGCGTGAAGAAATTGCAGGAAAATATATTTAACTACATCAAGAACATATTCAGCGGAACAAGTCTTTCTTCACTTAGTATTCCTTCCATTAAAGTCACCGATATAATAGATATTTTAATAGTTGCTATCCTTATATATGTGCTTATACATTGGATAAGGGAAACAAGAGCATGGACTCTGTTCAAGGGCGTGCTTATAATAATACTTATTAATTTTTTCGGGGAGTTTTTCCATCTCTATACACTTACATGGGTCATTGAGAAAACTCTTTCCGTAGGCATAATCGCAGTTATAATCATTTTCCAGCCGGAGCTGAGAAGAGCCCTGGAGCAAATAGGCGCAGGGGGTCTTTCCAGCGTTACGGGTATTCTGCAGCCTGCCGTACAGGACGGCAGACTTACAAAGGAAAGCCTTGAGGAAATATACGACGCCTGTATCAGAATGTCTTCCGAAAGAACAGGCGCTCTTATAGTGCTTGAAAGAAAAGTACCTATGGGCGATATTGTAAAGACATCAGGAGTTGCCATAGACGGTATAATATCCTCTCAGCTTATAGTCAATATATTTGAGGATAAGACGCCGCTTCACGACGGTGCAGTTATAATAAGGAACAACAAAATAGCCGCCGCCTCCTGTATACTTCCCGTTACTCAAAACGAAATAGGACAGGAGCTTGGCACAAGACACAGAGCCGCCGTAGGCGGAAGCGAGGTATCCGATGGATATTTTATAGTAGTTTCGGAGGAAACGGGCAAAATATCTCTTGCCAGAAGAGGAACTATACATAAGGGACTTTCCAATTCTGAGTTCAGAAAAATGCTCTTTAAGCTGATAGAGCCTCCCAAGACCCCTGCTATAAATATAAACAGAATATGGAGGGGGATGAATAAACATGAATAACTCCCGACACCATAATATTATCAAAAACTTCTTTACAAAGGACGTAGGCGTAAAGATATTTTCGCTTGTGTGCGCCATATTTATGTGGTTTCTCGTTATGAATACCATTAATCCTACGGAAACAAGGAGCTTTTCCGCCAATATCACATTTGAGAACATGGAGGAGCTTGTAAGCAAGGGCTATATTGTGACCAATCAGGAATATATAGAGGAAACTCTTGTAAACATAAGAGTACAGGCGAGCAGACCCGCTCTTGACGAGCTTGCCAAGCCCGAAAACAGGAATTCTATTTTTGCCAGAATAGACCTTTCCAAGGTAGAGGTAGACCCTAATTCCGAATTCCCGCAGAAATATCAGGTAGCTCTTGTGCCTGCCCTGCCTTCGGGACTATATGTATATTCCTACGAAATAGCAAGCTATTTCCCGACGGTAGCCGAAATAGAAATAGACAAGGTAAAGACCGAGACCACTGAGCTAAGGCTTTCCGTAACAGGAAGTCCCGCAGCAGGCTATATAGCCTCAGAGCCAAGCGCAAGCCTTACAGAGGTGGAGGTATCAGGACCCTCGGGCAAAATGCACTTGATAGACAATGTAACGGCATACATAGACATAGACGGCGCAGAGCAGAAGGTAACAAGGGAATGTACTCCTACGGCTTATGACAAGGACGGAAACGAGCTTAACGGCTTTTTCATAAATCCCTCTACCATACAGGTGACTGTGGATATGGACAAGCAAAACGAAATAACCATAAATAAGCCAGATACCATAGGCACTTTGCCCGCTCATCTTAAGCTGGATAGTTTAGACTGGGAGCCAAAGAGCATAATTGCCCGCTCCGCATCAGACTTTACACCTGCCAGAAGCTACATAACTCTTCCCACTATCGACTTGTCGGATATTACCGAAACGACAACTCAGACCGTGGATATATCCGATATGCTGAAGCAGCTTGGACTGACTGCCGCCGACAGCTCGCAGAGGAAAATTTCCGTTACCGTAAACGTATCCGTAGTCAATTCCAACGAATATGTCATAAACAAGTCCAATATTAAAATAAACGCCCTGCCTGCAGCCTATACCGCAACGATACCAGATGACGTTACAGTGGAGATAGGCGGGGAAAATATAGACGTAGCCACGCTTAATCCTACTGTCAACCTGTCACAATGCCGTCCCGGAAGAAATACGGTTACTCTTAATCTGAGGCTTCCTCAGGGAGCTACGCTTAAGAAAAATCCTACCGTGACGGTTATCGTTGCCGATAAGATACCGGACAGCTCAATAGAGCCGGACAGCTCAAGGGAGACCTCGGCTGCCTCCGAGGCAGAGGAGGAAATCCCCGAGGAAACTACTGTCGAGGAACCTACAACAGCAAAATAATATCTGACAAAAGGTCAATGCCAAATAAGCCGAAAGCATATATACTTTCGGCTTATTCTTATTTATTGCTTAGCTATAAAGAGCGCCCTAAGACACGCTATCTTGCGCAGCCGCAATTACAGCCGCAGCCACAGTTATCATCTGTGCTGTTGCCTGTATCGGCAGGAATATTGCTGCTGATGCCTGCTAAAAACTCTCTCTTCTGAGGCGGTGCAAAAACATCCATAGGGAAGTCGAGAGATTCAAAGTAGTCACAGGTATTGAGGTTGCCTGTGTTTGTACATTCCTCGGGGATACAGAAGCCCTTTGACTCAACAAGCAGATTTACAAGTCTGAACAGCTTGATTATTGTAAATAAGCCGATGGATACAGCAACATAGCTTGCATTGTCATTGTCGCCACAGCAGCAGCCGTTGTATACAAGCTCTGTCTTAAGGGCTACTGCCTTTGACTCAACATATACAAATGGGTCTGCATTTACGTCTACGGTATTGCCTGTTGACGTAAGAAGGTCTGTGGATATAGAGGACTCTGTTGTAACTGAGCCGAAAAGCGTAACAGTCTTGTTATATACGCTCTGAGCAGGTACGGTACAGAGAGCGCCGCCGTTAATATCTCTGAATGTAAGAGTGTATGCAAACACATACTTAAGGTCAATATCCCAATAGCCTACTCTGAAGGGACTTGGGTTCTTGCTTACTATTACAACTCTCTCAACAGCTACTTCGCTTATGCTTACGGCAGCTGCATTTGAGGGAGGCGTAATGATTTCGCCTGCTTCAACGCTTATACCGCAGTAGGTGGTGTCCATAGCGGCTCTTGAGCCGCCTAATACTGATTCCTCAAGGCAGTCCTGCTGACGGCAGGCATCGTATACCTTAAAGGCGATTATACATTCGTCCTTTACCTTATTGTTGCCCGAAACCGTATTAGTCCCGAAATCAAATATTCCCATAATAAATACCTCCTGTTTTTTTATCCCCCTCTCAATAATAATGTATTAAAATAATAAAATTTTGTGATAAAAATAGTAAAAAGTATGATATACTTATATCTGACAGAAATTTTACACAGGAGGATACGTATGAAAAAAATATTGATTTTGCTTCTCTGCTCGTTTATATTGCTGACTGCCATAGGCTGTGACAAAAAGGAAGCGCCTGCAGAGTGTACGGAAATAACAAAGGAATTTATAAATTGCTTTAAGGAAAAGGACTTCGAGGGTATGTACGCTCTCACAAACGACAATTATCCCTATATGAGCGGACTTTACAATGAAAGCGATTCTCTTAACAAGGCGCTTTTCGACGCCATTACGGACAATCTTAATGTTGAAATAACGGGAGGCGAGGACTTTGGAGATACTGCAAAGGTAAGCCTTAAAATATCCAATCTGGATACGGAAAGTCTGCTGAGCAATGTTGTATATCAGTTTACAAACCTGTATAAACAAAATCCCGACAGCTATGAAAAAATGGATATGGACGCAGAGCTTGAAAAAATAGTAAATGCTCAGATAGGCATAACCCCCGTGAAGGAAAAGGATTCCTCCATAGACTTTATAAAGCAGGAGGGAAAATGGGTAATAGAAAGCAACATAGGAATATACGACGATTTGTCCGGAGGCTTCCTCACATACTATTTTAATGTGAATGTAGTGCAGAATGTAGGCGGAGAAGCGACAACGGAGAAATAGAAATGAATAAGGATTTTTTTACACGACCCCTTAACATACTTATAATCGCAGCGGCGGCAACAGCCTTATGGGGCAGCGCCATTCCCGCCATTAAAATAGGCTATGAGCTTTTCGGCATTACAGACAGCACCGTAGCCGTTAAGCTGCTTTTTGCAGGCTTAAGATTTTTTATGGCAGGTCTGTTTGTAATAATTTTCAACTGCATAGCTCATAAGCGCTTTATTTATCCACGCAAAGACGAAATAAAGGGCGTTGTTGTGCTGGGACTTGTGCAGACTACTCTGGAGTATATATTTTTCTATCTTTCTCTTATATACCTTACGGGAGTTAAAGGCTCTATACTCAACAGCATAGGCAATTTCTTTGCGGTAATAATCGCTCACTTTGCATTTAAGGACGACAAAATAAATATGCGCAAATCCATAGGCTGTCTTTTAGGCTTTGCGGGAGTTGTGCTATGCTGCTTTGAACAGGGCTTTGACTTTTCGTTTAAATTCAGAGGCGACGGATTTATACTTATTGCCGCCTTCTGCTTTGCCCTCGGCTCTGTTATAACCAAATTTGTGACCCGAAAAACAGACAGCGTTACCGCCACAGGCTATCAGCTTGCTATTGGCGGCTCTGTACTTATTGCCATAGGTCTGGGCTTTGGGGGACGGCTTGGGATACCCGGTATACAGGCTCTTGCCATGCTTCTGTATCTGGCTGTGCTTTCCTCACTGGCGTTTACGCTGTGGGCACAGCTGCTCAAATACAATCCCGTAGGCAAAATTTCCGTATACTGCTTTCTAAATCCCGTGTTCGGCATAATACTTTCGGGCATAATGCTCGGAGAGGATATTTTCAATATACGCACACTTGTATCCCTGGCTATGGTATGCCTGGGAATATATATAGTAAACAAAAGAACAGATACAGCCAAATAAAAAACCCCGACATTTTGTCGGGGCGTTTTATTGACATTAATCAACAGCCACTACTGACTTCTTGTTGTAAGAACCACAGTTCTTGCATACTCTGTGAGGCATCATTAATTCGCCGCACTTGCTGCAGGCTACTAATGTAGGAGTAGCTATTTTCCAGCTCTGAGCCTTTCTCTTATCTCTCTTTGACTTAGACATTCTGCCCTTTGGACAAATTGACATTTCGATACACCTCCTTGATTTTACTTATCGTTAAACAGCTTTAATAAACCTTCAAATTGTGGATTAACATAACCTCTGTCGCAGCCACAATCACCATCATTTAAATTATGCCCGCACTTCGGACACAATCCCTTACATTGTTCGGAACACAGAACCTGCATGGGCAACAACAGCATAATGTCTGCAACAACAGCAGGCTTTAAATCAATAGCCTTATCTGAAAGCTCCCAAAGCTCGCCTTCCGTATCGGGCGTATCGCTGTACACCTCGTTGAAATCAAAATCAAGCCGGGTCTCAAAAGGGGTAAGACATAAATCGCAACTCAAATTTAAAACCGCTTTAACCTTGCCCTCTACGATATACTCGCTGTATGCTTTATACACCGTGCCTGCAATATTGACGGTACAAGGAACATCAATACCGCTTCGGGAAATGTTCATATCCTCTGTAAAAGAGAATTCCTTTCTCTCGCCGGCAAGGTTTCTTACATCAATAAGCATAATAACACTCCTGTTCCGTATGTTAGAACACATCAACGTATATTATACTATCACTTTAATTATTTGTCAAGCAATTATTTCTCAAGCAATTCCTTTGTATCCTGAGCTATCATAAGCTCCTCGTTTGTAGGAATAAGGAACGCTCTTATCTTGGAATCCTTTGTAGCAAAGTCTATTTCCTTGCCTCTCTGAGCGTTGAGCTCTGGGTCTATTTCCACACCAAGGCACTTGCAGTATTCGCAAATAGCTGCTCTGTGACCTGAGTTGTTCTCGCCGATACCTGCTGTGAATACAATAGCGTCGCAGCCGCCTAAAGCTACATAATAAGCGCCAATGAACTTAGCTATCTGATACCTGAACATATCAAGAGCGAGCTTGCATCTCTCGTCGCCATTGTCGGCAGCCTCTTCAGCGTCTCTGAAATCGCTTGAACGACCGGATACGCCAAGTAAGCCTGACTTCTTGTTCATAACATTGTCTATCTCGTCGGGAGTAAGATTTTCCTTCTTCATAAGGAAGGGAACTATCGCCGGGTCAATATCGCCGCAGCGCGTACCCATTTCAAAGCCTGCAAGAGGAGTAAGACCCATAGTTGTGTCTATTACCTTGCCGTCCTTTACAGCAGCTATGGAAGAGCCGTTGCCCAGATGACAAGTGATTATCTTAGTACCCTCTGCCTTGCCGCCTAACATAGCTATGGCTCTCTGAGTAACATACTTGTGGCTTGTACCGTGGAAGCCGTATCTTCTTACGCCGTATTTCTCATAGTATTCATAGGGCAGAGCATACATATAAGCCTCGGCAGGCATAGTCTGATGGAAAGCCGTATCGAATACCACTACATTGGGAGTGCCGGGCATTATCTTCTCGCAAGCCTCTATACCCATAAGGTTGGGAGGATTGTGGAGAGGAGCTAAGTCGAATATGCTCTTTATAGCGTCCTTTACGCTGTCGTCTACTATTACTGAGCTTGCAAACTTGTCGCCGCCGTGTACAACTCTATGACCTACGCCGCCGATTTCGTCAACGCTCTTTATAACGCCGTGCTCAGGTGATACAAGAGTATCCATAACAAGCTGAATAGCCTCGTTATGAGTAGGCATAGGCTGAGTGAATGTAACCTTTTCCTTGCCTGCTGCCGTATGCTGGAGATTAGAGCCTTCTATACCTATTCTCTCGCATAAGCCCTTTGCAAGAACTTCGTTTGTATCCATGTCGAACAGCTGATACTTTAATGATGAGCTGCCGCAATTTATAACTAAAATTTTCATGTATTTTCTCCTATCTTTATACTAATATTGCTTTAACCGGTATTGCTTTGACAGCGCTGCGCTCCTCCATTCCGCTTCGCTGCATGTCGGTCGCAGGGCAATAGCCCTATAAATTCAGCAATAATCATACTTGTCTGTAAGCAAGCTCACGACAAGTATTCTTATTCTGAATTTGCACCGCTATCACTTTATTTCGCAAGCTGCGCCTGAACTGCCGTCATAGTTACAACGCCTACGATGTCGTCTGCAAAGCAGCCTCTTGAAAGGTCATTTACAGGCATTGAAAGACCCTGTAATACAGGACCATAAGCCTCTGCCTTGGCAAGTCTCTGAACCAGCTTATAGCCTATATTACCTGCCTCAAGGCTTGGGAATACAAGAGTATTTGCCTTGCCTGCAACGGGGCTGCCGGGAGCTTTGGATGCGCCTACGTTGGGCACGATAGCTGCGTCAAGCTGAAGCTCGCCGTCTATATTGTACTGTGGGAATCTCTCCTGAGCCAGCTTTACTGCATCTGCTACCATAGTTACGCTGTCGCTCTTGGCGCTGCCCTTTGATGAGAATGAAAGCATAGCTACAATAGGCTCGCCGCCTGTAAATGCCTTAAAGGACTCTGCGGAAAGACCTGCTATCTCAGCCATTTTGGGCGCGTCGATTTCGGGATTAACTGCGCAGTCCGCAAATACGAAAATACCATTGTCACCGAACTCGCAATCGGGTACTTCCATAAGGAAGAAGCCTGAAACAGAGCTTATACCAGGCTTTGTCTTAAGAAGCTGGAGAGCAGGACGGATAGTGTTGCCTGTTGAGTGGCAAGCGCCTGAAACTGCGCCGTCGGCGTCGCCGCACTTACACATAAGGCAAGCATAGTACATATAGTCCTCTTCCATCATCTTCTGAGCCATTTCGGCAGTAACGCCCTTTTTGCTTCTTAATTCAACGAACTTGTCTATATATTTCTGCTTATTGGGGTCGTTAAAGGGGTCGACGATAGTTGCGCCGGAAATATCATAACCCTTGCCGTTTTCTGCTATTTCCTCGGGAGTGCCTATAATTACAAGGTTTGCAATACCCTCCTTCAGGATCTTTTCAGCCGCCTCATAAGTCCTCTTATCCATAGACTCAGGCAGCACTATTGTTTTCTTGTCAGCTTTTGCCTTTGCCTTAAGGCTGTCTAAAATACTCATAAAAATTTTCTCCTTTCATATTAAATATTGGGATTTCACCCATAACTATTTTTATTATAAACCTTATGTTACAATTTCACAACATTTTTTTTAAATTTTTATGGTAAAATTTTTCATTTTGTATTATACTGTAATCAGAGATAAACGGGAGGGGATATTATGAATACGGCAATAGTTGCGGAATACAATCCGTTTCACAAAGGACACAAGTATCATATAAGTGAAACGCGTAAAATAACAGGCTGTGAAAATATAATAGCAGTCATGTCGGGAAACTTCGTCCAAAGAGGCGAGCCTGCCTTTACAGACAAAATGACAAGGGCAAAATGCGCTCTTTTAAACGGCGCGGATATGGTGGTAGAGCTGCCTGTGGAGTATGCCACAAGCTCAGCGGATATATTCGCAAGGGGCGCAGCGGAAATAATAAAGGCTATGGGTATAGCAGACAGTATTTCCTTCGGCAGCGAGGCAGGAAACACGGAGATATTCCTAAGACTTATGGATATTCTCCACGAAGAGCCTTCGGGATATAAATATGAGCTTAAGAAATATCTCGACGAGGGACTGTCATATCCTCTGGCAAGACAGCACGCCCTTTCGTCCTTTTTGGCAATACCCTTTGAGAACCTTGATTTTCTCAGTCTGCCCAACAATATACTGGCTCTTGAATATATGCTTGCTCTTAAGGACAGTAGCATTACGCCCTATACCATAGAGAGAAATACCTCTCAATACAACAGTCCCATGCTTACAGGGGAAATATCCTCCTCTATGGCAATAAGACACGCTGTTGAAAGAGGCAATCCGGCAGAGGCAAGAAGCTCTATGCCCGACAACTGCGCCGATATTCTGGACAATATCAAAAGACTTCCCAATATTGACGATTATTCCGATATACTGCACTATATACTCAGGACCACCTCTGCCGAAAGGCTTTCCGAAACAGCGGATATTACAGAGGGACTTGAAAACAGGATAATATCCGAAGCGGCAGGCGATAAAATAAGCATTATTGCCGAAAAGGTCAAAACAAAGAGATACACCTACGCCAAAATCCGCAGAGGACTTCTCCATATAATACTGGGAATAACAAAGGAGCAGCAGCAAAAAGCGCCAACATACATAAGAGTGCTGGGCGTAAGAAAGGACAGTATACGGCTTTTAAGCGAGCTGACGGAAAAAGCGGCTCTCCCCGTCATTACAAATGTAAAGGACAGCGAGGAGCTGCTTGCAAAGGAAATAAGGGCGACGGATATATACAACATACCTCTCGGAATACCTCAAGGCATGGAATACAGGGAGGGTATGGTCATTCTGTAAACGAGGTGAAGCAATGTCGCAGAATTTACCCGAAAATAAGGACTATCTGGAATGTGAAAGCAGCAGAGTTTTTATGCTGCTTATGCTTGTAGCGGGATTTTACGGCGCTTATACATATTCCGTAAGAGGCGGCGTATTCTGTAATGCGCAGACAGCCAACTTTGTGCTATTTGCCATGGCGCTTGGCAGAGGCAGAATAACGGAAGGAATATACTATCTCATACCTATGAGCGCCTATCTTTTGGGCGCAATAGTTTCGGAAATACTTCCGAAGCCCGTTAAAAAAACGCATTTTATAAGGTGGGATACCCTGCTTATACTTATAGAAATGGCTATGGTGGTAATTCTGGGCTTTATTCCAGACAGCGCGCCCTTTCAAATCTCTCAGGTAGCCGTCAATTTTATATGCTCAATGCAGTACAATACATTCAGACAGAAGGAGGGTGTGCCTATGTCCACTACCTTCTGCACCAATCATCTCAGACAGACAGGCGTTGCTCTTGCAAAGGCTCTTACGGGCAAGGGCAGTAATCATTTGCGCAGAGCCTGCGAGCATTTCAAAATGATAGGCATATTTGTAATAGGCGGAGCGGTATCCGCTTTCCTATGCGTACTCTTTAAGGGTCGGGCAATATGGGGCGCTCTTGTTCCCCTAGGCATAGTGTTTATAGATTTGCTCTATGCCGACCTTAAGACAGAGCATGAATACATTGAATATACACCTCACGGACATTAAGGAGAAAGCTATGAAAAAACTGGATATATATACTGACGGAGCCTGCTCGGGCAATCCCGGCGCAGGAGGCTACGGAGTTGTGCTGCTGTACAAGGGCGCAAGAAAGGAATTGAGCTGTGGCTATGCTCTGACCACCAACAACAGAATGGAGGTCCTTGCGGTAATAAAAGGACTGGAGGCTCTTAAAGAGCCTTGCGAAGTGACGCTGTACAGCGATTCAAAGTATGTTGTGGATTCCATAACAAAGGGCTGGGTATACTCCTGGAAAAAGAAAAACTGGATAAAGGCAGATAAAAAGAAGGCTCTTAACGTGGACTTATGGGAAAGGCTTATTGCCCTGCTGGATAAGCATAATGTTGAATTCGTATGGGTAAAGGGTCATGCGGACACTCCCGAAAACGAGCGCTGCGACTATCTTGCAAGACAGGCAATAGAGGGCGATAATTTAATTAAAGACGAGGGTTATACACAATGAAAAAAGACAGCGTGGAGAGAGCTGTCTTTTTTCGTGGAGAGTTGTATATGAATAATAGAGTTTGGCAAATCAAATGTATAAAAATGTTTTAATTTTAACATTTTTATCTTATATTGGATATTATACAATAATTTAAGAAAAATGTAAAGAAAATTTAAGAAATTAATTTGTAAACAAAATATGAACGCCCTTAAACCCCTTATTTTCCTTTAAAGCTCTATTTCATCTCCGTCAGCCATTATATAGGCGCTTGGAGTGTCGAAAAGCCTTGCTCTTTCGGCGTCAAAGAGCTTTCCCGGTGATATATGCACCGGTACCGTATGCTTTGCCTTTATTATTTCGGCGCACTCTATTGCTTCGGGTATATCCATATTGAATTTGCCGTCTGTTGGCAGAAAGGCATAGTCTATTTCTCTGTCTGCAAGCTGCGCCATCTGTGATGTCTTGGAGGTATCTCCCGCAAAGTAAAGCAGCTTTCCGTTTACAGTTACAAGATAGCCTACGCATTGGTCAACGGGATGATTTTCATTATACGCCTGTACCGCCTCAATGTGTACTCCCGCTATATCCGCCGTCTGATATTCTCCGTTTATAAGAGCGTCGCTATTCTGATATATTACGCAGTCGTCCTTCTTAAGAGGCAGATTTATCTGATTATGGTCGGGATGCTGATGAGTTACCAGTATAAGGTCTGCCGGCTCTTCATAGCCCTCCCCTGCATAGGGGTCTATATATATGACCTTGCCATTTTCCGTAGTCAGTCTGAAGCTGCCGTGTCCTTGATACAAAAGCCTTGCCATTTTCGTTTCCTCCTTTGCTTCCTTCTCCGTACTTCCGCAGGCTGTCAAAAAAACTGCCATCAATATAAGCATTATGATTTTTTTCATTGTGGAAGCTCCTCCTTATTTTCGGCTGTATCCACAGACGTACCCTCGTCTGCAATAGCCTTGATGTCATTGCTGTCCTCCGTATTCTCATATTCATTATCGGTTAGATACTCGGAGGTCTGTTCAGGCTCGGAAACGGATACCTCCGTATCCTCTGTATTTTCTGTATCGTCCATGTCCTCTGTATCCTCCGCAATAGGCTGCATATAATTTTCTTTGTCCTCCCTGCGCTTTTTTCTCGAATGGGTAAACTGATATGCCATGCCCAGCACAGCTAAAATAGCTGTCAGCGAAAATATGACTATCCAATTTGTCACATTGAATATTCCCAGTATATTCACTACCACAGAAACAGCGCCGCTAAGAGCTGTGCTTATTACTACCACCGTCTTTACAAAGCGCAGAGCAAGAGCGCCTACTATTGCCGCTGCTGCAATGGTGAGCACTATCATCCACCATTGTGTGTTTACATTGTATGCCGTCATAAAATTACCTATTACATTAATTGCCGCGCCGAAGCCTATTACAAAAACTCCCGCCCTGTAAAAGGCAAATGAAAGCAGTGCCGTTATAATACCTACGACACAGGCTACAAGAAGCACAACGTCAGCTCCCATGGCGTAAGCTATTATACCTGCAATAACAGCGCCTGCGGCAAAGCCTATTATAGCGCACCACAGTCTTAACAGCTTATAGCCGAAAAAGCATATAAGCAAGCCTGCTGCCACCGCTATTATAACGGACAGCATAACGGAATGCTGCTGCGCCGCCATATAGGAATCTATGGTCTGCTGTATAAAATCACTCATCTAAAAAACCTCCCTTTATAAATCTATTGTAATTTTACCACAATTCGGCAATAAATTCAATATAAAAGGCAAGGAGTAAATTCTATACCGCCTCCTATGGGCGTTATTATCTGTAATCCCAATTTCCTCGGCATTTATAGGGAATATAGCTCAAAGCCTACGCAATAGCTTGTAGGAGCGAGCACCAATACAATTTAGCCATAAATAAAGCTGTCGCATTATGACCTTTTTTGCTCATAAGTCATAACGCGACAGCCCATATTAAATTATGTGTATTTTTAATGCTCTTTATATGCCAGAGAATAGACCAAAGGCACAAGCACAAGATTTACTATCATAGATACCAGAAGACCTACCAGCATAAGCACAGCCATAGGTACGAAAAGCTCGTCGCCGAAAAGGGCAAGGGGCATAAGTCCCAGTACCGTAGTCATTGTACTCATCATAATGGGGCGCAGTCTTTGTCCGCCTGCGGCTCTGCAAGCCTCCTCTACGGAAAGTCCCTTTTCCGTTTCATTGGCAATACAGTCTATAAGCACAATAGCGTTTGCAAGAACACAGCCCAGCAGACTGACAGCGCCTATAAGGGCAAATAGGCTAAGAGGCTGACCCGTAAGCATAAGAGCCACAAAGCCTGCCGATACGCCGAAGGGCACTGATATAAATATTATGCCTACCTTTTTGAATGAGCCGAACTGAATGAGGAGTATTATAAGTATTACAACTATCGCTACAAGAGCGGCAACGCCTATATTGGCAAGAACCTCCTCGAAGAATATCTTTTTCTTGCCGGATTTTTCTATTGTAACGCTTTCGGGGAACTCGTCCTTCATTTCCTCGATTTTCTGCTCAAGCTCCGTCTGTATGTCCAAATCGCTTACGCCAAAGCCGTTGTAGCAGCCTACTATACGTCCTCTTCTGCCGTCTATTCTGGATATAGACGTAATTTCGGGCTTAAGTGAAACGTCTGCAAACTGAGCTACGCTGTACTTCTCCCCCTGTATTGAGGACTTTACCTTAAGCTCCTTTATCTGCTCTCTGGAGTCCACATTTGTATCCAATACAATATCGTATTCCTTACTTCCGTTTCTGTAAGCGGATACAGTCCTGCCCATAAGGGCAATATTCAGCTCGTTCTGAGCCTCTGCTTCTGTAAGACCAAGGGTATTCAGCTTCATTGTATCCATATTTACAAAATAGCTGTAGGTAGCAAGCTCGTTTTTGTTCCTTACGCCCTTTGTACCCTCAATATTGCTCAGTATATCGTTTATCATTTCCGCAGCTGTGTTCAAATCCTCTGTGCTGTCGGAATAAATTTTCATTTCGACGGGCTTGGAATTAAGAGTCATAATTCCAAGCTCGTCTACAAGTATTGAAGCTCCCCCTACCCTTTGGGTAAGCTCCGTCTGGAGGAAGTCCACCATATCCTCGGTTTTTCTGAAACGGTCGCCTTTTGAGAGGTCTGCTCTCACAAGTATATCGCCTGTATTGTCTCCGCCTGCCTTTGGCAGTATAGAATAATCATAGCGCGGTATGGCAGCGCCTACGCCGCTTAAGTAATATTCCGTTTCGGGCTGCTCGTCAAGTATGTCCTCAATATTGTTTACTATTTCTCTTGTTCTGTCAAGGCTGTCCTCGTTATCTCCCTGTATGTCTATTGTAATAATATCCTTGCCTGCCATAGGTATTATCTGCAAATCAAGTACAAATACAGAGGAGGCAAACAGAAGCACCGCCGCTGCGGCGCATAATATTGTAGTCTTTTTGTGCTTAAAGGCGTGCTCAAAAAGAGAATTGTATACCCTTACTGAAAAAGGCTCCTTTCCGCCCTTGCTCTCCTTTGTCTTTTCAAGGAAAAAGTAGCTCATAACGGGAGTTACGCATATAGATACAAGATATGACGCCACAAGGCAGCATATTATAACTACGGGGAATGTAATAGCAAGCTGATGATATGCGCCGGGCAATGTCAGTATAGAGCTGAACGCCAGCACCGCCATAAGCATTGATATAAACACAGGCAGAGCCACAGAAGCAGTACCCTCTGCAACTGCCGTCCTTTTGTCCATTCCCGCATCTATGTTTTTCTGTATGGCGTCGCTTACTACCACGGCGTTATCCACAAGCATACCCAGTACCACTATAAGGGACGCAAGCGAAACAAACTGTATCTCAAAGCCCAGTATATATGTACATATAAAGCTGGCGAATATGGCAAGAGGAATTGCAAAGGATACCACAAGGGCATTTCTGAAATTCATGCCTATCATTATTACTATTATTACAAGCACAATGGATTCTATAAGGTTTACAACAAAGCCGTTTATGGAATCCTGCACGTCGTCAGGCTGCAGGAATACCTTATTTACGCTTATTCCCTCCGGAAGAGATGCGTTGTACTCGTCTATTGTCTTGTTTATTTCATCGCCAAGGCTTACTACATTAAGTCCCTCTTGGAAGTATACTGCAAGCACTGTGGAACGGTTGTCGTTGTATATATAATAGCCCTGGTCTTCGGGTACTTCCATTTTTATATCGGCTATATCGGAAAGCCTTGTTATAACATAGTCCTCGTTTGAAGCCACAACTATATTCTTGATTTCATCAAGACTTTCAAAGCGTCCCGATGTATTTACATTTATTTCGTTACCCTCGGCGTTTACAGAGCCTGCAGGCAAAGTGGAGTTGTGATACTCTATGAGCTGAGCCAGCTCCGCAAGGGATACGTCGGTATCATTGAGCCTTTCCATATCCACGGTTATCTTTACCTGGGAGGGCACGTCACCGTATATATCCACCTTTCTTATACCGTCTATAAGCCTAAGCCTGTCGCTTATTTCCTTGCTTCTCTGTGAAAGCTCGTCTGTGGATATATTATCTCCTGTAACGGCAAGTATAAGTCCTGCCGTATCCATTACATCGTCATCTACGGTTATAGAGGAAACTCCCGAAGGAAGGTCGGCTCTCAATGTGTCCAGCTTATCCTTAAGCTCGTCAAACTCCTTGTCTACCTCCTCCTGGGAAAGGTCCATACTGAGGTTTACGCTTGTTACACAGTAGTTGTCCCCTGCCGTGGTGTCGCACTTGTCAAAGCCCTCCATTTCCATGCAGACGTGCTCTACCTTTTCAGCCACAAGCTGCTCCATATCCTCGGCGGAGGCTCCGGGATACACTACTGTAACAGTCGCCACAGGCAGCACTACCTTCGGAAAGTGCTGCTTAGGCATTTTATAGTATGAAAAAGCTCCTGCGCAGAATATCATAAGCATAAGCATTATTACAAGGGATTTTCTCTCCAGAAGCCCGTTAAAAAATTTCTTGCCCATAACTACGCCTCCGTTTTTACAAGGTCATTTTCTCTCAGATTCTTTATGCCCTCAGTAACAACAAGTGCCGTAGGGTCGTCTATCTGCACTTCTACCTTGTCGCCTGAGAAATCTCCCAGCACTACCTGCTTTTTATGAACTCTGCCCTCGGAATCCACTGCATATACATAGTCCACGCCCTCGGAATTGAATACTGCGTCTATGGGGACATAGCAGCCTCCCGCAGAGCCTGTTATTATCTTAACATCTACGGTCTCGCCTATTGTATAGTCTCCGTCTATTTCTATATCTACGGCGTATGTCCTTGTCTTTTCGTCGGGATACTGAGCTATTGTAGATACAGTGCCCTTGCTTTCGCCGTTTATAAGAGCCTTGCCGCCTACCTTTATATTCTTGTATTCGCTGTCGGAAGCGCCTATTGTTACCACAAGCTCCTTGCTCTTTGCAACGACAACGGGATAGCCTGCGGATACTATTTCGCCCTCCTTAAAGGGCAGCTCCATTACATAGCCCTCGGAGTCCGCCTTAAGTGTGGAATCGTTTATATTCTTGCGCACTATGTCGTTTGACGTAGAGGCGCTCTTTACGCTTGCCTGTGCCGCTTCTACGTCTTTTGCCTTGCTGGTTATAAGATTGTCAAGGCTCTTTTGCGCCTGTGTCTTCTGCGCCTTGGCAGTATCAAGCTCTGCTCTCTTGCTGTCAAGCTCCGCCCTCTTGCTCTCAAGCTCCGCCTTGTTGCCCTCATGGGTAGCCTTTGCGGCGTCAAGCTCTGCCGCCTTTGTCTTGTATGTACTCTCGGCTGACTCCAAATCCTTGTCTGAAAGACCGCCTGCTGCATTTATCTCTCTTGCGGCGTCAAGCTCTCCCTTAAGAGTGTCCAGAGCCGTCTGTCCTGCCGCTATATTTTCCTCCTCTGCCACAAGACCCTTTTCAAGAGCAGCAATGCCCTTTTCACCTGCGTCTATGCCCTTCTGAGCGGCAGCTATACTTTCGTCAAGAGTGGCTATCTGGCTTTTGGCATTGGCAATATTGGTGTCATAAGTGCTTATTGTTTTCTGCAATGTGGCATTTGCCTGATTCTTGGTATTCTCCCCTATGGAGGCATTGTACTCCATAGTAGTTGTATCCAGCTTGGCAAGAACATCTCCCGCATTGAATTTCTGACCCTTTTCAACGCATATCTCAGCTATTTTCCCCCCTGTGAGGAAGGCGTAATTTTTGGTATCCTTTGCCTTTACTATTCCTATATAGCTGTATCCCGTTGAAACGCTTTGCTCTGAAACAGACTGTGTCTTTACCAGCTTTGCAGTCTGCTCCGTATTCTCTGTCTTTTTGTCGCCGCAGCCTGTACACAGCACAAGCAGTATCGACAGGGCGAGCGCCGTTTTTCTTTTCATTATATATCCTCCCTTTAACGTATATATTCATTACAATATTTTATGCTATATAAATAAATATAAATAATGTCATTTTCTTTTTCAATGGTCAATAAAATACCGCTTATTGCTTATTATACATTTTTAATCAAAGTGTTTCTTATCTGTATATGGTATTGCATATTTTTTGAAATTGTAATAAAATGGTAACATAAGGAGGGAGTATATAATGAAAACGGACTTGAGAATAATAAAAAGCAAGAAGGCAATAAAAAACGCTTTTCTTGAATTAACGAAAGAAAAAGGCTACAACAACATAACTATAACGGACATAGCGGAAAAGGCTCTTATAAACAGAAAGACATTCTATATGCACTATGATACAAAGCAGGCTCTTTACGATGAAATATGCAATGAGCTTATAGCCCTGCTTGACCCTGAATCCACTATGAAAAGACTGCACGAGCTTAAGGGTCACGAGCAGCGAAAGCCCGTTGTGGCTCTTCTCATGAATATAAGAAAGGAAAAGGAGGTCTTTTCAATACTTATAAACGATGAGAACAATATGGCTTTTCTCAATAAGCTGTACGACAAGATAGCCCCTGTTATACTCATGGAGACCCACAGCCACAAGGACGCAATACTTACTGACGAAAAGCTGCTTATAGAGGTGTACTGCACGCTTTTTGTGCTTATGCTGAAATGGTGGATAAACAACGACCGTACCGACCCCGATATGGCAATAGATCTGGTACTGGAATTTTTCTCAAAAAAGCCTCTTGAAATGCTGGGCATCAGTTTCTGAGCATTTTCTCGGCTATATTTCCTGTACCGCCCTTTTACATTTCCATTTGCCAAAATCTCCATATAGTAGTATACTATACTAAAGGAGTGATAGCATGCGAGGGTGGCTTGTGGTAAACGGCTTTCTGAGCAGTACCAAGTTCAATGAAATATACCGCTGGCTTAAGACGGCATTTGAATGCAGGGGACATATTATAGACGTATACACAAATACCGAGCTTGCGTTTATGGACAGTAACCGCGGACTTCCCGATTTTGTGCTTTTCTGGGACAAGGATATTGTACTTGCAAAGCGGCTTGAGGCTATGGGACTGCGGCTTTTCAACAGCAGCAGAGCCATTGAGGTATGCGACAACAAAGCGCTTACATACATAGCTCTGGAGGGTAAAGTGCCTATGCCGAAAACTATACCCGCCCCCATGACCTACAGAAATATAGGCTACAATAATACAGACTTTGTAAAAAAGGCGGGAAAGTATCTTGGCTATCCCTTTATTATAAAGGAATGCTTCGGCTCCTTTGGTTATCAGGTGTATATGGCGGAAAGCCCCGAACAGGCGGAGCGCATAGTCAAAAGCACCTCCGAGCCTCTTATTTTTCAGAAATTCATTGCCGAGAGCAGAGGGCGCGACATACGCATAAACGTAGTGGGCGGCAAGGCGGAGGCTTCTATGCTCCGCAGAAACGACAATGATTTCAGAGCAAATATCACAAACGGCGGCGTTATGGAGAAATACATACCCTCCGCCGAGGAAATAAGCCTTGCGGAAAGGGTATGCCGTATTCTGGATCTGGACTTCGGCGGAGTGGACATACTTATGAGCAAGGACGGTCCCTTGCTGTGCGAGGTCAATTCAAACGCCCATTTCAAAAATATATACGACTGTACAGGCATAAACATTGCAGATAAGATAGGAGAGTATGTGGAAAAATGTTTGGTGTAATAATTTACGAAAGAACTGCCGCAGAGCGGAACAAAAATTACATACAGCTCTTTATTGACGACTTTGCCAAGAAAAATATCGAGCTGAAGCTCATATATACCGACGAGATATTCAAAATAGAAAAGCCCGACTTTGCCATAGTCCGTGTAATAGCTCCCGAAATAACAAAAAAGCTGGAAAGCTCCGGCGTGCGCTGCTTCAACAGCTACGAGGTATCACGCATTACCAACGACAAGGCGCTTACATATAAATTTATGACTGACAAGGGCATCGATATAATGGATACCTTCTACAACGCCGAGGATGTAAAGGAATTTCCCGTTGTGATAAAGCCAAAGAACAGTCACGGCGGCGACAGAGTGTTTATGGTAAACTCCCGTAATGAGCTTAATGAAAGACTGTATATGTACCCTAACGGAAATTATGTTATACAGCGTGTGGCGTCGGACAGAGGCAAGGATTTGCGCGTATATGTAATAGGAAAAGAAATTATATGCGCCATGCTCCGTCAGTCGGACAAGGATTTCAGAAGCAATTACTGTCTTGGCGGCAAGGCGTCGGTATATAACCTTTCCGATGATGAAAAGGCTCTTGTAAAACGCATAACAGAAATGTTTGACTTTGATTTTGTAGGCATTGACTTCGTATTCAACAATGGCAGTATAGTGTTTAACGAAATTGAGGACGTTGCAGGAAGCCGTATGGTATATTCCTGCACGGATATAGATATTGTGAAAATGTATGCAAACTATATAATTAAGGAGATGACGAAATGAAAATAGGTATGCTGACAAGCGGCGGCGACTGTCAGGGTCTTAACGCTACAATGAGAGGCGTTGCAAAGGCGCTTTATAACAAGCTGGGCAAGGACGTGGAAATCTACGGTATACTCGACGGCTATAAGGGACTTATAGAGGGCAATTACAAAAAGCTCAGAAGCAGAGATTTTTCGGGAATACTTACAAGAGGCGGCACTATACTTGGCACCTCCAGAAAGCCCTTTAAGAAAATGACCGTTATAGAAGAGGACGGTATAGACAAGGTAAAGGCAATGAAGGATAACTACAAAAAAATGGACTTGGACTGCCTTGTTATACTGGGGGGAAACGGCACTCACAAGACCGCAAACCTGCTCAGCCAAGAGGGTCTCAATATAGTTACTCTGCCTAAGACAATAGACAATGACCTTTGGGGTACGGATATTACATTCGGCTTTACATCTGCCCTTGACGTGGCTACGGACGTAATAGACAGAATACACACCACAGCTACATCCCACGGCAGAATATTCGTAATAGAAATAATGGGACACAAGGCAGGCTGGCTCACTCTCTATGCGGGAGTTGCAGGCGGCGCTGATATTATACTTCTGCCTGAGATACCCTATGACATCAAAAAAATAACCGAGGAAATAGATGCCCGTACAAAGGAGGGCAAGGGCTTTTCCATAATAGCCGTTGCAGAGGGCGCAATTTCCGTTGAGGAAAGCAAAATGACAAAGAAGGAGTTCAAGGCGCACAGAGCAGTTATGCCACAGCCCTCCATTGCCTACCGAGTAGCTGATGAAATAGCCTCTGCCACCAATCATGAGGTAAGAGTAGTAGTGCCCGGACATATCCAAAGAGGCGGCGCTCCCAACGCCTACGACAGAGTGCTTACCACCAGATTCGGCGCAGGAGCGGCAGAGCTTATACTCAATAAGCAGTACGGCAATATGGCAGGTATGCAAAACGGCAGCGTTGTTCCCGTTCCCTTGGAGGAGGTAGCTGGCAAGCTCAAAAATGTGCCTGCCGACGACGAAGTGATACTTACCGCAAGGAATATAGGCATATCCTTTGGCGATTGACCGCCTTACAAAAAATTGTTGAAAAAGGGCATACATTATGGTATGATTAGGAGTAAGGAGGCGTTTTTATGGCTATTCAGGAATCAGGCGAGAATTATCTCGAAACTATATTGATTTTAAAGGAAAGAAACGGCTATGTGCGTTCAATAGACGTTGCCAATGAGCTTGGATTTTCCAAGCCAAGCGTAAGCCGCGCCATGTCTGTGCTCAAAAAAGAAGGTCATATCGAAACCGACGCCCTTAATCAGATATTGCTTACGGAAAGCGGTCGCAAAATTGCCGAAACCATTTACGAAAGACATCAGGTGCTTTCCAAATTTCTTATTTCTCTCGGCGTTGATGAAAAGACTGCCGTTGCCGACGCCTGCAGAATAGAGCACGTTATAAGCCCCGTGTCTTTTGACAAGATAAAAGAAAAATTTTTTAAGGAATAAAGCCTGTATACTATGAGATACTAATGAAAAGAGAGGTGTTTTGATGAGTGTTGTTACATTGACTAAGGATAATTTTGACAACGAGGTAATAAAGAGCAGCAAGCCTGTGCTTGTGGATTTCTGGGCAGCATGGTGCGGTCCGTGTCAGATGCTTTCGCCTGTGGTGGATAAAATCGCAGGGGAAACCACCGCCATTAAGGTAGGCAAGGTCAATATTGACGAACAGCCTGAGCTGGCGCAGGAGTTTGGCGTTATGTCAATACCCACTCTTATGGTATTCAGAGACGGTAAGCTCAGCAAAAAAAGCGTAGGCGTTATATCAAGAGATGAAATATTGAATCTTATATAGACAAAGCAATATGACGATAAAATTTGACTTACTCCGACGAAGCGTCGTCATATATGTCTTTCCAAACAAATGTAAATAATTATCCCTCTGTAATGGAGCTGTCTTAATACCAAAAGACAAGCTCCATTTTACTTTTTAAACAAGCCGAGGGCAAATTTCCCTCGGCTTATTATATTGATTTGACAGTATAAGCAGCGTTATGCCGCCCTTTGCAGGCTATGTTATTATTTTTTTCTGTTTATATGTGGCTTTATCTCTTTTTATTATGCATGTTTCTTATTGTCTTTTTCTTTTTGGCTGTTTTTTTGGTCTTATTTTCAATTTTTCTTGGCTTTATAAGACAATGCTTATCAAAGCCTATCAAATCCTTGCGTCCCACCTTTAGGAGAGCCTCGTATACAAGGTCGTAATTGCGTGGCAGCTTATATTGTATAAGGGCTCTTTGCATAGCCTTTTCATGGGGAGATTTTGGCACATATACCCTTTCCATTGTACGGGGGTCAAGCTCCGTATAGAACATACAGGTGGAAAGCGTACCCGGAGTAGGATAGAAATCCTGCACCTGCTCCGGCGTATGCCCTATGTCCCTCAGATATTCCGCCAGCTCCACAGCCGCCTTTAAATCGCTGCCCGGGTGGGAGCTCATAAGATAGGGAACAAGGTACTGCTCCTTGCCTATTTTTTTGTTTATATCATAAAATTTTTTTGTAAAGCAATCGTAGACCTGTCTTGAAGGCTTTCCCATTTTGCTCAGAACACGAGGCGATATATGTTCGGGAGCTACCTTAAGCTGTCCGCTTATGTGATATTTGCAAAGCTCGTTGAAAAAGGTCTCGTCCTTGTCATATATAAGATAATCGTATCTTATGCCGGAGCGTATGAACACCTTTTTTACCTTTGGTATCTTTCTCAGCTTTCTCAGCAGCGCCACATAGTCGCTGTGGTCTGCCGTAAGGCTTTTACAGGCGTCGGGAAAAAGACATTGTCTGTTTTTGCAGGCGCCTTCCGTAAGCTGCTTTTTGCAGGCAGGCTGTCTGAAATTGGCCGTAGGTCCGCCTACGTCGTGTATATATCCCTTGAAATCCGGAGCTTTTGTCATGCCTTCCGCTTCCTTTATTATGGAAGCATGGCTTCTGGACTGTATTATACGCCCCTGGTGAAAGGCAAGAGCGCAGAAATTGCAGCTGCCGAAGCAGCCTCTGTTGCTTATTATGCTAAAGCGCACCTCGTCTATGGCGGGTATGCCGCCCTTTGAGTTATACATAGGGTGATATGTACGCATGTAGGGCAAGCCGTAGCTGTAATCGAACTCCTCCTGTGTAAGAGGGAGGGCAGGCTTATTCTGTACGACATAGCAGTCCCTGTATGGCTCGACAAGTATTTTTGCCGTTAAGGCGTCTGTGTTTTCATACTGCTTCAGAAAGCCTTGAGCGTATGCTTTCTTATCCTGTGAGCTTTCCTCAAAGGAGGGCAGCTCAATATAGTCCTCATATATATTTTCAAGTGTTTTCGTCTTGTATACCGTTCCCCTTACAAAGGTTATATCCTTAGCTTCTATGCCGCTGTCAAGCGCCTCTGCCAGCTCCACTATCTGATGCTCGCCCATGCCGTACATAAGTATATCCGCCTGTGAATCCAGAAGTATTGAGCGCCGCACCTTATTGTCCCAGTAATCATAGTGAGAAAGACGGCGAAGGCTTGCTTCTATGCCGCCTATAAGTATGGCAGTATCCTTGCCGTACAGCTCTCTTATTCTCTGACAGTACACTATTGTTGCCCTGTCGGGTCTGTGTCCCGATTCTCCGCCCGGGGAATACAAATCTCTGTCTCTTCTTCTCTTGGCAACGGAATAGTGATTTACCATAGAATCTATATTTCCTCCGCTTACAAGAAAGGCAAGACGGGGTTTGCCAAAGCGCATAAAGTCCTCTGTACTTTTCCAATTAGGCTGAGGCAAAACGCATACCTTGTAGCCCTTGCTTTCCAGTATACGCGTAATTATAGCTGCGCCAAAGGACGGGTGATCCACATAGGCATCGCCGCATACATATACAAAGTCGGGCTGCTCCCAGCCTCTTTTTTTCATTTCCTCTTTTGTAACGGGCAAAAAATCCATACCGCACCTCTTATGCCGCCCTATGAATTTATTTATTGGGCGTATTGTAAAAAATTTTATATCATCCAGCCCGGAAGATATTTGTTTTTAAGTCTGCCTTTTTGTACCTTGCCCCAGCCAAGAGGGTATCCCTCAAGACATACGAGAGCCCAGCCGTCGCTGCAATCTACGGTAAAGCTCTCGCCTCTTAAATATCGGCTTAAATTATCATCGCCAAGGCTAAAGTCTGCGATTATTTTTGCATCCTCTTTTTTAAGCGTCATAGCAAGAGCCTGACTTGGCTCGAAGCGGTTCTTTTTGCAGTTGCCAAGATAAAGACCGCTGCGCATTACCCTAAGTCCCTTAAGGTCAAGGCAATAGGGTACTGCAAACAGACTTTCCCTGTGCATTACAAGGTCGTCCTTTATTTCAATATTCAGATATTTATCCGTAAAATCAAAGTAGTCCCCAAGCAGTCTGACATCGGCGGTATTGTCTCTCGGCGGTTCTGCAAATGAATCTACGCCCTTTTTGTGGAGAAGACAGAGAAAATGTCCCTCTCCCTTTACCCTGTATGGCATGAGCCTTCCGCATTTTTTAAGCTGGTCGCTGCCATTTACCCATTGGGGCTGTCCGTCAATAAAGCCGCCGCTTTTGTCAAAATCCATAAGCTCAAAATCGGGATTTTCATTTAGGAATTCCTGTATCATACCCTCGTCCTCCTCGGGAGCAAATGTACAGGTGGAATAGGCTATAATACCGTCTCCGCTGAGAAGCCTTGCCGCAGCCCTGAGAATATCCCTTTGCAGTGAGCAGCAAAGCTCCGTCTTATGAGTTTCCCAGCTTCTGACAGCAGCCTCGTCCTTTCTGAACATACCCTCGCCGCTGCAGGGAGCGTCTACTATAACTCTGTTGAAAAACCCTTCAAAGCGGTCTGCCAGCCTGTTGGGATCTTCATTTGTTATAATACAGTTGGGAACGCCGCTCAGCTCTATATTTTTAAGAAGAGCCTTACATCTTGAAGCGCTTATGTCATTGCTTACTATTATGCCTTTGCCCTTGAGCCTTGCCGCTGCCTGAGTGCTTTTTCCTCCCGGAGCTGCACACAAATCTATTACTCTGTCCCCGGGCTTGACTGGCAGCATGGCTCCCGTAGACATAGCGGAGGGCTCTTGTATATAGAAAAGTCCTGCGTTGTAGTAGGGGTGCTTTGCAGGTCTTACCCTTTCGCCGTTATAGTAAAATCCCTCTTTGCACCAGGGTATATTTTCAAGCTCCCAGTCAGTTTTGTTTTTAAGCTCCTCGGCGCTTATTTTAAGAGTGTTGGCTCTCAGACCGTAAAGCCTCGGCTCATTAAAGCTCTCTATGTAAGCATCGTATTCTTCGCCCAAAAGCCTTTTCATTTTCTCGGTATATTCTTTCGGCAGCTTCATATCGCACCTCTCAAAACGTTTATTATAATACTTTAACACAATACTCGGATAATATCAATATTGAAAAACGCCGAATATTGGTGTATACTTATTGAAAGAGGTGATACAATGGCAAAACAGATATGGAAGCCCGGTACTGTGCTCTATCCCGTGCCTGCCGTAATGGTAAGCTGCGGAGATATGGAAAACAGCAATATAATAACGATAGCTTGGACGGGAACTATTAATTCCGAGCCTGCCATGACCTATATTTCGGTAAGGAAGGAAAGATATTCCCACGACATAATAAAGGACAGAGGGGAATTTGTAATAAACGTGACTACGGAGAGTCTTGCCTTTGCAACGGACTGGTGCGGCGTAAAGAGCGGAAGAGACCATGATAAGTTCAAGGAAATGAAGCTGACCAAGGAAAAGGCGGCTCATCTGGACTGTCCCATTATTGCTGAAAGTCCCTTGAGCATAGAGTGTAAGGTAAGGGATATAATACCCCTTGGCGCACACGATATGTTTCTGGCGGATATTGTAGGTGTAATGGCAGATGAGAAATATATGGACGACAACGGCAGATTCGACTTCGGAGCAAGCAGACCTATATGCTATTCCCACGGCGAGTATTACGGACTGGGCAGATATATAGGCAAATTCGGTTATTCCGTAAGAAAAAAAGGCAGGAAGAGGTAAGCTATGAAAAAGGAACAGAAAATCGACCTTGTAAGATATTGGAAATTTTTTACACTTGGCTATATGATGCTGGCATGGATAGTGCTTGTATTTTTTATGGACAAGTCCGAATGGACTCTTATCCCTGCTTTTGTAATATATATTCTAATCAGCGCAATAGTGTGCCGCGCCTATGTTATGGGTATGATAGGCAATATGTACTATTTTTTCAGAAAGCCCGACAAGGCAAAGGTGTTCTACACAAGAGCCGTTAAAATGAAAACAAGAAATGTAAAGGCTCTTTACAACTACGCTCTCGACGCACTTCACGAGGGAAGAGCAAAGGAGGCTCTTGATATATTCCTAAGAGCCGAAAAAATAAATACCAAAACCCTTTTTGACAAGCTCATACCCCTTGCCGTATCCAGCTGCTATTGGGTGCTTGGGGATATTGACAAGGCTATCGAAACCATAGAAGCTCTTATGGAAAAATACACCTATGTAAATCCCAACACACTTACCACTCTGGCATATTTCTATATGCTAAAGGGAGATTATGAAAAGGCAGAGAAGCTGACCAACGACGCCCTTAAGGACAACGGCGAGTACGCTCCCGCATGGGATAATCTTGGACAAATATATTATACCAAAAACGACCTTGCAAAGGCGGAGGAGTATTTTAAAAAGGCTCTCAGCTACAGAGATACAATGACGGAAAGCCTTTATTACATGGGACTTATTGAAAAAAACAGAGGAAATGACAAGGAGGCTCTTGAATATCTCAAAAAGGCAGACAGCGGATATATCTCCGCATTAAGCACCGTCACCAAGGAGGATATTGAAAAGGCAATGGAGGGTCTTGGCTGATATTCCGCAGCGCTTTCCATTTAAATACAAAATAAATTTAAATATCAAACAAGCCGAGAACATTGTTACTCGGCTTGTTTGATAAATCAATAATTGCATTAGTGACTGTAAAAGCCATTTAAATTGGCATATTATATTATGACGCCTTCATAAGTGCTATAACGTCGGTTATATCTATTTTTCCGTCCATGTTATAATCTCCGGCAGGAGGAATATTGCTTCCCGTAACGGCAATATCCTTAAGGAGTATTATTGCGTCTGCCCTGTCGGCTCTGGAATTGCCGTTCATATCTCCGTATAGGAATCTTCCGTTGTTGTCGCCGTAGCAATAGCCTCTGAAATAGCTGTATATAAATTCTGCCGTATCTTCGTGAATATAGCTTACGGTTTGGGGCAGATATATATTTCCCCAGTTGGTATTGCCTCTTGAAGCTATGAATACGCTGCCCTTTTCAATGCGCTGAGTACCCTCCGCCACGCTTATATCGCCCTTGTACTGATTAGGTATATACCACAGGCTCTTTTTGTCCTTTGAATAGAGTATGCCGTTTTCCGAGCAATAGTTTTCGTTGGTAGGCTTTACGTCGACGTAATTTACCGCCGTATATACATAGAGAGCCACCGAAAGGCTGTTGCCGTCCTGATTGAGTACATTGGGCGGTACCTCCTCAGAAATCACATAGCTGTCCGGAAGTATTATCTTGTTCAGATAAGCCGCTCTGGAAAAGCAAAGCTCGTCAAGCTGAATAACGCCCTCCGGAATTTCATATATGGTATCTCTTTTGCCTCTGGGATAGCCTACAAGCCTTTTCATATCCGCAGAATACAAAACCCCCTCCACAGATGTGAAATACTCGTTTCCCTCGGCGACCTCTATTGCCTTGAAGCTGTCGTTTTTACCCATATCATAGAACACATGACCGCCATAGCCTGTGTTTTCGCTTACGTTGTAATCTCCGCCTATTGTCCTTACCGTAGACGGTATCACAAGACTTTCGTTGTCTATACCCGTCATGTGGTCAAAAGCTCCGTCGGATATTATCTCCAGTCCCTCGTTCAGCTCTATATGTTTTATATCGTCGGCAAGCTGAAAGGCATAAGGTCCTATTTTTTTAAGAGAAGATGGAAAATGCACAGCTGTAAAGCCCGATTTGGCAGCGCTTTCCGCGCCAAAAGCGCCAAGTCCTATTTCCTCTACGCCCTCCTCAAGCACTATTTCGCCTTTCATGTTCTGACAGTTGAAAAACGCCCCGTCGCCTACATTTGCAACTCCCCCGGGTATCCTTATGCCGCCCGAAAGAGATGTACAGTTTACAAATGCCCAGCCGCCCAGATAGTACAGACTGTGGGGCAGCTCTATTGTGCCACCCAGAGCCTTACAATAGCCGAAGGCATAGGAGCAGAGCCTTTCAAGTCCCTCGTTAAGCCTCAGTGATGTTATATCCGTATCCGAAAAGGCATAGGCGTATATCTCCTTGACTCCTTCGGGTATTTCAACAGCGCCGCCAAGAGATGTGTATGCAAAGGCAGCGCCGCCTATAAGCTCTGTTGTAGAGGGCAGCGTTGCCGACGTAAGGGAATTCATTTCATAAAAGCAATAGTCCCCTATATATGAGATACCCTCGGATATTACAACGCTTTTTATACCGTTCTTTTCCGCTATGGGGTCGCCGCCGCCTATTGTCGTTATTATTTCGTTTTTATAGAAATTGGGTACTACTATATCCCCAGAGCCGCCCTTGTATTCGCAAAGGGTATGTCCGTCCTCGGATACAGTCCATTTTTCATTTGTTTCCACAATGCTTACGGGAGAAATAATTTCCTCTCTTCCCTCTATATCCACCTTTACATTCCCGTTGTATTCTATACCGTCAAAATACGCGTATATATAGCCGGAGCTGTCCGGCTCTGAATTTATGTCGTATACCTGTGAATCTATTTCTATGCTGTCTATGGCATATTGACTTTCTATAAGTACGGCTCTTATGCCCTTTTCATCTGCATACACTCTCTTTACAACGGCGGTATCAAGAGAGGCTGCTACTGGAGTATTCTTGTCACGCTCTATAACAGCCTGTATTATGTTTTTCTTTTCCGCTTCAACAACAGGCTTAGAATAAGCCTGTTGTGAGAAAAGCATAGAAAATAAGCATACCACGGATATAAAAAGCCTTCTGTTCACAATATCACCTCAAAAGAATAAAAGAGACTGTCAAGGACAGCCCCTTTATAGTTGCATATTACTCAACGTCTGATGTACAATGAGGACACTTAACAGCGTCGATAGCTATTTCAGACTTGCAGTAAGGACATACCTTGGTAGTGGGAGCTGCAGGCTCTTCCTCGTGATGACCAAGGCTCTGAATCTCGTTGATAGCCTTAACTATTGCAAAGAGAACTACTGCTGTAATAAGGAAATCGATTATTGTGCTTATAAGCTGACCGATAGGGAACGGACCTACCGTAATTGCTCCGAAAAGCTGGTCGGTAGTCTCCACATGGAAAATAGCGCCGATAATAAGAGCTATAAGGGGAGTGATAATACAGTCTGTAAGTCCCGTTACTATCTTTCCGAAAGCAGCACCTATAACAACACCTATGGACATATCAATCATATTGCCCTTCATTGCGAATTCCTTGAATTCATTTAAAAACTTTTTCATTTTTATTACCTTCCTTTCACATTCTGATTACATTATACTCTAAAATGAGCATAATGTAAACAATTTTTGACATTTTTCTGTTAAATATAAAAAATTAATGAATAATCAGTTGTAATAAAACAGAGAAATGTTGTATAATGCTATGAGGGTGAGTTATATGAAAAAGACCATAATTTTTTTGGTGCTGGCGCTTATGGTGACTACCTGCTTTGCGCTGCCTAAAACAAAATATAAAAGCACAAGCCTTGAAAATATACCGACCGCTGAAGAAATGCGGCATAGCTACAAAAATGAAACGACAACGGAGATTTTGTCCGAGACTACTTCTAACGAAGTGACCTCCGAGGCGGAAACATATATATATGATGACGACAAGAGCAATTCGGCTAAAGGCTCTCAGGGTTCGGGCAGCTCAGCTTATGTAAGCGGCAGCTACGAGCCTGTGGAAATAAAGCCCTCCGCTGCTCCTGCCGACACCTTTACAATAAAGGGCGTAAGCATAAATATAGGCGATAGTATTGCCGGCATTACGGCTAAGCTGGGCAAGCCTGTAAATACAATATATGTTCCCATAGAATACACCGACGAGGAATTGGCTGAAGAATACGAGCCTGTTACAAATGCCGAGGGCGAGACCGAGACCACTACTGCAAGACCTCTTGCCAGAGCAGACGAAAACGCCTACGGCTATGACGGTTTTACAATATACACAAATGACAACAAGACCGTGGAGAAGGTAGAGGTAACAGACCCCTCCATACCTGCCATAAAGGGCGTAAGCCCCATAGGTATGCAGGTATTTACTCTGGCGGATATTTACGGCGGACCTGTGGCGGTAGAGGGCAATGTGTACCGCTTTGCCGCAGGAAAAGGCACACAAATGTACTTTGAAGCTCCGGGAGGCACAATAAGCTCCTGGGGAATAATAAGCAGTCAATAAGGAGTAACGATATGAAAAGACCTATATTATCATTTGTCGCCCTTGTTATAATATTTGCAGCTGTATTTATAGTAATAAGTCTTATACTCAGACCGATAGAGCCGCCTGTGGATACGTCGGATACATTACAGGCTGACGAGCAGCCCTCAGAGGAGGAAATAAGA
The DNA here is from genome assembly GCA_947628755.1 of uncultured Clostridia bacterium. Lineage (GTDB taxonomy): Bacteria > Bacillota > Clostridia > Lachnospirales > CAG-274 > CANPXH01. Next base: position 30,032 of record CANRBC010000009.1, on the reverse strand, counting down.
GCCCATAAAATCGACGAGATATTGGACACAATGACTCTTGAGGAGAAAATAAATCAGCTCTTTATTATAACTCCCGAAGCTCTTACGGGCATAGGACAGGCTACAGCAGCGGAAGATACTACAAAAAACGCCCTTTCTGAGCATCCCGTAGGCGGCATTATATACTTTACGCAAAATTTCATAGACGAGGCTCAGACCAAGGAAATGATAAAAAACACAAAGGAATATGCTTCACAACTCTGCAAGCTGCCTCTTTTCATAAGCGTCGACGAGGAGGGCGGTACTGTTGCAAGGTTCGGCAGCAGCGAGGGTATAAACGTGCCCGACGTAGGCAATATGGCGGATATAGGCAAAAGCGGAGATACGAACAAGGCTTATGAGGCAGGCTGTACAATAGGAAAATATCTGAATGAATATGGCTTTAATCTGGACTTTGCGCCTGTGGCAGATGCTCTTACAAATCCCGAAAATCAAGTAGTAAGGTTAAGGAGCTTTAGCTCCGAGCCTCAGATGGCGGCGGATATGGCGGCAGAGCTGTCAAGAGGTCTCAACGACATGGGTATAATATCCTGCCTAAAGCATTTTCCCGGTCACGGCGCTACAAAGGGCGATACTCACGACGGCTTCGCCTATACGGACAAGACTATGGAGGAGCTGGAAGCAAGCGACCTTATTCCCTTTAAAAAAGCCGTTGAAAACAATGCGGACTTTATAATGGTAGGTCATATCTCACTGCCCAACGTAACGGGGGACAACACTCCCGCCTCTGTTTCTCCCGCTGTTATAAACGATATGCTTATATCAAAGCTGGGGTACAAGGGAATAATAATAACCGACGCCCTTAATATGGGTGCTCTTACAGAGCTTTATAAATCAGACCGCGCAGCCGTGCTTGCGCTTAAGGCAGGCGCTGATATGCTCCTTATGCCGGAGGATTTTTCATTGGCGTACAACGGCATACTTAACGCTTTGGATTCCGGAGAGATAACAGAGGAAAGAATAGACAAATCCGTAAGGAAAATAATAGATAAAAAGCTGGAGCTTATATAGGCTATCGTTTATTTATATTGAATTTTTATGAAAGCTGCCCTTTATGGCAGCTTTTTTTGTCACACTAAATCTGTACAGACATAGTATATATCGGGAGGTGAACAATATGGGCAGAGATATAACGAAATGTCATCCGAGGCTGCAGATACTTGCAGCAAAGCTCATAGAGGACTGCCGAAAAAACGGACTTATTGTAAAGCTGGGAGAATGTTACAGAACCGTTGATGAACAAAACAGACTATACGCCATTGGCAGAACAGAGCCTGGCAGCATAGTTACATACGCAAAGGGCACGGATTACAGTTCTATGCACCAATGGGGCGTAGCCTTCGATATAATACGAAACGACGGAAAAGGACCCTACAACAACAGCGACGGTTGGTTTGGCAAGGTAGGAAAGATAGGAAAGGCACTTGGTCTGGAATGGGGCGGCGACTGGACAAAGCCTGTGGACCTTCCTCATTTTCAGCTTAAATACTGGGGCAGTACCCCTGCAAATCTCAAAAAACTGTACGGCACTCCCGATAATTTCAAAAAGACATGGAAGGATGTATATATTACCGAAAAGGAGGAGGCAGAAGTGGTTGAAACAGGCTATATAAATGTAAACGGTAAAACAATAAAAATAGATAAAATCGTAAAGGACGGCAGAAACTTTATAAATCTGAGAGGTCTTGAAAACGCCGGGTTCAGCGTAGAGTATAACGCAGCTTCAAAGCTGCCTATACTCGACAACAAAACAGAGGATATAAGCATAAGCGCCGACGGAGATATTAAAAAGGCAAGGGCAGTTAATATAAGAGGCTACAACTATGTGAAGCTAAGAGATATTACCGACGCTATAGGCAATATAAAAGTGGAGTATGCCGACGGCGTCGTTATACTGAACAGGGAATAATAAAAACATAATAGGAGTATGTTGAATTTTTGTTTATCATAATAGAGATTTTTTAAAACGACCCTTCCACCATTTCTGCGTAATGCAAGCATTACTTGAAATAGTCCCCCTCCCCTCCGACGCCTGCAATAAAACACGTTGCGTTTTATTGCAAGGCTAGGGGAGGCTGGGGTTGTGGGGAGAGCTGACTTTTGACGCAGGCAAAAGTGCTGAACTTCTCTGAAGGGACGCCTTAGGTATACGCTTTTCAAAGTCGCTTATTTACTTTGAAAGACGATACCTGAGCTGTCGCCAACTCCTCAGCCTCCCCTAGCCCGTCAGGGCGTCGGAGGGGAGGGGGACCGCCGTTAGGCGGTGGAAGGGTCGGGATGTCAGAACTTTTACCTTTGGTAAAAGCGATACTCCGTATCGTCGGATAAATCTTCCGATTCAACCCAGATATTTCTTCTGTGCAATGGAAGTGGCAGCCCAACCATTTCCTTGAATTGAGATTACTCTTGCATTGGGCTGCCGATAGGGTCGATTCAACTAAACAAAAAATTTCACCCATAAATAAATCTGCCGCATTATGACCTTTTTCATAACGCGGCAGCTTTCACTGAAATTTAATACTGCAAATATCAATAATTAGTAGGCTTTACCATAAAGAAGCTCTGAGGATGAGCGCATACGGGACAAACCTCCGGCGCTTTTTTGCCTATGCAGATATGACCGCAGTTTGAACACTCCCATACAGTATCTCCATCCTTTGAGAATACAAGACCGCCCTCTATATTGGCAAGGAGCTTTCTGTATCTTTCTTCATGAGCCTTTTCGATTTCGCCTACCATTTCAAAGAGAATGGCTATATCGTCAAAGCCCTCCTCCTTTGCTTCCTTTGCAAAGGTAGCATACATATCTGTCCACTCATAGTTTTCGCCTTCGGCTGCCGCCTTAAGGTTTTCGGGAGTAGAGCCGATACCGTCAAGGAGCTTGAACCATATCTTTGCGTGCTCCTTTTCATTATTGGCAGTTTCCTCAAATATCTTTGAGATTTGTACATAACCGTCCTTCTTTGCCTTGCTTGCAAAGTAAGTATACTTGTTTCTTGCCTGAGATTCTCCGGCAAAGGCTGTCATTAAATTCTGTTCTGTTTTACTTCCTTTTAAGTTGCTCATAATTTATTCCTCCTTTAAAATAATATACTTGTTTATTGCTTTCAATATTATGTCAATACTTCAAAATACATATTTTCCTTCATAAAGTCCACAGGCTTTATTTTATTTTGATTATATGCCAAATTTAGCTTTACATAGGCGGCTTCGCTTGAAATATTGTAAAGAGGTATGCCGCCTGCGGATATTATTTCCCTCGCGGTGGCATATTTAGCGCCCTCCTCACTTTTATAGCAGGAAAGATACACGTCTATGCCTTGGCTCTTACACCTTTTTATAAACAGTGGAAGAGAATGTCCGCCCTCGCCGACGGACGCCGTTCCCGAATGATACATACAATGCAGCACCGCCCCGGGCTTGCTCTTAAATTCAAATACGCTGTAGTCTATACCGGGATAAGGTCGTATCATGAAAACTTCATTTTCAAGATCGTTTATATCTGCATTTTCCATACCCTTGAGCATAAATGCCTTTGGATTAATTCCATTGGCATAGCGTACAAAACGCCCGTTCTCAATTTCGCCGTAGGGACAGCCGCCGTAGGAGGAAAAGCTGTCCGTATAGGTATCCGCCTCTACAAGACGGGAGCCTAGGTGTACCGTATTTCTGCCCTTATTATCCCTGTATATTACAAAAACTCCCGTTATGCTTTCATTTTCTATAAGCTCCACGGCGCTTCTGAAATTTTGCAATCCGTTGCTTTTCTCCTCGCCTATTGGAAAATTGCTTGATACTATTACAATAGGCTTATCTGTGCCGCGAAATACCATAGATATATACGCCGCCGTGTATGCGAGAGTATCTGTGCCGTGAGTTATAATAATACCGTCGCTGTCGTCATGTATATCCGCCAAGGCTCTCCCCAAAGCCGTCCATACTTTAGGACAGCTGTTTTCACTGAGTATATTAAAGGGTCTGACTATGCGAAACTCAACGTCATCTCCGTATATTCTTCTGTATTCGTTTATAACGACAGGCTCGTTGCTTACGTCTATGGCATTGCCCTTTATAACGCTGCATATAGTGCCGCCTGTCATAACAACGGTTATTTTTCCATTTTTCATAATACGCCTCTTACTTGATAATATAGCCGAGTTCCTCCAGCTTATTGAACACCGCCTCGCCTATAAGCTCGTAGGCATCGTCGTTAAGACCTCTGTTCTTATATCTGTAACATTCGGGGATTTCGCCTTTTTCAGCCGCAGCCTTATCCTCATCGCTAAGCTCGGTATTTTTAAGAGCCTCTGTGCATATATATTCCCTTATGTTTAAGAATCTGCTGCCGAAGGCGGAAGACATAAGAGCGTCTGTATCGGCGTTTGAAGCTCTGTCGCCGTCAACAAGACCTATTATAATATACTTATCCTTGTTCTTGCCCCGTGTTTCCACAAAGCGCTTCTGCTGCTCCACAAGTACGGCAGGGTCATCATTCCAGCCGCCGTTGTTGCCTATTGAAAGCACGCTTACATAGTCCTTGTAGACCTCGCCCTTTGTAACTATGGGAGTTCCTGCCGATATGGTCATGGTAGTTCCCTCATCTGTGGGCTCAAAGAAATATTCCTCTACCTTTTCAATATTCTCGCTGCCTACGCCGCCGTAAAGAGTACCCTCTACGCCGTCTATGGTAACGGGATTGACACCTGGGTTATTTTCATGCAAAAGGGGGTCTACAGGCTCTCCGTTAAGTGAAGAGATAGTGATATTGTCCTTTTCCAGCTGTCCCACAATATTTTTTTCGTCCTTGACTATAAAGGGAATGGCATTGGCTCTGCCAAGTACCGTAAGGCTGTCCTCGTCGTATATGCCCAGATTTTCCACAGGCATAAGATAGCCGCCGTTTTCCATAAGACGCGCCAGAACGCTTGGAAATGACTTTTCGATACCGCCCAAGCCGTATGTAAAATCATCTCCCCAACAGGCTACGCCGGGAATAACAGCCGTTATCTCCTCCCGCTTTTTTTCTATTTCCGCCGCTTTCTGCTCGGCAGTCCTCTTGTCCTCGTCGTACTGAGCTATTTTCTGTTCTATTGCCCTTGTTTTTTCCGCCTCAACTCCCGAATTCCATACATAGAAGCCTGCAAAAAGGAATATAGCCAGAATTGTTGCAATAATACATATTACCTTGTTTCTGTCTCTCATAAGCTCACCTTATTTAACGCCTATATCCTTTCTGTAATGCTTATCCTTGAAATCTATGAGCTTAACGCCCTCGTAGGCTATATTTATAGCGTCGTCAAGATTCTTTCCCACGCCTGTAACGCCCAGCACTCTGCCGCCGTTTGTTACAAACTTACCGTCCTTAAGGGCTGTGCCTGCGTGGAATACTATTATATTTTCCGCCTTATCCGCCTTGTCAAGACCCGTTATTTCATAGCCCTTTACATAGCCTTCGGGATAACCGCCGCTTGCCAGTACAACACAAGCCGTACCGCTGTCGTACCACTCCACATTTATTTTGTCAAGAGTGCCGTCTACACAAGCCTCGAATATTTCCATAAGGTCATTTTTAAGGCGCGGAAGCACAACCTGGGTCTCAGGGTCGCCGAAGCGGGCGTTGTATTCTATTACCTTCATGCCCTTTGACGTAAGCATAAGTCCGAAGAAAATAATGCCCTTGAATGTCCTGCCCTCTGCATTGAGAGCATCTACGGTAGGCTGATATATGGTTTTCATACATTCCTCGGCAAGCTCGGGAGTATATACCCTGCTTGGAGAAAAAGTACCCATACCGCCTGTGTTAAGTCCCTTGTCGCCGTCATAGGCTCTCTTGTGGTCCTGAGCAGATACCATAGGCACAACAGTCTTGCCGTCGCAGAAGCTGAGTACGGACATTTCCTGTCCAGTTAGGAATTCCTCTATAACAACGGTATTTCCGCTGTCTCCGAATTTCTTGTCTATCATAAGCGTATTAAGACCTTGCTCTGCCTCCTCAAGGGTATTGCATATAAGCACGCCCTTTCCCAGAGCCAGACCGTCCGCCTTTAGCACAACGGGGAAATCGCCCTTTTTAATATAGTCCAGAGCGCTGTCATAATCGCTGAAGGTCTCATATTTCGCCGTAGGTATGCCGTATTTTTTCATAAGCTCCTTGCTGAAGGCCTTGCTGCCCTCAATAATAGCGGCATTGGCGCGAGGACCGAATACTCTCAGACCCTCCGCTTCAAATTTATCCACGATACCGCCTACAAGAGGGTCGTCCATACCTATTACTGTAAAGTCTATACCCTCATTCTTTGCAAAATCCACAAGTTTGTCAAACTCCATAGCGCCTATTGGCACAAGCTCTGCAATAGTGCCTATGCCTGCGTTGCCGGGAGCACAGTATATTTTATCTACCTTTGGGCTTTGCGAGAGCTTCCATACTATGGCGTGCTCTCTTCCGCCGCTGCCTACTACCAAAACTTTCATTTTTTATTTCTCCTTTATCCTTACGATGCCGTCCTTTACCTCAAGCCTGTTCTGGGCAAACAGCTTTACCGCTTCGGGGTATATCACCCATTCCGCCTGCTCCATAACACGTCTTTGAAGTGTTTCGGGAGTGTCTCCATCCTTTACCTCCACAGCCTTTTGCAGTATGATAGGTCCTGCGTCGCACTCCGCCGTAACAAAATGCACCGTAGCTCCCGTTACCTTTACGCCCTTTTTAAGAGCCGCTTCATGTACGTGAAGTCCGTAATACCCCTTGCCGCAAAAGCTGGGTATAAGAGCGGGATGTATATTTATCATTCTGTTTTCAAAACGGTCTGTAAAGTCCTTGCCCAGTATGAGCATAAAGCCTGCGTATACTATAAGGTCTATATTCCTTGCTTCAAAGTAGTCTGCAAGAGCTTTGTCGTAATCTGCAGGACTGTCATAATCCTTTTTTCTCATTACGGCAGTTTCTATACCTCTTGAGGCAGCTCTTTCAAGAGCATAAGCCCCTTCCTTGCTGCTGACCACAGCTGTGACCTGTCCGTCTATTTCACCTTTGTCTATGGCATCCAGTATCGCCTGCAAATTAGTACCGCCGCCGCTTACAAGAGCGCCTATTCTTATCATAATGCTTACCTCTTATTTTAAATTTATCTGTATGCCTTCGCCCTTTTCAACTCTGCCTATTATGTACGCCCTTTCTCCCATGGACTTAAGAGTTTCCACAGCCTTGTCAGCCTCACTGCCGCTTACTGCGGCTACCATGCCTATGCCCATGTTAAAGGTATTGTACATGCTCATTCTCTCTACGCTTCCCTTTTTTTCGATAATATGGAATATAGGAGGAATATCCCATGTGCCCTCGTCTATTACTATTTTAAGTCCCCGGGGCATCATTCTGGGTATGTTCTCTATAAAGCCGCCTCCCGTTACATGGCTAAGACCCTTTACGTCCACATTTTCTATGAGCTTTAGCACGGGACGTACATATATCTTGGTGGGAGCAAGAAGCGCCTCGCCTAATGTTGAGCCAAGCTCATCTATATATGTACCGAGGCTTTCCTTGTTTATGTCGAATACCTTTCTTACAAGAGAATAGCCGTTGGAATGGATACCGCTTGAGCCTATGCCTATAAGCACGTCGCCGTCGGCTATTTTGCTGCCGTCTATGGATTTGGTCTTATCCATTATGCCTACGGTAAAGCCTGCAAGGTCGTATTCGTCAACGGGATAAAAGCCCGGCATTTCAGCAGTTTCTCCGCCTATAAGCGAGCAGCCTGCCTGTCTGCAGCCCTCTGCAACGCCCTTTACTATTTCGGCTATCTTTTCGGGTTCGTTTTTGCCGCAGGCGATATAGTCCAGGAAAAACAACGGCTCTGCTCCGCTGCATACCACGTCGTTTACACACATGGCGACTGCGTCTATGCCTATGGTATCATGCTTGTCCATTACAAAAGCCAGCTTGAGCTTAGTGCCAACGCCGTCTGTACCGCTTACAAGCACAGGCTCTGCCATAGTCTTAGCCTTGGATATGCTGAAAAGACCGCCGAAGCCGCCTATATCCGTTAATACCTCCGGTCTGAAGGTGCTTTTTACATGACCCTTCATAAGCTCCACAGCCTTATAGCCTGCCTCTACATCCACACCTGCTGATTTATAATCCATAATTATCCTCCTATGATAAATTAGCTTTTTTATAGGTTATTTGCATATTTCTATTTTAAAATATATATATTGAAATGTCAATTATTATATACTGTTTTTGCACAAAAAAGAGCCGCCCAAGGGACTATAAGCGTTCCTCGGGCAGCTTCTGTATGCTTTACTTTTTATTATTGTTGCCGTCATCTCCGCTGTGGTGATGATGGTGATGATGAGAGCCGTTGCCGTCCTTGTTTTCAACATTTTCAAGGTTGTTGCTGTCATCTGTTCTGTCGGAATAACTGTAGTTATAGTTATAATTATAGTTATATCTGTAATTGTAGTTGTACTTATATCTGTACTTGCCGTAATGCTTGGCGTCAACATCCACAGAGTTGGAAACTATACCCAAAATATTTGTACCTACAAAGTCCACACTTGAAAGGGCTCTGTCTATCATATCATAGGTAGTGATATTCTCACGGGTTACCAGAACTATACCTGCGGTATATTTAGAAATAATAAGCGCGTCTGATACTACATTGACAGGAGAAGTATCAATTATAACATAGTCGTACATTTTGCTGACCTCTGATATGAACTTCTGCATATTATCGGAGGTAAGCATCTGTGACGGGTTAGGCGGCATAGGACCGGATGTGATTACATCGGTATTGCCGTGTACGTTCTTGTTGATAGCATCATCTATTTTGGTCATGCCCGCAAGTATTGTGGAAAGACCCTTTTTATTGCTTAAGTGGAACATTCTGTGCTGTGTGGGACGTCTCAGGTCGGCGTCTATTACAAGCACTCTTGACTCGGTCTCGCCTATGGAAATAGCAAGGTTAGCCGCATTCGTACTCTTGCCCTCGCCTGAAAGAGCCGATGACACTATGAATACGTTGCTGTTCGTAGTGGAAAGAGCAAAGAGCAGATTTGTTCTGAATGTATTGTACGCCTCTGTAACGACAAAAGGAACATCCGTATCAAGTATAGTACCTCTTGCTCGTCTTTCGTTGGCGACCTCGCCCTCTTTATTTTTCTTAAAGCGTCTGAGCAGAATATTGTTGCTTATTTTTATCTTGTTGCTTACGCCGTTTTTCACTATCTCATAGAAGGGTATCTCGGCAAGTATGGGCATATTATATCTGTTCTTAAGAGTTTCTACGCCCTTTACTGTATTATCCAGCATGTGTCTTATAACTATAAAGGCAACTGCAAGTATAAAGCCCAGCATAAAGCCGAATACGGAATTTTTAAGAACATTGGGAGAAACAGGGTCCTTAGGTACCTTGGCGTGACCTACGGATTCAACTGCGCCTGCTCCGACTACTCTTATAAGCACATCAGGGGCTATGGCTTCAACGCTGTTGCAAATATCAGCCGCCATAACAGGGTCTGTACTGTAACCTGTAATGGTAAGAAGCTCTGTTTCGTTTACCTGACTGAAATTAAGGCACTTTCTTAAGCTGTTTGTATTTATTCTGTATTCGCCGTTGTCCTCTTCCATTGTAAAGTAGTTGGAAAGCTCCTCGGCAGAATACTTCTCCATAAGGTTATTGCTTATCTCGTCTATTACGGAATCGTCGTCAAGTATAGCAATATAAGTCTGCGCAAGGCTCTGAGCCGCTGTAATATCGGCTGAATTAAGAGTGTCTATTACAGTCTTGTTTGTGGTATTTTTAATATAGATGGAAAATGATGTTGCATAGGTATCCGGTATGAGCGTCTTAGTAAAGACAAAGGCAAGCACAAAGCCTACAACGGACGCCGCAATAATAAGCCATATTCTGCTCCACAGCAGTCCGAATATCTCCGCCAGATCAAGTGATTGTTCATTTTCAAATTCGTTTGTATTCTCTCTGTTCATATTTTTGTCCCATTTCTTTTTTAAATTTATTCCCTTTCCTCTATCCCGAAAATTGCCTACGCAGTAGATTATAACACAAGAACCGCACGTTGTAAACAAAAAAAATAAAAATCTGCCATAAAATTTATACCAATAAATTTATGGCAGATCTATAAATTAGCTTAATATATAAACCTTAACATTTTTATGACCAAAGCCTGAGTTAAGAGCGGCTGAATGACTGCCGTAGCAAAGGTCGATTCTGTTGCCCTTTATAGCGCCGCCTGTGTCGGCAGCTATACAGTAGCCGTAGCCCTCTACATAGAGCTTAGTTCCCAAGGGGATAACTCTTGTATCCACAGCGCATACGCCGTAGCCTGCTTTAAGACCGCTGGCAGTAACACCGTTTGCCCACTTGCCGCAGCATCTTGAACATGGACAGTAGGCTGTGGCATTCATGATTAAAACTGCATTATACTCAATGTCTGTACTTGGTACAGTGCTTTCGTTTACCTTTGTACCTACTGCAACTATTTCGTCTACAGGCTCAGCTACAACCTCTTCTTCAATAGTTACATCGGTTACCTGACCGTTTACATATTTGCTTGTCGTCGTAATTTTCTTAGTACCGTTGACGCCCTTCTGAACGACCTGAGTATCGCCCTTCACAAGTTCATCGCTTTCCCTTGTAACTGTAACATAAGGAATTTCCTCAGTAGCTACAGAAACAACATTCTTTTCCGCATTGCTGTCTATATCCGCTGTCTGGAAATAGGCTCCTACCCCTCTTTCCTCAACATCAGTATAGTTAGACGGCTTTGCTGTAAAGGAATTGTCAGCTGCCATTGCTGAAACGCTGAGCGCTCCCACGGCTGCTGTCAATACAACAACGCCTCTTGCAATACTGCATAATTTTTTAAACATAATATCCTCCCTCCAAAAGGCATTTATAATTGTAACTTTCATTTAATATGTTACAAAATTGTGCTGCGTAAATATACGCTTGCAGCACCGCCTTTTGACCAGTACACATCATTTAAACATATTAAGCTGATTTTTCAAAAAGCGTTCTTTGGAAGCCACTTCATCACGTGAGCTTCCCCTCGAACTGCCTTACACTAGTATCTTAACACATTCGTAATAATTATGCAACAACTTTTTACAGACAAAATACGACTTTGGCGTTTTCTGCCGTCACTTTTGCCACTATTTCGGGAGGTATTTGTTTAATTTCGCTAATTTTTTGTACTATATACTTGAGATTTTGTGAGTTATTGACAGTGCCTCTTACAGGCTCAGGAGATAAATATGGCGAATCTGTTTCGATTAAAATGCGCTCAATAGGGGTTTCGGCTACTGCCTCCACAAGCTTTCTGCCGTTTTTGAACGTAACAACTCCGCCTACGCCTATATAAAAGCCCATGTCGATATATTTGCGGGCAAAGTCGGCGCTTCCGCTGAAAGCGTGTATAACTCCCCTGCGCACGGGAGAAGCCTCTATTATCTCATAGGTCTCAAGAGTAGCCTCTCTGGAATGTATCACCACAGGCATATCCGTTTCATAGGCAAGCTGTAGCTGTCTTTTGAACCAATAGCGCTGAGAGTCCCGAGGAGAAAGGTCGTAGTGATAGTCCAGACCTATTTCGCCTATCGCTACCACCTTGTTATGCTCAGTCCATTTTCTCAGAGCTTCTATATCCTCGTCAACCATGGTCTTAACGTCGTGAGGGTGTACTCCCACAGCCGCATATATATAAGGATACTTTTCCGCAAGCTCTATGCTTTTTTTTGAGCTGTCCATATCAGCGCCTATGTTGATAATGGTATCTACGCCAAAGGCATGAGTTTCTTCTATTAAAGTGTCTCTGTTTTCGTCAAACTTTTCATCATCGTAATGGGCGTGTGATTCAAAATACATATTCGTTCTCCTGTTTATTGTGGGTTCTGAAGGCTTAACTGATTATTGAGCCGCTTTCAATATCTCCGTCTACGGTAAGAAGTCTTACATTGCCCTCCTTATCCTCGGCGGCGGCTATCATTCCCTCGCTTACATACTTGCCTTTAAGCATTTTTCTTGGAGCAAGATTGGTTATTACCACTACCTTCTTGCCCTTCATTTCCTCGGGAGAGTACCACTTGGAAATGCCGGAAAGTATAGTTCTCGTTTCATCGCCTATTTTAACGGTATTCTTTAACAGCTTGTTGGACTCGGGAACCTTTTCGCAGTCTGTTATCTCGCCTATTTTCATTTCCACCTTGCAGAAATCGTCAATAGTGATATATTCCTGCGCCTTTTCCTCCTCTGCCTTCTTTTCAGCCTCTGCCCTCTGCTTTTCCATAAGAGCGTCTATTTTTGCCTCAGTCTCCTTTGCATCAAGTCTTGCAAAGAGTATCTGCGCCTTTTCAGTTACCTTGCTTCCGTCGGGATAAAGACCGAATTTGTCAAGGTCGTCAAAATCCCTCTTTTTGGCGTTGAGCTGAGCAAGTATATTTTCCGTAGTGTCAGGCATAAAGGGCTCTAAAAGACAAGCGCCTATAATAATGCCCTCCGTAAGGTTATAGAGCACCGTTGAAAGTCTGTCCTTCTTTGCCTCATCTCTGCCAAGTATCCACGGCTCTGTTTCGTCTACATATTTATTGCAGCGCTTGAAAAGATTGAATATCTCGGTAATGGCGTCTGCCACTCTCAGCTTATCCATTTTTGCCTGTACCTTAGACCTGCACTCGGTAACTACCTTTTTAAGCTCCTCGTCAACAGGCTCGTCTGTATGGGTATTGCTTACAACTCCGCCCAGATACTTGTTGGTCATGGATATTGTCCTGTTTACAAGATTGCCCAGTACATTGGCAAGGTCGGAATTTATTCTTTCCACAATAAGATCCCATGTGATTATGCCGTCGTTGTCAAAGGGCATTTCGTGAAGCACAAAATATCTTACTGCGTCTACGCCGAAAAGCTCCACAAGGTCGTCGGCATATATAACGTTGCCGCTGGACTTACTCATCTTGCCGCCGTTCATAAGCAGCCATGGATGACCGAATACCTGCTTGGGCAAGGGCTCGCCTAACGCCATAAGTATAATAGGCCAGTAAATCGTATGGAAGCGCACAATATCCTTTCCTATTAAGTGAAGGTCTGCAGGCCACATTTTCTTATACAAGTCGGAGCTGTTTCCGTCACAGTCGTAGCCTACGCCTGTAATATAGTTGGAAAGAGCGTCAAGCCATACGTATACCACATGCTTGTCGTCAAAGTCGACGGGAATTCCCCACTTGAATGAGGTCCTTGAAACACAGAGGTCCTGTAAGCCGGGTAAAAGGAAGTTGTTCATCATCTCATTCTTCCTTGAAACAGGTTGTATAAACTCCGGATGGGTGTTTATATGCTCTATAAGTCTGTCGGCATATTTGCTCAGCTTAAGGAAATAAGCCTCCTCCTTGGCAGGGTGTACCTCTCTGCCACAGTCGGGACACTTGCCGTCTACAAGCTGACTTTCCGTCCAGAAGCTCTCGCAGGGCGTACAGTACATACCCTCATAAACGCTCTTGTAAATATCCCCCTGGTCATACAGCTTTTTAAATATTTTCTGAATCTGCTTTTCGTGATAGCCGTCGGTAGTCCTTATGAACTTGTCATAGGAGGTATTGACCATATCCCATATTCTCTTTATCTCGCCTGATACCTTATCCACAAATTCCTTGGGAGTAACGCCTGCCTCCTTTGCCTTTTCCTCTATTTTCTGACCATGCTCGTCTGTGCCGGTCTGAAAAAATACCTCATAGCCCTCCTGTCTTTTGAAGCGGGCAATACTGTCTGCCAGCACAGCCTCATAGGTATTGCCTATATGGGGCTTGCCTGATGTATAGGCAATAGCCGTTGTGATGTAATACTTTCCTTTGCTCATAATATCCCTCCTTATAAATAAAAAATGCCGTCCTCATACAAAGGACGACTCATCGTGTTACCACCTTATTTCGCCTGTATCTCGCAATACAGACCTCAGCAGGTACTTCATACCCTGACGCTGTAAAGGGCGTCACCCATCGCAGCCTATGCCAATGCAGTCGGTGCGCAGCTCCAAGACCATATTCGGCAAAGTCCACGATGCTCCCTCTCACCAACGGAAGCTCTCTGTAAACAGGTGCAAAGCCTACTCTTCTTTTCACAGCCTTTTTCTCTATGTTTGATATAATAACACAGCCGCTATATTTTGTCAATAAAAAGTTTTGATATATTGTGGCTTATATGGTATACTTATGTAAAAGATGTTATACCAATACAAGGAGAAAAAAATGTATAAACTGATAGCAACGGATTGCGACGGTACGATACTTGACAGCGAGGGCTTTTTGCCCACGGAGATAATAAGCGTATTCCGACAGCTCAGCAGCATGGGAATACGCATAATACCCGTTACGGGACGCAACGACATAATAGCAAAGGACTATATAGACGAGCTTGATATAGGCTGCCCCGTTATAGGCTGCAACGGCGCTACACTTGTAAATTTCTATACGGGAGAACGCTTTTTCACAAAGTCCATAGACAAGACCTCCGTAATTAAATTCATGGATATATGCAAGGGCTTCGGCGTGCCCTGTAAGATATTTACCACAGATAGACAGTATACCGACAGCAGAGAATTTTACGAGGGCGGTATAAACCTTATAACAGTAGGCTACAAGAAAAAGCTGACCAATTATATTAAAACTCTGCTGGTTGATGACATATATTCCGTAGCCGATGCGGAAAATATAATAAAATGCGTTGTTGTAAACAACGATGTGGATTTTGTACTCAGAATAAGAGACGCCATAAACAGAGAAATACCGGAGCTTAAGGCGGTGCAGTCCAACTGGAACTGTATAGACATAAACCGAAGAGACGTGTCAAAGGGAGCCGCCGTTTTGGAATATGCCGAAATGCTTGGCATAAAGCCCCATGAGATAATAGCCTTCGGCGACAGCGAAAACGACCTTTCCATGATAGAAGCTGCGGGACTTGGCGTCGCCGTGGAAAACGCCGACGACTGCCTTAAGGCAAAGGCCGATATTGTATGCGGTACAAACGACAATTTCGGAGTAGCGGCTCTGTTGAAGGAAATATATAAAATATAAACAAAAGAAGGTATAAATATGAAGAAATTGCTGCTTATTGCAAATACCAATTCGGGCAAGGGGATAATAGCGGAACAGCTCGCCGCAGTTATAGAGCATTACAATCTGGCAAAATACGAGGTAACAGTATATATATCACAATACAAGGGACATATAAAGGAAATCGTACAAAAAAGAGGGCAGAATTTTGACGCCATAGTATGCTGCGGAGGCGACGGAACTCTCAACGAAACGGTAAACGGCATTATGCAACTTAAGGAAAAGCCTGTGCTGGGATATATACCCTGCGGCTCTACAAATGACTTTGCCACCAGCATGGGAATTCCCCTGAATATAGAGGACAGCTATAAAAGGGCTGTAAGCGGAGAGCTTTTTAAGCTGGATATAGGGAAAATAAACAATAATTATTTCACTTATGTGGCAGGCTTCGGACTTTTTACAAACGTATCCTACGAAACGCCTCAGGATATGAAAAACATACTGGGCTATCAGGCATATCTTCTGGAGGGCATACGCCAGCTTACAAACATAAAAAGCTATGAGCTTGAAATAAAACACGACGGCGGCACAATAAAGGACAATATAATGATAGGTCTTGTATCCAACTCCAACTCCATAGCCGGTATGAAGACCATATTCAAAAATTATGCAGACTTGAACGACGGACTTTTCGAGGTACTCCTTGTAAAGACCCCTAAAAACGTAAACGTACTGAGAAGCATTATAGCCAGCATTGTTGAAAAGGATTTTGACAAGGAGCTTTTCTACAGCTTCAAGACCTCGCAGCTTTCTGTCAGATGCAGCGAGGAAATAAGCTGGACAATGGACGGCGAATACTGCGGCACATATAACACGGCGGATATATGCGTAATGAACAAGGCGGTAAGGATAAGGCATTAATAAGCAGTATACCGCTTATTTTAGCTCTGTAATCTCCCTGTAAACTTCGTGTAACACAAATGAAGTATTTTTACACAAAATACCTCTCGATTATTTGTTTTGTTTGCACATTGTAATTAAAATGTAAAAGTTGTATCATTAAGTTTATAGTTGAAAAATGGGGAAAGTTTATTTTTCAAATTAAAAAATAATAAGGAGGAAAGAACTGATGAAATTTTTCAGTAGGATTTTGTCAACAGTGCTTGCTGCGTCACTTCTTATGGGCAGTATAGCCGTTGACACGGTAATGGTTTCGGCAGCTCCCAGTGTATCGGGTGGTTGGTATGAAACACTTTATGCAGAATGGGCGGACTCAGATCCGGATTCAGCAACAGTTGAGTATAAGCTACATTCAGATGCTGCTTATACAATGCTTAAAGGCGATGATGCAAAATATCTTATAAGACCTGCTTCAACAAGCGGCTACGGTCGTGTAGATATTCCGGGTCTTAAGGCAGGAAGATATGACATCAAGATAACTACAAAAAGCGGCGCAGTACATACAAGAGAAAATATAGAGGTACTTCCAAACGACCGTTCGGGTTATGCTCATTGGAACAGAGTTCCTACAGAGCGTGCTTATGACGGTGTAGGCGCTTATAAGGATGATGGTACATTAAAGGATAATGCTATCGTTATATACTTAACAGACGAAAATAAGGATACGGTAACTATACCGGGTTATGAGGATAAAGTATGGGATTATGCTCCTTCATCAGGTTCTCCTTATTCCAGAACAAGCGAAGGTATAGGCAATATACTCAATAATAACTATAAGTTTATAGATGAGGTTACAAGGACACATCCCCTTGTAATAAGACTTATAGGCAAAGTAACCGCTCCCAAGAACCTTACTCCTTATAATGTAAAGGACCCGATACTTGGCGGTGCAAAAGGTGACGGCGGTTATCTTGCAGTTATGAAGTGGGGCAGAAACATTACCATAGAGGGTATCGGCGAGGACGCAGAAATGTACGGCTGGGGCTTTACCGTATCCAAGACAGACTCACATCCTGCCGATTCAGGTCAAAGTGTTGAAGTAAGAAATATTACTTTCAGAAACTATGTTGAAGATGGTTTGGGCTTCCAGGGCGAAGGAGATGCTCTTGTAGAAAGAATATGGGTACACAATAATACATTCTATCCCGGCGACGGTACTGCCGGCGGCACTCAGTCTCCTGCAGAAAGCGACAAGGGCGAAGGCGACGGTTCATGTGACTTCAAGAGAGGTCAATACTACACAATGGACTATAACCACTACATAAACTGTCATAAGACCAATCTTTTAGGTCCAAAGAGCGGCGATTCTCAATATTATATGACCCTTCATCACAACTGGTATGAGAACGTAGCTTCAAGACAGCCTCTTGCCGGCAATGGTAATGTACACGTTTACAGTACATATTTCCAGAACGGCAAGGTTACTGTAGATACAAGATATAAAAACGCAACATTCCTTGAGGAAAATTATTACGAAAACTGCAACGAACGTTTTTCTTCCAGAACAGATACTTGCTATGCAAAGTCCTACAATGAAATGGAAACAGGTTCAGGAAAAATTGATTTAAAGGGTATATATAAGCAGGTAAACGACAGAACAGAATCTGTTATAGGCGATACTACCTTTAAGTTCCCTGATGGCACAGCTATGACGGACTTTGATATGAACCCCAATTACTTCTATTATGATACAGTCAATAAAAAGACTATTGCCGATATTACACCGGCTGCACAGGTAAAAGAAGTAGTTACAAAATATGCAGGTGTTCAGCATTATATTCCGGCTGAAGAAGCAGGATATATAAATATTACCGTTCAGGATGAAACAGGCGCACCTGTAAAGGACGCTTCTGTTACAGCAAGCGGTCTTAGCTTCAGTAACGATTACAGCGGTACGTATACAGCCAGAGCCGAAATTGGCGCGGAATACGTTATCACCGTATCAAAAGAAGGTTATTCCAACAAATCCGTCACTCCGGATATAATTACAGAGGACGGACAGGAGCGCAGTATAACAGTTAAACTCGAAAAGGATTATGACGGTTATGCCGTTGTAAATCTTACAGGCGGTTCTGATAACGCTCCTGTAATAGACGCATCAATTACGCTTAATAACGGTACTTCCCTTGTTGGACAGGGTGACGGTACTTATAAATCAGCTGTAGAAATTCCAACAGGTGAATACAAGGCAACAATTACTAATACAGGCGATTATATTGTGCCTGCGGAAGCTCCGTCTGTTTTCGTAAAGACCACCAATGCAGCTACGGAAATTCATCTTGAGAAGGCTAAGGGCAAGGTATCCGTTACTATTGTAGCGGCAGACGGCTCTGAAAAAACTCTCGATGCTTCAGCAGCAGTAGTATATGTAGGAAATACCCTGCTTAAATACGACGCTGCAAGCGGTACTTTCACAGGAGAAGTAGATATAAATACTCCTTTTGTTGTTACAGCTTCTTTGGGAGGCTGGAAAATGCTTTCAGTTGATCCGGAAACACTTACCGTTTCAAAGACAGGAGTTACTCCTGTTACAGTTACCATGCAGGAAGGCGGCGAGGAATTTATCTGGAATCATACAGACGGTACAAATACAGATGATTTCTTTACGTTTGTAGACGGCGGTGACTGGGGCGACGCAAAGAAGAATATTATGGAATACGACGGTAACGAGCTTTCAAAAGCTGTCAAGTTTAATTCAAGTAAGTTCTTCTCATTTAACGCTCCTGCCGACGGTGAGATTATAATAATAGCTCACAACAGAAACAAAGCGGCTACATTGAGCTTTAACGGAGGCACCCCTGTTGATGTTGCCATAGGTGTAAACGGACCTTATCCTGTAAAAGCAGGAGAAAATAAGGTTGCAAGAGCAAGTGGCGAGCCTTGTATTTATTACGTAAAGTATACTATGACAGGCGCAGCCGTTACTCCGGGTCCCGGCGGCGACACAACCTCCACAACTACCACTACAGAGGCTCAGCCTGAAGCAACTACATATTCAATCCCCGTTGAGTTGGGTACTCCAACTAACAACAACGGTGCTGTAGACGGCGGTACGGCTACCGTTACCTATGACGAGGCTACAGACACATGGCATCTTTCAGATACGTCATCAACCGCAGCCGCAGAGCTTATAATTCCGTTTAAAGAAGCTGTCACGAAAGGTAAGGTCATAATCACCGGTAAGGTAACTCCTTCAACAGACAACGGAAAATGGGGCTTCCTTAGAGTAACAGGAACAGTAGACGGTTTGGAAAATCAAGATGTTGCGGCATTTGCATCAGGCTTGAATAATGAGATAGCTCTGAGAACAGGCTCAGTTGACGATGCCACATCACCTAATAATTATGTATACACGCCGGCTTCACCTACAGTTGCAGTAAAAGGCGGAAATACATACGACTATGTTATAGTTATAGATATGGATGCTAAGACAGCTACATTAAAGGTAAACGGCGTTACAGGAGAAATTACCCATGCCATAAATGCAGACGCTATTACAGGAGTTGGCTCTATTACTGCAAAGAAGGATATAAAGAGACAGGTTACTCTTACAACTCCTTATGTAGGTATACCTACAGATGCGCCCGAAGAAGGTCTTAATGACGAAATAATGTGGGATGTAAGCAAAGAACACGCTGCAGGTGTTGAAAACGGTCTTACATTTAGCGAGACATTCTATGCAGAAAAGGATGATAATGTACGTGAGTTCAAGGATGGCAATAAGACCTATGAAATGGTGAATTATTTACAGGCTACTCACAATCCTACAGCAGCAGATGGCAAGAATCCTATGAATTCAGGAAATACCGGTATTCCTGTAAACGGAGGATACCTTAAGTATACTGCTGAAAAGAATGGCGTATTTACATTTGCCGTAAAGACTACGGGTTCTAAATTTACTTATGTAAATGACGAAACAGGCAAGAATATAATAAAAATCGGCTCAGAAGACCAAAACTTCGATATAGTAAGATTTAATGCAGAGGCAGGAAAGAGCTACTATATCTTTGCCGGCGGTTCAAATATGTGTCTGTTCTACTTAGGCTTTACATCAGGCATAAGCGTAGATGACCCTGCTAAGGACACTACAACCACTACCGAAGCATCAACTCAGGGTACGACTACTACCGTTACTGAGACATCAACTCAGGGCACAACTGCCAAGCCTCCTACACCTGCAGGCGACGAGGTTTACGGCAATGCCGACGGCAGCTCAGACGGCGTAAAGATTCCCGACGTTGTGAATTTATTCGGCTATGTTTTAGGCAACGCTATTGAGCAGACAGACGGCGGTGTTATCGATTCAGACAATATCGAAAGCTCAGGCTGGATGAAATGGCTTGACGTTCATCAGGACGGAAAGATAGACTCAGCCGATGTGGCGGAGGTACTCCAGAAGGTGCTCAACAGCAACTATCAAATGGATGTCGAAAGAAAACTTGCTCAGTAAATAAAATACCATAAATATGCTGCCGCTTATGACTTAAAAGTCATAAGCGGCAGCTCTTTTTGATTTAGGGGGAGGTTTTTGTTTAGGGGAGTATCGACCCTTCAGTCAGGCACGTTCAAAAATATCTTAATTTGAAATTTTTGACGTGCCTGACAGCTTCCCTTCTCTGAAGAGACGCCTTAGGTATATGCTTCCCAAAGGCTTAAATAATGTTGAAAAAAATAGCTTTATTATTAACTAAGAAATGAGAAGAACGTATTCCTGAGCTTCCCCTTCAGAGAAGGGGAAGTGGCAGCCCAACCACTTCGTTGAATTTAAAATAATCTTGCATTGGGCTGCCGATAGGGTCGACTTTACTCCCCTAAACAAAAACTCAACCCAACCGCCTCTCTTTACATAATAAAAGCGGGCGGTTTATTTCAAGCCGCCCGCTTTTATTATATGTCAATTATTAATATTCAAATATCTTTGAAACAGGAAGTCCCTCGTGTATTCTGTATATAGCGTCTGCGAATACCTTGGCAACGGACTTCTGCTTTATTTTAGGTATCATCTTGTCGGGTGTAAGAGGAACTGTATCCAGTACAAGAAGCTCCTTTATAGCGCTTTTCTCAATTCTTTCTATTGCTGCGCCTGAAAGCACTCCATGAGTACAACAAGCGTATACCTCCTTAGCTCCTCTTTCAAGTATAGCGTTTGCGGCATTTGTAATAGTGCCTGCAGTATCTATCATATCATCATAGAGAATTACCTTCTTGTCCTTGAAATCGCCTATTATGTTCATTATCTCGGATACGTTCGGCTTTGGTCTTCTCTTGTCTACTATTGCTATGGGAATATCAAGGCTTTCCGCAAAGCTCCTTGTTCTCTGGACTGAGCCAAGGTCGGGAGATACGGCAACAAGGTCGTCGTTGCCATAGCCGAATTTATCGCTGTAATATCTGGACAGCAGAGGCATACCTACAAGGTGGTCAACGGGAATATTGAAAAATCCCTGTATCTGCGCGCAATGGAGATCCATAGTTATTATTCTGTCTGCTCCTGCGCTTGTAATAAGGTCTGCTACCAGCTTTGCGCTGATTGGGTCTCTTGCCTTTGCCTTTCTGTCCTGTCTGGCATATCCGTAGTACGGTATAACAGCGTTTATTCTGCCTGCAGACGCTCTCTTTACTGCGTCTATGGTAATGAGAAGCTCCATAAGATTGTCATTTACCGGGTTGCTTGTAGGCTGAACTATAAATATGTCGCAGCCTCTTACTGTTTCGTTGATTCTTACGCTTATTTCGCCGTCGCTGAATTTGGATATTTCACATTTGCTCAGTGAAAGTCCCAGATCTGAGGCTACTCTTTCAGCTAAAACAGGGTTGCCGTTACAACTGAAAATTTTGATACTGCCGCTTCCTACATCCATTTTGAAAAATCCTCCTGTGTATGCATTTGGTTTCAGAATTTCATTATACTTTTATTATAAAGTCATTTATGCTTAATGTCAAATATTGAAAATTAGAATATTTAATAATTTTTTAAATAAAATTTTACAAATAATATATTTTGCATTAATTTTAAAAAGGTGCTTGTCATAATTGTACAAATTTTCTGTAAAATAAGCAGCATTTTTGTATAATAACAGCTTTTACAGTCGGAAAAAAGGAATATTTTTACATCTCTGCAATTCCTTTCTTGATTGTTAAAGCCCTTTGTAGTATACTTATATTGAATAATTGTGTAATGCGAGGGTCTGTAATGAATTTTGTAGAGAGCAGAAATTTACAGTTTGAATATATAAAGTATGACGACGAAACAGATGAAAAAACAGCAGTCAAGGCTCTTAAAGGCGTAGACATAAATATAGCCAAGGGAGAATTTGTGGCGGTGCTTGGCAGAAACGGCTCGGGAAAATCTACATTTGCCAAGCTGATAAACGGACTTAACATACCTACCGATGGCATACTTTACGTAAGGGGACTTGACGCTTCAAAAGAGGAAAATATATGGGATATAAGGCAAAATGTTGGTATGGTGTTCCAGAATCCCGACAATCAGATAATAGCCACAATAGTTGAGGAGGACGTTGCCTTCGGTCCGGAGAATCTGGGTATGAAGCCCTCCGAAATAGTCAAAAATGTGGATATGGCGCTTAAAGCCGTAAGTATGGAGGAATTCAGAAACGCTGCGCCCGCATATCTTTCCGGCGGTCAGAAGCAGAGAGTCGCTATTGCAGGCATACTTGCCATGAAGCCTGAATGTATCATACTTGACGAGCCTACGGCTATGCTTGACCCTTTGGGCAGAAGGGACGTAATGGAAACCGTTACTATGCTCAATAAAGAGGAAGGCATAACTATAATACTCATCACTCACTATATGGAGGAGGCGGCTCTTGCCGACAGAATAATAGTAATGGATAACGGAAGGGTCGCTATGGAGGGTACTCCAAGAGAGATTTTTTCAAGAGTGGAGGAAATGAAGGCCCTTCACCTCGATGTGCCTCAGATAACGGAGCTTTCCCATATTATAAACAAGTCGGTAAACAGCTTTCCCTCGGATATACTCAATATTGAGGAATTTACAGACGCCTTTAAATACTACGGTTGGAATAAGGCATTTCATCATAAAAAGGAAAACGCCTCCCCCAAGTACAACAAGCCTATTCTGGAGGTAAAGGGACTTACCCATATATATGGCAAAGAGACCGCCTTTGAAAAGGTAGCTATAAGGGATATTGATTTGACGGTAGGTCAAGGCGATTTTATAGGACTTATAGGGCATACAGGCTCAGGCAAGTCCACGCTTATACAGCATTTTAACGCTCTTGTAAGGGCAGACGAGGGCGAAGTGTACTTTAAAGGAAAGAATATTCTGGAGGATAAGGCGGGACTTAAGTATATAAGGCAGAAAATAGGTCTTGTTTTTCAGTATCCCGAGTATCAGATATTTGAGACAACTATTTATGACGAGGTCGCTTACGGTCCCAAGAACTGTGGACTTTCCGCCGACGAGGTGGATACAAGAGTAAAAGAGGCTCTTGCCTTTGTAGGCATAGGAGAAGACCTTTACAAAAAATCTCCCTTTGATTTGTCAGGGGGGCAGAAAAGACGTGTCGCCATAGCGGGAGTGCTTGCCATGAAGCCCGAAATACTTGTACTGGACGAGCCTATGGCAGGTCTTGATCCCTACGGACGTGACGAGATACTTGGCAATATCAAGAGAATGCACGACGATTTGGGCATAACCGTTATACTTGTGTCCCATTCCATGGAGGATATTGCCGCCATTGCCGACAAGATACTTGTTATGAACAAGGGCAGCATAGCCATGTACGATACGGTGGACAATGTGTTCAGAGAACCCGAAAGACTTACTGCCATGGGACTTAACGCGCCGCAGCTTACGCTTCTTTTCAAAAGGCTGAAGGACGAGCTTGGACTTGATATACCCGTCAATGTATACGATGTGGAAGAGGCGGCAAAAATTTTGATTTCGGCTCTTAAGGAGTAACCGATAAACGGAGTGAGAATATGAATATAACATTGGGACAGTATTACCCTGTGGATTCCATTATACACAGGCTTGACGCAAGGGCTAAGATACTGGCAACAATCATATATATTACGGCGGTATTCTGCGCAAAGGGAGTTATAGGCTACGGATTGTGTATAGGCTTTCTGGCTCTTGTGATAGTTTTGTGCAAAGTGCCCTTTAAGCTAATGCTCAGAAGCCTTAAGAGCATTATATTCATAATAATATTTACAGTCGCTTTGAATATGCTTTTTATAAGAACGGGCAGGGAGGTATTTTCTCTCGGATTTATACGCATTACCACAGGCGGCATACTTACTGCGGTAAAGCTGTGCATAAGGCTTATCATACTTATAATGGGCTCTTCAATACTTACTCTCGTGACTACGCCCATTGCCCTTACCGAAGGCATAGAAAGGCTTTTGCGACCCTTTAAGAAAATAGGCGTTCCCTCTCATGAAATTGCAATGATGATGTCCATAGCCCTGAGATTCATACCTACTCTTATAGAGGAGCTGGACAAAATAAAAAAGGCGCAAATGGCAAGAGGCGCTGATTTTGACACGGGAGGACTTGTTAAAAAGGCAAAGGCTATGATACCCCTGCTTGTACCCTTGTTCGTATCAGCTTTCAGACGGGCAGACGAGCTTGCAATGGCTATGGAGGCGCGCTGCTACCGAGGGGATATAAACAGGACAAAAATGAGAGAGCTTGTATACGGCAGAGGAGATTTTTATGCTCTGGGCATAGTTACGGCATTGACAATATGCGTTATTGCGTTGAGGATAATATTATGAGAATTTTACTTAAGGTCAGCTACGACGGAAGCAATTACTACGGTTGGCAGAGGCAGAAGGGCTTTGTAACCGTACAGGAAAAGCTGGAGGAGGGACTTTCCGCCCTTATGGGCAGTCGGATAAGCGTAAGAGGAGCTAGCAGAACGGACACGGGAGTTCACGCTTTGGCGCAGGGAGCTGTGTTTGAGGCGGATACCACAATACCTATTGCCAATATACCCTACGCCCTTAATTCCTTTCTCCCCGAGGATATAGTCATTACAGGGGCAAGAGAGGTGGACGAGAGCTTTCACCCTCAGTACAGCGTTGTGGACAAGACCTACGAATACCTTATATTAAACGACGAATTCAGAAATCCCAAGCTGATAAAATACACGGATTTTATAAGAGAAAGACTGGATATTGACAAAATGCGCGAAGCCTGCAGATATTTTCTGGGAGAGCACGACTTTAAGGCATTCTGCGCCTCCGGTTCTACTGCAAAGACCACCGTAAGGACAATATACAGTCTTACTGTTGACAAAAGAGAAAACATAGTGTGCATAAAGGTTACGGGAAGTGGCTTTTTATATAATATGGTGCGCATAATCGCAGGCACTCTTGCCGATGTAGGCAAGGGAAAAATACAGCCCTGCGATATAGAGGGGATAATAGCCTCAAGGGACAGAACAAAGGCAGGCAAGACCCTTGCGCCTAACGGACTAACATTAACGGAGGTACATTATGAGTGAAGCTGAAAGAAGACGAAGAAGAAAACCTGTTAAAAAGAAAAAATCGCCTATTGTTGTCGTTATTATCCTTATACTGATAATACTGGCAGGTCTGCTTATTGTAAGTCGTTTCATGTCTGAGGATATGAGAGGAAGTCTTGCAGAGGAAACCGCAAGCGTAGAGATACCGTCAGGCTCTACGGTTTCCGAAATAGCCGATATACTTGAGGAAAACGGCATTGTGGACAGCGCCTTCCGATTCAGAATGCAGTGCAAGGTAAAGGGTCAGGGCTCTGGATTCAAGTCCGGCAGCTATATTTTCAGCAATACCGAGACATTCGAGAGCCTTACGGAAAAGCTGAACACAGGCGCTATGGACGGCGATGCAATTGTAGTCACATTTAAGGAGGGTCAATGGCTTACTGAAATGGCTCAGACAGCAGCCGAATCCGGTATATGTACATACAATGAATTTATGGCGGCAGCGGACAGCAGAGATTACGACTATGACTTTATAAAGGCTATACCCGACAGGGATAACGCACTGGAGGGCTATCTCTATCCCGAGACCTATTATTTCGACAAAAACAGCACAGCCGAAACCATAGTGAATTCCATGCTTTCTCAGTTCGAGAAGGTAATAAAGGAAAATCAGATAAAGGAAAGGGCTGAAAAGCTGGGGCTTACCCTTGACGACGCCGTTATAATAGCCTCTCTTATTGAAGCGGAGGTAAAGTACGAGCCGGAAAGAGCCCTTGTATCCTCTGTTATACATAACAGACTGGAGCAGAATATAAAGCTCCAGATAGACGCTTCTGTAATATATTCCCTTGGCAAGAGGGTCACAAGAGTGTTCTATTCCGATCTTGAGACTGCCGACCCGCACAATACATACTATGTGGACGGACTGCCCAGCGGACCCATAGGAGCGCCCAGAGCCGCTTCTCTTGTGGCAGCCGTAGAGCCTGAAAAGACAGACTATCTTTACTACGTAGTAGAGGATACCGAAACGGGCAAGCATCACTTTACGGGAGATTATCAGGATTTCCAGAATGCAAATGCCGATTACAAGGAAAAGATAAACGGAGAGCAATAATATGAGCTTGGTGGAGAATTATTTAGCTGAATATATAGAGGATATGCAGCCTCTTTGCAAGGGCAAACTCGGTGAAATACAGGCTGACGCCTACGAAAAGGGGCTTCCCATAATACCCAACGAGGTAGTAAAGCTAATGGGATTTGTACTTGGCATACACAAGCCTGTGAACGTACTGGAAATAGGCATGGCGGTAGGCTTTTCATCGGGCTTTATATCCGAATTTCTTCCCGAGGAGGGGCATATAACCACTATTGACCGCTATCCCATGATGATAGAGCAGGCTAAAATCAATTTCAGACTTCTGGGCATAGAGGACAAGGTGACTATACTGGAGGGAGACGCCAACAAAATACTCCCCGAGCTTAAGGGAGAATTCGATTTTGTGTTTATGGACGCCGCAAAGGGGCAGTATATATATATGCTCCCTCACGTACTCAGGCTTACGAGAAAGGGCGGCGTGATTATGGTAGACGACGTGCTGCAGGAGGGCAGAGTTGCCCAAGGCTACACAGAAATTCCAAGACGCCAGAGGACTATACACAAAAGGCTTAATGAATTTCTCCATGAGATAACCCACAACGAAAAGCTGAGAACATCTATACTTTCCATAGGCGACGGAGTTGCCCTTATAGAAAAGCTGGAGGACTAGTTATGGATAAAAAAATAGAGCTGCTTGCTCCTGCAGGCGACTTGGAAAAGCTGAAAATAGCCGTGCTTTACGGCGCAGACGCCGTATATCTTGGAGGCACCAGCTTCGGGCTCAGAGCAAAGGCAAAGAATTTTGACCATGAGCAGATGAAAGAGGGTATAGACTTTGCCCATGAGCATGGAGTGAAGGTATACGTTACCTGCAATATATTTGCCCACAACGAGGACTTTGCAGAGCTGCCCGACTATCTCAGAGATCTTGAAAAGCTGGGAGCTGACGCTATACTTGTGGCAGACCCCGGGGTATTTGCCACAGCAAGGGAAGCAGTACCCTCTATGGATATACACATAAGCACGCAAGCCAACAATACCAATTACAGTTCAGCTCTTTTCTGGCATAAGCTGGGGGCAAAGAGAATAGTAATGGCAAGAGAGCTTTCGCTTAATGAAATAAAGACCATATCGGAAAACATACCCCATGTCCTTGAAATAGAGGCGTTTGTACACGGGGCTATGTGCATAAGCTACAGTGGGCGCTGTCTTCTCAGCAATTATCTCAGCGGAAGAGACGCCAACAAGGGCGCTTGCTCTCACCCCTGCCGCTGGCAGTATTACGTTACCGAAAAGACAAGACCTAACGAATATATGCCCATAGTAGAGGACGACAGAGGCACATATATATTCAATTCCAAGGATCTCTGTATGATAGAGCATATTCCCGACCTTGTAAATGCAGGAATCACAAGCCTTAAAATAGAGGGCAGAATAAAAACCTGCTTCTATGT
Source organism: uncultured Clostridia bacterium (assembly GCA_947628755.1). Taxonomy (GTDB): domain Bacteria; phylum Bacillota; class Clostridia; order Lachnospirales; family CAG-274; genus CANPXH01. The sequence continues at coordinate 1,964 of CANRBC010000009.1, read as the reverse complement.
AGGTACTGTCGTAAGAGCATACAGAGAGGCTATAAACGACTATATGAAAGACCCTAAGCTCTACGAAAGCAAAAAGGAATACTATATCCGTGAAATCGCCAAGGCAAGCTACAGAGGCTTTACAACAGGCTTTTATTACGGAAAGCCCTCGGATAAGGAGCAGATATATACCACAAGCTCATATATAAGGACATACGACTTTATAGGCATGGTATTGGACTATGACGAAGACACAGGCTTTGCCCTTATAGAGCAGAGGAATAAATTTGTACTGGGCGACGAGGTGGAGTTTTTAAGACACGACGGAGAAATATTCTCTCAGAAAATAACGGAAATGTACAACGAGGAGGGAGAGGCTGTTTCAGAAGCTCCTCACCCCCAGCAGATAATAAAGCTCAGAACAGACCAAAAAGTGGAAAAATGGGATATGATGCGCAAGGAAGCAGAAGATCCCGTAACATTGGAATAGGAGGAATAATATGGAATTTTCAAAACTGATAGGCGAAAGAAGAAGCATAAGAGCCTACAAGAACGCATCTGTTGACAAGGCTGCCGTAGAGGAAATAATAGCTGCGGCTCAGCAAGCGCCTTCATGGAAGAACTCACAGACAGGTAGATATTACGTTGTAATGAGTGAGGATAGTGTAAAATATATAAGAGAGCATTGTCTTCCCGAATTCAATCGCAAAAATACCGCAGACGCGCCCGTATATATAATAACCGCCTTTGAAAAGGGTATCGCAGGCTTCGACAACGACAAGAACGCCGTAAACGAGCTTGGCGACAAGTGGGGAGCTTACGATTTGGGTCTGCAGAACGAAAATATGATTTTAAAGGCAAGAGAACTGGGACTTGACACTCTTATAATGGGAATAAGAGATGAAAAGGCTCTTAGAGAGAAGCTGAATATACCCGATACTCAGGAGGTCGTTGCGGTCATAGCCCTTGGCTACAGAAATATTGAGCCGACAGCGCCTAAGAGAAAAGAAATAAATGAAATAGCTAAGTTTTATTAAAACATAGCGTGTCGATAAAATCGACACGCTTGAAAGAAATGCTTTTTGGCATTTCTTTCAGTTAGCTAAGGAAGGAACCAGCCGTGTTTTCCGCAATTTAGGCATAAATGCCTAAATTACAGAAAAGTTCCTGTCCTCAGGCGGGCAAAGCTCGCCTTGCGGATTAAAGTCTGCGACGCTTTTTTGCAAACTGTTCTTTACTTAAAATTCACATTTTCTGTCAAAATATTGTTTTTTGACAATCTAAGTTTTATTAAAATAAGGAGGCTGTGAAATGCAGTAGATGTCTTGCCGACATTATACCGCATTTCATACGCCTCCCTTTTTATTTCTGTAATTTTTCTTGATATTTACTATACCCAAGCACAGCGCCTATGGTCTTTCCGTCGCATATCTCGCCCTTGAATATCATATTTATAGCCTCATCAACGGAATGACGTTCAAGAGTTATGAATTCGTCGTCATCCATATTAAAATGCCCTTGGCTAAGATTCTCCGCAACGTATATATACAATATCTCGCTGCAAAAGCCTATTGCGGAATACATCTTAAACAGAAATGTCATTTTTTCCGCCTTATATGAGGTCTCCTCTTCAAGCTCCCTTACGGCGCAGTCAAGAGGGTCTTCGCCCTTTTCAAGAGTGCCTGCAGGAATCTCCAGAGTTATCCTGCCTGCGGAATGTCTGTACTGCCTTACAAATATTATATTGCCCTTCTCGTCAATGGGTATCATAGCGGCAGCGCCGCCGTGCCTTACCGTTTCCCTTTCCGCCCTTGAACCGTCGGGCATACTTATTATATCCTTCTCTATTGTAAAAACTCTGCCCTTGTATACCTCTTTGCTTTCAAGCACATTATAATCGCTCATGCCATTACCTCCTCGTATTATATAGTTATAGTGTTTAAAGCCCTGAAACAGGACTTATGTTATAATGTATAAGATACTGT
>CANRBC010000008.1 GCA_947628755.1 uncultured Clostridia bacterium | reverse complement strand
ATTTGGGCTCTGCACGAATCATTCCCTGTTTTGGTTCAAAATCGTTAACGAGCCTGGCGAGTTTCGCAATTACCTAATGTATATTAATATTTTTCTCATTTTTATATGCACTCCGGGGGAATCGAACCCCCATTTCTCAGTCCGGAGCCGAGCGTTTTATCCATTAGACTAGGAGTGCAGAAAGAGGGCATTACGCCCTATTTTTTGTATTTAGGAGGCTCTGTTTCATAGAGGTTATTGCCCTTGCTGTCAATAATGACTATACCCGGGAAATTTTCTACCTCAAGGCGGTGTATTGCCTCAGAGCCAAGGTCCTCATAAGCGACAACATCGCATTTCTTAACACATTCGCTTAAGAGAGCGCCTGCTCCGCCCACAGCCCCTATATATACTGCGCCGTATTTTTTCATAGCGTCGACTACGGCTTTATTTCTTGCGCCCTTGCCTATCATACAGGTAAGACCAAGCTCTATGGTTTTGGGAGAATAGGCGTCCATTCGGTAGCTTGTGGTAGGACCAACAGAGCCTATGGGCTCTCCGGGCTTAGCAGGAGCAGGACCGGCAAAGTATATTGTCTGCTCATTAAGGTCTATGGGCAGGGGTATGCCCTTTTCCAAGTTTTCAAGCATTCTCTTGTGAGCAGCGTCCCTTGCGGTGTATATAACTCCCGTTATATACACCATATCCCCTGCCTTAAGGCTTCTTGCCTTTTCTCTTGTTATAGGTGTTGTTATATTCATATAGAAAGCCTCCAGTTATAGCCAGAATTGTATAGCGGTAGCTATTTTCCAGTAAGTTTCCGGATTTGAGTCAAAGGGTGAGTATACTCTTATGCCCATAAACAGTCCGAAGCCTATGAGCATGGATATAACAAAGCATATCGGTACACAGTAGTTCAATATATTGCAGTAGTCCCTACCCTCGTATTTGATATAGGCAGCGCATAATACCATTATAGACGCAAGTATAAACATCCAGTTAAAGTCCATGGCATATCTGGAAAGTATGCCGCTAAGTACGGAGTCAAGACCTGCCAGAAGTATACCGAAGCATAGGAGCATTACGGTTATTGCCATAAGACCTCTTTCCTTAAGCTCCTTTCTGAGCTTTGGTATAAGCATAAGTATAAATATAATGGGAGCTTGGAAAAGTATTCCGCCATAGCTGCCCTCGCTTATTGTAACTCCCATAAATCCCGTGCCTCCGCTGGGCGCTATAAGATAAGGGAATCTGCCCTCAAGAGCAATAGGCTGCAGTATATATGAGAAAATGCCCTGAGCCAGTCTGCCAGGCATAAAGCCTCTTGCCGTTATATCGTTTGTAGTAAGATTGTAGGTAACTCCGAATTCGGTAACAGAGCCGAATCTTGAATAGTTATAAAAGCACATAAAGGCGGCTGTAAGCGCTATGGGAAGCGCAAAACAAAGGGTCTGCTTTATACTGTCCTTAGAAAACAGCTTTCTTTCCTTAAATACAGCATTCCAAAAAAGAGGTATTGCAATAAACAGTATCACAAGCACCTGGGGTCTTGCTCCAGCTATAAGCGAAAGCAGAAGAGAGCCTATAAGCAGCCTTGGGGCGCTCAGCTTTTGAGCGCCGTCGGTATCCCTTAAGGCAGAGAGCCAGAAATACAGTCCCGATACTGCCAATGTAAGAGCAGTAAATATAGGCAGTCCGTAAAGGTCCGGCCATAACATTATATATACCGAGCCTGCGCTGTTTATGAACAACGCCGTAAGCATGAGATAGAGCAGCAGAGATATGCCTCTGCCCTCCTTGTCCTTGAATTTACTGACTATGGCGTATATAAGCAGATAGCTCATAATTACAAACACAGGCATAAGTATGAGTATGCAGGTGTGCGGTATAATATCCTTGCGGAAAAGCAGCTTAGCCGGAATATTGAAAATAAGCGCAGGCACTATGCCAAAATACACATAATACTTATTGTTGTAATAGGCGTGATCCCAGCTTGCATAGGCTCCTGCCTGATACCTCTTTTCGGGGTCGTAGGGGTTGTCAAGCTCAGCCAGCTTAGGGTCGGGAACATCATTCAGATAAAAATGACCGTCCAATATGGCGTCAGCAAGCTCGTTATACTGATTCTGATGTCCCACGGTGTTGTATACATACATGGGATTTATGAAGCAGCCTGCCTCCATAAGCACTATATGCAGCGCCATTATAATTATAATGAGCTTTTTCTGTAAGGTATTGCCGGATTTCAGCCTGTATTTATAGAACTCTGAGCCGGGTCTTATTATATAGAGCAGTATGCCGCATAAAAACAGCACCAGCACCCTTATAAAGCTGATTCTGAATGGCACTCCCTTGTTTATGGCAACGCTGTTTATCTTAAAGGTCTTGTTTGCAACATTGCCGAGGTCAAGAGTAAGCGTATTTGTAACGCCGCTTAAATTAAGGGGTATATATTTAGTCCTTTCAACAGTGGATACAATATACCTTTCGGGCATGGTTATGCCTCTGCTTGTGCCTTCGTCATCGATAATTACGGTAAGCCTTACCCTTTTGCCCTCTTCATATATTTTTTTATCGTCAAAAGTCGGATTCTGAGGAAGAGTCGCCGTATTGTTTATATCGAAATATATATTTTTGACTTCGGCATTTATGTTTTTGAAGGTTATTTTAGCTCCGTCGTTTGTAAAGTGAAACTCGTTGTTGCCCAAAGGCTCTGTCAGACTGTCCATTTCAGCATCCTTAAGGGTTATCTTGTCATAACCCAGTCCCTGATAAAATCTGAAATTGAACAGAGTAAGCTCCAGAATCACAACAAATATGAGCCAGTATATGAGCATGAGCTTTTTGTCATTTTTGATATTGTCTAAAAATTTGCGCATAATAGTGTCCCCTTTATAAGACTAAAATATATTTTTGTCCTTTACAAGCACGACCCAGTTGCCTTCTCTTATAGTATCTACGGTATCGTCAAGTATTATATGCTCTCTTTCCAATGCGCTTTCATACTCTGCATTTGTCAGAAGCACAAAATATTTTTCCTGTCCCGGTTGATCCTCGAACCACGTCTTGTCCGAGTTGAGCCAGCCGTTTTTAATATCCTCGTCCTCAATGTATATATCTCTTACCTTTACCCTGCTGCTTGACAGAAGAGTGATAACATTGGCATTCCAGTAGGTAGCGTAGCCATAGTCAAGGTCGTTTTCCTCCAGAAGCTCCATAGCCTTGTGAAGCTCGTTATCCCTGCCGTAGTCAGAAGGCATAGTCAATATCTGTATTGATGTAATAGCGCAGGACAATATCACAAGAGAGGATATTAGAGCAAGGAGTCTTCTTTTGTCCACACTTGCGAAAAGCTGTTTCCATACCGCCATATTCACAACAACGGCAGAGCATATAATAGGCGTAAGTCTCCAGTTTACGCCGGAGAGATTGCCGAATATAAAGCCGTACAATACAAAGGCGGTCATTATCCAATGATAGAACAGCAATATTCTTTCATATCTGTTGAATTTTCTGTATATGAACAGGGCATATACAGGCACAAAAAATAGTATAAGGCTTCCTGCCATTTTGATCGCCGCAATGACATTTGCGCCCTTTGTGACAGACTCGCCTATATAATAGTCCGCGCCTAAAAGAGATGTCCATTGCTTAAGGAAATTAAGAAGATTATTGCCCCATTCGTTGCTGTCGGATATAACGGAATATGCGCCTGCGTAGCTCGTTGCAATATCCGCCGCGGCTATTTTGAGAAAAATGCTGCCAAGCACAGTGCATACCGCTATTATAACCGCGGATATTCCCATGGCTCTGTTTTTTTCCGATAAAATAGGCGTACCGTCGTATATTACGATTTCTCCAAGAAGAGCAAATAACACAGGCAAGGATGAAAGCGCCAGCACCGTAACGCCGTCAAAGGCGGAAAGCAGCGCCCATAATCCGCAGCACACAGCAAATATCACAGCCTTTTTGCAATTTTTGAAGGAATAGCCGTTATTGTCATAATATCTTATAAAGGCAAATACCATAGCCAAAAGCGCCAATGCCAGAAATGCTCCCAAGCTGTAGTATATTATATGCTCCCAGAAAAGCTCTCTCAGCTTCTGACCGGAGGATACCGCCATAAGCTCAAGGGCTATCGTTATAAGACAGATATTCTTATTCCACTTAAGTCCTCTGAGCGTAAAGTACAGAGCAGTTGTAAAAAGCAGCATAAATACAAACATAGAAAGTCTGTATGTAAACATAGTAAAGCCAAACAGCTTCATAAAGGGATATACCAGAAATGTCGAGCCAAAGGGCAGAAGACACGGGTAATAAAATGTGGGATTGAATATCTTTCCGCTTTCCACAGAGCCTGCCGCCCAGGTCATAGTGTCTACACAGTCCGAATGAAGATAACCCTCCGAAGGACCAAGCATATAGTATATAACGGTGATAAAGGATATTGCCAGTATCACACGGCTGAATATGGATATATAGTCCGTTTTTTCCCTCTTTGTTTTAACTGCTGCGCCGTTATCATTAACAGTATTTTCCATTTGTTGTTTCCTCCCTGCCAAGAGTAATTATTTTTTCTCGTGATATTCCTTTTCCGTATTTACATTCCATACATTTTCCTTTGTACTCTTGCCGCTTAAAATATTGCCTACGGCTTCAAAGGAGGTGACCATGGAATGATCCATATTGTTGTATCTGTGCTGACCGTTTCTGCCTACGCAGTAAAGGTTATCAAACTTATTGAGCCAGTCAATAAGTATATCTATATTGTCGTATGTGTCAAAATAAGCGGGATACGCCTTTTTCACCTTTTCTCTGTGGGAATCCAGAACATCCTCCTTGGAGTTTATAATTCCCATTTTAACAAGCTCGCTTATAGCTTGACTTATGCATTTTTCATCGCTCATATTCCAGAAGCTGTCGCCCTCGTCGCAGAAGTATTCCAGACCTATCCATACGGTATTTTCCGCATCCTTTACCATATAAGGCGACCAGTTGTTGAATATCTGTATTCTGCCCAGCTTTACTCCCGTATCCTGTACATATATCCAGCAGTCGGGAACGATATTGCCAAGCGTCTTTATATTCGTTTCATTTTTGAGATTGAGCTTATTTACAAGCAAACCTACCGTAACGAAATCCCTGTATGGTAAGCCTTCCGCAACAGAGGCTTCCTTTGAGGGCACATTGTCCATATCCGCCACAAGGTCCTTTATGGGCATTGAGGAAATGAAAATATCTCCCTCTATTGTTTCTCCGTTTGTGCAGCCTACGGACACTATTCTATTGTCGGTATTGTTTATTTTGTTTACTCCGCAGTTCATAATGATAGTGCCGCCCATAGCCTTTATTTCGTCGGCTACGATTTCCCAAAGCTGACCCGGACCGTACTTTGGATAAACATACTCCTCTATAAGAGAGGTCTCTACCTTCTTGTTTTTAGAGGGTATCAGCTTGCCTAACATATCCTTTATAACTGCCATAACGGAAAGACCCTTGACTCTCTGAGAACCCCAGTCCGCAGATATTTCACTTGGGTGTCTTCCCCAGAGCTTTTCCGTATAGCCCTCGAAAAACATAGAGTAGAGCACTCGTCCGAAGCGATTGATATAGAAATTTTCAAGAGAGGTCTCCGGCAGCTTGTGTACAACAGAGCCAAGATAGCTGAAGCCTGCCTTTACAGTCCTGACAAGACCCATATTTTTAAATGTACTCAGCTTCATACTTACGGGATAGTCGAAGAACTTCTTGAGATAGTATATTCTTGACACTCGGTTTCTCACAAGCATTACTCTATCCTCTTTGTCGGGGTCAGGACCTACGGGAGCGAGCTTCTTTTCCCTGCCCAGCTTCTTATCGTCGAAGGAGGGACTGCCCTGTAAGGGCATAATGCTGTTCCACCACTCCATTACCCTGTCGTCCTTTGAGAAAAATCTGTGACCGCCTATGTCCATTCTGTTGCCGTTGTATTTTACAGTACGGGAAATACCGCCTATGGCGTTGCTTTCCTCCAGTATTATAACCTCATAATCCTTTGATTTTTTCAGAAGCTCGTAGCCTGCCGTAAGACCGGCAGGACCTGCGCCTATTATAATAACCTTTTTCATAATTTAGTTTTCCCCCGAATATAATATTATTTTTCTTGCAAGATAATTGTATACCAGCACTATAAGGGCAACTATTATCTTGGCTGCATATTTGTTTATAAACCTGACGAACAAAAGCATAAGCAATATGTTGAATATATAACCGCCTATGCCTATTACGGCATAGACCATAAATTCGCCTGCTGCGCCTACCTTGGCGCTTTCCGTAAACACAAATTTCTTGGATAATATGAAATTTGTTATAAGCCCTGCAATGAAGCCTACCGTAGTCGCCGCCACAACGCTAAAGGTGCTTTCGCCCAAAAGCACAGACGTAAGAACAAAGCCGCAGTAGTCCACAACAAAGGCTATGCCTCCTACAAAGGCATATCTGAAAAATTTAATAATACCGTTGTCCGTAGGGGCAAAGAACAGCTCCCTCCAGCGCAAGGAAAAAAACAATGTCAACAACTCTTTCATAGCGCTCTCCTATATAGTACATTCCCCATGTCTTGTAACATGACAGCTTACGTTTACCGCTACGGGCAAGCCTGCAATATGTGTAGCATAGGTTTCAATATTAAGCCCCAGCACGGTGGTGTTGCCGCCAAGACCCTGAGGACCTATACCCAGTCCGTTGGCTCTTTGGAGAAGCTCCTCCTCCATTTCTCTTATATGAGGCTTGTCCGAATGTGAGCCTATTGGACGGAGAAGGGCTCTCTTGGCAAGCTCTGCGCACAGCTCGAAATTGCCGCCTATACCCACGCCTATGACCATAGGGGGACAGGGATTTGGTCCTGCCTTTTCTATACAGTCCAAAACGGCGTTTTTTACGCCTTCTATTCCGTCGGAGGGCTTAAGCATATAAACCTTGCTCATATTTTCGCTTCCGAAGCCCTTAGGCGCTACCTCTATATGTATATTTTCGCCTTCGACAATATTATAGTGAATGATTGCAGGGGTGTTGTCCCTTGTGTTTACTCTCAAAAGAGGGTCTGAAACTATGGATTTCCGCAAATAACCCTCGGTATAGCCAAGACGCACTCCCTCGTTGACGGCGTCGGTAATGCTGCCGCCTACAATGTGTACCTCCTGACCTACATCAATAAAAATAACTGCCATTCCCGTATCCTGACATATAGGCTTGCACTTCTTACAGGCAAGCTCGGCATTTTCCACAAGCTGAGAAAGTATATTCCTGCCTATGGGAGAGCCTTCTTTTGCCTTTGCCTGCTCCAAAGCAGCGTATACATCGTCGTTAAGACGGCAGTTTGCGTCTATACAAAGCTCCTTTACTTTTTCCGTTATTACGGACACATCTATATCACGCATTTTATTTCCCTCTTTTATACATAATAATACACAATAATTATAGCACATATTTTTTGTTATTGCAATATGTGATCGACAATACCGCTGCCGCCCGAAAATGATTAAAAATTGTTATTTGTGTTGTAATTATCGATGGTTTTGATATTTCGGCAGGTTTGCGGGTTATGGACTCGGCAATACTGTATTTATCCAATATTATTTGAACGACCCTTCCACCATGCTTCGCATGGTCCCCCTCCCCTCCGACGCCCTGACGGGCTAGGGGAGGCTATAAGTGGGGAGGCGGCAAAGCCAGCCTGCGGCTGTCAGAACTTTTACCTTCGGTAAAAGCAATACTCCGTATCGTCGGATAAATCTTCCGATTCAATTCCGATAAATCTTTAGGTGCAATATCCCCCTCCCCAGCACTTTTGCTTCGCAAAAGCAAACCTACGGTTTGTCGGATAGCTTTCCGATGCAAACCTCCGACGCCCTGACGGGCTATCAGCACTTTCGGCAAGCCGAAAGCCGCTGCCAAAAGGCAGCGACCGATAAATCTTTCGGTGCAATGGGGAGGCTAGAAAGAGGGGAAGGTAGCGCAGGCTTCCCCCCTTCAAAGAAACTCAAGAAGACGTTATTCTCATTTCTTAGCTGAAAAAAAATAATTTTTTCACATTATTAAAGCCTTTGGAAAGCGTATACCTAAGGCTCCCCTTACGAGAAGGGGAGCTGTCAGCCTCGGCAACAGATAAGTGTAACAAATGGCTTAGAGCGAGGCTGACTGAAGGGTCGATGAACTACTCACCTAAACAAAAATCCCCTAAACAAATAAATCCTATCGCCCACTTATAATGCTCAACCCGTAGATTTATCAACACGCAAAAGGGAGAGCCCATTTGGGCTCTCCCATATAATACATCAATATTGAATTATATCTGTATTATTCAGCAGCTGTAGTAGCTTCGGTAGCATCCTCAGCAGCTTCTGCAGCCTCTGCCTCAGCTGTGAGCTTATCCATAATCTCGTCAGCCTTAGCGTCTACTGCCTCAGTAGTGCCAACCTTTTCAGGTAATTCTGTTCTGAAGTATTCAGCAAGCTCATCCATTAAAATGTCATAAGCTGCCTGTACTTCTTCGTCAGTCATATCTGAAGCAACCTCCTGCTGGATAGTTGCTAACTTGTCGCACTTCTCAGCGTAAACAACCGCATCCTCTTCGCTTAAGCTCTGAGCCTTCTCAACGCTTACGGAAAGAAGCTGGTCAAGAACCTCAGCTGCATTTGCAAGCTGTTCCTTAGTAACGGAAATGTCGCTTACATCAGGCTCTTCCTCGGGAGTAGGAGCAATGTAAGAAGCAGTCTTAGTATCTGCATCCCATGCAACAGCAACGCCTAATGCCTGACCTAAAGCTCTGAACGGAACATACATTCTACCGTCAACGATTTCAGCCTTAACGCCGTTATCCATTGTTGTAGTTTCGCCATTGATTACCATGTCGGAGCTGCCTGCGGTAAATACGATAGTATCCTCGCCTGCAGTGATAGTAGCAGCCTTAGCCTGAGCGTCCCAAGCAACGATGCTTGAAGAATCAGCGTCTGCAACATCTCCGCCTAATATAGCGATAGCAACGAATCTTAACGGAACTAATGTAGATGAAGATTCCTTCTGGATATAAGCAGAAGCATCCACAGGTATAGTCTGGTCGCCTACAACTATTTCGCTTGCGCCAATAGTTACCTTAACGTCCTTAGTGATAACAGAACCCTTGCTTGGTTCATCAGTAGCTTCCTCAGCAGTAGTTGCCTGAGTGGTAGCTTCCTTAACGGTGAGCTTAGCTCCACCGCCGCCACCGCCGCCACCGCCACCGCCGCCGCTAGGCGTTGATGGAGTGATAGTACCACCGGAAGTAGTTGCTTCTGTTGACTCAGTAGAAGGACCTACATTACCATTGCTGTCCAAAGTAGGAAGAACTACGATGTCAGCAGGATCATGTACATACTCTTTTCTTAACTTAAGGAAATCGCCGTGGTCAAATGAACCGTCAGCATTTCTGTGGTATCTCTGCATACTATCCTGAGAGGTAGTCTTGTCAAGAGATACGAACATAGCGTTTGTATCAAGCTCTTTGCCCTCGCTGTTGAGTGATCTGAAATCGTCTACCTTCTTGCCGCCGCTGAGAACAGGATTGCCCTCTGCGTCAACCTGATAGCCTCTTATGAGGTAGTTTGAAGGATCGTCAACAACGCGGATATTAGCATAGTTTTCAGTACCCTCTGCATTCCAGCCGTAGATATTCTCAGCTCTGCTTGCTGTTGTCTGGATAGAAACAGCGCCCTTAAGGTCGTAGTCATACTTATAAACCTTGCCCTCAGGTGAAGTTGAGCTGCCGTCTACTGTAAGACTTGTAGTCGGGTTACCGTATAAACCGAAGTTATGGTTGTTATCCATAGAGATAACGTTTCTTATCTTAACAGCAGGGTTGTTGTTGGTATCAACGCCGTTACCCTCGCTGTTCTCAAATGTGATACAATCCTTTACGTAATGCTTAACGAATATATCTTCGCCGCCCAGCTTGAAGCCGTTACCGCCTGAACCGTTAGCAGATAATGTATCTGTACCGTCGGGATTAAGTGAATGCTGCTGTCTATAGCTTATACAATTCTCAAGAACAGAAGCACCGATAGCACCTGTACCTAACTTAGTATAGCAATCCCAACCGTCATCAGCGTTGTGGTGAGATATACAATCCTCGAATACATTGCCATAACCAACTGTCAGCTTAGCTGCGAAGCCGTCGGCATTGTTCTTGGATGGGTCGAAGTTGTTGAATGCCTCACAATGTCTTACAACATTGTATGAAGGCCAGTCTTCTATAATCTGGTCGTCACCGCTTATACGGCTGATCTGGAAACCTGTATCGTTATTGTCGTGGAATGTACAGTATTCAACTATACAATGGTTGCCGGCAAGATTGAATGCCTTACCGTTGCCAACACTGTTTGTAACTGTAAGACCGCTGAATATCCAGTAGTCTGCGTCACAGTAGAAGCCCTCATACTTAGCCTGGAGGTCGATAATAGGATTAGCACCCTCGTCAGCCTTTAATGTAATAGGAGCCCATGGGAAGCCTGACTGAGTATTCTTAATGTCGATCTTGCCTATATCGTCGTTTCTTAAGTTGTAAACGCCGTCTGCAAGTATACCGGTAGCGCCTGAACGCATGAACTGTATTGCAGTTTCAAGGTCAACAGGGTCGTCCTTTGTACCTAAACCGGTTGCCTTGCCATCGGGAGCGATATAGATTTCGCCGCTGCCAAGTCTGTCGTTATGAGTTACATAGAACTTCTTAACAACGGTGTTGTAATTTGTAAATGTCGGGTCAGATGTATTTGGATAGAAGGTGATGACAAACTTGTTGATGTCATTTTCCTTAAGTCTTACGTTAACGCCTGTAGTGCTGTTGGAGTTAACTGAACCTTCCCAAATCTGCTTACCCTCGTAAGTAACTGTAGCCATACCGCTGTACTTAGCGTCGCCGTTTGGCTTGAAGCGTAATGTATAGTTACTCATGAAAGTGCTAAGGTCTGACTTAACGCTTATATTTGGAGAATTTGTCTTCACTTCGCCGCCTGCGATATCAGGGTCTGTATCAGGATTAGTTTCCTTAAGTCTGATGTTAGATACTGTTATATCAGCACGTCTTGAAGCAAAGAAGCCTACATAGTAGTTATTACTGTCGATACTTCTAAGCATACCGGATGAGTTAAGAACGCTGTCGTAACCATACTTTGTAACAGTTTCGCCTAACTGGTTCGTAACATCGCCGTTTTCGTCCTTGATATATTCGGCAGTAGAAATCTGATAACCTGTCTTAAACTTTCTAAGAGTGATATGATACTTATCGCCCTTTACAGGAAGATGCTTTGTTGTAGAATCAACATATACCTTACCGCTGCTGCCGCCGCCTGTGGTGGAGCTTACGCCGGTACGAACCATAAGGTTGATTCTGTTCATTTCAGCATTCTTCTGATAGCTGTTAGCCTTAGGATCCTTTGGCCAAGAACCCTCTGTGATAGCACCTGCAAGAACCATATTGGTCTGGAATGCCTTATTAAGGTCAACCTCCTGTATATCATATACAGTACCGTCTGTAGCTCTGATAGGCATACCGAGAGCAAATGCCTCGTATAATGCAGCTGCCTTCTTCATATACCAAGCGCCTTCGCCAGCATTTGCCTTAGCTACTTCTGCGCTCTGTACATCGTAAGCATAATCTACGAAATCGTTATTTCTATCGAATACATAGTAAATCTGTGCAGCATTTTCGGGAACAACAGCGTCCTTAGCTGTGCCGCCCAGATAAGTGTTGCCGTCAACGCCGCCGGCAAGCTGGATAATATCCTTAGCCATTATACCGAAGCCTTCCTGACCATCTCTAGCCATATCCTTAGCTTCGTCGGGAGTTTTACCTTCCTTAATAGCGTTGTCGTACTTTTCAACCTGGTCCTTATCCTTTACGGGGTCCATTTCACTTCTGTCGATAAGATAAGCATTTACAAGAACATCTGCGCTTATTTCAAAGTTCTTTGAACCGTCCATAACAGTATAGTAATATGCAATACCATCGTGGTCTGTTGCTATCTTACCTGACTTACGTGTAGTCATGATGTTTACTTCCTGAACATCGGGAAGAACACCGTTTTCCATAATCTGAGGATCAGTATTAAGAGTCTTCTTGTAAGAAGCCTGCTTAGTACCGTCAGCCTTTGTTACTGTAATAGAAGCGCCGTCGTCGCCGCCCTGGTCAAGAGCGCCAAGCATATCGGCTCTCCATAAGTATTTGTCAGCTTCTAATATAGTAATAGGAATTTCTACATCCTTACAGTTAGGATATAATCCCTTATTAACTACGAGCTTAATGATTTGGCTCTGAGTTGAAGCAGCAGAGCTGTCAAAATCAGTAAGGTCGATATAGAAGTCCTGATTAAGAGCTGTATTTTCATCTACCGGAGCCATTGAAGCAGGGTCGCTTGTAGCTAATGAATAATAACCGTCCTTGCCCTTATAGTAAAGAACGTCTTTAGTTATTTCCTTAGATGAACCGTCTGTATAAAGTATAGATAACTTAAAGTTCTCAGCTGAGAAAGCCTCGCCGATATTGTAGGATGTTCTTGGATAAATATCCACAACTGTCATTGAAGGAACAGCAACATAAATACCTACGTTAAATACTGTGGTAAGAGCTTCGTTAGCCTTAAATGTAACGGTTATAGGAAGCTGAGGATTAGCAGTCTCTGAATTGAAGCCGCTAAGAGTATATTCAGCCGGAGTAAGAACATGACGCTCTACTGTGCCGTCTGCGTTCTGATATACAGCCTGAACAATAAGTCCGCCGGGATTGAATTCCTGACCGATATAGTATGTAGTGATAGTAGGTGCAGCAGCAACATCAAGACCAATAGGCTTCTTGTTGTTGATAGTTACCTGGAACTCTGCAAATACATCGTTGTCATCCAGGTTCTTATCATCATCTCTGTAAGATACCTGTATAGTCTTAACGCCTGCGTCTGCAGCGGTAAATACTGTATTGGTATCAATTACCTTACCGTCCATTACGAACTTGTAATTGGAATACTTACCCTCGTCTGTCTTAACGTTGTTAAGATTTCTGGTAGAACCGTCATTAACATAAGCAGTAGCGGCAATACCGAATGGGTCGAAAGTACCGTCTATATAGTATTCAGCCTTTGCAGGAACATCCGTAAGCTCAAGTCTATCAACCTTAAGAGCCTGAACATCTACATTGAATGTAGCTCTACCGTTACCTACAACAACTGTAAGAGTCTTTGTACCGACAGATGAGAAGGACTTGTTATCCTGATCGTCAAAGCCTAAAATAGAATAAGCGTCGGTGTCGTTAATGTCTATCTCAGCAGTAGTATCGGGAGCGCCGTTTACGCCGGGATATGTAGCCTTGATAACCATGCCTGTGGGGTCAAAAGGCTCGTCTACATTGTAAAGAGTCTTTGTAGGCGGAGTTACCTCGATGCTCTTTGCGGGAACGTCGGGAGTAAGGCTGATTTCTGACCAAGTAAGGTCAACAGCTCTTGAAGCAAAAAGACCAACATAGTTGTAGTCCTTATCAATAGCGTTGTCGCCGTTGTAATCAAGAGCAGAGCCGTCAAAAGTAGTCTTATGTCCGTCTACTGTAAATATAAATACGTCGCCTGACTTCTTTAATGTAATGGAAACGTCTGTACCTTCCTTGGGAACAGTACCGCCCTCATTCTGGAAGGGTGAATACTTCATCTTTCTGCCTGGCTCTCTTACCCAACCATCGCATAATTTAGCTGCCATTCTGAAGCGTCCTGCTGTTACCTCACTACCGTAAGTAGCACCGGTGTTATAATTGGGGTCTGTCGGGGGAACAAGCATATTTCCCTCGCTGTAGCTTCTGTCAGGAAGAAGCTCATCTCTGAACATTATACCGAAAGCAACCTGATTATCGGTATTAAGTACAGAGTTTACATGAGCCTTTGCGCTTAATGTAAAGTCCATATCGGAAGCTATCTGCTGATAGTAGTAAGCGCCGCCTGTAGTACCGGCTGAGCCGTCTGCACTGCCTGATACCTTACCTGTAGGCTTAGCCTTAGTACCGGCTCTCATGTGTACAGTCATAGCGTCGCCTTCGCCTGTACCCTGAATCTCGAAAGCGTCAACCTTTGTACCGTCGTCACCGTCGATCTGAGCCTTAGGACCAATAGAGCCATCGGATTTATAATATGTACCTAATTTTTCCTGATTGGCAATATCGCCGAAAGCAGTAGCCTGCCATGGAGCAACGGCTTCATGAACATAGTCGGGACCTGCTTCTGCAGCAAGGTCTTCTACCTCTTCGTCTTCAACGTCGGCTATTTCCGCACTGCCGCCGCCACCTGATGAAGAAGTATCGTCTACAACAGCTGAATCTGACTCAACTACGTCGTCTGCCACAGCTTCATCAGCCACAGCTTCGTCTTCAGCCGTTTCTTCTGCTATAACAATGTCGTCTGCTACAGCAGCGTCCTCTGCATAAGCTACGTTAAATGATGTAAATAACATTGTAGAAGCTAATGCAAAAGCCAATAAACGTTTTTTCATAGAAAAATTCCTCCTTTTCATATTTTACAGTGTAAAACTGCACTCTACAAATACAACTCTTGAAATGACCTACGCGACTGCCTCCGCCCGCTCCGCTGACAGCACATTTTACACGCCTGTCATTCAATAAAACGCATTTATAGTTATCTTTATTATAGCTAATTTTTTATGAAAAATCAATATCAAACTATGATAAATTTTCAAATTTTACTGAAAATTTGTGGTAATGCTATTGCCTTTTGCGTATTAATTTTGCACAATTTAACCAAAACCCAACTTTAACCACTAAATATGTATTATTTCAGATTTATTTCACTATATTTGCCGTTTTTTTACTTTTACTTCTTTTTTTTATGTAAATCGACCTGTTTCTTTTGTACATTTATTACAAAAAATTTTTTTGTGCATATTGGGATATAAGAGGAAGTGGAGACCCCTCGCCTTAGCCTCCCCTAGCCCGTTAGGGCGTCGGAGGGGAGGGGGACTTTGCACCGAAGAATTATCGGAATTGAATCGGAAGATTTATCCGGCGATACGAAGTATCGCTTTTACCGAAGGTAAAAGTTCTGACAGCCCGACCCTTCCACCGCCTAGCGGCGGTCCTCCTCCCCTCCGACGCCCTGACGGGCTATCAGCACTTTCGGCAAGCCGAAAGCCGCTGCCAAAAGGCAGCGACCGATAAATCTTTCGGTGCAATGGGGAGGCTAGAGATGGGAGTAGCGTCGAACATCTCTCTTCTCACTAACCGTCCCTACAATAAGTTTCAGCACTTTTGCTATTGCAAAATCTAGCCTTAACCACAACCACAGCCTCCCCTAGCCTACAATAAAACGCAACGTGTTTTATTGCAGGCGTCGGAGGGGAGGGGAACCATGCGAAGCATGGTGGAAGGGTCGGGCTGAAGCAAAAAATGTGATACTCACCTAATCAAAAAATCAATGCAGGCAGACTGTTACAAATTTACCTATAAAGCAGGAGACCGCAGGTCTCCCCTACGGTGAAGGAGATGTCGACCCTTCAGTCAGGCACGTTTAAAAATATCTTAATCCGAAATTTTTGACGTGCCTGACAGCTCCCCTTCTCGTAAGGGGAGCCTTAATTTTATGCTTACTAAAGGCTTTTAGAATTTTGAAAATTTAACTTCATTACTAAAGAAATGAGAATGACACATTCCTGAGCTTCCCCTTCAGAGAAGTTCAGCACTTTTGCTTCGCAAAAGACAGCCTACGGCTGTCAGATACTTCTTCTGTGCAATGGAAGTGGCAGCCCAACCATTTCTATGAGTTATAAATACCTTTGCATTGGGCTGCCGATAGGGTCGACTTTACTCACCTAAAAAAATTTCAATGCGGCATACCGTTACAAATTTACCTATAAAGCGGGAGACCGCAGGTCTCCCCTACGGTGGAGGAGATGACCTCTCCGTTATCCTTACGGCGGACACCTCCTTGACTACATATCAAGCAGCATAATGTAACTTTACGACTACTCCTTGCATGAGAGGTTAGAATCGACCCTACCGCCCGCCCAATTCAATGATGTTTATATTCAAATGAAGTGATTGGGCGGGCACCTCCCCTTCTCTGAAGGGGAGGCTTTTACATAATCTCTTTATGTTTTTTCAAAAAGTGAGAGATGCTGTTTTTTTTACATTATAAAAAAATTGAGGGACATATTCCTAAGGCTCCCCTTACGAGAAGGTTCAGCACTTTTGCTTCGCAAAAGCGACACTACGTATCGGCAGATACTTCTTCCGCTGCAATGAAGCTGTCAGCCTCGGCTACGGATAAGTGTAACGAATGGCTTTGAACGGGGCTGACTGAAGGGTCGATCTAAGCAAAAATTCAATGCGGCATATCATTACAAATTTACCTATAAAGCGGGAGACCGCAGGTCTCCCCTACGGAGGAGGTATAAAAACGAAGTGTGGGTGTAAAAGTGAAGTTGAGGTATGAAAAGGAATGAAGATATAAAAGGGGAGCTTAGTATATAAAAACAATGAAGTACATAGGGCAGCCTTATCACAACGCAAAAAGAGAGAGTCCTTTCGGACTCTCTCAAATATATATTTAAATTATATTTAAATATTTAACAGAATTATTCAGCCTCAGCGGTAGTAGTTTCAGCTTCTGCCTCTGCGGTAGTTGCCTCTGCGTCTGCCTCTGAAGTTTCCTCAGTAGTATCCTCTGCGTCAGCTTCTACAGTAGTTGCCTCTGTATCAGCAGCTTCTGCATCAGTACCCTCTGCTGCTTCGTCAAGAAGCTCAGCATTAGCCTGAGAACCTGTCTTCATCTGCTTTGCTAATACTTCAAGAGCGTAGTCATAGTCCTTATTGATCATAACAGCCATTTCTGCTCTGTTGATGTATCTGTCAGGCTCTGCATATCCGCCCGGAGTACCAGTTACGATACCTGCATCAGTTAAGAATGCGCAGTATGGAGCTGACCACCAAGAGATGTCTGCAACGTCAACGTACTTATTAAGTACATCCTGGCTAGTGCTTGTTACATCCTCGCCAAGGTACTCAAGAGTCTTAGCAACGAGAACGAACATTTCTTCTCTTGTACAATACTGCTCAGGCTTGAAGTAGTTATTACCATAACCACTTAAGATACCTGCATTGTAACCGATGAGAACATCGTTATAGTAATACTTGCTTGTATCAACGTTATCATAGAAGTTCTTAGGAGTAGCAGAAACTGTTAAACCAAGAGCTCTGTTGATAAGGATAGCGAAATCACATCTTCTGCATGGAAGTGAAGGTCCGAATAACCTATCGCCTACACCTGATACAATGCCTAATCTTGCTAATCTTTCGATAGCATCCTGTGCCCAACCGTAGTTGTCAAGGTCGATGAAGCCGCCCTTAGAAGGATCTTCAACTGTAGGAGGATTAATACCAACTACGTTGCCTTCAACATCCTTAGTAACGCCTTCTGTCTTCTCAGCTGTTGTAGCCTCGGGAGCTGCCTCTGTTGTAGTGGTCTGAGCAGGTCTTGGACGACCGCCGCCGCCACCGCCACCGCTAGGTCTAGGCGCTGAAGTGGTAGGAGTAGTTTCGGGCTCTGTTACAGGTGCTGTTGTAGTAGTTGTTGTTGATGTATCAACATGACTACCGCTTTCAACTAAGATAGAACCTGAATATCCGTCACAATCTGTTGCTGAAGCAATATCCTTGCCTGTGTACTTGTCAGCAAATACAACTTCAACATTTATATGAGCTTCGCCTACAAAGTTAGGATCAATAGTCTTATAAGAAACTGTTAATGCAGGCTTAGTCTCGCTTGTGCTTACAGGAGCATCAGCAACGCCGCCGATTCTTAAAGTACCGAGCTTAGCTGCTACTGTTGTTCCGTCGGGAGCCTTAGTCTTAATTTCGCCGTTGTTTACTGCTGCGTAATCGCTGTCACCCTCGTAAGGAGGATAAGTAAGCATATTAGCAGGAGTAGTTGAAGTATCGTTATTTACTGTATGGAAGCCTTCGCCAAACTTAGCGTCAACAGCCTCTATAACAGTAGGATCATAAGTAATCTTTACAAGGTAGCTCTGTACATTTACACCCTCGAACCAGAAGTTTACATTCTTGTCAGTGCTCTTGTTTGTAGCATTTACAAGCATTGGTGCAGGAGGAGTCTGAGAAGCCTTGGCAGTCATGTTAAAGCCGTAAACCTCTACGTCTGTACCCTGACCTGCGAATACAGCCTTCTTGCCTGCAGGGATAGTAACCTTAGCTGTTCTGTAAATCTTACTTGTAGAGCCGTTCTGCTCTGAGTAAAGAACCTTTGTTATTGTTCCCGGATTTTCAACGCTTGATGTCTCGCCGTCGATAAGGAACATATAAACGAGCTTATCTGTTCCGATAACAAAGTCGATAGCAAAGTCAAGATCCTTGTCAGCAGGAGCTGCTACTTCAAGAACGCTTCTGAAATCCTTAACCTTGCCTAAAAGAAGGCTCTGGTCAACAGAAGGATCAATATTATAGGTTATCTTCTTTGATGTACCCTTAAGACGGTCAGCATATTCATTGCCGCTGCCCTCTGCAATAGCTTCGGGTACACCTGCGTTCATACCATCATAAGAGGTAGGACTGTTAACTGTGATAGCGCCTGTATCAATAGCTGCGCCTGTAATAGCTGTGCCAGCCTTTACAACTGCGCCGTCCTCAGTATAGATAACTGCGCCGTCGTCATACTTCTCATCCTTAGAAGAGATATGGTCATAAACTGCCTCTACAGGCTCAGGAAGGTTAAGGTCGAAGCCATAAACCTCTACGTCTGTACCCTGACCGGCAAATACTGCCTTCTTGCCTGCGGGGATAGTAACCTTAGCTGTTCTGTAAACCTTACTTGTAGAGCCGTTCTGCTCTGAGTAAAGAACCTTTGTTATTGTTCCCGGATTTTCAACGCTTGATGTCTCGCCGTCGATAAGGAACATATAAACGAGCTTATCTGTTCCGATAACAAAGTCGATAGCAAAGTCAAGATCCTTGTCAGCAGGAGCTGCTACTTCAAGAACGCTTCTGAAATCCTTAACCTTGCCTAAAAGAAGGCTCTGGTCAACAGAAGGATCAATATTATAGGTTATCTTCTTTGATGTACCCTTAAGACGGTCAGCATATTCATTGCCGCTGCCCTCTGCGATAGCTTCGGGTACACCTGCGTTCATACCATCATAAGAGGTAGGACTGTCAACTTTGATAATGCCTGTATCGATAGCTGCACCTGTAATAGCTGTGCCAGCCTTTACAACTGCGCCGTTCTCTTCATAGATAACTGCGCCGTCATCATACTTCTCATCCTTAGAAGCGATATGGTCGTAAACTGCAACGGGAGCTTCCTCAGAAGTTGTCATTGAATCGGGCTCTGTTGTAGTTGTAACAGTTCCTGTAACAGCTACGCTTGCAGGAGTTGTTTCAACCTCTAATGTGCTTGCTATACTATCAGAAGAAACTGTATCTACGATTCCGCTTTCAAGGCTGATTTCTGTAGGCTGACCTTCCTCAGTAGGAGCCTTAGCCTTGAATTCTATTGTGAATAAAGTACCATTGCCTGTAAACTCGGGAAGATCTCCCTGAGACGCTGCGTCGAAGCCATTGTCATAAATACAATAAGCAACCTTTATTCTACCTAATTCAGCCTGAGTCTTAGCGCCGTCTGCACCCTTGCCCTCAAAGCCTTCATCAGAAGCCTTGGGAACCTTAGCAAACTGAGCCTTGATATTGGCTGCATTACTTGCAACAACACCCTTGTCTATAGGCTTGCCTGCTGCGTCAACAAAGCCTTCGCCTAAAGAGATGTTGCCGTCGATTGCGTCAACGGGCTCCAGCTTAGTTGGGTCAAAGTTTACATATACTGTATAGTTATTGAAACCATTTGCAGCAGAGTTGCCGCTTACGTCAAATGAAACCTTAACTGTTTCATTCTTGTCTGCATCTACTGTAGCCTTGTCTGCCTTGGCGTCAATCTTTATCTTGCCATCTGCAGGAGTCTGAACTTCATTAGTAGTTGTCTGAGACGCAGGCTCTGTTGTAGTTGTAGTAGAGTCGGTAGTAGCAGCGCCGCCCTCCTTTGGAGTAGAAACGGTAACCTTATCGAGAGTAAAGCCGTAATCTTTAGATAACTTAATACCGGCAAGGTTCATCTTATCTGCTTTTATATCATCTCTGTTTATATGCTCTACAACATCACCGCCATTAAGCTGAGCTGTGAATTTATTTGTAGCAGAATCATATATAAATGTTACATGGTTAACGCCAACTGTTACTTTACCGACAGCAGGACCTCCGTCGTTTCTGCCGAGAGTTGCATTACCTTCTTTGTCAAGCCTGAGAGCAATATCATGATCCATCTGATTTGCACTTGTGCCCTCATCCGGCGTAGACATTACTCTAAGTATGTTGCCCTTGCCGGCTTTAAGAGTTGTAACTGTAAAGTCTATGTCAAGCTTTACTTTTCCGTCATAACCCTTGTCAAACTGATACTTAATATCAGCTGTACCGTCCTGAGCTAACGGAAGACCCGGCTGCTCATGAGCTTCCCACTCAGTAGCATCTGTGTCGCCGCCGCCCTGTGACTGGTCTGCCGTAGTAGGTTGAGTTTGCTCGCTTGAGCCTGCTGCTGACTCAGTTACGAATATTGCATAAACTCTTGTATTAAATTCTGATGTGTCGGGAACAGATACTGTATGTACACCTGCTGCCAAGCCCTTTTTCTCTATTGTAAGAGCATCTTTTGTTGTGCCTGTTACAGTCTGAGTTTCACCATCAAAAGCGATAGTTGAAGAATTAGAGCTGCTTGTACTGCCGGCATAAACCTGAACATCAGCTGTCTTGCCATCGGGTACGGTAAATGATATAGAACCTTCGCCCTTAGTCATTTCAAGACCTAAAACACTTATTTTTCCGTCCTTGTCCTGAACTCTTTTAAGAGTACCAACAGCTGTGAAATAATCATCGCCTGTATAGGGCTGCTTTTCGTCTGCTGCTGAACTAGCCTGAATAACATCTGTATAGAGTAAAGAATGTGTTACTCCTGCAGGTGCTACAGGGTCTTTTGAAAGATCTTCTACATCACTATCAACAACGTCATCGATAACTGCTGATGCAGCTGAGATAACATCGTCTGTGCCTAAGACGCCGTTTACGTCCGCATTAGCAGATATTATGTTCGTAAACATTGCTGAAACCAACATAACAAAAGCTAACACACGGCTTATAGTTCTCTTAGTAGAACCATTTTTCATGTTAAAATTCCTCCTTTTTTATTTGTAATAAATATTCTAAGTGGAGAAATGTGCATACTTTCTCCTAAGAATATTGTACAATTAAGATTATAAATGCTTTTCGTCAAAAAGTCAATTTGTTTTTTCAAAATATTCTCTTTATTAATGCACAAATATGTGCCATTTTTTTTGTATGCTTGCCCTAAAAATATTTCTTGACAGGTTTTTTTGGCTGTTTTGTACAAAATTTTACGGGGTTATTTGGGCATGATTGCTATGGGAGTTCACCTCTCCGTCAGCCCGACGGCTGCCACCTCCTTGGCTGCATAGCGGGCAGTATTGCGTAGCAATACGACCAGTCCTTGCAGGGGAGATTGGAGTCGACCCTACCGCCCGCCCAACTCAAGGTTGTTTATGGCTAAGTGAAATGGTTGGGCGGGCACCTCCCCTTCTCTGAAGGGGAGGCTCAAGAGTATGTCCTTCTCATTTCTTAGTTAGTAATAAAGTTAATTTTTCAACATTATTAAAGCCTTTAGAAAGCGTATACCTAAGGCGTCCCTTCAGAGAAGGTTCAGCACTTTGCCTGCGGCAAAGCCAGCCTGCGGCTGTCCGATACTTCTTCGGTGCAATGAAGCTGTCAGCCTCGCTACAGCTAAGTGTAACAAATAGTTTTGAGCGAGGCTGACTGAAGGGTCGTTCCAAAGCAAAAACAAGCCAAGGTTTTCCTCGGCTTGCATTTTCATATATCTCTCTTCATATTAATATGGGCGATACCCGCCTCCATATACACGTCGCCGTATTCGGCAAAGCCCAGTTTTTCATAAAAGCCCTTTGCCCTTATCTGGGAGTGGACATACACCTGGTCAAAGCCCTTTTCGCCGCACCTTCTCATAAGCTCCTTTACGACAAGAGCGCCATAGCCCTTGCCCCTTTCAGCCTTAAGGCAGGCTATTCTGCCTATTGTGGCTTCTCCCCTTGAGCCTACCGTTATCCTGCCTGTGGCTACGGGTATGCCCTCATGCAGCAGTACAAGGCTTTCGCAATGTCTGTCGCTTCCGTCAAAGTCCTCCTCGGGAAGCACTCCCTGTTCGTTTACGAACACCTCTTCACGTATGCTGCGCGCGTCGTCGGGGAGCTGATTTTTATACCATTTATATTCCATTAGAGAGGACTCCTTTCTATTTTCTTTGTCCTTCTGGGGTATATATCGGGTGTCCGGTTTATCTTTTCCACTATAACTATGCTGTGGCGAAGCTCCGTATCGGGCAGCTCGGCAAATCTTATATCCGCCATGCTGCCGCCCAGCTCGTAACAGGCATGACGTGAGCGCTCTATTTCGTCGTAAACTCCGGGACCTTTAAGGGCTACGAACAGTCCGCCCTTCCTTATAAGGGGCATGGCGTACTCCATAAGCACGTTAAGAGGCGCAACGGCTCTCGATACCGCTATATCGTAAGCCTCGCGGAAGTCCTTATCCTGCCCAAGCTCCTCGGCTCTGCCGTGTATATATTCGGCGTCTATATCCGTTTCCTTACACACTGCCTTGAGGAAATTTATCCTCTTGGCAAGAGAATCCATAAGTGTGATTTTCATTTTCGGCTCTGCAATCTTAAGGGGAAGCCCGGGAAAGCCTGCTCCCGTGCCTACGTCTATTACATTTTTCCCCTTGAAATCACAAAAGCGGAGAGGTACTGTGCTGTCGGCAAAATGCTTTATCACTATTTCCTTTTTGTCGGTTATGCCCGTAAGATTCATTACGGTATTCCATTCCACAAGCATATCTCCGTACTTCTCAAACTGCGCCGCCTGCTTTTCGTCTATATTTATGCCTGCTTTTTTAAGATATTCCTGTACAAATTCCTTCATTTTTACTGTTCCTTACTTAAGAGATGATATAAATTGCCCGTAGGCGTCGCCCCAGTCGTCTATGGGATATGTAGCGCCGCCGTTGGTGCTTTTGAGAAGGTTATTGCACATTGTTTCGTTAAGAGCAAAGAATTCTCCCAAATCTATATGAAAGCCTGCCTCCTCGGCTATGCGGCAGAAATCCGCCATAGGGTCGCCGCCGTTCTCTGTGGCAAGGAGCTTTGCCCTGAGCTCGTCGTCTTTAAGCGCCGCTTTCAGCAAAGCGTCAAGAGTATCGTTTATATTCATGCTAAATCTCCTTTGATTGCAAAGTCCTATTAGGGCAAAAGGGTATTACTAGTCAAGATTGATTTCGTTTACGCCGGCTTTGTCGAAAATAGGGTCGTCGGGGCTTATTATCTCAACGCTTACAGCGTCGGAAAGGTCGGGAGTATTTTCCTTTATTTCCTTGCTGTCGTCTGTAAGATCTAAAACGCCTTCTACCTTAAGTCCTGTGGATATAGTGGCTGTGGAGGTCGCGCCGTCCCAATTCACTCTTGCGCCTATTGCCTCGGCAACGGCTCTTAAGGGAAGCATAAACGAACCGTCTACTATCTGCTGGGGCACGTCGGGTACTATTTCCTTGCCGTTAACGGTAAAGCCCTTGTCGCCGTTAGTCATCTTTACTGTAACAACGCTCTTTGTAAGAGTTGCCGTCTTTGTGGCGTTGTCCCAGTTTACTTCAAAGCCAAGCTCCTCGAATACTCCTCTTACGGGCATCATTGTTCTGCCGTCGATTATAATGCCTTTACTCTCAATAGGCGTGCCGTTTACCACTACGTTTACGTCTGCGGCAAATACGCTTGTGCTCATCATTACTGCAGCTGTCAATACTGCCATTAGCTTTTTCATTTGTTTTTCCTCCTTTTTTCGCCCATTTACCTTATTCCTCATAAATAGGCAATGGGCATATAAATTTATATTTTTATTTTGTTGCAGCCTTTATAACGTCCATGACCTCCTCGACGCCGTTTGCCGTTTCGTCGTTTTTCATGGCGGAAATATATCTGTCCCTGTTTCTGTAAAGGTCTGTTATTTGCTTGTAAAGGCTCTCTTTTGTCATATTCTCCTCAAGACATACCTGGGCAAAGCCCTGCTTTTCAAAGCTGCGGGCGTTTAGGATTTGGTCGCCTCTGCTGGCGTCCTTACCCAGAGGTATAAGAAGCATAGGCTTGTTGAGAGCAAGAAATTCGCATATAGCGTTGCTGCCCGCTCTCGATACTATAATATCGCAAAGGGCAAACAAATCGGGAAGCTCCTCGGATATATATTCAAACTGAGCATAGCCCTGTGTATTTTCAAAATTGGGACTTAAATTGCCCTTGCCGCAAAGGTGTATGATATTAAAGTCCTTAAGTAGCTTGGGAGCTATGGCTCTTATGATATTGTTCACCCTTACAGAGCCTTGGGAACCGCCCATTATGAGTATTACAGGCTTGTTGTCGCCAAAGCCGCAAAGAGCCTTGCCCTTTTCCTTATCTCCGTCAAAAAGCATTTCTCTTATGGGCGTGCCTGTATGTATGCCCTTTTTGTCCTTGATTTGAGCTACTGCCTCGGGGAATGTAGTGCATACCGCCTTGGCAAAGGGCATAGCCAGCTTATTGGCAAGACCCGGAGTGATGTCGGATTCGTGAGCAACTACGGGTACTCTGTTCATAGCAGCGCCCATTACCACAGGCACAGCCACAAAGCCGCCCTTTGAAAACACAACGTCGGGCTTTATTTTCTTAATAAGCCTTTTGGACTGCATTATTCCCCTTATTACCTTAAAAACATCTGTGAAATTCTTTTTGTCCAGGTATCTTCTCAGCTTGCCTGAGCTTACGCCATAGTAGGGAATACCGCACTTTTTAATAAGCTCCTCCTCCATGCCGCCTTTACTGCCTATATAATATACGTCATAGCCCGCCTTCTGCAAATGGGGTATAAGAGCTATGTTGGGGGTAACGTGACCTGCCGTTCCTCCGCCTGTCAGTACAATTTTCTTCATACTATTCCTCCCATGTTCCATAAAACAAATATATGAAGTCTGTTTATATAAGTATACCCCCTCTTATCTTTATTGTCAAGGGAAGCGCCTGTAATACCGCCTTTTACATATCAATACATCAATGGTATTTTTTTGCTTAAATTATAATTGAATTTCCGCAAATTTATGTTATAATCAAATTAATACCGAACAACTAATTAAAAAGGAGAACACCATGAAAAAAATTGAAGCTGTTATACTGGACTGGGCAGGCACTATTATAGACTACGGCTGTATGGCTACCGTTGAGAGCTTTATAGACCTATTTGCCGAATACGGCATTACCATTGACGAGGCGCTTACAAGAAGAAGCATGGGTATAGACAAGCAGGACCATATCAGAAGAATGATAGGTCATCCCGATATTACAAGGCTCTGGTTTGAAAAAACAGGCATGGAGCCTAACGAGGGAGATATTATGGAGCTGAGCAGACGCTTCGAGCAAATAATAATAAAGAAGTTTGAAAAATACTCCGAGCCCAAGGAATATGTAAAGAGGACTATGGATACCATAAGGGAATCCGGTATATGGATAGGCTCTACCACAAGCTATACTCACGAAATGATGAACGTTCTGGAGGAAATAGCGGGGCGCAAGGGCGTAAGAGTGGATTTGTGGATAAATTCCGAGGACGTAAACGGCTACGGCAGACCCTTGCCCTATATGATATTCAAGAATATGGAAAAGCTGGGAATCTCCTCTGTTAAGTCCGTTATAAAGGTGGGCGATACAGTAAGCGATATTAAAGAGGGCATAAACGCAGGCGTTATTACGGCAGGCGTTATAGACGGCTCTTCCGAAATGGGTATGTCCTATGAGGATTTCCAGAAGCTAAGCGATGAGGAAAAGGATACGGAGAGAGCCCGTGTGCGGGAAAGGTTTGAAAAGGCTGGCGCTGACTACGTTATGGACAATATTAAATCCCTGCCCTACATAATTGCTCAGCTTGAAAATAAAATGGATATATAAATACAGACAAAAGGCTGTCGCGTTATGACATTGGCAAAAGGTCATAATGGGACAGTCTTTTTGGTTGGGGGATTGTTTAACGCATAATGGAATTATTTTAAAACGACCCTTCCACCATTTCTGCGTAATGCAAGCATTACTTGAAATGGTCCCCCTCCTCAGCACTTTTGCTTCGCAAAAGCAAACCTACGGTTTGTCGAATAGCTTTCCGATGCAAACCTCCGACGCCCTGACGGGCTAGGGGAGGCTGGGTTGTAGAGAGGGCTGGCATTGCAGCGGAAGAAGTTATCCGCCAAGCCGTAAGGCTTGCTTTTGCTGAAAGCAAAAGTGCTGAATTTGCCGCGAGCAAAAGCAAACCTCCGACGCCTGCAATAAAACACGTTGCGTTTTATTGCAAGGCTAGGGGAGGCTAGAGAGAGGGAAAGGTGAAATGTTAGCATTTATTACTAACTAAGGAATGAGAAAACCGTAATCCTGAGCTTCCCCTTCAGAGAAGGGGAAGTGGCAGCCCAACCGTTTCATCA
This sequence comes from uncultured Clostridia bacterium, assembly GCA_947628755.1. Classification (GTDB taxonomy): domain Bacteria; phylum Bacillota; class Clostridia; order Lachnospirales; family CAG-274; genus CANPXH01. The sequence continues at coordinate 77,780 of CANRBC010000008.1, read as the reverse complement.
AACGAAAAATACTCCTGCTTTGGGCTGCCGATAGGGTCGACTCTACTAGCGTAAACAAAAATCCAACACAACAGTTCCTTCATATCCCTACCTTTTTATTCAATTCTGACTACACAGCTTTTCAGCCTCGTTAAGCACTCTGGCGACGGTTTGTTTATTTACGAGCATAGATGTGCTGTCGCCTTTTTTGACTACATAAAAATCGCTGTTGTAGTTATAGTATTCGGCAGTATCCTTGCTCTTGTCAGTCAGAACAAAGGTTATAACAAGCTCCGGCTCGCCCTTTGGCTCTGCGCTCATGTCTATATCGTCAAAGCCTATGCCTATGAGCTGCTCATAGAAGTCGGTAAAGTCCTCTCTGTTCACAGCCTTGCCGTTTATATAGGCGTTTCTGTTATCGCGCAGGACGCCGTCCTCCTGTACGAACTTGTTGTCGCCCTCCTCCTTAAGCTCTATTTTATAGCCGCCAAAGTCTATGGAGCTTACCTTAGAGCGCTGATAAAGGCTTATGAATTTCTCAGAAAAATCGGCAATAGACGCGTTTATAAAGGGCTCCACGCTTCTGTAATCCATTGTGAACACCTCGGGGCGGTCGTTTATAAGTACATATACATATTCCGTATCGTTTACAGTAGGCGCTTTGCTTCCCGCCTTAAGGGTAACGGTGTTTTCCATATCCCTTATTTTCACCTGGGTCTGAGGGTCGTCAAGACCGTATTTCGCAAGGTCCTTGGGATTTGGCTCAACAAGGTCGGTCACATTAAGGTTATTTATATTCTTAAGCACGGAATTATGGAGGTTATAGGGGTATACAAGCATATTTGAAACGGGCTTTTCCATTACAAGAGTGGCAAGTCCGTTTGCCTCGGCATAGTCCCTTGCTATGGGGTTGTCCGGGTCGGAGCACACATATATATCCTCCTTGCCCTTTGTCCTTATATCAAGCTCCTGTATACTGTCCCTGTCTATTTTGGGAACGGACTTGTCTATAAAATCGTTAAATCCGTAATCAAGGCTTTTGCAAAGGGTCGTTTCCACCATATATACGGCAGGAGATTTGTCCGTCTGCACATAGAAGTATTTGTTATCGGGAGTAACCGCGCCAAGATTTACGGTTATATCCTTGCACCTCCCTACTGCAGAGGGCTTGTCCAGACCGTATACTGCTATGTCCTTTGGCTCTTCCTCTACAATCCTTTCGGCATAGAGAGCCGAAAGCACGCCTGCCATTTCGTTTACCGCTGACTGACTGAGGGCGTTATCATAGCCCTCCGCCTTCCATTTGCCGCCTTTTTTGTTAAATGTAAAGCTGCCATTGGCATTTGTGACGGTAAAGCTGTCAATATCCTTGGCATCGGCTATTTTGTCGCCCATAGCCTCCATAGAAGTATCGTTATTTGCCGTTTCCTCGGAGCTGTCGTCGGTTTTGCTGCCCACAAGCGCATATACTCCCAGCAACAATCCAAGCACTACAACGGCTGACAAAAGTATTATTAGCTTTCTTTTCATTACTTGTTTCTCCTTATAAGCCATACAACAAAGCCTGCGGCAAAGAGTATGCCCGGTATTATGCCCCAGCTTATGAGCTTTATGCTGCCGGCAGTTCCTGCATCTATGACAATAGAATTATTCTGAAGGCTCTTTGCTGGTATGAATATATTTTCCTCCGTATCATTGAGCCAGTTTATTCCGTTTACTATAAATGTGGAGTTGGCGTTGTTTACCATAGCGTCGGTATTCGGCTCTGCCAGATAAAAGCTGGCGCCTGTTATTATGAGCTTGGTTGTATGCGCCTTATCCGTATAGGTAGAGTCCGTAACGGCAACCGCTATGTCGAAGGGTCCTTCCTTATCTCCAGCCTCCTTGTTGGCGGAGGAATTTCCCTCCTTCTTTATATACGCCTTGTCCGAAGCAGTGAGCAAGGGCGTTATCTCAAGTCCCTGCTTTGTAATTTCAGTTCTGTTAAGAGCCTGGCAGGCAACTGTGGCTACGGTATAGCCGTTGCTTATGAGAGATTTGTTTATATCATGCTCCTGTATCTGTGGCAGCACCGCATAGGGGTACATCATATATCTGCTCTCGTCGCCCTCGTATATATAGCCCGGTTCAAGAGTTATGCCATAAGCGGAGGCTATACCCGCCAGGTTCTTGAAGCTCGCCGTATCCGTGCCGCCCATTATCATATAGGCTCTGCCGTCGTCGGCAAGATAGCTTAATACCTTCTTTGCCTCGGCTTCCGAATAATCCCTTGCCGTAGGCGTTATAAGAAGCAGGCGGCAGTCCTCGGGTATGTCGCTTTCAAGCAGATTTATTGTCTTTACGTCGAAATTTGCTAGCTTAAGCTGAGAGCCTAAGGAGGTGTAGCTTTCATAAGACGCCTCACCGTGACCCGTTATATAGTATATAGAAGGCTGAACGCTCATATTTACATACTGTATGGCGCTTGTTATACAGGATTCCAGACTAAAGCGCCCCTCGGAATTAAAGTAGTCCTCGTACTTTATTATTCTGAAACGGTCATTTGCCTCAACTATAAGGCTGTTTACGTCTACATTATTTGTTTCGGAGGAATATTTCCCCGCAAAGTCGGGATGAAGATAAAGGTCTCTGTTTTCCACCTTTATATGGGAGTTGTGCTGAATATACTGGTCAAGCACCTGCTCTACTCTGCCTGTAATGGCGTCGTCTCCCGCCGTGGAGAAAAGAGTGTATATGTTTATATCACTATCCACAGTATCAAGTACCTTAAGGCTTTCCTCGGAAAGTGAAAATATGTCCTCTCCCGTAAAGTCAAATGAGCGGTTGAATTTGCCCACTATAAGGTTGAATACCACAAGTATGGCAATAAGCACAAGTGTTATTACCGTGGAATAAGTACCGTACTTAAATCGTTTATCATTGAATTTCATAGCTGCGTCCTCCTATGCCCATCTTCTTTTTTCTATTACATTTACAGTAAGATAGAGAAAAGCAAACATAAATGTAATATAATACACGACATCGGATAAGGACAGTATGCCCATATAGAAATTCTCAAAACGGCTCAGCACAGAGAACCAGCTCAGCGCCTTTACTATAACGCCGTCGTATATATTGGGGTTTATGAAATATACCACAGCCATAATTACAAAGCCTATAAGGGCAAAGCCTAAAGCCGCATAGGTATTTTTAGTGCTTGAATATACCGTAAGAGCGACAGCTATAACGGCAAGTCCCGTAAATACAAGAGAAGAAGCCACCGTTATAGGCGCTGCCGAGGAAATATTGTCCATCATAAGCAAAAGGAATATAGCCGCGAATGTAGCCGCAGCCGCCACTATCTGATTATCCGTAAGCACGGAAATGAATATGCCCACGCTTATAAGGCACATACCCATCATAAAATAACCCAGTATGCCTACAAGCGTCATTCCCCACGCCAGCTCACCCGAACGGGAAAGCATATAGGGAAAAATAAGCGTAATTACAATGCCGAGCAGAAACAGAAATGATGCGGCAATAAACTTGCCTGCTACAATATCCGTTACATTAATGGGAGCGGCATACAGAAGCTGGTCTGTTTTCTGCCTTGCCTCCTCTGCAAAAAGACGCATTGTAAGCACAGGCACAAGTATGAGAAACATTATCATAGAACCTGCAAGGGTCTCATTATAATTGGCATTTGACGCCGCTATGTTCTGGGATACAAAGAAGTATCCCGTTATAAGTACGAAAAAACCCAAAAAGCCATAACCCGTTACAGTATTGAAATAGGTTCTTAACTCCTTTTTGATAACAGCGGGCATTTAAACCTCCTCCTCCCCTGTGTTCTCGCCGCTTACAGTGTCGAGAGCCTCTTCTTTTTTTACATTGATGTCCTCTATTTCTCCGTTTATGACCTTAAGGAATGCCTCCTCAAGATTGAGAGAAACTCCTCTGAGCATAAGCAGAGGTATATTCTCCTGGGCAAGAGCCTTGCTTATTATCTCTCTTATGTCTACGCCCTTTTCTCCCTCTACTTTTATGCTGCAGGTGCCGTCGGCATTGTCGGAATCCACAACGGCTCTTTCTATATGCGCCCATTCCATAAGACGGCGGCATACGTCGTCTCCGTCGCCCCTTACGGTTATCATCTGGGCAGAGTTATCCGCCTTGCCGGAAAGACCCTCCGTAGTGTCGGTAGCCACTATTTTGCCCTTGTTTATTATCATTACCCTGTCGCACACGGCGCTTACCTCGCTGAGTATATGAGAGCTGAGTATAACGGTATGCCTTTCTCCCAGTCTTTTTATAAGGTCGCGCATTTCTATTATCTGCCTAGGGTCAAGACCTACCGTTGGCTCGTCCAGTATAAGCACCTCGGGAAAGCCTACAAGAGCCTGCGCAAGACCTACTCTCTGTCTGTAACCCTTTGAAAGATTCTTTATAAGGCGCTTATAGACCTCCTTTATTTTGACGGTGGTTATTATTTCCTCTATCATGGAGGGTCTGTCCGACTTTTTAACGCCCTTAAGGTCGCATACAAAGCTGAGATATTCCTCCACAGTCATATCGCCGTAGAGAGGAGGCACATCGGGCAGATAACCCAGCTGTTTTTTTGCCTTTACCGGCTCGTCAAGTATATCGTAGCCGTTTATCCTCACCGTGCCGGAGGTGGCGGATATGAAACCCGTCATCATATTCATGGTAGTGGTCTTTCCTGCGCCGTTAGGTCCGAGAAAGCCAAGTATCTCCCCGTCGTTTACCACAAATGATATATTGTCCACCGCTGTGTGAGGTCCGAATTTCTTAGTAAGATTTTTTACCTCTATCAAAGCATTTCCTCCTTTGCAAAGAGAAGCCGATTCTCTTCATATACATATATAATACTACAAATAACCGATTATGGCAAATGAATTGTTTATTAAGACCTTTTACAAATGTCGCATTTTGTCGCACTTTTTATGTTATCCTCACCCCATAAACATATAAAGGAGGGTAACTATGACAGATACGCAAAGAAAAATAATGCGTATAAGAAGACGTATTAAAAATCTTGAAAACATACTTATAAAGGGCAGAAATCAGAGAATGCTCACAAGCTCCCGACGTCTGGCAGAAAGCCAAAGAGCAAACGATAAGACAGTAATGCGGGAAAGAATAGCCCTTATGAGGGAGGAGCTGGAAAACGTCACAAAAAGGGGTCGGGATATTGCAGACTGTATAATAGAGCTTGAGCTTATACGCAGCTCCGATAGGGACGATAAAAGCGAGGAAAAAAGCATTGAGCTGACAGAGGAGCTAAGGTGTCTAAACGAAGAAAAGCGCGAAATAAAAAGCGAAATAGCCATACTTACAGAGCAGCTTAAAAATACGGGATACGGCAGTATGGATACGGAGGGAGAGCTTGCTTACAGAAAAGCAAGGCGGGAATTTCTTATGGAGGAATATTCAAGAGAGCTGAAAAGACTGGACAGGCTCAACAGACGGCTTTTCAGAGATACTCTTGAGGGGATAAAATGAAAGGAGAAAGAATATGTACGAAGTATGGCTGGGCGAAATAAAGCTGCCTGTTGCGCCCGAAAAAATAACTATATCAACAGGCTCACTTAACGAAACCGTAACATTGGTGGAGGGCGGCGAAATAAACCTCATAAGATCGCCGAAGCTCAGAACCATAGCCTTTGAGGCGCTTATACCCAACACAAGGTATCCCTTTGCCTCATATCTCTACGACGAGTTTAAAAACGCCGACTATTACAAGGACGAAATAGCAAAGCTCAAGGAGAGCAAAAAGGTTCTTGCCTTTGTAATAACAAGGGTAATGGGGAACAAGGTATTCAACTACACGGGCATAAGCGCAACACTGGAGGATTACAGATTTACGGAAAGCGCTCACGAGGGCTACGACCTTAAGGCGGCTATTACACTTAAGGAATACCGTACCTTCGGCGCAATATTCCAAAATACAGGCGCAAGGGAAAGAGAAGCCTATAACGCGCCCTCTGCGTCCTCCCACACCGTAGTATCGGGAGAGAGCCTGTGGCTCATTGCCAAAAAATACTACGGCGACGGCAGTAAATGGCGTCAGATATACGACGCAAACAAAAATGTTATTTCCGACCCCAACAAAATAAAAGCAGGAATGAACATAGTGATACCCTAGGAGGTGAACGATATTAGAGAGCTTATAGAAATGACTGAAAACACAGCTAACGGCATAATACCCTATATTCCCCTACTTATGGAAATATACGGCGAGGATACCGAGCTGACCGAAAACGGCGTTTATTCAAAAGAGTATAAAAACAACGCCGCAGTTTACAATATATACAACAGAGAAGACCCAAATGACAGCTTTATCATACCCGCCTATGAAAATGGGGCGGCATACATAGACGCGGCAGCTGACGAAAATTATACGGAAAGCATTGACAACAGCTATTATCAGAACAGTGAATACAATATATACAACAGCACCCACAGCTCTGTATTGCAGACCTACGACTATATAAACGGCGATACTGTACAAAATATTCCGAATATACTAAACAATATAAGCAATACAAGGATTTTGGACAATATAAGCAGCAGCAATATATTTGAATATCCCAATATTACAAGCAGCAGCCTTAACGACAGCATGACTGCCGTAAACAGCTGTATGGAGCATATATACAACTCGTCGGAGAGCATTGAAAACAACAGCATACATTCCCTTGAAGGCAGTATGCCCATAAGCCTTAACAAAAGCGAAGTTGGCGGAGATACCGTATATAACAGTATGTCCTTCAATCCCTACGCCAAGGAAAGGGATTACAGCTACATACGCAACAGCGCCGACAACAGGAAAACAAACAACTACAATTCCGATATTAATATAAATATGGGAGGCATAACCCAAAACATAACCGAGGGCAGCTGCCAGGATGTTATGGACGCCCTTGTGGAAAGCCTTATGAGAGGTCTTAGCTCCAAGGGAGCAGGCGTATATCAGCAATAACGCCTATAAATAAAACAAAGCCGAGTACCCTACCAAGCCCAAAGGTCAGATTTAAGGCTGAATTTTGGGGAGGTATATGGTCTCGGCTTTTTACTGTTAAATTTATGTACTATTGAGCTACCGTATCTGTTGCCGCTTCGGTCACAGGCTCAGCAGCAGGCTTTTTTATCTGCTCCTCTATGTCTGTTCTCAGAGCGTTTATACGGTTAAGGCAGGCGAAATCCTGCTCTGACGTAAGCGCCGTAATATTATTGGTATTCAGGAATATTTCCACATTGCCCTGGAGGTCAAAGGCTATTCTGTCATGCTCAGCAAGCTCCTTGTCCGTGAGCTTGTCCTGATTGGCGGTTATTATATTGTCAAGAGCCGCAAGTCTGGAATATGCCATAAGGAGATTACAGCCTGTTTCCGCATAGGCTCTGTCATTGGTATCCTTATACTTTGCCTTCCATTCGTTTAATGTGGCTGTTATATCCTTCATATCCTGGGCTTCGTTTTTGCTGTCCTCTTTAAAATAGCTCTGGAGAGTTTCTCGGTAGCTGTTGCTTGCCTGCTCTCTTACGGTACTGCTTACGTCCAGGAAAACACCGTTGCTTACGCCTGTTATGGGAGAGGCTGCGTCTGCCTTAGGCTCTGCGTCATTTACGGTCTTGCCTATTTCGGCGCTCTTTACCGTCTTTGCAGGCTCAGTCTTATTTGCAGGCTGCGCCTTTTTAGTAGTGGCGGCGGTAGTGCTTTCCTTTGTGGTGGTAGTAACGGATGTAGTCGTCTGAGTAGTTGTTTCGGACGTTACCTCCGTAGTGGTTTCAGTCTCATTGTCGATTCTTGTGCTTTTCAGCTTGTTTCCGTTCTTTTTGCCGCAGGCGGTCATTGAAATCGCAAGCACTGTAATTCCCAGTATAAGATATTTTCTTTTCATCATTTTTCCATCCTTCCGCTTATTACAAAAACAGGGTTTTCCGACATAAGCATTGTCAGCTCGCCTGTATTTCTGCCTCTTGCCACCGTTATCTGCTTAAGTGAAAAGCTCATGCCCCTTTCTCTGAAATAGTCAAGAGCCATATAAGCCGTTTCAACAGAAACAGCGGTCATTACAATAAGAGTATCCCCCTTTTTAAGTATTTTGTCAAGTATTTCTTTTAAAGCGCCCTTTGTTCCCCCTATAAATACGCAGTCTGCCTTGGGGAGAGCATCTATTGCGTTTTCGGCATAGTCGTTTATTATCTCAACATTGCCGCGGCTAAATTTTTCGCAGTTTGCCTTTATAAGTCCACAAGCCTCACGGCTGCAGTCTATGGCGTAAACCCTGCCTGCAAGCCCCGATATTTCAACAGTCACAGAGCCTGTGCCTGCGCCTATGTCGTATACCGTATAGCTTGGTTTAAGACTGAGAGCAGAAATGACGCAGGCTCTTACCTCCGCCTTTGTCATAGGTACGCCGCCTCTTATGAATTCATCGTCGTCTATGCCTATTTCAAGAGCCTTGCCGTAATTGTCGTTTTCTATATACACAGTTGTTACCGTATCGAAAGCGGAGCTTATAAATTCATGGGCAAAGCCTACGGAAATTTTCTCATTGCTGTATGAAAGCCTTTCGCCTATACACAGCTTTACATTGCCAAGACCTCCATCTGTGAGCCGACGGCAGATTTCAGCCGTATTTCCTCCCGTCAGTACGAATATACCCTTATTTTCCTTTACTTTACTTACAATATCACATTCCCTGCCGTGAAGACTTATTACGGGACATTGGGAATAGTCTATACCCATTCTGGAGGCAAGATATGCCGCAGAGGATATGCCCTGTATAACCGTGACCTCGCAGTCCTCCAAAAGCTCCGCAAGCTCTCCTGCTCCGCTGTATATACACACGTCGCCTGAAAAGAGCACCGCTATTCTCCTGTAAAAATGACTGTCTATAAATTCCTTTATTTTTTCGGCTCTGTATTCGTTATACACAGCCTTTCCCTTAGTGTCGGCAGCGTCAACCATTCTCTTTGCGCCTATTACCGCCTCGCACCTTTCTATCGCCTCAACAGCCTCCACAGTCATATTGCGGGGATTGCCCATGCCTATTCCTATTATATATACCTGCTTTGTGCTGTCTATATTCTCCGCCATTTTAATGACCTGCTCTGTGGTATAGCCCTTTTCCTCGGGTCTTTCCACAACGACCATAACGGTATTCGTGCTTTTGCAAGCGTTATATTTCTCTATAAAGCCGCCTGCCGCTCCCGATTCCTTTGTAACAAGATACTTGATATTGTATTCCTCTATAAGAGCGACGTTTTCCTCCTCCGTAAAAGGACCTTCCTCGTCTATAATGTGGTCAAGCCTTATTCCCAAGGCAAGCGCCCTGCGGAGATTGGCGTTTTCGGGCAGCATACGCACATAAAGTCTTTTCTTGTAGTCTGTAATATTTACATATTTTTCAAGGTCCTTGCTGCCTGTGGTCATAAGGACATTTCCTCTGCTCCTGTTCACTATATCTATTGCCTTATTCATATCCGCGGCATAGAGAGCGTCTACCCTTTCGCTTTCCTCTCTCAGAAGCCTTACATATCTGTCCTTGTCTACGGCAAGCCTTATATTCCTGCTTATTTCCTCGGCATAAGGGTGAGTTGCGTCAACTACCATATCGGGAGAAATTCGTCTGTACTCCGCTTTAATACCGTCGGCGTCAAGTCTTCCCCTATGCACGGTGATATTAGGGGCTTTGGGTATAAGCTCCTCTCCCTTTTCCGTAGCAACATATACGTCCAGTATCATATCCTTGTCCCTGCAGCTTTCACAGAGTATTCTGCCCTCTGTGGTCCCTGCAAATATCATTATCCTGCTCATATCAATAACCCCTTGGCGTAACCATTTTTCCTTTTATATTCCTTGTGGTACTGTTGCCTATAAACACCGTCGTGAACATATCCACAGAGGTGTCCGCAAGAGTGTCCAAATCTGTAACGACGGCTTTTTCTCCCTCTCTGCCTATATTCCGCACATATCCGCAAATGGTATTTATATCTCTTGCCTGCCTTATGATACGGCAGGCTTTTTCAAGATAATCGGCTCTTTTTTTGCTTGAGGGATTATAAAGCACAATTACCATATCCGCCTCTGCGGCAAGCCTCAGTCTTTTTTCTATAAGCTCAAGGGGCGTCATAAGGTCGCTAAGACTTATGACTGCAAAGTCATGCGCCACAGGAGCGCCCAAAAGGGCAGCTCCGCTCAATGCGGCTGTTACTCCCGAAATGATTTTTATTTCAATATCCCTGTTTTCGCAAAGCTCGTATATAAGCGACGCCATACCGTATACTCCGCTGTCGCCGCTTGATACGACAGCTGTTTCAACGCCCCTTTCGGCGCTTTCTATGGCATAAATACAGCGCTCTCTTTCGCCTCTCATAGGCGTGGAATAAAATTCCTTATCCCCAAAGCTATCCCTTATAAGGTCTGTATAAAGAGTATAGCCTACAATAAGAGAGCAGCCCTTCAGCACTGAAATGGCTTCCTCCGTCATAGTATCTACATCTCCCGAGCCTATTCCCACTACATAAAGCATATTTTTTCCTTTCCCATGTTATTTGCCATAGCCCTTACTACAGCTCGTTTACGTTTTCTCCCAAAGCTACTGTTACGCCGTTTTCCGCATATTTCTTGACTATAACGCGGCCGAAATTGGCGGCACAGGCTCTTTCGCACACACAGTCCACCCCTGTGTTTTCCTCCACGAAATCGGAGAATGAGAAATCTCCCTTAAGCCTGTTAAGCTCTCCGGCAGAATAGGTATCAAATGCCACTCCCAGCTCTTGGGCAAGCTCTATGATACCCCTTTCGTCCTTTTTAAGGTCTATGCTTGCCAGCTTATATACAGAGTGTATATTTATGTGATTTTCATTAAGCACCTTCATAAGCACAGCCTTTATGGTATCCTTGTCAACTCCCCTTTTGCAGCCTATACCCGCAACTATACACCTGGGCACAAGTATAAGCGTATTCTTAAAGGGACGAATATCGTTGTAGCCTACATATATTCCGTATTCTCCATGATTATAAAGCCCCTCGGGAGGCTCATACATATTGCTGTAAAACCCTACGGGCTCATTGTTAAGAAGAGCTGCCGATATTTTTTTGGCCGTTTCAAAATCTGTAATATACAAATCGTTGTCCTTTGCCCATGTATCTACGGCAAATTTTTTATTTACATCCGTAGCCGTTGTAATAACGGCGCGTCCGCCTGTTCTTTCGGCAATTTTTTCCGCCAGTCTGTTAGCTCCGCCTATATGCCCTGCCACAAGGGAAATAACGTTTTTTCCGTTGTCGTCGCATACAACGACGGCAGGGTCTATCTCCTTGTTTACAACAAAGGGCGCTATTGCTCTTACGGCTATACCGCAGGCGCCTATAAACACTATTCCCTCATAGAGCCTCCAGCAAACGGGCATAATTTCGCTTATTCCCGTAAAGGATATATGCTTTCCTGCATATCTGTGGAAAGCGTATATTTTCTCTATACCTATTTTCTCCGCCAACTCGATACCTGCTTTTGTAAAACACACAGCGCAAATCTTCATATACATTCTCCTTTCCTCTACCTTCTGAATTCCGTCCTGAAACTGCTGTCATAGAGCTTTGACAGCTCATAGTCGCTGCCAAGCACATTCCCCACGATAATAAGGGCGGTCTTTGTAATGCCGTTTTCATTAAGCATACTGTGAAGCTCTCCAACCCTTCCCCTTACTATCCTTTCATCTCTCCATGTTGCCTTATATACTGCGGCGCAGGGCGTATCCCTGTCTATGCCGCCATCAATAAGCTCCTCCTGTACCCTTTCGGACAAGGCTGCCGAAAGGAATATTACCATTGTGGCGTTATGCCCTGCATAATCTTTTATGCTCTGTCCCAAGGGCACGGCTGTTCTGCCCTCTGCCCTTGTAATAATAACGCTTTGGGATACTGAGGGCAGTGTATACTCCACCTTAAGGGAAGCCGCGGCTCCGCACAGACTGCTTACTCCGGGGCAGCAGTCGTAGTCTATGCCCTCTCTTTCCAATATATCCATTTGCTCCTTTACCGCGCCGAATATAGATGGGTCTCCCGTGTGCAGCCTTACTATGTCCTTATCTCTGTTGTTCCTGTATATACAAGCTATTTCCTCAAGGGTCATATATGCGCTGTCGTAAAGGGCGCAGTCCTTTCGGCATACACTTAAAAGCTCCTTGTTTACAAGAGAGCCTGCATATATTACAATATCCGCATTTCTCAGAAGCCTGTCGCCCCTCAGTGTGATAAGGTCGGGAGCGCCGCTGCCTGCGCCTACAAAATGTACCATTATATAACCTCTTTCATTATTTCGGATATAAGCCTGTCTGCATTTTCGGTCTTACAAATAATTCCGTATTTATTTGAGAAAACTATGCAGCCTGTGTCCACAGCCGCTCTTCTCGATGTGTAATAAAGTATTCTCTCGGCTATTATTTCCATTGTTTTTTCCATACAGCCCGACTCTCTGAGCAGAGCAAGCGCCTCGTCTGTGGTAACGCACTCTGTTATTTTCATAAGTATATCTCTGCCGCAGCCAGCCTTAAGAGCGGAGGTACACAGCACCTCCATACGTCCGTCAGCCTCATGGGAGTGAGTGTTCATAATGCCTGCTCCCAGCTTTAGAGCCTTTCCCACATGGCTTACTATAAGCAGTCCCTTAAGACCCTTTTCAGCAGCGCAGTCTATGGCTGCGCCTATGAAATTTCCCGTCTTTATAATAAGCTCTTGGGGAAGTCCCATTTTTTTTGCAAAGTCCCTGCCGTAGCTTCCGGGCACGGCTATGGCGTAGCCGTAATCAAGAGAAAGCATATTCATTTCAAGGCGTATGGTGTCCTCAAAGGCTTTTCTGCTCATAGGCTCTACTATGCCCGTAGTGCCCAGTATGGATATGCCGCCCTCTATGCCTATATCGGGATTAAGTGTTTTTTTGGCGATCTCCTCGCCCTCCGGGGCATATACAGTCACGCTTACGCCTCCCCTATACTCCGCCTCCCCGCAAGCTCTTTCGATATTTTTTTCAATAGAATGCAAGGGTACTGTATTTATGGCGGCTGCGCCTATGGGTCTGTCAAGTCCCCGACGGGTAACCGTGCCTATACCTATGCCGCCCTTTATTTCTATGCCCTTTTGTATTTTTTCCGCTTTGCAGTATATAAGCATACCGTCTGTCACATCAGGGTCGTCGCCGCTTTCCTTTTTAACGGCGCAGCTTACAAAATTCCCTTCCCGCTTTATATCCAATAGCTTAAGACTAAGAGCAGTACCGCTTGGCGTAAGTATATCCACATACTCCAGCTCTATGCCGTTAAGCAGCATTGACGCAGCGCCGTAGGCTGCCGCAGCGGCGCATACTCCCGTGGTATGACCCTTTTTCATAAATCTGTTGTTTACATATACTCTCTCCATACCTTCATCTCCTATATATACATTTTAACGGAATAAAGAGGTAAAGTCAAATCAAATAAAAATAAGCCTTTTCATACAGCACCAGAATATACCGTCTTGTCTATAAATTAATATAGCCGAGGCTTTTGAGCGTCACCTCAATCTCCTCGGCTTGATTTATGCTGAAATTTATAAAACTAATGAGGGAGCGCTGTATACTCTTGCCTTAAGCTCTGAGTTAAGCATATAAAGACCCTTGGGATCGCTGCCAAAAAGCTCCATCTTTGTTATCATATCGTTTGCGTTTACCTCTTCCTCGCCCTGTTCCTTTACGAACCAGTCTAAAAACTGCATAGTTCTGTAATCCTTGGCGTCATGAGCTGCCGCATATATATCGTGAATAAGGCTTGTAACGTATTCCTCATGCTTAAGACCCTCCTTAAGGGGATCCATAAGAGCATCCAGCTTTACGCCCGGCTTGTCAATAGCCTCCAGCTTTACATCAGCATTGTTGTTGTGCAGGTATCTGTAGAAAAGCATTGCGTGATCTCTCTCCTCCATTGCCTGTATCTCATACCAGTTGGCAAAGCCGTCAAGACCCTTTGATGAATAGAAATTTGCAAAATCCAGATAAAGATATGCTGAATAGAATTCCTTGTTCACCTGTTCGTTCAATAGTTTGAGTACCTTTTTGTCAAGCATATTACTTTCCTCCTTTTGGATATTTATTATCTGTCGATAATCAGTATATCACAATATACTTCGTTTTTCAAACCTATTTGAAAAAATTTTCCCTGTTTTTATACAGCTTTTCCACCTGCTCCCAGTTTATCAGCTTAAAGAAATTTTCCGTATATTCTCCGCGCTTGTTTTTGTATTGCAGATAATAGGCGTGCTCCCATACATCAAGGGGAATAAGGGGCATGGTTTCTCTGCCCAAGGGCGTATTCTGATTAGGCGCTGACATAACGGAGACTTTGCCATGTCTGTCCGTAACAAGCCAGCCGTAGCCCGAACCGAATTGTCCCACAGCCGCAGAGGACAGAGCCTTCTTAAAGCCCTCAAAGGAGCCGAACTTGGCGTTTATGCTGTCTGCAAGCTCTCCGGAGGGTCTGTTGTCCTCTCTTGGACTGCGCAGTATTGAAAAATACAGATTATGATTGAATACTCCGCCGCCGTTGTTTTTCACCGCCGTCTGTATCTCGTCGGGCAGGGAATAAATATTGACAAGCAGCGTAGGCAGATTCATACAATGCAGCTTGGGATAGTCCTTAAGCGTCTTATTCAGATTATCCACATAGGTCTGCAAATGCCTGTCGTGATGATAATGCAAGGTCTCCTCGTCTATACAAGGCTCTAATGCGTCGTATTCATATTGCAGAGCTATAAGCTCAAATGGGTAGCTTTCTCTCATGTTTTTCACTCCTTAAGTTTATTCATAAATAATTATGCCGAATTTAACGAAAATAATACTTCTCTTGTATATATTATGGATTTAAGGAAATAATACAAACAGAGGTGGTATGTATGAAATTATTCAGAGTATGTTTTGTAATGCTTGCAGGTATCGCCGCCGCGGCTATGGGCGGCTGGCTTGGCTATGTCCGCACTCTGGAGGGAGAAAAAAATGTGACCTACGGCAGTCCCGCCCTTACGGCAGAAGCGCCCTCCAAAGCCGCAGTAAACGAAAATACCGTTATGGAATTCGTGTATAACTATAACGACGGATTTTCAGAGGTAAGAGAGCTTCTCCCTCAGTATTATATGTACGGCTGGGACAGAGAGGCTGTTGAAAAGGCATACGATACATGGCAGATGACGAAATTCAGCGCCGACAGGATAGTGTTTGCCAAAAATATGGACTGTGAAAGCTCTCAGCACTATACCTTAAAAGAAAACAACGGGTATGTTGCCGTGTACTATAAAAACAGCGATGTACTAAAGGAAATGACCTCCACGCCCCTTGCCGCACTTAGCGAGGGGGATAAAAAGCTGTTCCGACAGGGTGTGGATATAGACGGAGAGGTAAATCTTATGCGGTATCTGGAGGGACTTGAAACGTAAAAGGTATGGAATGCAAGGAGGATTGCTTGTAAGCGGGAGACCGCAGGTCTCCCCTACGGGCGAAGGTGTGAAAATTATGGGGTGTAGAGCTGCCGAATTTATGGGCAGAAAGGTAATGGGATGGCTTTATTTGATTTATGGGGGATTTTGTTTATCGTAATATCAGTATTGTCTTTGCTTTGGAACGACCCTTCCACCGCCTAACGGCGGTCAGCACTTTTGCTATTGCAAAAGCGACACTTCGTGTCGGCAGATATTCTTCCGCTGCAAAGTCCCCCTCCCCTCCGACGCCCTATCGGGCTAGGGGAGGCTAGAAGTGGGGAGGTAGCGCAGACAGCTTTCTTCTCTCTAACCTCTCCTACAATAGGTTTCAGCACTTTTGTTATCGCAAAATCCAGCTCTTACCACAACCACAGCCTCCCCTAGCCTTGCGATAAAACACAACGTGTTTTATCGCAGGCGTCGGAGGGGAGGGGGACCATGCGAAGCATGGTGGAAGGGTCGTTTTGAAACAAAAAATAAATTCGATACACGCCTAAACAAAACTTCAATTCTACACTTCCCTACAAGCAAGTACGAGGGTATAAAGTACACGCTCATACAACAAGGGTCGTTAAAAAATGCCGCATAAATGCGGCATTTTACGGTTTATTTTAACACGGTTGTATAAACATTATTAAGAAGCACAGCCATCTGGGCTCTTGTTACATTGCTCTTGGGGTCGATAGTAGTGGCAGAAGTGCCCTGTACTGCGCCAAGATTGAGGAGAGCGGATACTGCGTCCCAATACTGAGGACTTACAAGAGAGCCGTCGGAATAGCCGCCCAGTACGGACTGCTTTATATTCATAGGCACGCCCTTAAGAGCAAGACCATTGTATACCATAGCCATTATTTCTTCTCTTGTTATCATCTGTGTGGGGTGGAAGTTATTATTATCCACGCCTACTGTAAGACCGTTGTTTCTTGCAATGCTTACATAGTCGTAATAATATGCGTCTGCAGGAACATCGGCATAGTTTCCGCTGGGCGCCATTGTGTCAAGACCCAACATTCTTACAAGCACGATAGTAAAGTCTGCCTTTGTGCAGCCGTCGTCGGGAGCAAATATTCCATTGCCTCTGCCTGAAATAAATCCTGAAGCTGCCATATTCTCAATAGCGTCCTTTGCCCATGGTCTGTGAGCTATATCTGTAAAGTGAATATCCACAGTGGTTGCCTCTGTGGTAACCTCCGTAGTAGGCTCAGCACGATTTACGCTGTCTGCCTTTACATTTATAAGAAGCTGATGTATTTCGTTATGAGGGCTCTTGAATACCACATAGCCTGCGCCCTTTGTTCTTGCCTCTACGGTAGAGCCGTATACGTCCAGTATATGACCCTTAAAGGAATATGCTTCGGCATCGTTTATTTTGCTGTCTATATACTTGTCATAGTCGAAGGTATCGCCTATTTTCATTTCTCTGCTGTCTATGGAATAATCGTCGTTTACCTCTACATTGAAGCAGTAGTCGTATACCGTACCGTGAGCGTGTATAGTCGCCTTGCCTTCGTTTCTTGCTGTGATAACGCCGTTATCTCCGTCAACTCTTGCAACGGAGGTATTGTCGGAATACCACTTATAGCTTTCGGGAGCCTTGTCCAAAAACATTGAAACATCGGCATTGTCTCCGCCGCTCATGAATAAAGGCATATCCTCATCTATGAAATTATGCTCGTCGGGATGCTCGTTTGTGGTTTCTCTTACTCTTATATAGAAATGGTATATCTCGCTGTCCTTTTCGGATTCGGCAATTACCACGGTGTTGCCGTCCTTATCCTTGGATTGGGCAATACCCTCGTCGTTTACTGTAACTATGCTGTGGTCGTCAGAGCTCCAGTCGTAATTTTCAGGATTGCTCTTTACATATTTGCCAAGGTCTATTTTTTCGTCCTCATAGAGAGTTATATCCTTTGAGTCCGTAGCGCTTTCCTTTACCTGTATATGGAAAATATAGTCCGTAACGCCGCTGCCTGTAATAATCGTATGACCTACTGCCTTTGGCTCTATGCGTCCGTCTCTGTTTACTGAGGCTATTCTGTTGTTGTCTGAGCTCCAGTCCAGAGTTCTGGGGTCTATGCTCATATAGTCCTCGGCATATATATAATCTGTGTCGCCGTCGGAATACTTGCCCTTTATCGTTGCGGTAACATGGATATTTACCTCATGAGGCTTGCCTTCCTGTACGGGAGCAGTATATTTTGTGGTAGTTTCAACAGGCTTTTCCGTAACAGTCTGTGTAACGGGAGCAGCTGTGGTTGCCTGTGTGGGAGCTTCCGTTACGGCTTGTGTTGTTGCCTCCGTAGGCTTCTCTGTGGGAGCTTGCGTCGTTTCCTCCGTTGTTGCCTGTGTGGTCATTGTAGTGCTTTCTTCACCCATTTCCACAGGATTGCTTGTAATTGTTGTGTCAAGAGCAAATACGGGAACTGCGGTAAAAGCTATTGCAGCCGCCAGTACTGCCGCCAGTGTTCTTTTCATTTCTCTACACCCTTTCTTTTTATAAGCTTTTCTTTATTTTTTCACCCATAGCGGCTATGCTTTCGCTGTCGGCTTTGAATGAGCCGAAGCTCAGCTTTACATCGTCGCTTTTAAGTCTGGGTATTATGTGTATATGAAAGTGGAATACGGTCTGTCCTGCCGTTTCTCCGTTGTTCTGGAGTATATTAACTCCGTCACACTCCGTCGCCTTTTTAACGGCGGCTGCCACTTTCTTGGCAATGACAAACGCCTTTGCCGTAAGCTCCTCGCTAAGCTCATATACATTGGCTGCGTGAGCCTTGGGAATTACAAGACAATGACCGAGATTTGCAGGATTGATGTCCGTTATAACTCTGAAATCGCCGTCCTCATATATTGTTGTGGAGGGTATCTCTCCATTGGCTATTTTGCAGAAAATACAGTCCATTATGCTGCCTCCTTTTCAAAAAATTCCTTATGCCATACAAGGAACATATATACTGTCCATACCTTACGGCTGTAATCGCCTTTGCCTGCTCTGTGTCCGTCAAGGTATTCCATTATCTTATCCGTATTGAAATATTTTTCTGCCGTAGGGCTTGTAAACGCCTCTTTTATAATGTTGTAATACTTGTCCTCCTTAAGCCATACTCTTGTAGGCACGGGGAAGCCCAGCTTTTTCTTGGTAGCTACATTGTCGGGCAGATATTTCTTGCTTGCCATTCTGAAGGCATATTTCGTGGCGCGTCTGTTTACCCTGTAGTCAGAGGGCAGATGCCTTGCCACCTCGAATACCTCCTTGTCCAGAAAAGGTACTCTTACCTCAAGGGAGTTTGCCATACTCATTTTATCCGCTTTAAGAAGTATATCTCCCACCATCCAGAGATTAAGGTCTATAAACTGCATTTTTGTAACGTCGTCGAGACCCTCGCAGAAGTCGTAATAGGGCTTTGTTATCTCCGTATGGTCGTATTTTCCACTGGGATTCTTGAGAATAGCCTCTCTTTCCTCCTTTGAGAACATCTGATTGCCGTTACCGTAGAAGCGCTCCTCTACGTCAAGGGCGGCTCTTCTGAAATAATTCTTGCCCTTGAAATTAAAGGGTATGCGGGATACCGCCTTGGCAATGAATTTTCTCACGGATTTGGGAAAAATGTGCATAGGGGCAAGCGCCATAGGCTCTTCGTAAATATTGTAGCCGCCGAAAAATTCGTCTGCGCCCTCGCCTGAAAGAGCTACCTTTACCTTTTCCCTTGCCAGCTTACTTACAAAATAAAGAGCTACGGCAGAGGGGTCTGCTAAGGGCTCGTCCATGTGGTACTGTACCTTTGGAAGGCTTTCCCAGTATTCGTCAGTTGAAATTATCTTGGAATTGCTCTCTATGCCTACGTGCTCGGAAAGAGCCTTGGCATAGCCTATCTCGTTGTATTTCTCATAGTCGAAGCCTACGGTAAATGTCTTGGCATGGGTCTTGTCCATACCCCTGCGGAATGTAGCCGCAACAAAGCTGGAGTCTACGCCGCTTGAAAGAAAAGAGCCTACCTCAACATCGCTGACTACCGTGTGCATACCTACGGAATTAAGAAGCACGTCCTCTACCTTCTGTATGGCGTCCTGCAGCTTAACTCCGTTCTTGCTGTCAGCTATTATATCCTGCTCCGGCTCAAACCTAGGCTGGAAATATCTCTCTATATGGAGCTGACCCTCCTTGAAGGTAAGGAAATGTCCCGGCTTCAGCTTATACACGCCCTTGAAGAAGGTTTCGTCCAGTACGGAATACTGGAATGTCAGATAATTTTCAAGAGCAAGGGGATTTACCTCCTTATGGAACTTGGGATAGGGCAGAAAGCTCTTTATTTCAGAGCCGAAAAGCAGCTCTCCGTCTATCTCGCTGTAATAATAAGGCTTTATGCCAAAGAAATCCCTTGCGCCGAAAAGCATATCCTTTTTCTTATCATAAATGGTAAAGGCAAACATACCCCTTAAATCGTTTAAAAGGTCTGTGCCCTTTTCCTCATAGAGATGAACTATTACCTCCGTGTCTGCATGGGTGGAAAATACGTGTCCCCTTTCAATAAGTCCCTCTTTAAGCTCCTGATAATTGTATATCTCGCCGTTGAACACTATTACAACGGACTTGTCCTCGTTGTATATAGGCTGAGAGCCGTCCTCAAGGCCTATTATACTAAGACGTCTAAAGCCGAATGTGAACTTATCCTCGCTGTGCATACCGCCGCTGTCAGGACCTCTGTGAACTATTCTGTTCATCATCTGCTCTATGACAGCCTCTCTGTTTTCAATATTTCCTGTAAATCCGCAAAAACCGCACATATATTTCATTCTCCTTTTAAAAAGGTTTGTTATTTCCAATCATCTATACTATTATACTATATTTTTCGATTTACTTCAACTGTTTATATTATAAACGGGAGCTTGCCGCTTTAAACCTTGTAAAGCTGGTCGCTGTCAGGCTCGGTCAAGGGCATTTTTTTGCCGTTTTTGATTATATATCTGTCCTTTGAGGTTATTCTGCCGATTACCTCCGACTTTATGCTTTCATTTTCAAGAGCCTTAAGTATATCGGTGCTTTCGCATACTATGAGCATAGAGCCGCTTGAAATAAGGCGGAGAGGGTCAACGCCAAGCACCCTGCATATTTCCTGCGTTTCGTAAGCGACGGGTATACTGTCCTCATATATTTCTATGCCAAGTCCGGAGCTTTCCGCCAGTTCCCAGCAGGCGCCCAGTATGCCGCCCTCAGTTACATCGTGCATGGCATGGGCATTATACCCTGCGCCTATAAGTCCCTCTTTAAGCACGGAAAGGTTGTTTGAAAAGCTCTCTGCATTTCTTATTACATCATTACTTACCTTACCCTTCAGAAGAGAGAGCTTGTCCTTTGCAAATATGGCAGTACCCTCAAGACCTGCCGTTTTTGTCATAATAACGTAATCACCGACCCTTGAGCCTCCTGTGGAAATAAGTCTTTTGCACTTGCCTACGGCAGTACAGCTTATAACGGGCTTTGTCACAGCGTCGGTTATCTCCGTATGTCCGCCCAGTACAGCTACGTTCAGCTTATTTGCCTCGGTATAAATGTCCCTTATTATTTCAGATATTTCGCTTTCACTTATATCGGGAGGCAAAAGTGCCGTAAGCATAATGCCGATAGGCTCTCCGCCGCTTGAAGCAATATCGTTTATATTAATATGCACAGCAAGTCTGCCTATATCCTTTACAGCTCCCGTAATAGGGTCTGTGGACATAATACAGTTATACTCGCCGAAATTAAGAGCAGAACAGTCCTCGCCTATGGATGGGCGCAAAAGCACCTCCTCCCTTTGGGGAGAATGGCTGTTTACAGGCTCTATTATTATTTTGTTCAGAAGAGAATTGGGCAGCTTGCCTATTTTCACAATATCACTTTCTTTCCTATGTCTATATAGCCGTATTCCTTAAGTCCCAGAAGCGCTGCAGGATTTTCGCAGGCTGCCTTTACTGCGGTTTTAATATCGGATATTTTCAGGAGGTTTTCAAAGCCGTCCTTCATAGTGAGCACGCTTCCCGCCAGTCTGCCGTCTTTATCCCTTGCTCCCTGTTTGCCTACGGTTATCTGCTTTTGGCAGAATTCAAATGTAATATTTCCCTGTCCCATAGCCTTAAGAGCGTCGGTTATAAGTATTATTTTGTCGCCCTTGAGCCGACAGAGTATTTCCGCGCACTTCGGTGAAACGTGTATAAAATCGCATATAAGCTCTGTGTAAAGAGAGTCCGTAAGGGCAGATACAAGTATATTGTTCTCTCTGTGGTGAAGACCTGCCATTCCGTTGAAAATATGGGTATAAGAGCCTGCGCTGAGCCCTTGGCATTGGTCGGCGCTTGCTCCGCTGTGTCCCAGAGAAATAAAGCCGCCATTTTCCGTTACATATTTACAGAAGGCTTGGGCATTTTCAGCCTCGGGAGCGACGGTAAAGCGTATTTTAAGCTCGCCCATAATCTCTCTGAGACTGTCGAATAGCTTCGTATCGCAGGGAACGATATGCCTTTCCTCCATTATGCCCTTGTATTTTTTGGATATAAAAGGTCCTTCTATGTGTATGCCCGCTATTTCTGCGCCCTCGCCTGTTTCTGCGGCTTTTCTCACATTTGCAGCGGCTTTAAGTATGCTGTCATAGTCCTTTGCCACAGTAGTGGGCATATACGCGCCTACATTATTTTCATAAAGCCTTCTGCTGAGATAGGCTATTTCCTCCGCCTCGGCATACATTATATCCACACCGAAGCCGCCGTGTATGTGTATATCCACAAAGGGCGGCAATATGCCTATGCCCTTATCGGCGCTGTCCTTTTGGCAAATATCGGTAATAATACCGTTTTCCGTAACTATATCGCCCTTTACAAATTTGTAATTTTTGTCTAAAAAGCTGATGTTTTCGTATTTCATGGTTCTAAATTATAACGCTAAGCTGTTAAGATATACCAGAAGCATATTTACATCGGCAGGAGAAACGCCGCTTATTCTGCTTGCCTGTCCTATATTGACGGGGCGCACTGCCTTAAACTTCTGCGTAGCTTCAAGACGAAGACCCTTTACATTGTCGTAGTCAATATCATCGGGTATCCTGCGTCCCTCCAGCTTCTTGAACTGCTGCACCTGCTTCATCTGTCTTGAAATATATCCCTCGTACTTTATCTGTATATTCACCTGTTCTCTTATATCGTAGTCAAGCTGCGGTCTGTCTGTATCGAGAATTGCCAGCTTGTCATAGTCCATTTCGGGACGCTTTATAATATCCGTCATATTGATTCCTGTTGATACGGGAGCTGTGCCAAAGCCTTCAAGCACCGAATTGAGCTGCTCCGACGGTCCGAAATTGATTTTGCCTATTCTCTTTATTTCCTTTTCAATAGCCTCTTTCTTAGCAAGGAATCTGTCGTACCTCTCCTGTGAAATAAGACCGTATTTATAGCCTATTTCCGTAAGCCTTAAATCCGCATTGTCCTGTCTCAGAAGCAGACGATACTCTGCTCTGGAGGTCATCATTCTGTAAGGCTCTCTGCTTTCCTTTGTAACAATATCGTCTATAAGAACGCCTATATACGCCTGTGAGCGGTCAAGCACAAGCTGTTCGATTCCCTTGCAGAAGGCGGCTGCATTTATGCCTGCTATTATACCCTGCGCCGCAGCCTCCTCATAGCCGCTTGTACCATTGAACTGACCTGCACTGAAAAGACCCTTTATACTCTTGAATTCAAGTGTCAGCTTAAGCTGATTGGCGTCTATACAGTCGTACTCTATGGCATAAGCGGTACGGGTAAAGCGCACGTTTTCAAGCCCCGGCAGCGTCCTATACATGGCTATCTGCACGTCCTCGGGAAGAGATGAGCTCATGCCCTGTACATACATTTCGTTGGTATCCTCGCCCTCAGGCTCTATAAATATTTGATGTCGGGTCTTGTCTGCAAAACGCACTACCTTGTCCTCTATAGAGGGACAATATCTCGGACCTGTGCCCTCTATAACTCCCGAATAAAGGGGAGAACGATCAAGATTCGCCCTTATAATATCATGGGTCTTTTCGTTGGTATAGGTGAGATAGCAGCTTATCTGCTCTCTTTCTATGTCCTCGGGTCTGTTTTCAAATGAAAAGGGCACAATATTTTTGTCTCCGGGCTGCTCCTTCATCTTTG
Organism: uncultured Clostridia bacterium; assembly: GCA_947628755.1. GTDB lineage: Bacteria > Bacillota > Clostridia > Lachnospirales > CAG-274 > CANPXH01. The sequence goes on along the minus strand of CANRBC010000008.1, from coordinate 54,145 downwards.
AAAAATCTATACTCCTCCTGTCAACTCTGGCAGGAGTGCCTGTCTTATAGCGGAAAAGCCGTATACCCAGCTTTTTAAGGCAGTCGCTTAAGCCGTTGGCTCGCCTTAAGCCGTTAGGTCCGCTTTCTATAATGGTATCGCCGTACAGACACCTTGCCTTAAGATATGTGCCTGTGCATATAACGGCAGCCTTGCATTTGTACAAAGCGCCGCTTTCGGAAACAACTCCCCTTATTTCGCCGTTTTCCGTAACTATATCCGTTATCTCACCCTGGCGCACAAGAAGATTTTCCGTATTTTCAAGAGTTTTCTTCATCTCTGTGTGGTACTTTGCCTTGTCCGCCTGGGCTCTGAGAGAATACACGGCAGGTCCCTTGCCCGTGTTAAGCATTCTTGTCTGTATATATGTCTTGTCTATATTTTTGCCCATTTCGCCGCCAAGAGCGTCTATTTCCTTTACAAGATGTCCCTTTGAGCTTCCTCCTACATTGGGATTACAGGGCATCATGGCTATACTGTCCAGATTTATGGCAAAAAGTATGGTGCTAAGACCCATTCTTGCCGCAGCCAGAGCCGCCTCGCAGCCTGCGTGCCCTGCGCCTATTACACATATATCCACTTCGTCGGCAGTATACAGCTTTTCCATACTTTCACCTCACGTTTTTTATGAGAAATCTCTGAAAACCGCATTATTTCAGTATAATCAGATATGATACTATTACTATAAGCATACTGAGAAGAGTGCCTATAAGATAATACTCGGCAAACTCTCTGTCCTCCATTTCATGATACCTTGCTATTGACTTTGCCGTAAGTACAAGACCTATGACAGAATACTGATTTAAATACAGCAGTATAAGTATTATATACCTTTCTACAGTTCCTATAAATGCACCTGTGCTGTTGTTACTTTCAACAGTATTTCTAATCGGTTTGTATTCTTCTATGAGCCTTTTTATTGTAATGTTGGCAGGCTTATGCATAAGAACGGCAAGCAACGGTATTCCAACAACAAATGATGACTCAACCCCTATATTTATACTGTTTATTACAGACTCTTCGTGGCGGAGAATATATGCTCCCGCCATTAAAAAGGCAATATGTATAAGCTGGTCTGTTATATACACGGTCTTTTTCTTTATTCTTATATTATTCTTAATAAGCATAAATTTAAGAATATCTACAACAAAATGACCTGCGCTTACAAGTATAGCTGCTGCCAAAGAATTTTTTAACAGCAGCATTATAGCTGTAAATGAAATAACGGCATAAATTATACAATGCAGAAGCAAAATTTTAATATCCTCGTTTTTCCTTTCTGCCATTTTGTCTGTCTGGAAATAAAAATCACATAATATATGGACAAAAAATAATATCATAAAATTGATTTTAAACATAGGTTAATTCTCCCCTATTTCAGAAAGTATTTTTTCCAGAGTTTCCATAGCATTTCCGTATTTGACATAATTTGCTCTTTTAAGTATTTGCTGTATGGTAGGCTGTGTCATTTTGAACATTTCCGCTATCCTGCTCTGTCTTACCGTATAGTAATATGATGCGTGCACCACTTCTCTTTGCCTATCTGTCCAATGGCTTTTCAATACATACAAAAGAGAAAATATAACATTTATCAAAATATCGCAGTCATTTCCCGACTTTAATTTAATGTTATATTCTCCTGTCTTATTTTTTATAGCTTTTAGCTCTTCTATCATCTGTCTTGCATTGTAATATGCCGGTCCATCTGCGCCTAAGGACATTTTAGGGTCTATTTCCGTAGTTATTTCCCCTATTCCTATTCCGAATCTTATTTTTACGGGATACATCTTATACTCTATTTCCTCTATTATCCTTATGGCTTCTTCACCGCTTTTCAATAATCCTTGAAATTCATCTCCAAGGGTTATTATAAAATCAGAAGCAATGCTGTTGCTATACCACTTATTCACAGCTGACAATGTATCCTTAAGCCTGCTTTGCGCTTTGTCCCTGTCCTGTATTTTTTTAGAGTCAACAATATCGCCTATTATAGCAATATACTGCTTTTTATCATTATTAAAATACATATTGCTCACCTTCTTCGCAGTAATTATACAGCACTTTAATATATCTGTCAATATAATTATAGGCGATAACGCCTATAATTATAAAATATAGGCGTTTATGACTATTTTTTTAGAATATAGGCTTAAATGCCTATATATTATTTTCCAAGACAAAATTCGCTGAAAATCTTGTCTATAATATCCTCCTCAAGGGTCTCGCCGGTTATTTCGCCCAAAGCCTCATAAGCGGCTGTAAGATCCATTGAAACAAAGTCCTCGGGCATGGTATTTTCAACGGTTTCAATTACGTTTTCAAGGTATTGCTTTGCCCTTAAAAGGCTTGCCTTATTTCTTTCGCCTGAAATAAGCGCCTCGTTGCTGCTTTCAATATCTCCAAGTGCAAACATTTCCTTTATTCTGTCATAAATTTCCGTTATGCCTGTATTGTTCTTTATCGATATATTTATAGCGTCTATATCCTTTATATCCAGCCTTCGCTCCAAATCCAGCTTATTTATAAGGGCTATTGTCTTTTTATCCCTTGTAAGGGCTATAAGCTCTCTGTCCTCGTCGCTTAATTCCCTGCTGCCGTCAAACATAAGCAGTATAAGGTCTGCCTCCTCCGCCAGTCTGCGGGATTTGTCAACACCTATTTTCTCTATAATATCGTCAGTAGCCCTTATGCCTGCCGTATCTATTATATTGAGAGGTATACCGCCTACGTTTATATACTCGGATACCACATCCCTTGTAGTGCCGGGAATATCGGTGACTATGACTCTGTCCTCCTCAAGAAGCGTATTCAGCAGAGAGGACTTGCCTACATTGGGCTTGCCCAGTATGACAGTCTTTATGCCGTCGTTATATATTTTGCCTGTGTCTGCTGTGGCTATAAGCCTGTCTACCCTTGCCAGAGCCTCCCTCGTTCCCTTTTCTATCATAGAATAGGTCATGGTTTCGTCGTCATGCTCCGGATAGGCTATTGCCGCCTCTATATGGGCAAGCATTGTCAGAATACTTTCCCGTATTTCCTTTATTTCTGCAGAAAGCCTGCCCTTAAGTCTGGCTACTGCCAGTTCTCTGCTTTTGTCCGTCTTTGCATTTATAATATCCGATACGGCTTCCGCTTGTGTAAGGTCTATTCTGCCGTTTAAAAAGGCTCTTTTTGTAAACTCGCCAGGCTCGGCAAGTCTTGCGCCTTTTCTGATAACCGCTTTTAATACGGCAGTCACGGCTCTGTAACCGCCGTGGGTGTTTATCTCGACTACGTCCTCGCGGGTATATGTGTTCGGCGCTTTCATTAGGCTTACAAGCACCTCGTCTATTATATTGCCCTCGTCGTATATACTGCCGTAGTGTATGGTATGGCTTTTCTGCTCCGCCAGTTTCTTGCCCTTGGGGGATATGAATATGCTGTCAGCTATATATATGGCTTCATTGCCGCTTATGCGCACTATACCTATACCGCCGCTGCCTGCGGCAGTTGATATTGCGGCTATGGTATCGGATAAATTTACCTTAAGCATAAATACGCCCCCTTTTTCCTTTTACCTTTTAAAAAGGCACAGGCTTTTCGCCCATGCCTTGTGTTTTAGTAGTTATTTCTCTTATTGTAATTGCTCTTTAAGGCTATTACAACATATCTGTATGGTTCAACGCCCTCGCTGTAGGTAGTAACATATCTGTCGTTTTGCAGAGTGGCGTGTATTATTCTCCTCTCATAAGGGTTCATAGGCTCAAGAGTAACGTTTCTTCTGTTGTGCTTAGCCTTTTTTGCAAGATTAAAGGCAAGGTTTTCAAGAGTTTTCTTTCTCTTGGCTCTGTAGTCCTCAGTATCGAGAGTAACGTTCATATAGGGATATTCGCCCTTGTTTACAACAAGGTTTGTAAGGTACTGGAGGCTGTCAAGGGTCTGACCTCTCTTACCTATTATAGTACCCATATTTTCACCCTCCATATTTATGAAAAGGTGCTTGTTATCGTCAAATGTTACCTGAAGGTCTACCTTCATACCCATTTTGCCGAATACGGAATTAAGGAAATCCACAGCGGAGGCTATTATGGCAGACCTATCCTCTTCGGTAAGGTTGGCTCTTTCGCTCTGAGAATCGTCCTCCTGCTCTGAGGGAGAAACGACTGCTTCCGTATTATGAGCCTCCTCTGCTTCGGGCTTTATTTCAGGCTCAGTGATTTCGGGAGCTGCCTCCGGCTTTCTGAATTCCTTTCTTTCATGTCTTTCGCGTTTTTCGTGTCTTTTAGCTTCTTTTTTAGGCTCGGGAGCTTCGGGCTTTTCCTCGTCGCCCTCCTCCTTTATTGTAACTCTGATTTTGGCAGGCTTAGCGCCTATGCCTAAAAATCCCTTGCTTGCTTCTTCTATTACTTCAAAATCTATATCCGCGTAGGCAATGCCAAGCTCCTCGTGGGCCTTGTCCACAGCCTCGTTAATGCTCTTTCCCGTAAAATCTAAAGTCTTCATTTATCTTTTTCCTCCCTTTTTTGTCTTAGGCACAACTATATCGAGAGCGCCTGATTTTGAAAAATGTCTGTTCAGTATTACCTGCTGCAGTACCATGAAAATATTTGAGGTTATCCAGTATATACCGATACCTCCGGGCAGCGATAATGTAATCCAAGCCATCATAAGAGGCATAGTTATGTTCATTATTCTCTGCTGCGTCTTCATGGCAGGGTCTGTAGTCGGATTTTTTCTTGAAATAAGCCATGAGGAAAGATATGTCGTACCGCCGGAGAGTATGGGAATTATCAGCTTTGGGCTTAAGGAAAGACCTACGGTCTCCGTAAGGTTAAGTCCAAGGAAATACTCCATGCTCACCTTCTGATTGTATATATCTGTGAGCTGCTGTGAATTTACAGCTGCAAGAAGCTGCTTTATATCCGCAGGCTCAAGTACATTTATTATTCTGTTGAATACGGCAGGAACGATTTGCGTACCGTCTGGTATCTTACAAAGCTCGCCAAAGTGAAGCACAAGGCTTCTGACAGCTTCGCTTGTGCCTGCTGCCGTAAGCACCTCTGTTGAAAAGGCGGTGTAAATCTGATTGATAATATCGATATACTTAAAGGGGTTCTGCATTACGTGGTACAGACCGAAGAAAATAGGCAGCTGTATAAACATAGGCAAACAGCCGCTGAAGGGAGAGCAGTCGTTCTCCTGATAGAGCTTGGCGGTTTCCATTTGCAGCTTTCTGGCTATTTCGGGGTCTGTCTGAGAGCCCTTGTATTTTTCCTGTATCTTTTTAAGCTCGGGGGCAAGAGCCTGCATCTTGAACATGGACTTCTGCTGCTTATAGGCAATAGGCGTCATGAGAAGTCGTGTAAAAATAGTAAGCAAAATAATAGATATACCCAAAGCGTTGGCATGAATGCCCAGCTTGTATATTATGGTGAAAAATATATTGATGACCTGTCCTAATATCCAGGATATAGGTCCTACTATAATGCCCGGGTCTTTCATAACATTACGGGCAACAACTAACAAATTAGGGACTAACAAGGTTTATATCCTCCTTTACGGTACCGGGTCGTACCCACCCTTGTGCAGCGGGTGACACTTTAGTATTCTCTTTACACTCAGATACGCCCCTCTACAAAATCCGTACTTCTCAAAAGCCTCATAGGCATAGGCTGAGCAGGTCGGTTCAAATCTACAACTCTTAGGTGTAAGCGGTGTAATATATTTTCTGTAAAAGCCTATTAAAAACAGTGCTGCTGCTTTCATTTCAATCTTCCTTTGACCTTAGTAATCTCTGCTTTTTAAGTAAATGCAAAAGAGCGCTCTCCATTTCTCTGTATGCTGCGCCCTTTGCCGACGCGCGGGCTATTATAACAATATCGTATCCCGACTGTATATCCGCCTCGTTTAGCCTGTAGCTTTCTCTGATAAGACGTGTTATTCTGCTGCGAACAACGCTGTTGCCCACCTTTTTGCTGACAGATATGCCGAAGCGGTTTAGCTGTGTATTGTTTCTGACAGAGTACATTACAAGAAGCCTGTTGGCTATGGAGCGTCCTCTGTTGTATACAAATCTGAACTGATGGTTTTTCTTAAGGGACTCTGTAAATTTCATACCAATTCCCCTTTTCCTAATAACACTAAAGCCCACTTAAAAAGCGGGCTTCTGAACTTTGCAGGCTTATGCAGATAAAACCTTTCTGCCTTTTCTACGTCTTGCAAGTATTACCTTTCTGCCGTTTGCAGTACTCATTCTCTTTCTGAAGCCGTGAACCTTGCTTCTCTGTCTTTTCTTTGGCTGGAATGTCATTTTCATATCAAAAGCACCTCCCTCATACGAACATTTTACTTAAAGTCAAATCAAGCACTAGTCCTAGTATATATTAAATACGGCTTATAGTCAAGAAAAATTTTTAAATTTCGGCTTATTTGTTATAGAATTGTAATATTTGGCTAAATTAAATTTATGAGCTTATCAAAATTTACCAAAAGGATATTTTTGCTATGATAAAATGGATAACTATAATACTTGGCGTAGCTATAATGGCGGCGGGACTGAATACTCTGCTTGAGCCCTATTCCCTTGTTACGGGAGGAGCTACGGGTATAGCCGTAATAGCGCAGAGTATGTGGGGCATACCTATGTCCGTCACCAATATGGCAATAAATATTCCTTTGCTTTGGGCAGCCTATAAAATGTACGGCTTTCCCTTTGTAAAGGATACTCTCTTAGCCACTGTTTTTCTTTCGGCGGCTCTTGAAGCAACAAGGCTTTTACCCGTTATAGAAACGGATATAATTCTTGCTGCTCTTTTCGGCGGAATAATGACGGGTACGGGACTTGGGCTTGTGTTCCGCGCAGGCGCTACCACAGGAGGCAGCGACCTTGCCGCAAGGCTTATAAACAAGCTGTATCCTCAGATTTCCGTTACTAAAATACTCCTTGCTCTGGATATTATAATAATAGGGGGCAGCGCTCTTGTGCTGGGAGTAACTCCCGCCATGTACGCCATTGTGTCCGTATATGTGGTATCCAAGCTGATAGACGCCATACTCAGCGGTGTGGACTATGCCAAAGCTGTATTTATAATATCCGAAAAAAGCCATATTATAGGCAAGCAGATAATAACCGATATTAAAAGAGGCGCTACCTATATAAAATGTACGGGTATTTACTCAAACAGGGAAAAGGGTCTTCTGTATGTGGTAGTGCCTGCCAGACAGCTTGTGCGCCTTAAAGCCGTCGCCGAAAATATCGACCCTGCCGCATTTATTATTGTAAACGACGTAAGGGAAATAAGGGGAGAGTTCAGAAGGTGAGGGGGTCGATTTTTTTAAGATTGCATTACAGGGTGAGGGGTGTTAAGTTTGATTTTTGTTTAGGCTAATAAGGTCGACCTCTCAGTCAGCCCCGTTCACAGTTGTTTTTAATCAGGCTTACTGCCGTGGGCTGACAGCTCCCCTTCTCGTAAGGGGAGCCTTAGGTGTACGCTGCCCAATGTCGCTTATTTACTTTGAAAGACGATACCTGAGCCGTCGCCAATACCCCAGCCTCCCCTAGCCTTGCAATAAAACGCAACGTGTTTTATTGCAGGCGTCGGAGGGGAGGGGGACCATGCGAAGCATGGTGGAAGGGTCGTTTTAAAACAAAAAAATCTCTATTAAGATAAACAAAAATTTCCAACGCAACATTCTTTTTTTTCACGTCAAAAGACGCCGCATATAAAACGCAGCGTCTTTTATTATTTATACAATATTTTTTCCCATTCCTTTTCGCGAAAGCCTGTAAGCACAATATTCTCTCCCACAAGCACAGGTCTTTTCACAAGCATACCGTCTGTTGAAAGAAGCTCAAGCATTTCGTCGTCTGTCATATTAGGGAGCTTGTCCTTTAAGCCCAGCTCTCTGTACTTCATACCGCTTGTATTGAAAAAGCGCTTTATATCCATGCCGCTTTTCTCATGCCATGCCTTAAGCTCCTCAAAGGTCGGGTTGTTTTCCGTAATATGTCTGTCCTCGTACTCTATACCATTGTCGTCAAGCCATTTCTTTGCCTTTTTACAGGTAGAGCACTTTGGATATTCCACAAAAAGCATATTTTCCTCCTATTCTATATCCATAACAATAGGCAGTATCATAGGGCTTCTCTTTGTCTTCTGCCACAGATAATCTCTGAGAGCGTCCTTTATAAGAGTCTTTATATATGACCACTCGCTTATATTCTTTCTTTCGCATTGTTCAAGAGCTGTATTCACAACGGCTCTTGCCTCCTCCATAAGCTCCTCGGATTCTCTTACATACACGAAGCCTCTTGAAATAATATCCGGACCGCTCAATATCTCTCCCGAATACTTCTCAATAGCCACTACAACTATCATAAGACCGTCCTGGGCAAGATGACGTCTGTCGCGAAGCACTATATTTCCCACATCGCCTACGCCAAGACCGTCTACAAATATCTGACCGCTTGGCACGGCGTTTTGCGTGAGCTTTGCGGAATTCTTGCCAAGCTCAAGACAGTCGCCGTTAGCCATTACAAATATATCGTCCTTGTTCATACCAAGGTCACGGGCAAGGTTTCTGTGGCAAATAAGCATTTTATACTCGCCGTGTATAGGCATAAAATACTTGGGCTTAATAAGAGCGTGCATCATTTTGATTTCCTCCTGGCGGGCATGACCGGATACGTGTACGTCCATAAGACCCTCGTATATAACGTCTGCGCCCTTTTTAAGCAGCTCGTTTATTACCTTATACACATTCTTTTCGTTGCCCGGTATGGGAGACGCGCTTATTATTATTTTGTCAGTAGGCTTTACCTCTATCTGTCTGTGCTCGCCCAGAGCTATTCTGGAAAGAGCCGCCATAGTTTCGCCCTGAGAGCCTGTCATTATAACGACTATTTCATGGTCGTTGTAGTTGCGCATTTCGCCTGTTTCTATAATGGTATTTTTGGGTATATCCAGATAACCAAGCTCGCAGGCTGTCTTTACAACATTTGTCATGCTCCTGCCTATAAATGTGACCTTTCTCTTGTGAGATACGGCGGAATTGACGATTTGCTGTATTCTGTCTATATTTGACGAAAAGGTCGCTACCATTATTCTGTTTTCGCTGTCGTCGAAAATCTTGTCTATAATGCCGCCTACGGAGCGCTCGCTCATGGTGTGCCCGGGGCGCTCTACATTTGTGCTTTCGCACATAAGCAAAAGCACGCCCTTTCTGCCTATTTCCGCAAGCCTCTGCAAATCTATCATTTCTCCCTGTATAGGAGTAAAGTCTATTTTAAAATCGCCTGTATGGACTATTACGCCTACGGGAGTGGTTATGGCAAAGGCAACGCTGTCGGCAATAGAGTGGTTGGAATGTATAAACTCCACCTTAAAATGTTTGCCTATTTTTACCACCGTGCCTGCCTCTACATTATTTCGCTCAACGCTGTTCAGTATATTATGCTCTCTCAGCTTGGCTTCTATAAGACCTATTGTAAGCCTTGTGCCGTATATGGGAACATTCAGCTCCTTAAGGAAATAGGGCAGAGAGCCTATATGGTCCTCATGACCATGAGTTATAAACACGCCCTTTACCTTTTCCTTATTGCTCATGAGGTATGAAAAATCGGGAATTACAAGGTCTATACCCAGCATATCGTCCTGTGGGAAAGCCACGCCGCAATCCACGATTATAATTTCATCCTCGTATTCAAAGGCTGTAATATTCTTGCCTACCTCATGAAGACCGCCCAAGGGTATGACCTTCAGCTTCGGACCGTTATCCGCTCTGGGTCTTCTGGGCTTTGCAGCCTTGGTATTTGCCGCAGTCTTTTTACTCTTAGCTGCGGCATTCTGTTTTTTTGTATACAAAAAGTTCACCTCCGAGTTCTGACCCATATAAAAAGACAATTTCCGACCCTGTCAGTTATATGGGCTGATTTATGTATATAAATGTCAAAATTATTTTCACACAACAATAAGACCTAAAAAGGTCTTGCATTAAATATTATATTTTATATACGAAAAATAATAGTCAATCATACTTGCAGACTATCAGAATTTCATTTCATAGTCTGCGTCCTCGTCCTGTAAAAGCATAAGCACCTTATTGTACTCCTTATCCTCCGTAACAGGCTCATAGGTACATTCAGTTTCGTTTATTTCTATTTCCTTGAAAATAAAGGCATCAGGCTCTTCCTTATCGAAGTCCTCTGCCTTAACAAGCAAAAGATACCGCGCATTGTCTACGTCAATACCGTCCATAATGATAAAATCGGTCTCCACACCGTCGTCATCTGTCATGGAAACATATTCATAAGCCTTTTCCTGACCGGCAAAAAGGTCTAAATCATCGATATTCAGCTTGTCGTCACTCATTTGTTTTCTCCTTGATTCTTTGGTTTTGAATCCAGATAGCCCTGCAGTATAAAGACCGCCGCCATTTTGTCAATGACCTGCTTTCTTTTGGCTCTTGACAAATCAGCCTCCAGAAGTCCTCTCTCGGCAGCTACGGTGGAAAGCCTTTCGTCCCACAGTACAACGGGTAGCTTCAATTCCTTCTCTATTCTTTTCTTAAAAGCCTCGGTTTTCTCCGCTCTTTCTCCGAGGGTATTGTTCATATTCTTGGGATAGCCAAGGACTATTTGCTCCACAGAGTATTCCCTGCATATTTCCTTTAGCCGCTCAATGCTCTTTTTTAGATTGGCTTCCTCGCTGCGCCTTATTATCTCCACGCCCTGGGCAGTCCAGCCAAAGGGGTCGCTTACGGCAACTCCTATAGTTTTCATTCCGAAGTCAAGACCTAGTATACGCATTACAGCACCATATTATAAATTATTGTTGATATAATAATTCACTATTTCCTCCAGAAGCTCATCCTGACTTACCCTTGCCATTTTCTTTCTGGCATCCTTATAGCTTGTGATGTAGGTAGGGTCTCCCGACATAATATAGCCTATTATCTGATTTACAGGATTATAGCCCTTTTCAAGCATAGCTTCATAAACCTCGCTCATAATATGACCTATGTGTGTCTTCTCAGTAGTTTCGTCGCTTATCCTGACATCCTTGAGAGCTTCCTTAAGATCACTTATTTTCTGAGTTTCGCTGAAGTTATTCATATTTTCACTCTCCTTATTTTATTTTTACCCATTCATTACTATCCTAGTATATAATACTACAAATATAATGGAAAATCAACTTAAATATTTATTAAGAATAACACCGCGCATACAAGCCCCTTTTCGTAATAATGTTTATATGCTTCTCTTTATATCAAATTGGGATTTTCATTCCTTGACTTTACAGTTATTGTATGTTATACTAAGCCTGTAAGGTGGTGGCACACCTTACAAGCCTAGTTACACTTAATAGCACTTATATGTAAATGCTATTATTGCAACAAGTGTGATTGTTACAAGCATTAAAGCCTTACCTGACAAGGCTTTTTTGTTTGTCCTTTTCACTGTATCGCCCCCTTTCCGTTTTGGGATTAGGCGCGAAATTCCTTGTTACGCTTTTACAATACCACCATAAAGGAGGTTTTGTAAAGTCCCCTTTGAAAAATATTTTTTACTTTGATGAAAAATCAAGTATTTAAGCCTCATAGTAGGCTTTATTTTTTTATTTATATATAAACAGTTGATTCTGTCGGAATATAATGCTTTTCCTTCCGTAAGCACAGCCGCCGCTATTCCCCATACCGCTTTTTCGGGCAAGAGCGCCGCCTTTAAAACTTTATGAAATAAAACATTGCCAACTTCGGCATTTTGTTGTACAATTATGTTAAGTATGAGTACAATGGCATACTATAATAATGAAAATAATACAGACCGAGACGCTGCGGCGGTTTGGCTCTGTCAATCAATAGAATTGAGAGGAATGGAAAATGAGCAAAAAGGTGATTGCTGTAATTTTCGGAGGACGCTCCTCCGAGCACGAGGTATCAAGAGTAAGCGCCTCTACAATAATGCAGAATATCAATCAGGACAAATACACTATACTGCCCGTCTGCATTACCAAAGAAGGCAAATGGCTTCTCTATGACGGACCTATTGAAAATATCAAAAGCGAAAACTGGGAGAAATATGCGGCTACTGCCATACTCAGTCCCGACGCAGACCACAGAGGTCTTCTCAGAATAGTTGGCGAAAAGGTAAAATTCATGCCTGTGGACATTATTTTTCCCGTACTCCACGGTCTTAACGGCGAGGACGGCACTATACAGGGACTTTTCGAGCTTTCGGGCATACCTTATGTAGGCTGCGGCGTTTTGTCCTCTGCGGTAAGCATGAACAAAGCCTATACCAAAATAATAGTGGATACTCTGGGTATAGACCAGGCAAAGCACACCGTAGTGCAGAGCAGAGAGCTTGAAAGCAATATTGAAGACTGTATAGAGAGAATAGAAAAAATATGCGGTTATCCCTGCTTTGTAAAGCCTGCCTGCGCAGGCTCAAGCGTAGGCATTACAAAGGCTCACAACAGAGATGAGCTGGCAGAGGGTCTTTGGACTGCCTCAAGAGAGGACAAAACTATCGTAATAGAAGAAAATATAACTGGTCTTGAGCTGGAGTGCGCCGTACTCGGCAATGACGACGTAAAGGCGTCTGTTGTGGGACAAATTTTGGCGGCTGCCGAATTTTACGACTATGACGCCAAGTACAACAATTCCGAGTCCAAGACAGTCATACCCGCTCCCATTTCAGATAAAAAATCAGATGAAATAAGGGAAAAGGCTGTACGCATATTCAAGGCGCTTGACGGTATGGGACTTGCAAGAGTAGACTTTTTCCTTGAGGAAGGCACAGACAGAGTAATATTCAACGAGATAAATACTCTTCCAGGCTTTACCTCCATAAGTATGTACCCTATGCTTTTCAACGCTCTGGGCATAACTACGGAGGAGCTTGTGGATAGGCTCATAGAGCTGGGTTTAAGAAGATATGAGGATTAATTATTATGGATAACAGACCTATTGGCGTGTTTGATTCCGGCGTCGGCGGACTTACTGTCGTAAAGCAGATAGTAAAGCTCCTGCCCAACGAGTCCCTTGTGTACTTCGGCGATACTGCCAGAGTACCCTACGGCTCAAAGAGCAAGGAGATCGTCACAAAGTTTTCAAGCCAGATAATAAGATTTTTGATGACCAAAAATGTAAAGGCTGTGGTAATAGCCTGCAACACAGTCAGCTCCAACTGCTACGAAATTCTTTCGGAGGAGTTTCCCCAGCTGCCTATTATAGAGGTAGTTACTCCCGGAGTTGAAAGCTGCCTTGCCGCTACAAGAAACAAAATAGTGGGGCTTATAGGCACCTACGGTACCGTATCCTCCGGCGCTTACGAAAAGCGTCTTAAGGCGGCAGATCCGAATATACAGGTGTATAAAAAGGCGTGTCCTCTCTTTGTGCCTCTTGCCGAGGAGGGTTGGGTAAACAATGATGTCGCCCGCCTTACTGCCGCTACATACCTTAAGGAGCTTACGGACAAAAATGTGGATTCCATAATACTGGGCTGCACTCACTATCCTATTCTCAAGGCATGTATAGGCGAAATAGTAGGCGAAGGCGTAACCATAGTAGACCCTGCAAAGGCTACTGCCCAAAGGCTCAAGGAATATCTTGAAAACCACAATATGCTTACTGACAATACGGAAGAAGCCGAAAGGCTTTTCTATGTAAGCGACAAATCCCACTTCGAGCAGATATGCTCCCGTGTTCTCCACGAGGACTACCATGCAGAGAAAATCGATATTGAAAAATACTGATTCTGACAGCCTATTTGCTGTTTGTCAATATGTCGGTATCGTCCGTCACAGGGACGAGCCGACTTTTTTATTTGCTCAATTTCCCGTTCTCCTTATTCGGCAAGGGGCAATATCGGTATATTTCTCCGTATCGTGAATAATATAGTAAAAAAGGCAAAGGAGAGCTTACATGAGCAAAAAAGCATATTACATAGCCATAGAAGGAGTGCTTGCCTTTATACTGGCATTGCTTCTTCTCCGTCTGGCAATAGTAAAAGCGGCGGACGACAAAAAATACATAGCCGTAATAATAGACGATTTCGGCAACGAATCAAAGGGTACTGAGGAAATGCTTGCCCTTCCCATAAAATTCACAGGAGCGGTAATGCCGGGTATGCCCAATTCCCAAGAGGAGCAGGACAGACTTATTGAAACAGGACACGAAGCAATACTTCATCAGCCTATGGAGGCGCACACAGGTAAAAGGAGCTGGCTTGGTCCTGCGCCCATACTTTCCGAAATGAGTCCCTCGGAGGCTGTGGACGTATTTACAAAAAACGCAGAAGCTCTCAATAAGACAAAGGGCTTTAACAATCACATGGGTTCTGCTATAACCGAGGACAGAGAGAAAATGAAGGCAATACTTGCCGCCGCCAAGGAAAGAGATATGTTCTTTGTGGACAGTGTGACAACGCCAAATTCCGTAACGGAGAAAATAGCAGAGGAGCTTTCGCTGCCCTATTTAAAAAGAGACGTATTTCTGGACAGCACTCAGGATATAGAAAAAATCATGGAAAATATGAGAAAAGCAGGAGATATAGCTCTTGAAAAGGGCTATGCCGTAGCAATAGGTCACGTAGGCGCAGAAGGCGGCGAGGTCACCGCACAGGCTATTGCAAACACATATAAGGAGTTGGAGGACAAGGGAATAGAATTTGTTACCGTATCCGAGCTTCTGGAAAAGCTGAAATAACAAAAAGCCGCCGAAACCCTTTAAAATACACAATATTGCACAAAAGAACAGCTGCAATATTGTGTAAAATTTTTCCTATAAGCCTCTTGACATTTAATTAACATTAAGTTATACTATTAACACAATAACAGATATAGCTTTTTTGCTATATATTGGCTTCTATAAGCTGTGAAATATACTTTGGCAAACTTGATGAAAGTTAAGGACGCAAAGCTATGGGGCTAAGCTCTTCGGAGTAAGCCAGCCGGTTGCCTGTTTTTCGGACAGATAAAATCAGGAATATTGCTGAACTAAGCTGCGTTGCCACCATCAAATAGGCATCGCTTTTTTTCAGCAGGGGAATTAGTAAGGGGATGTAGGATATGAATAAAACATTAAAGACTATTGCAAGAGCAATATTGACGACTGCTGTTGCCACAACAGCTATGGCTGCCCTTGTAAGCGCAGCCGATGTAGCGGGACTTGAGAGCGCTATTGACAACGGTATAGGTACTCTCAACACCGTTATAGATGTAAGTAAATATAATGTAACTACCGATGAGGCTATGAATATTTATCTTGACATGGTAGATTCAAACCCCGATTATTTCTTTGTAAATAATTCTGTTGAATGTACCTATATGGCAGATACAGGCTATGCCAAGGAGCTTGTTGTGTCCTATGCAGGCAACAGCAGCTCTATACAGGCTCAGAAGGATTCCTTTGAAAAGGCTGCAAGCGAGGCTCTCGCTACTGTAAACAGCTCTATGACCACTGGGGAAAAGCTGACTGCCATACATGATTACTTTATAAATAATTACAGCTATGATTTTTCACATACATCTTACACCGCTTACGATTTGTTTGTAAACAAAACGGGTACCTGCAACGCCTTCTCACTTGGCTTTAAATATGCCTGTGAAAAGCTGGGCGTTCCCTGTGAAATAGTAGTAAGCGAGCCTATGAATCACGCATGGAATGTTGTTACAGTAGACGGCGTAAAGCTGTACGCCGATTTGGCTTGGGACGACAATCTTACCGACGATTTAGGTTCAATGAGCTACGAGAATTTCCTTAAGACAGACGAAGAGATTACATTATCAGGTCATCACGACTGGAAATAATGTCTGTATATAACACAAGAGGATAAGGAGCTTTAATAATATGTCATTTGTATACTTTATTAAACATTCCTTTATCTATATATAATGGTTTATCCTACTTGCCCCCGATGTAAATCGGGGGTTTCCCCTTTTTATGGGTATTTACATCTCCCTTTTCTTCACAGCCGTTTTTTAGGCAAAAGACACCACAGCAGCAATATTCCCATAATGCCCGAAAGAAAATACACCTTATCCACTATTGCCTTAAAGCCAATACATGAAACAGCAAGGGCGGAAAACACCACAACAACGGCGGAAAGCCTTGAGCCTCCTATATGGCATACTGCAGAATAGCCGCTGCTTACAGCAGTAGTGAATATAGCCGCCAAAAGAAAGAGCATATACAGATATTCCACAATGCCTTTGCCCTTTAGGAGCACAGCCACAGGCAGCGCCTGAGAGCATACGTCGGAATAATGGGTATACAAGGGCAAAGCAAGCACCACGGAAAGTATGAATATGCAAAATCCCGTTTCCACAGCGCTGTTCAGCGCATTTTCTTCCTTCGGCAGGGTTATAATAAGAGCAGCGGCGCTTATCATATTATAGGAAAGATATATAAAGGGAGAAAGCAGCGTATTTATGTTAAGTATATTTTCGGGAGGCAGGGCAATATCCTTTCCCGAAAGAGCCCATCCCGTTATGAATATTATGACTGCCATAGGTATGAAAAGCAGTCTGCTCAGCTCTGCCACAGCCGAAGCCCCCGAAATTATAACCATCAGACATAAAAGCGCCGATACCACAAGACATATATTCTTATCAACGCCCAGTATAAGCGAAAACACCTCTCCCGACGCCGCAAGCATACCGGAAAACAGCACCACAAGAAACAAAATAACGGTTTTTTCCGCTGCAAAAGCCGCCGCCCTTGGCAGACGGCTTTTTGTAAGCTCCTTTATGCTGTGAAAGGGACTTTTAAGTATAAGATATACGGCAATAGCAAACATTATTGACGAAAAAGCCATTCCTACAAAGCCGTATATACCGTAATTCACAAAATAGCTCATAAGCTCTCTGCCCGTGGCAAAGCCTGCGCCTATTAGCGTACACAGGCAGAGAGCCGTTACATTTCCTCTTTTCATAATATACTTGCTATTTTAAAAAGACTGTTTAGCACAAGCCAATTTTGCGGGAAATCTCTTGTTATATTCCAGAAGCTGACACCTGCCAGACCGTATTTATTTACAAGAGCCAGCTTTGCCTCAACGCTTTTAGCGTCCTCGAACCAGACTATATGCTCGTTTTCCCCGTCGTTATAATAGAAAAAAGGCGCAGAAAGCTCTGTATCGTACTGTATATCCACTCCCATATCCGCCGCCAGAGCAATAGCCTGTTGAGGAGAAAGAGAGCGCGCCTTAGTAGTGCCTCGTATATAGGGCAGCTTCCAGTCATAGCCGTAAAGAGGCATACCCATAAGCACCTTATTTGAAGCTATCTGCGTAACGCCGTAGCTTATTACCTCCTCTACATTGGGCAATGGAGATACAGGCATAGGCGGTCCATAAGTATATCCCCACTCATAGGTCATAAGAAGCGCCAGATTTGCAGCTCTGCCAAGACCGAAATAATCGTGGGATTCATAGAGCAGTCCCGGCTGGTCTGTAGATGTCTTGGGCGCAAGGGCAACAAGTGAAAAATATCCCCTTTGATTTAGCCTTTGAGTTATATTTTCAACAAATTCTATATATGCCTCTCTGTTTTCAACAGGCAGATATTCAAAATCTATATCCAAGGCTTTGTAGCCCTTTTCCTCCATATTGTTCAGTATATTTTCAATAAGCCTTTCCTGTACGTCCATATCGTTCAGAAGTCTTGCTGCCAGCGCGTTTGAAAACGTACCCTCCGATGTAAGAGTGGATATAAGCATTACGGGAGCAACGCCGTAATCAAGGGCAAGGGCAATAAGCTCCTCGTCGTCAGGTGCAATAAGCTGTCCCTCGTCTGTAAAGCCGTATGTAAATATTGTCAGAAACGAAAGATAAGGCAATGTGCGTATAAGCAGCTGTCTGTCAATAGACGGATAGGTATATCCGTTTGCTGCTATTTCCACAGTAGGCGCAGTATCCCTGTAAGCTATCACTATTCTCTGTCCTGCCTGTATATTGTTTTTATCCACAGAGGGATTGTTTCTGAGTATGGCGGAAACGCTTGTGCCATACTGATTGGCTATGCCCTCCACGGTATCTCCTGCCGCTACTGTATGGACTATTTCCGGCTGCAGTATCACAAGGGTCTGCCCCAGCACAAGGTCGTTTGGGTCGGGAGGAAAATTTGTGTTTATAATATCCTCGGGAGTTATGCCGTACATATTCGCTATGGAATATATGGTCTCTCCATTTGCTACGGTGTGTATTGTCAACAGTATCATCTCCTTTTTTAAATTATATGAAATCAGGTATCGGAATATAATACCCCTCGCCCTTATAATTATTTGCCGATTTCGAGGGCAAAATTTAAACTTACCCCTTTATTTATATTGAAAAATCCTGTATAATATTATATAGTGAAGTAATAAGGAGAAAAATAATATGAACGGTAAAATAATGCTCTTGGACGGCAACAGCTTAATAAACAGAGCCTATTACGCAATGCCGCTGCTTACAAATAAAAACGGCGAGTATACCAACGGCGTATACGGCTTTCTGAATATATTTTTCAAATTTCTTGAGGAGGAAAAGCCCGACTGCTGCGCAGTCTGTTTTGACGTGCATCAGCCTACATTCCGCCATTTGGAGTATAAGGAATACAAGGGTACAAGAAAGGGTATGCCCCAGGAGCTTGTACCTCAGATGCCTATGCTCAAGGAAGTGCTTAGCGCCATGAATATCAGAATATTTGAAATGGGCGGCTATGAGGCAGACGATTTGCTTGGCACACTTGCCCGTGAGGCAGACAAGCAGGGTATACTTCCCGTAATAGTAAGCGGTGACAGAGACCTTCTCCAGCTTGCCACAGACACTATAAAAATAAGGATACCCAAGACAAAAAGCGGCAGCACTATCGTAGAGGACTACAACGCCGATGATGTCAAGGCGGTATACGGCGTAACGCCCAAGGAGTTCATAGACGTAAAGGCTCTTATGGGAGATGCAAGCGACAATGTACCCGGCGTACCCTCCATAGGGGAAAAAACCGCCATTAAAATAATACAGGAGTACGGCTCTGTTGAAAACGCCATAGAACACGCCGACCGGGTAAAGCCCAAAAAGGCAAGCGAAAACCTTGCCGCCTTCAGCGAGCAGGCGTTAAAGAGCAAATGGCTCGTTACCATAAAGACCGACGTGCCTATGGAAATAGACTTTGAAGGCACAAGGCTTCACGATATTTTCAACGAAAAGGCTTACGAGCTTTTTAAGTATCACGATTTCAGAAGTCTGCTCTCTCATTTCGATACAGAAAGCGTTAGCGAGGAGCGCAGTACGGACTACAAGCTTATTACGGATAAGGAAAAGGCAAGGGAGCTTTTATCAGGCATAAATCCCTTTGAATACTGCGCATATAATATTATAGAGGAAAATGACAGTATAATTGCCCTTTCACTTACGGACAAGGCAAACACCGCCTATATTGTAAGGCTCGACGAAGATACGCTTACAGAGATATTCGGAGATTTCTTTGCAAATCAGAACTGCAAAATAGCTCACAACGGCAAAAGGGATATAGTTCTGCTAAAACGCAAGGGTATTGAGCTTAAGAGCATTGCCTTTGACACAATGCTTGGCGGATATATACTCAATTCCGCCGACGACAGATATGACTGCAGCGAGCTTGCAGCCCAATTCCTTAACGAAAGCTATCCCTCCGACGAGGAGGTGCTTGGCAAGGGCAAGAGCCGAAAAAGCATAAAGGACCTTGACGAAGCGGCATTTATACAATACTGCGGAAGACAAAGCGACATAAGCTACAGAGTATACCCTATAATGGAAAAGCAGCTTAAGGAAAACGAGCAGGAATATCTCTACTATAATATAGAGCTTCCACTTATATACGTTTTGGCAGATATGGAGCTTACAGGCATGGGCATAGACCGAAACGGACTTATTGCATACAGAGATGAGCTTGACGCAAAGCTCACAGAGCTTACAAAGGAAATATACTGGCTTGCGGGAGAGGAATTCAATATCAATTCTCCCAAGCAGCTTAGCTATATACTCTTTGAAAAGCTGGGGCTCAAGGGCGGCAAAAAGACAAAAACAGGCTGGTCTACCTCTGCGGATATACTGGAAAAGCTCAAGGATAAGGACGAAATAGTAGGCAAGGTACTGGAATACAGAAGCTACAGCAAGCTGAAATCCACTTATGCCGACGGACTTCTGGCTGTGGTACACGATGACAGCAGAATATATTCCACATTTAATCAGACCATAACCACCACAGGCAGAATAAGCTCTACGGAGCCTAATTTACAGAATATACCCATTAAGCTGGAGCTTGGAAGAAAGCTGAGAAAGGTATTTATACCAAAGGAGGACTGTGTATATATAGACGCAGACTATTCTCAGATAGAGCTGAGAGTGCTTGCCGCCATGTCCGGCGACGAAACGCTTATAAATGCCTTTAAAACAGGGCAGGATATACACAGGCTCACAGCATCACAGGTGTTCAACGTTCCTTTCGACGAGGTAACGCCCTTGCAGAGAAGCAATGCAAAAGCGGTAAACTTCGGCATAATATACGGCATAGGCGCATTTTCACTTTCTCAGGATTTGGGTATTACAAAAAAGCAGGCTGACGAATATATAGAAAGCTATTTTGCAAGATACCCCAGTATAAAGGGCTTTATAGACGGCTGTGTGGAGTCTGCCAAAAGGCTGGGTTACGGCATTACCGTATTCAACAGAAGGCGCTATATACCGGAAATATCCTCCTCTAACTTCGTGCAGCGCTCATTTGGTGAAAGAGTTGCCATGAATATGCCCGTACAGGGCACGGCTGCCGATATTATCAAAATAGCTATGGTAAGGGTATATAACAGACTTAAAAAGGAAAAGCTCAGCTCAAAGCTCATATTACAGGTACACGACGAGCTTCTTATTGAAGCCTGTAAGGACGAGGCAGACAGGGTAAGCGCCCTGCTTAAAGAGGAAATGGAAAACGCCGTAAATATGGCTGTTCCCATGGAGGTCGACGTACACAGGGGCAGCACATGGTATGAAGCAAAGTAGGTGAATCTATGGATAAAAACAGATTTTTAAAACTTCTGAGTATGGCGGTCACTATTGTAACTATTGTCACAAGTATAGCCATGCTTATACTTGTATTGACTATGGATAAAGCGGGAGCAGGCATTACCAACAGTCAGTTTTCTCCCATAAGGTTCTGTATGTTTGCATCTGGAGTGCCCTCTCTTGTGAAATTCTATATTTCGGCTTCACCCGTAAAGGAAAATAAGATATTTTTTGCCCTCCATGTCATAAGTCTTGCGTGCTGGCTCATATTCGGATATATTGCATTTTCAACGCCTTATTTCACAAATATAAGGACCTCCGTATTTACATCCAATATACTTGTGGCAATAGGCGTATATCTGGAATGGGCAATGGTGAGCGATAAATGAAAATAATAGGACTTACGGGAAACAGCGGCAGCGGAAAGGGCGCAGCAGCGGAAATAATGACGTCTTTGGGAGCTTATGTATTGAACTGCGACAGTATAGCCCACCGAAATATGGAAAAGGGCGGCGCAGCCTATAACGAAATAGCCGAAGCCTTTCCCCTTGCCCTGGATAAGGACAAAAATATAGACAGAAAAAAGCTGGGCGCAGAGGTATTCAACAATGCCGAACGCCTCAGCCTTTTAAACGGCATTACGCATAAATATATAAAAGAATATATAGAAAATGCCATTAGTATAAACAGAGATAAATATGAATACATAGTAATAGACGCTCCTCTTCTTATAGAAGCAGGTCTTATGAGTATGTGCGACGAGGTATGGCTGGTATGCGCCGACGAAAGCGTAAGACTGGAAAGGGTTATGAAAAGAGACGGCATAACCTCAGAGGCTGCGCTTATGCGCTTTAAAAACCAGACGCCTGAAGATGAGCTGAAAAAATACGCAGATTTCGTTATAGAGAACAACGGAGCTTTGGACAATATAAAAAAACAGATATATGAGAGAGTTGGAAATTAATGTTTGGACTTTTTGATTTTGTGTGGCGGTTACTTAAATTTATAATAGGCTGCCTTATATGGGGAGGATTATTCCTTTTTGCAGGCTATATAGCGCTGTGTATAGCCTTCCCCGTAAAATATGTGGATATAATAGAAAAATACAGCGACAAATACGAACTCGACCCTGCCTATGTATGCGCAGTAATAAATACCGAAAGCCGATTTACCGAAACCGCCCAGTCCCACAAGGGAGCAAGGGGCATAATGCAGATAATGCCCGAAACGGCGGAATGGGCGGTAAAGCAAATGGGTTATGAGAGCTTTGATTTCAGAAAACTCGACGAGCCTGATACAAACATAGATATAGGCTGCTGGATACTGCGTTTTCTTATGGAGCGCTTCAACGGCGACAGTCAGCTGGCAGCAGCGGCATATAACGCAGGTATAGGAAATGTACAAAAATGGCTTGAAAACACGGATTACAGCTATAACGGCGAGTCCCTTCATTCCATACCTTATGACGAGACTCAGCGCTATGTGCGGAAAATAGAACTGTATACGAAAATATACGGCATAATTTTAGGGACTGGTTTATATGAAATACAAATTTTTTAGTATAATTCTTATAATTGTATTGCTCTGCGGCTGCGGAGGAGCTGTTTCAACGGTTTCCGACAACGAGAGCAGCACCGAAGGCGCAGGCATACCCATAACAGGCGGCACACTAAGGCTCGCCATGAAAAAGCCCGAGACCCTTAATCCCCTGCTGAACCGTGACGACAGCGTGGATAAGGTACTTAGGCTCATATTTGAGCCTCTCTTTACCATAGACAGAGAAATGAATATTTCTCCGAATATGGCAGAAGGTTATACCTTGAGCAACGGCGGAAAAACTGTTACAATAAAGCTAAAGAATAATATGCTCTGGCAGGACGGCGCTCCAATAACGGCAGATGATGTGGTATACAGTATAAACGTACTTAAAAACGCCGCAGGCGACGCCGTATACAAGGGCTGCGCCGACAATATAATCTCCTGTACCAAAGCAGATGAGCTTACTGCCGTTATAAGCTACGGCAAGCCTATGGGAATAGCAGGCTACAGCCTTTGCTTTCCCATAATTCCCGCCCAATACTATAAAAAAGGGAATGTGGATATGTATCCCGTAGGCAGCGGCTTTTATAAGTTCAAGGACTACACAATGGTAAAGGAAATGAATCTTACGGCGTCGGACAGCTGCTTTAAAGGAAAGCCCTATATAACCAACGTCAATGTAAAGATAATGCCCGACAAGGCAACACAGCTTCAGGCAGTATCGGCAGGCGTTATAGACTGTGTAGCTGCCGATATTAACGAGCTTGGCTCTCTTGACAGCAGTATTTCGGCAAATGCCGAGAGCTGCGCCACCAACCATATAGAATATATAGGCGTAAATACAAAAAAAGCGCCCTTTTCAAGCGTAAGCGCAAGACAGGCAATAGCCTGCGCAGTACCCTTTGACGATATAATAGACCATATTTATATAAATAAGCTGACAAAAAGCATCACTCCCATAAACCCTCTTTACCCCTATTACAGCGACGTGGGTATGGCTGTATATGAAAACGACGGAAATATGGTAAATGCCCTTATTTCCGCAGGAGGCTTGACAAAAAACGATTTTGCATTTACTATACTTGTAAACAGTGAAAATTCTCCCAGAGTGGAAACGGCGCGCGCCTTAAGCGCTGCCTTTAATGAAACAGGCTTTAATACAAGGGTGGAAGCTGTCGATTTCCAACAGTATAAGGACAGGCTTTCAAAGGGCAGCTTCGATATGTTTATAGGCGGTGTAAGGCTTAGAGAAAATATGGATATTTCGCAGCTTGTAGGTACTGACGGCGCTGTCAATTACGGCAGATATTCCGACAGCAATACAGACAGGCTCATTGCCGCCTGTAACAACGCTCCCGACGAGGAAGGATACAGAGCGGCTCTCAGCGAGCTGAACAAGGCGCTGAGCGCAGAGCTTCCCATAATAGGCATAGGCTTTGAATCGGAGGCGCTTGTTACAAGCTCTCATATAAAGGGGCTTATACGACCCTCTCTCAATAATTTATACGGAAATGTTGACCAATGGTATATACAAATGAGGTAATAGGCTATGATTAAACGATGCTTTTTGACAGGTGAATATGTATTTTATGCTACCAACAGAGCAAAGAGACCCCACAGCTTCAAGCGTATGAACGTACAGGATACGCCTAAGCAGTATTGTCCCTTCTGTGTTGAAAACAAGCACATGACCCCTCCGCCTATATGGGAATCGGAGGATAACGAAATAAGGATTGTGCCAAACAAATATCCCTTTATTCCCGTAGACGACGAGGCGTTCGGCAAGCATGATGTGGTAATAGACACAAAGGACCATAACGAAAAAATGAAGGACTTTTCCGACGAGCATATATTCAGACTGCTCAAGGCTCTCCAAAGCCGCTTTGCAGAGCTGGAAGACGACGAGCGCTCCGCTTATGTTCAGGTATTCAAGAATCAGGGTATAGACGCAGGCGCAAGCCAGTCCCACTCCCATTGGCAGATAGCTTCTCTTTGCGTTATCCCTCTTAAAATGGAGCATCTTCTGGAGGTGCTTAAGAAATACTACGAGGAGCACGATGGCAAATGCTATTTTTGCAGCATAGACTTCGGCACAAGGATAGTTGAGGAAAACGAGGACTTTATATGCTATATCCCTGCCGACGGCAAGTTTCCCTACGGCATGGACATACTTCCCAAAAAGCATATATCCTCACTTAGAGAATTTACCGATTCACAGCTTAAAAACTTCGGTATAATACTGCGGAATTCCGTTAAAAGGCTTTGTATACTCAATCCCGATATAAGCTACAACGTGTGCTTCTATTCCGCCCCCAAGGGTATGGAGCATCACGATTACTTCCATTTCTATATGCAGATAATACCTCGCATAGGTCACATGGCAGGCTTTGAATTCAGCACAGGCTGTTACATAAACTCCATACTTCCGGAAATAGGCGCAGAAGCGCTGAGAAATGTGGAAATATAAAAATATGTTATTGTTTTTAGGGCTGTTGTGTTGAATTTTTGCTTATTGTAATATCAGCTTGCTTTATAACGACCCTTCCACCATGCTTCGCATGGTCCCCCTCCCCTCCGACGCCTGCAATAAAACACGTTGTGTTTTATTGCAAGGCTAGGGGAGGCTGGGGTTGTGGTGAGGGCTGGTTTTTTGCAATAGCAAAAACGTTGAAGCCTATTGTATGGGCAACTAAAGAAAAGAGAAATGCCTGCGCTACCTCCCCATTTCTAGCCTCCCCTAGCCCGTCAGGGCGTCGGAGGGGAGGTGGCAGCCCTAAGGCTGCCGGAAGGGTCGATAAACAACCCACTCAACCCCCCAATCAACCAAAGCTGTCCATTATGACCTTTACTCATTAATCATAGTGGAACAGCTTTTTTTATCGTCAATATCTCGATTTACCATATCCCTTCAAGGCATTGTCGCACCTACATTACGGATAATTATTATCACATAATTTGAATTATTTTCATATCAAAGTTGCATTTGTCGGACAATTCAATTTCAAATCAACTCCCAACTCCCCGAAAAAACTTTATTTTACACAGTTTTTTTATAATATTATTAAGTTAAATAATCAAATTTAATAAAAAAAGAATTCTTTGCTTATTTTTGTTGCTTTTTCGCAGTATAAATGATATTATAGACAATAGAAAATAATTGGGGAGATTTATCTATTTATATATAAGGAGGTGCCCTATGGCAGCAAAGAAAAACAGCAACGCTATCAACAAGATGCTTCTGCATCAATGTCTTAACGACATTATCAAAAAAAGCGATGCAGAAATAATAATTCCGGAAACAAAGGAAGAGCTTTTTGACCTTGCTATGGGCGGCAAGGAAAATAAAACAAACGATATTTATTTTGACGTAAACGGCGAAAAGATTAGAGAGGCATATATTACAAAGTGTAAAAACGGTATAGTTATCAACTTTGACGATATATCTCTCAGAAGAAGAGACCCTAATTCAATGGTAATAGCCGACGATTTGCCTACCGACAAGCCAACTCATATCGAGCGCTTCGGCAAGCCCTTCGAGCCTATAAGACAAGAAACCTTTGAATGGCTCAAGAACCAGAAAAGCCTTGTTATAGTTCCCTTCTATGCAGGCAATATATCTATGGGCATAGGCTATCCCTGTCTTGCGGTAGTTCCAGGCAATGCAGCCTTCTTCGCTACGGCTCTTGCAGAGCTTCAGGGCTTTATTCCCGCAAGCAAGCTGCCCAACTACTTTAAGCCAAAGGCAGTTATATATGTAGCTCCGCCCTTCCGTCACACTCACTACGACGGCAAGCAGATAGTAGTACACAACAGACTTTACGATATGCAGGAAATATTCAGCTATAACCTTTATTTAGGACCTTCCGCCAAAAAGGGCGTATATTCAATACTCCTTCACATAGGCGAGGAGGAGGGCTGGGTAACTCTCCACGCCTCTACGGTAAAGGTAGTTACTCCTTACGAGCTGGAGCTTACAATAATGCACGAGGGCGCATCCGGCGGCGGTAAGTCAGAGATGACAGAGCCTATACACAGAGAGCCCGACGGCAAGGTGCTCCTTGCCACCAATATAAGAACAGGCGAGGAAACCTATGTAAATATCACGGATACAGTCACTCTCTATCCCGTGACTGACGATATGGCTCTTGCTCATCCCACTATACAGGATCACACCAAGAGAAAGCTCATTGTCTGCGACGCGGAATACGGCTGGTTTCTGAGAGTTAATCATATAGACCAGTACGGCACAGAGCCTGAAACAGAAAAGGCTTGCTGCCATCCCAAGGAGCCACTGGTATTCCTTAATATGAACGCTGTTCCCGATTCCACTTGTCTTATTTGGGACCATATAGAGGATTCTCCGGGCGTACCTTGCCCCAATCCCAGAATAATAATGCCCAGAAAGCTTAAGAACAACGTTGTCTACGGTACAGCGGAGGTAGATGTCCGCAGCTTCGGTATAAGGACTCCGCCTACGACAAAGGAGCATCCCGATTACGGTATTATAGGACTTTTCCACGTTCTTCCGCCTGCACTGGCATGGATATGGAGACTTGTTGCTCCCAGAGGCTTTGCCAATCCGTCTATTATAGATTCCGCAGGCAACGCCATGAAGAGCGAGGGCGTAGGCTCCTACTGGCCCTTTGCAACAGGCAAGAAGGTCGACCAGGCAAACCTTCTGCTTAAGCAGATACTTGAAACTCCAAGCACACGCTATGTACTTATTCCCAATCAGTATATAGGCGCATACAAGGTAGGCTTTGCAGCAGAGTGGGTATCCAGAGAATATCTCGCAAGAAGAGGCGGCGCTCGCTTCAAGCCGGAGCAGCTTGAAAACGCCAGATGTGCTCTGCTTGGCTATATACCCAAGTCAGTTAAAATTGACGGTACTCCTATAAATCCCGGACTTCTTAAGGTCAATCTCCAGGGTCGTGTGGGCAACGATACATACGATATAGGCGCAAAGAAGCTCACCGATTTCTTTAAAGAACAGCTTAAGCAGTTCAATACACCGGAGCTTGACCCTCTGGGCAGAAAGATTATAAATACCGTTATGAAGGACGGTAAGGTAGAGGATTTCTATAACCTTATTCCTAAGCTGTAAAAATCAATAATAGTATTTAATATAAAATGAAAGCTGCCGCGTTATGACATATTTATAAAGTCATAATGCGGCAGCTTTATTTTAGGCGCAAAAAAAGAACCCCGATGTAATCATCGAAGCCCTTTTTACTGCTCGAGACCGGAATCGAACCGGTACGGGATTTAACTCCCGCAGGATTTTAAGTCCTGTGCGTCTGCCAGTTCCGCCACTCGAGCATACACATAGAAAATAATTCTATGTGCTAAAAATGGGAACAACAGGGCTCGAACCTGTGACCCCCTGCTTGTAAGGCAGATGCTCTCCCAGCTGAGCTATGCTCCCATATATGGCGACCTGGAAGGGGCTCGAACCCTCGACCTCTGGCGTGACAGGCCAGCGCTCTAACCAGCTGAGCTACCAGGCCATATATACAATATTAACTAACAACATAGACTAGTATAAAGCAAAACTTAGGATTTGTCAAGCATTTTTTTGATTTTTTTTATAAAAAAATAGGATATCCCTGTCACAGAATATCGTCTATAATATTCATAACATGACAGGGAAAAACCTTATTGCGAATCAGAACATCGAATATTTCCTCCGCAGTTTTTAAATTATCCGTCACAGACGGCGTTACGCAGTTATCTATTTCCTCACCCTCTGAATAAAGGGCTGATTTATAGCTGTATGCTCCGTCTTTACAGAGAAGACTTGTATAGACCTCGTAACATCCGTCCGTTACTTTAGAAGTAAATACCGTCATTATATATCACCCTTTCTCTATACTATTATAGTACAAAAAGGGTATAACCGCATTAAATTTTAAAAACGAAATTACGACAATATTTACTATATATAGTGTTTAAAATCCAAAATCTTACTAAATATAGTTTTCCACATTTATTCCACGGCTTTTTAACCTTTCATCAGACCATTCTCTTAGCAGTGTATAAAGCACAGAAGACATTGGTATAAATATCAGCATTCCCACTACTCCGAACAGGCTGCCGCCTAATGTTACCGCCACAAGTACCCACATAGACGGAAGACCTACGGAGTTTCCTACAACATGGGGATATATGAGATTTCCCTCAAGCTGTTGTATCACTAGGAATATTATAAGGAATGCCAGAGCCTTTACAGGACTTACCATAAGTATAAGAAAGGCAGATACAGCGCAGCCTATAAACGCGCCTACAAGAGGAATAAGCGCCGTAAAGCCAATAAGAACGCCTATAAGCAAAGCATAAGGCATACGGGCAATGCTCAGCACTATAAAGAACATTGCTCCCAGTATAACCGCCTCAAGACATTGACCCGTTACAAATTTATTGAATGTTCTGTATACAAGACTGCCTATATAGAATATTCTTTGACTTTTTTTCTCTGAAAATATACTTAGCACCAGTTTTCTGCATTGCTTTCCTAGCTTTTCTCTCTGCAAAAGCACATATATTGAAAATATAAATGCTATAACCACATTTACTGTCGTTGAGAAAATATTTGAAACAACGCCTACTGTTGATGAAATCATATCCGAACTGCTTTTGAAAAATGTTCCAAGATAATTCGTTATGGAATTCCAGTCAAATTCAGCAAAAACATCCTCTATCTGTTGTCTGAACCAACCGTTGTTTACAATGGCAAGTATATTTTTCTCCGCTCTTGGCAAAAAGCGATATATTGTCGTTCCCAAATCTCTTATTGTAACGGTAAGCTGGGGTATAACAACTGTAAATACGCCTAATACCACCGCTATTATAGCTCCAAGAGCCAGCACAAGGCTCAAAGGTCTTTTCAGACCCTTTAATATTCCTTTTTTCATATACTTATTTTCAAAAGCTACCCTCTCTATAAAGCTCATAGGTATATTTACAAGAAAGGCTATGGCTCCTCCAAGTATAAAAGGAAAGGCAATGCTCAGAACAACAGAAATATATTTAAACACCATACCCAGATTCTGAAAACAGGCAAATATAATTCCCGTAACAAATATAATAAAAATTATTTTTTCAATAGTCTTTTTGTCAAGAATCATTTATTTATCACCTATTTTCTCTGTAACCTTTACCTCATTGCCCTCGTCGTCTACATAATACATATTTTCAAGATAATCCTTTTTGAAGCCCTCTCTGAAAAGAGCCAGATACTCCTTTCTTAGAGCGGCTCTTTCCTCAAGCTCTGCCTCCGTAAGACCCTCCGCCTTATTTTTGGCAGCAAGCTGATTTATTCTTTTTAAAAGCTCGTCCATTCTGCTCATAGAATCACCTTAATTCTTGGGAGTTATAACAGTCATTCCTCCCATATACGGCTGCAATGCCTTGGGTATATTGACGGAACCGTCTGCATTGAGATTATTCTCAAGGAACGCTATTAACATTCTTGGAGGCGCAACACAGGTATTGTTAAGAGTATGGGCAAAATACTTGCCGTTTTTACCGTGTACCCTTATTTTAAGACGTCTTGCCTGGGCGTCGCCAAGATTAGAGCAGCTTCCTACCTCAAAATATTTTTTCTGTCTTGGTGACCACGCCTCTACGTCAACGCTCTTTACCTTTAAATCTGCCAAATCGCCTGAACAGCACTCTAGAGTTCTTACGGGAATATCAAGGGTTCTGAAAAAGTCGACAGTATTCTGCCACAGCTTGTCGAACCACATTTTACTGTCCTCCGGCTGACATACTACTATCATTTCCTGCTTTTCAAACTGATGTATTCTGTAAACTCCTCTTTCCTCTATACCGTGAGCGCCCTTCTCCTTTCTGAAGCATGGAGAAAAGCTGGTAAGTGTCTGAGGAAGGTCTTCGTCCTTAAGAATAGTGTCTATAAATTTGCCTATCATTGAATGCTCGCTTGTGCCAATAAGGAAAAGATCCTCGCCCTCTATTTTATACATCATGGAATCCATTTCTGCAAAGCTCATAACACCTGTTACAACGTTGCTTCTTATCATATAAGGAGGTATACAGTAGGTAAAGCCTCTGTCTATCATAAAGTCCCTTGCATAAGCCGTAACTGCTGAATGAAGCCTTGCCACATCGCCCATTAAATAATAAAAGCCGTTTCCCGCTACCTTGCCTGCGGAATCCAAGTCTATACCGTTAAAGCGCTTCATAATATCAGTGTGATAAGGTATTTCAAAATCGGGAACAACAGGCTCGCCATATCTCTGTACCTCTACATTTTCGCTGTCGTCCTTGCCTATGGGCACGTTTTCATCTATAATATTTGGTATAGTCATCATTATTTTGAGAATATCCGCCTGGAGCTGTGTTTCGTCCTTTTCAAGCTGAGCAAGTCTTTCCGCCTGAGCATTTACCTGGGCTTTTACCTCCTCTGCCTCGTCCTTTTTGCCCTGCCCCATAAGAGCGCCTATTTTCTTAGAAAGCTGCTTTCTCTCTGCTCTTAGACTGTCAGCCTCCTGCTGAGCTGCTCTTGCCTTTGCGTCAAGGTCTATTACCTGGTCTACAAGAGGCAGCTTGCTGTCTTGAAATTTCTTTTTGATATTTTCCTTAACTACATCAGGATTTTCTCTTAAAAATTTAATGTCAATCATTTTTGACCCTCCTTGTAATAAAAAAGCCCAATATATCCTAAGAAATATTGGGACGAATTAACCGTGTTGCCACCCAAATTGCAGATAAATCTGCCACTCATTACTGCTGTAAGGGGCTTACCCCTCGGCTCGTCACCGAAAGCCTGATAAACTCGAAAGGCGGAAGGCTATATTCAATAGCTGTCTTGCACCAAACGACAGCTCTCTGCATATTTACTATAACTTATTCTTTCTCAAAGGCTTATATATAAGTATAACATATATTTATATTTTTTCAAGTAAAATTTTACATATTCAATACAAATTTTTCTATGACCTCGGCTACTGCTCCCTCGTTGTTTGTTTTCTCCGTAATATAATCGGCAGCCGCCTTTATTTCATCAGTTCCATTCCTTACTGCTACGCCAAGTCCCGCTTTTCTTATCATAGAAATATCGTTCATATTGTCACCTATGGCTATTATTTTACTTTTATCAATTTTAAGTATATTTGAAAGCTCGTCAAGAGCCGTTCCCTTATCTATATTGAGAGGATTGAATTCATACAAATCATCGGCAGAAAAAAATGTCGTCATTTCACTGTCCATTTTTCTGTTATAAACCTCCCCTTCTATATCCTTTAATATACAATTTCTTCCTATTATAATAACCTTGGAAACATCATTTGCACATACATTTTCCAAGTTATCTACTTGAATAGGTATCAGCTTTGACCTTTTTGCATATAAATTAATTCTTTCGCTTGGCTTTTCAAAATATAGTCTTTCATTATAATATACCATAAGGTCTACATTATATTCTCTGCAAAGCCTTACTGCCTTTACAGCAAATTTACCCTCCAGAAGATGCTCTATTAATACTCTTAAAGAATCCACCTCGTATATTATACCTCCGTTATATCCTATACAATAGCAGCCCTTTACATTAAGACCAAGCTCCTTGTTAAAATTATTAAGGCTCATATTTGAACGTCCGCTTGACAGCACAAACCGACATCCTTTGTCTATTGCTTTCTTAATATTAACAATATTTATATTGGGAATATTTTTATTATCATCAAGAAGTGTAGCATCTAAATCACATAATATAAGTTTATACATAAATTCTCCTTATACAAAGACTTGTAAATGTTTCACGTGAAACATTTACAAGCCCTCCTCCTTAATTCTGCATTTTTTCTTTTATCAATCCTACTATTCTGTCAAGGTCGTCTATGGAATTATATTCTATTTCTATTTTACCCTTGTTCTTATTATTCTTTACATTTACCTTAGTTCCGAATATACTTCTTAGCTCCTTGGCTATTCTCATACATTCTCTTGCAACCTCGGGATTTCTTATTACCTTTTTTTCCTCTACTGCTTGAGGCTTATTCATATTTTCAACAGTCACCTTTACAAGGTCTTCCGTTACCCTTACGCTCAAATCCTCGTCAATTATTTTTTCAGCCATTTCAAACTGAATATTTCCGTCGTCTAAAGCAAGCAAGGCTCTTGCATGACCGTTTGTAAGTTTATATTCCTTTACAAACACCTGTACTCTCTTGTCAAGATTGGCAAGACGCATAGCATTGGCAACGGCAGAACGGCTTTTACCCACCTTTTTAGCAATTTCCTCTTGGTTCATGCCAAATTCGTTGCTGAATCTTATATATGTAAAGGCTTCCTCCATAGGGTTAAGGTCTTCTCTCTGTATATTTTCAATAAGAGCTGCTTCAAGACTTTTCAAATCGTCATATTCCTTTACAATAACAGGCACCTTTTTAAGTCCTGCTATTCTTGCGGCTCTCCATCTTCTCTCTCCTGCGACTATTTCATAATAATCGTCTACTCTTTTAACGGTAAGAGGCTGAATAATACCCATTTCCTCTATTGACTGAGCCAGCTCGTTAAGAGATGCGTCATTAAATACATTTCTTGGCTGAGATTTATTAGGCGTTATTTTGTTTATATCCACTTCAAGTACATTATTTTCCTGTGGAATATCGTTGCTTGACATAAGAGCCCCAAGACCCTTTCCCAATCCGCTTTTTTTCTGAGCTGCCATTATTTTTCCTCCTTCTCTATAATTCCATCTGCCAGTATCTCGTAGGCTTCTGCTCCCTTACTTTTTCTGTCGTATAAATTTATGGGCAAGCCGTGACTTGGAGCTTCGCTAAGCCTTACATTTCTCGGTATTATGCACTTAAATAAATCCGAGCCGAGATAGCTTGTTACCTCCTCTACCACCTGCATAGACAGATTTGTTCTGGCGTCAAACATTGTAAATACTATACCCTCAATTTCTATATCCTTATTCATCCTGTCCTTTACAAGCTGATAGGTATGTAAAAACTGACTTAAGCCCTCAAGTGCAAGAAATTCGCATTGCAAGGGTATAAGCACAGTGTTGGCAGATGTAAGAGCATTAAGAGTAAGTATGTTGAGAGAAGGTGGACAATCTATAAGAACATAATCATATTTTTCTCTTACATTATTATTATCCAGTATATCCTTTAATATATATTCTCTCCTGTCGAAATTAATAAGCTCTATTTCAGCTCCGGATAATTGTATATCCGTAGGGAGTAAATCAAGACCGAATTCGTCAAATTCAGCCCTGTTCAGAGTTTCATTAAAATCAGCCTCACCCATTATCAAATCATAGAATGTATTTTCAACATTATTCTTGTCAATACCAAGACCCGTAGTAGTATTTCCCTGTGGGTCAGAATCTATTACAAGCACATTTTTTCCTTTTTCAGCCAGAAAAGCAGCCAGATTAATAGCTGTGGTGGTTTTTCCTACGCCGCCCTTCTGATTGGCTATTGCTATTACCTTTCCCATTATATCATACCTCATTTATATTTTCGCTCAACAATTACTATAAATTTATTTTACCACATATTAATATAAAAATCTACAATAAATTAAAAATAAGGTATAAAATGTTTCACGTGAAACATTTTATACCTTATTGAATACTTTACCATCAATTACATTGCTTCGGGAGCTTTAAGTCCTATGAGCTTAAGACCCGCCTTAATGTTATCTCTTACCGCCATAACAATAGCAAGTCTTGCATTTCTAACAGCGCCCTCGCTGTTCATAATATTGTTTTCATTATAGAATTTATTAAAGGCTTTGCATATTTCTATAATGTGCCTTGTTACTATATAAGGCTCATTTTTGTCGGCAGCCTCCTGTATTTTGCCTGTAAATTCATTTAGCACCTTGCATACGTTTACGCTGGCATCATCGCTTATAAGTGAAGCGTCTATACTGCCAAGGTCGGAGTAGTCCTTAACATTTGCCTTTCTTATAATACTGCAGGCTCTTGCGTGGGTATACTGAGCGTAAGGTCCTGTCTCTCCGTCAAAATTCAGCATTCTTTCCATATCGAATACTACATTTTTTATTCTGCTGTTATAAAGGTCGTCAAATATAATTGCGCCTATACCTACGTCCTCGGCAATTTTATCTTTATTTTCAAGATTTGGATTCTTTTCTTCTATAATATTCTTAGTCTTTTCCACAGACATATTGAGAATATCCTCCATAAGCACTACATGACCCTTTCTTGTGCTCAGCTTACCGTCGCCAAGACTTACAAGACCAAAGGGTACATGAATAAGCCTGTCCGCCCAATCGTATCCCATAAGCTCTATTACCTTGAACCACTGTGCAAAGTGAAGATTCTGGTCAAGAGCCGTTACATATATACATTTTTCAAAATTATAGGTATTCATTCTATATATGGCGGCTGAAATATCTCTTGTAGGATAGAGTGTACCTCCGTCGCTTCTCAATATAAGGCAGGGAGGCATATTATATCTTTCAAGGTCGACTATTTGAGCGCCGCGACTTTCCGTAAGTAAATTCTTTTCTCTTATTTCATCTACTACGGCAGCCATTTTGTCATTATAAAAGCTCTCTCCTGCATAGCTGTCAAATTTGATACCAAGTCTGTCATATATTCTGTTGAATTCCTTCATACTTATATCATAGAACCATTTCCAGAGAGATAACGCCTCCTCATCACCCTCTTGCATTTTAACGAGCCAGCCTCTTGCTTCATCATCAAGAGCAGTATTTTTTTCTGCCTCTTCATGGAATTTAACATATATTCTGCTTAATTCCTTAATATCGTCTCTTTCCACAGCCTCTTTGTTTCCCCACATTTTGTAAGCAACTATGAGCTTGCCGAACTGAGTGCCCCAGTCTCCCAAATGATTGATACCTACTACATTATAGCCGAGAGCATTATATATATTGTAGAGAGCATTTCCTATTACAGTTGAACGGAGATGACCTACATGGAAGGGCTTGGCTATATTGGGAGATGAATAATCTATAACAATAGTTTTTCCCTTTCCTATATCACTTTTTATAAAATTATCGCCTTTTTTTATAATATTTGTAATAACGTTGTTTACAAATATACTTTTGTCTACATAAAAGTTTATATATGCGTTTACAACCTCTATTTTACTTACAAAATATGGCTTTTCTATTTTTTCCGCAAGCTCCTTGGCTATAAGTTGAGGAGCTTTTTTCATTACCTTTGCCAGTCTGAAGCAGGGAAAGGCATAATCTCCCATTTCCTTATTGGCAGGAATTTCCACATAATCCTTTATATCATTTATATCTATATCCGAAGCCTTTGAAACAGCCTCTGAAATACCATAAATAAAGTCCATTTTCATTACTCCTTATTACAATACTTATTCATTATAATTGTATCACCAAATATTGTAAAATACAAGTATTTTTTATTGTATTTGTGCTTTATTTATGATAAAATATTATTAAGTATATAATTTAAAAGGAGGAATTTATATGAAAAAATTATTATCAATTATTTTGTCAGCCGTAATGCTGACATCAATTAATGTATATGCTCAGGATAACGGCTATGAGCAGATTGTTTCAAAGGTCAAAAATGTACTTGATATAGGAGAATATAAAAATTTCGATTGTTCCGAATATTCTAATAACAACAGCAAATTTTTGAATATAAATTGGAACAATGATGATAATAATTCATACGTAGAAGTTACGTGTGATATGGAGGGCAATATATATAACTATTTTTTTAATAATAATCAGAGTGATAAGTCCAACATATATAATGAAAATCAGTGTAAGAAAACGGCAGATGATTTTCTCAAAAAAATTCTTGGAGATAATTACAGCAATATAAAGTATGTTGATTATTTTTCAAACTACGAAACATTTACTTACACCTATAATATAATTAACGGAGAAATACCTTTTTCATCAGGAAAAATAAATGTTACTATAAATAAATATTTAAACACTGTAAATAATTCAAGCGTGCCTTATAATCTCTTTAATATAAAGACAGATAACTTTGCTTCAACTATATCAGAAGAAAAGGCAAAAGAAATATTAAAAAATAAATTTGATTTTGTTTACATTACAACATATGATTACGAAAATGAAAAATATAATGCAATTCTGGCTTATGCTCCCGAATTTTATTATATGGACGCCATAACAGGAGAAAAATTTGAAAATGATTTCTTTTATTATGACTATGGCACAGAAGAAGCAGCGGCGGCAGGCGATGTTAAAATGAGTGTAAATGAAGCCGATAATATAAATCTTACTGAATCCGAAAAAAATGAAATTAATAATTTCAAAAATATAATAAAGCCTGAAGAGGCAGTAAATAAGCTCAATTCACTTTTTGGCTTAAATATAAATGTTTCCGATATAAATTACAACTATTATAAAAGAAAAATAGAAAATAAAAATTACTATGTTTTAAATATTAATTACAGCAAGAATATGGATTTGTATGCTACTTTTGACCAGGATGGAAGACTAACAAGCTATAATAAATTCATGGACTATGAAGAAAATGAAAATACAGACAAAAATGCCCTCAAGGAAAGAGCAGAGTCCATTATAAAGAGCAATTATCCTCAGCTTGATTTTATTCTCAGAGATGAATATAATGAAAGACCTGTATTTAATTTTGATGTTTACAGAAACGGTATAAAATCCTTAGGCGAGGGCATCAGAATAGACTTCAACGGAGACGGTCAGATAATGTATGCCGATTTTAATCTTAACAGCTATTTTAATTATCCTAAATTAAATGCCAAAATAACCAAGGACGAGGCTTTTAATAAGGGAATGAGTGAATTTCCTCTTGAAAAGTCATATTATACCAAATTAGACAATAGTTCAGGCATATATAATGTATACGATATATACAATATAAATGCTTCTTATGCAGTAGATGCAATAACAGGAGATATTATAAGCATAGAAAACGGTATGCCTATTTCAAAAAACAATAATAAAATAAATACATATAAAGATATAAATGATCAATGGTATGCTGATATAGCCACAAAGCTCCTTTATATGGACTACCGTTTTGAAGGAGATAATTTTGAAGGAGAAAAGCCTCTTACATTTGCCGATTTTGAAAAATTCTCTTCAGTCAACAATTTAAGATATTCTATGAATAATAAAGATAAATATATAAAATATTCAGAAGATCCTCTTAAACCTCTGACACGTTACGAATTTGCAGATATATTTACGGACATTATGGGATATGATAAAATAACGGAGCTCAATATATATATTTCTCCTTATGAAGATACTAATAAAGGAAGCGTCGCTATATTAAAGGGACTTGGATTTTTGGATAATGACAATTATTTCAGAGGCGACGACATTATAACAAGAGCCGAAATGGCAAAAATTGTATATTTATACTTAACAAATAACTGAATATATAAATAAAAAAATACCCTTCTGTAATGATTATTATGGAAGGGTATAATATAAAAGGAGAAAATATGAAAATAATTGACTTTCACACTCATCCCTTTATGCTTAAAAAACAGAATACTTGTTTTTACAACAATATTGTAGATACGCTCGAAAATTTTAAGGACGATATAATATCCTCAGGTATCTGTCATATATGCGGTTCTGTAATAGAAAAGGTAAATACATTTGAGGATATACACAGGCTCAATATGACGGCTCTTGAACTAAGTGAAAAATGGAAGGGCTTTTATACTCCCGGTATACATATACATCCTCATTATGTAAAGGAATCAATAGAAGAGCTATATTTTATGAATAAAAGGGGAGTAAGGCTAGTAGGCGAGCTTGTTCCCTATTATAACGGCTGGGAAAGCTATTACGACAAAAATATACATGAAATATATGAGGTAATATCAGAGCTTGGCTTTGTAGTTTCAATACATACTCAAAATGACGAAGGTATTGTAAAGGCTCTTGAAAATTTCCCCAATATAATATTCGTAGGCGCTCATCCAAGAGATAAAGAAGACTATTATAACCATATACACAGGCTTAAAAAATATGACAATTATTATATGGATATAAGCGGAACAGGTTTATTCCGCTATGGTATGGTCAAAAATACAATAAGGGAATGCGGAAGTGAAAAAATACTCTTTGGAACGGATTATCCTATATGCAATCCAAAAATGTATGTTGAAGCCGTAATATTTGAAAAAATAAAGGATAAGGACAAGGAAAATATATTCTATAACAATGCTTCAAGACTCTTAGATATATACATATAATTTTTTATAAAATTTTCAAAATTTTAATAGATTTACTCTCTCATTTATGGTATAATATTAAAGGTTTGATACCCTTAAAAATGACCATTTTTATTCACATTTTGTTGATAACTCTGTTGATATTATGTGAATTATTCACAAAATGTCAATGTTTTCCCCTATTTCAAGGACTATCAAAAAATGTTGATAATTTTAAAAAATACAATAAATAGTTATTTTTAAATAATACTAAATGAAAGGAGTAAACAATATGAAAACAGCCGAGCAGTATTGGCAGGATGCTCTCATCATAATTATGTCTGAAATGAACGATGTTACATATCAGACCTTTATAAAGCCTATAATACCTCTCAGATTTACGGATAATCTTTTTATATGCTCCCTTACTATGGACTACAAGGCATATAAGGATATGATAAAGAAAAAATATTCCGCCAAAATAGACAGCGCTCTTACTCAGGTATTCGGCAGGGATATGAAATTTGTAATAGAATCCGATTTAAAGGAAAACGAGCTGAATAACGAAAGCGTCAATACCTATAAAAATCTGAGAGTAAAGGAAAACGGACTGAGAGACGACTTTCTTTTTTCCAACTTTATAGTAGGTCCTTCCAACAACATAGCTCATGCGGCTGCCGTAGCCGTAGCCGACAATCCCGGCGAGGACGATACATACAATCCTCTTTTTCTGTACGGAGGAGTAGGACTTGGCAAAACTCATCTTATGCACGCCATAGGCAATCATATATTGCAGTACAATCCTAATTGCAATATACTCTATGTTTCCTGCGAAAGATTTGCAAATGAGCTTATAGAGTCCATACAGTATAAAAAACAAATAGAATTCAGAGAAAAATACAGAAAACTGGATGTTCTTTTAATAGACGATATTCAGTTTTTATCGGGAAAAGAAGGCTCTCAGGAGGAATTTTTCCATACCTTCAATACGCTTATAGATTCTAAAAAGCAAATAGTAATGTGCTCTGACAGAAAGCCTTCCGAAATAAAAACTCTTACGGACAGGCTGGTAGCCAGAATGTCAATGGGTCTTATATTTGATATTAAATCTCCCGATTTTGAAACAAGAACTGCCATACTCGAAAAAAAGGCGGAAAACAAAAATATAAGGATTCCAAAGGAAATATTACAGTATATAGCCTATTCCATAACCTCCAATATAAGAGAAATGGAAGGCGCTCTTAACAAAATAATAATGTTTGCCCGTTTTAACAACAGAATAATAGATATGGATTTGGCAGAGGAGGTAATAAAGGATACTATAAGAACCTCCAAAAGCAATATTACAATAGACTATATACAGCAGACAACAGCAGATTTCTATAAAATAACAGTAGAGGAGCTTCTTTCTAAAAGGAGAACTCAGCCTCTTACAACATACAGACATACGGCAATGTATCTTTGCAGAAAGCTGCTGGAGGACAGTCTTGAAGTAATAGGCGATAAATTCGGAGGCAGAGACCACTCCACAGTTATGAACGGCTGTGACAAAATAAGCAGACTTATAGAAAAAAATGAAGAAAAGGCAGCTGAAATATCTGCTCTTGAAAAGAGAATAACAGGATAATTTATCCACAATATTATGTATATATGTTGATAATTAATTGTTATTAAATGTAAATAAAATTTACTTCCATTTTTTACCATGTTGATATATGTTTATATTTATTGCTTTATCAACAAATATCCAACAGACCTTGTTAATAATTTTTTCCCTTATTTTCAAGGCTTTCATATACTTATCAACAGTATCTGCATACACTACTATAACTACTACTAAAAAAATATATATTTATTTCATATATATAATTATTATTTATATTTATTTATATAAATATGATTATATATTATTTATCTATAATATACGGAGGAATTATTATGTATATAGAATGCAGCAAGCAGAATCTTATAAATGCTATAAATATTGTTTCAAAGGCTGTAACTTCCCGCTCTACAATAGACATATTGAGCTGTATACTTCTTATAGCTGACAGAAAGGGCTTCAGACTTATAGCCAACGACCTTAAGCTGAGTATAGAAACTACGGAAATAGAGTCTGAGCTTTATGAAAAGGGAGCTGTTGCCATAGACTCCAGAATTTTTTCAGAGATAATAAGAAAGCTCCCGGGAGAATACGTTACTATAAAGACAGATGAAAATTTCAGCTGTGAAATAAAATCCGGCAAATCAGTATTCAATATAAGAGGTCAGAATCCCGAGCAATATCCTATGCCGGAGCAGCTCAACAACAATATTGCGGAAATAGAAATAGGCTCTTTTACATTCAAAAATATGATTAAAAAGACTATATTTTCAATATCCACAGAGGACAGCAGACCTATACTTAAAGGCGAACAGCTTAAATTTGACGAGGGTTATCTGAATATAGCTGCAATAGACGGATGCAGAGTAAGCTGGAGAAGAAAGCCTGTGGATTATACCGAGTATAACGAATTTGTAGTTCCGGGTAAGGCACTTAACGAGCTTTGCAGACTTTTGCCTGATGATGACGATAACAAGATAAAGCTGGTATTTTCATCTATGCACATACTTTTTGAGCTGGAGCAATGCAGAATAGTATCCCGTCTTTTAGACGGAGATTATCTCAATTACGAAAACCTTTTTAACAACAGCTTTGATATTAATTTGACTGTAAATACTCTTGATTTTCTCAGCTCATTGGAAAGAGCGGTAATAGTTTCCGAGGACAGCAGAAAAACAGACGTTAAGCTGGATATTAAAGGTAATTTTATGCATATAACATGCAATTCCTCCATAGGAAATGTTGAGGAGGATGTACCCATAAATATGGAAACAGGCGAGGGTCTTGTTATAAACTTTAACGCAAAATTTATTATAGACGTTCTTTCTGCCTGCGAAGAGGAATATGTAAAGGTAATGTTCAATACAAATAAATCTCCCTGCGTAATAACGGGAGTTACAAATGACGAATACAAATATCTTATACTTCCTATAAATCCCAGAGGTTAAAATATGGACAAGATATATATAAAAACGGAATTTATAAAGCTGCAGCAGGCTCTTAAGCTGGCAAATATAGTGGGACAGGGCTCTGATGCAAAGCTGATAATACAAGAGGGCTTTGTCTGTGTAAACGGCGAGAAGTGTACATTAAGAGGAAAAAAGCTCAGAAACGGAGATATTGTAAAAGTAATGGGCGATGTTTTTGAAAAAAATGAAGATATGGAGTTTATGATAGCAGACTATGATAGTTAAAAGTCTTTCTCTTGGAGATTACAGAAATATAGAAAAACTTAATATAGAATTTTCTCCCGGAGTAAATATTTTGTACGGGTCTAACGCCCAGGGAAAAACAAATATACTTGAGGCAATGTATATGTGCGCCACTGGCAGAAGCATGAGAACTCATATTCCCAAGGAAGTTATCAGCTTCGGAAAGGACTCTGCTCATATACAGATGATAGCCGATAAGGGCGTATTCAAGGATAAAATAAATATACATATAAAAAAAAATAACAAAAAGGGAATAGCCATAAACAATATTGCCGTCAAAAATATAAACGAGCTTTTCGGCACTGTCAATATAATACTTTTTTCTCCCGAAGATCTTATGCTTGTAAAGGAAGGTCCTTCTTTGAGAAGACGTTATATGGATATGGAGCTTTGTCAGCTGAGCAGAATATATGCCGACGATTTAAGCCGATATTATAAGCTGCTCAGAGAAAGAAATACTCTCCTTAAGGAAGAAAAGTGCGATAATATGGCTCTTGATATATATGATTCTCAGCTTGTGGAATACGGCATAAAAATTATGAAGGAAAGAAACAGATTCATAAATGAAACTGCTCTTAAGGCTGAAATAATACACAGCGATATAACGTCGGGAAAAGAAGAGCTTGAAATAATATATATCCCAGATGTAAGCGAAAAGGATTATGCCCGCAAAATGAGAGAATACAGAGAAAAGGATATTTATTATAAATCCACGTCCGTAGGTATACATAAGGACGATATTCTTTTTAATATAAACGGCGTAAATGCCAGAGATTACGGCTCACAGGGACAGCATAGGACAATTTGCCTTTCACTTAAGCTGGCAGAGGTGGAAAATGTCAAGGAAAAAACAGGATATTCTCCCGTTTTGCTTTTAGACGACGTACTTTCTGAATTAGACAGAAAAAGACAGCTTTATATAATAAATTCCATCAAAAATATACAGACTGTTATAACTTCTACGGGAATTGACGATATTTTGCAGAGCATAAATGAAAATGCAAGCATTTTTTATGTTAAGGACGGAGTTATAGAAAAGAAAAAGAAAGTAAATTGACTATTATAATTTTGCAGTATTTTTATAACAAAATTTTCAAAACCCCTTTTATTTTATCTTAATTTATGTTATAATTGATTTATTAGCGGGTAGGGTATACCAGTACACGGATATACTAACAGCTCTTTGGAGGCAAAAAAATGGCAGAAAACGAAAATAACGAGTTTTTAGAAAACACAAGTGTAGAAACAGAATATGATGAAAATCAAATACAGATACTTGAGGGTCTTGAAGCGGTAAGAAAAAGACCCGGTATGTATATAGGCTCTACCTCCTCAAGAGGTCTTCATCACTGTGTATACGAAATAGTGGACAATGCAGTTGACGAGGCTCTTGCAGGCTACTGTACCCATATAGAGGTAACAATAAACAAGGACGAAACTATATCCATAAGGGATAACGGACGAGGCATACCCATAGGTATACATCCTCAGAAGGGTATACCTGCCGTAGAGGTAGTATTTACAATACTTCATGCCGGCGGTAAATTCGGTGGTGGAGGATACAAGGTATCCGGCGGTCTTCACGGCGTAGGCGCATCTGTTGTAAACGCTCTGAGCGAATGGCTTGTTGTCGACATATATAAGGACGGCAACGTTTATGAGCAGAGATACGAAAGAGGAAACGCCATGAATAAGC
The DNA here is from genome assembly GCA_947628755.1 of uncultured Clostridia bacterium. GTDB lineage: Bacteria > Bacillota > Clostridia > Lachnospirales > CAG-274 > CANPXH01. Next base: position 10,374 of record CANRBC010000008.1, on the reverse strand, counting down.
TTACCGTAGTCGGTGAATGTGATCCGGAGGCTACGGGTACTCTTATCAGCTTTAAGCCCGACCCTGAAATATTCGACGACGTTATATTCAATACCGAAACTCTCAAACAGCATTTGCAAGAAACGGCATTTCTTACAAAGGGCATTAAAATAACTCTTCTGGATTTAAGAGTTCCCGAAAACAACGTTTTCACATATCATTATACAGGCGGAATAAAGGAATTTGTAGAGCATATAAACAAGAATAAAACTCCTATGTACGATTCCATATTCTACTGCGAGGGAGTAAAGGATGGTATTACCGTAGAAGTATCCTTCCAGCATAACGACGGGTTTATAGAAAACAATTATTCCTATGTAAACAATATAAATACCGTAGACGGCGGTACTCATGTTCAGGGCTTCAGAACAGCCCTTACAAAGACTGTAAATGACTACGGCAGGCGTTTTAATCTCATTAAGGAAAGCGAAAAGCTGTCCGGCGAGGATATAAGAGAGGGTCTTACCTCAATAGTCAGCATAAAAATATCAGAGCCTCAGTTCGAGGGTCAGACCAAAACAAAGCTGGGCAACAGCGAGGCTACAAGCGCAGTTGCCTCCGTTCTTTCTGAAAAGCTGACATACTTTCTTGAGGAAAATCCCGATATAGCCAAGACTATATTTGAAAAATCAATACTTGCCGCAAGAGCGAGAGACGCCGCAAGAAAGGCGAGAGAGCTTGTGCGCAGAAAGGACGCTCTCGAAACGGGCAAGCTCCCGGGCAAGCTCACAGACTGCTCCGAAAAGGACCCGTCTCAATGCGAAATATATATAGTAGAGGGTAATTCCGCAGGCGGTTCTGCCGTAAAGGCAAGAGATTCCAAAACACAGGCTATACTTCCCTTAAGAGGTAAAATTCTTAATGTGGAAAAGGCAAGACTGGACAGAATACTCGGCAACGAGGAAATAAAGTCTATGATAACTGCTTTCGGTACGGGTATACATGAGGATTTCGATATAAATAAATTAAGATACCATAAAATAGTGCTTATGACAGATGCCGATGTAGACGGCGCTCATATAACCACTCTTCTTCTCACATTTATATTCAGATTTATGCAGCCTCTTATAGAGGGCGGTTATGTATATCTGGCTCAGCCTCCTCTTTATAAGCTGGAAAAGGGCAAAAAGGAGTATTACGCTTATTCCGATATGGAAAGAGATAAGATAATAGCCGAAATAGGCTCTGAAGGCATGAAGCCTATACAGCGTTATAAGGGTCTTGGCGAAATGGACGCTTCACAGCTTTGGGAAACCACTATGGACCCTGAAAAGAGAATACTCATAAAAGTGACCATAGAAGACGCCAGAATAGCTGACGAAATATTCGATAAGCTCATGGGCGACAACGTAGAGCCAAGAAGAGAATTCATACAGCAGAATGCAAACTATGCAACATTAGACGTATAAGAGGTAAATAACAATGGATGAAAACAGACAATTTGACAAAATAGTTACTGCCGAAATTTCGGAGACTATGAAAAGTTCATATATAGACTATGCCATGAGCGTCATTGTTGCAAGAGCCTTGCCTGATGTAAGAGACGGTCTTAAGCCCGTTCACAGAAGAATATTATATTCTATGAACGAAATGGGCTTAGAGCCAAATAAGGCTCATAAAAAATGCGCCCGTATAGTCGGCGATACAATGGGTAAATATCATCCCCATGGCGATGCCGCTATATATGACGCTCTTGTAAGACTGGCGCAGGATTTCTCTATGAGGTATCCTCTTGTAGACGGTCACGGCAACTTTGGCTCCATAGACGGCTACCAGGCAGCCGCTCCCAGATATACAGAGGCAAGGCTTTCAAGAATATCTCTTGAAATGCTTGCGGATATAGACAAGAATACAGTGGATTTTCAGCCTAACTACGACGGCGATTTTAATGAGCCCGTAGTTCTTCCCTCAAGAATACCCAACCTTCTTGTAAACGGCTCAAGCGGTATAGCAGTAGGTATGGCTACAAATATACCTCCCCATAATCTTTCAGAGGTAATAGACGGTATTGTCAGAATAATAGACAATAAAATAAACGAAAACAGGGAAACTGATATAGACGAGATAATAAGCATTATAAAGGGTCCCGATTTCCCTACGGGAGGAAATATACTTGGCAAGAACGGCATACTCAATGCTTATAGGACAGGCAAGGGCAAAATAAAGGTAAGAGCCGAAGCCAATATAGAAACAACGCCTAACGGCAGAGAGCATATAGTTATAACGGAAATACCCTATCAGGTAAATAAATCCCGTATGATAACTGGCATTGCCGACCTTGTAAAGGAAAAGAGAATAGAGGGTATATCAGGCATACAGGACAATACCAACGACAGAAACGGCGTAAATATAGTTATAGAGGTTAAAAAGGACGCTTCTGCGGAAATAGTTCTTAATCAGCTCTATAAATATTCACAGCTCCAGGAATCCATAAGCATTAATTTCCTTGTAATAGTAAAGGGAGTGCCAAGGGTACTCAATATAAAGCAAATTCTTGAAAATTATATAGAATTCCAGGAGGACGTTATTACAAGACGTACTCAGTTCGACCTTGAAAAGGCTCTTAAGCGTCTTCATATTCTGGAGGGCTTTTTAAAGGCTCTCGACAATATAGACGAGGTAATAAGCATACTGAGAGGCTCTGTTACCACAAACGAAGCAAAGGATAAGCTCATAGAGCGCTTTGGCTTTACTGTGGAGCAGGTAAACTCTATATGCGAAATGCGCTTCAGGTCTCTTGTAGGCATGGAAAGAGAAAAGCTCCTTAATGAATACAATGAGCTTACGGCATTTGCCGATGAGATGAGAGCTATACTTGCCGATGAAAACAAGCTCTATGAGGTCATAAAGAATGAAATACTTGAAATAAAGAGAAAATACGGCGACGAGAGAAAGACAAGAATAATACAGGATATGGGCGAGATAGACATGGAGGATATTATAGCCGACGATATGTCCGTTATAACAATGTCACACCTTAACTATATCAAGAGAATACCTCTCGACAGCTATAGGTCTCAGCACAGAGGCGGCAAGGGCATTATAGGTATGCAGACCAGAGACGAGGACTTTGTTCAAAGACTTTTCTTAAGCTCCAACCACAGCTATATACTTTTCTTTACAAGCAAAGGCAAGGTATACAGAATAAAGACATGGGAAATACCCGAAGCAGGCAGAAATGCCAAGGGTACGCCTATTGTAAATGTGCTTAGGCTTGAAGAGGGCGAAAAGATAAATGCCGTAATACCTATTAAGGAATTCGGCATAGACCAGTATCTTATGATGATAACAAAGAAGGGCATCATCAAAAAGACTATGGCGCAGGCGTTCAACAATATAAGAAAGGGCGGACTTATAGCGGTAGGTCTTAAGGAGGACGACGAGCTTATTTCTGTATTCCTTACAAACGGCAGCAATGAAATATTTGCCGCTACTCACAAGGGTATGGCTATACGCTTTAACGAAAACGACGTAAGACCTATGGGCAGAACAGCCGCAGGCGTAAAGGCTATAAAGCTGAATGATGACGACTTTGTAATAGGAGCTGATATAATAGACTCCGATTATAAGGTTCTTATAGTCAGCGAAAAGGGCTTTGGCAAATGTACCGAGGTAAGCAGCTTCCGCTTACAGTCAAGAGGCGGCAAGGGTCTTAAGGCATATAAGATAACCGAAAAGACAGGAAATATTATAGGTCTTGCTATGGTAAAGGATACCGAAGAGCTTATAATGGTAACAAGCGAGGGTATCGTTATAAGAATAAGAATAAGCGATATTTCCACAGTAGGTCGAGTTGCTCAGGGTGTTAAGCTGATAAATCTTGAGGAAGGCGTTACTGTTATGAGTATGGATAAGATAACAGAGGATAACGTATACGAGGAAGCTTCCAACCAAGAGGAAATTACAGAGGAATAAATAAATTTTTATCACAACCACAGCCTCCCCTAGCCTTGCAATAAAACACAACGTGTTTTATTGCAGGCGTCGAGGGGAGGGGGACCATTTCAAGTAATGCTTGCATTACGTAGAAATGGTGGAAGGGTCGTTTTAAAGAAAAAAATTAATATTGCGTTAAATAAAAAAACGGATAAGAAAGCAGACTCATCTGCCACCTTATCCGTTATTATATTTGCGAATATATACCCTCCGATGAACAAGTATATTATAGCAAATCAAAAATATAATGTCAACATCAGTTCAGCATAAGATTCATATACATATTTCCAACATCAAATTCCTTATATTTCTTTATCATGCCGAAAGGCTCGAAGCCTTTTTCAACGACCCTTACGGTATCCTTGCCCAGATATTCGCATACGGCGTTGAGCAGCCTATTCTTACCCTCGTCGGAGCTGTACATTATCTCCTCCACCCTGTCAGTAACAACAGCGTAGGCGTCTTTTCTTATAAATATTTTGCCGCCGAGAGCTTTGTACATATCAATATACATTTTCCAGTAGCTGCGTTTTCTCTCTATATTTCCTGTGTAGAGATTCATTAGCTTTGTAATATCCTTATAGGACGCTTCGTTATAAGAGCCTGTAAGACCGTTTGGAGTATACACTCCCTCGCATATATAAAAGGCAGTTTTATATCCAAGCCCTTCATAGAAGCCGAAAAGCTCTTTATTTGCGGGAATAAGAATAGAAGCGGCTCTTTTATGCCTTTTATCCAGCTTAAAGGAGTATTCCAAAAGCTCCTTCATATATCCCTTTCTTCTGTGAGACGGTGCGGTAGCGGCGCCGTAAATATAAGTGACCTTGCCGATACCCTTTATTTCGTAGGGCAGAAGCTGAGCCATAGATACAAGCTCCTTGTCCTTTTCATAGACAAGTGTTTTTTTAATGTCAAATATATTATCGAAAAAATATTTGTTGAAATCAGGCTCTTCGGGAAAGCATATATCCCAGAGAGTAATTATTTTGTTTCTGTCTTTTTCCTCTGCAAAGCGTATCATATTATTTTAACCTCGCAACATAATTCATTGTCAGAAATTCGGGATAATAGGATTCCTTAGCCTGTCTTAAGCCTTCGATATTCATATCCTCTTCTCTGTCTATATATTTTACATTTTGGCAGTTTCTTTCGGCAAAGAGCTTATTTATAGCCTGATAAGCGCCGTTTATAGACGCGTCTGCCTTTTCTATCTGTATTATAAAGGTATCGGGAAAGGACTGAGTACCCAAGGTTACCGCCACTATTTTTCCGTCTATCCTCAATATACCGCCCTTTATGCCCAATGCCTTGTAATTTTTAAGAGCTATGGAGGCTGCGCAAAGCTCGCCTAAAAACTCGTCGTCCTCGTCGCACCAGTCCAGCTGATAGGAGAAAAATTCCTTTACGTTGTTATCGTCAAGGTCTTCGTAGCTCCAGCGTCCCTCATAGTCCTTCATAAATCGGTTGTAATGATTTTTCTTTTTATGCAGCTTTTTGCCCGATAGATTTATTAGCTTTTCCGCAAGGTAAACATAGTCCATATTGCCTGTGTTTTCCTCAAATATAAATTTGTCGGGATATGCGCTTTCCAGCCTTTCTCTCATTTTGGGATAAATAAGTATAAGTATTGGAGGAATATTTTTTTCCTTTGTATACTCAAATATCTCGTCCACAGCAGGCTTTATATCTCCCTCTCCCTCTGGAGCAAAGAAATAATCCATATTATCCTCGTTCATTTTTGTGTATAAAAAGCCGTTGTACTCGCATATCTCCGTGTTATACTGCTTTCCCCATATAAAAAGGTCTGTAAAGCAGTAGTCGCAGAGAAAGTGATTTTCCCTGCCGTAATATTTTTCCACAAGCTCCTTGTCCCCAAGCTCTATGGGTCTGAAATCAAGCATATTATTTTCATCTCCCGTCGATAAGGTAAACCGTTATCTACACCAGTATATTACAATTTTTTGAATTCGTCAATCTCATTGATGATAACGCTTATACATTTAAGCCAAAAGCTTTTGTCGCAAAGGTCTATACCCAATGCAAGAGCCGCGTCTTTTATATCCATGGTACTTGACAGGGACAAGAATCTGTCGTACAGAGGTATAAAGTCCTTTCCATTTTCACTGTATATGGCGTAAAGTCCCTTTGAAAGCAAAGCGCCGAAGGCATAAGGAAAATTATAGTAGTTGAAATCCCCGTCGTAGTAGTGAGGCTTGCATATCCACATATATTTATGGTAAGAACCAAGACCGCTGCCGTAGGCTTTTTTCTGGGCGCTTTCCATATATTGGCAAAGCTCGTCGGCGGAAATAAAGCCCTTTTCCCTGTTTTTAAAAACCGCATCCTCAAAAAGAAATCTGGAATATATATCCACTATACATTGAGTGCTGCCCTGCAGGTCGGCTTCAAGCAATGACAGCTTGTCAAAGCTCTTGTCCTTAAGGGCAAAATTTATTATTATGCCTTCACTGAATGTAGAAGCCGTTTCCGCAATAGGCATGGGATAAAAGCTGTTCAAATGGCTCATATTAAAAAGCCTTGTGTTGTGAAAGGCATGACCAAGCTCGTGAGCCATAGTCACAATATCGTCGAAGCTGCCGCCAAAGTTCATAAGTATGCGGCTTTCCTTAAGGGAATGTATGCTTTCGCAGTATGCTCCTCCCACCTTGCCCTTGTGAGGCATAATATCGAGCTGATTTTTTTCAAAGGCATTTTCGGCAAATTTTCCCATATCCTCACTAAAGGAATAAAAGCCTTTTATTACAATTTCCCTTGCCTGTTCCACAGTATATTCCCTGCCTTCGCCCAAAGGCGCAAATATGTCGTAAAAGGGCAAAGCTCCGCTGTTTCCCAGCTTTTCGGACTTTACAGCAAAATATTCTCTGAGCTTCGGAAGGCTTTCCTCTATGGCGAAAAGCATTGTATGGAGTATATCCCTGTCCATACGGGAATCCTCAAGGGTCATATCAAGGGGAGAGTTGTATTTTCGCATTTCGGATACGTTTAGAACCTCTCCCTTTATGCCGTTAAGACAATAGGAAACAGGCGTCTTTATTTTTTTATATGCCTCAAGCTCGGCGTTGTATGCGGCTTTTCTCACATCTTTATAGGGCGAATAAGCCAGATTGCGCACATCTGTAAGAGTAAGCCCCTGATAGTCCGTTACAAGGTTTGACGTAAGGCTTTGCCATTGCTTTTCCCACAGCTTAGAGCCGTTTATCTTCATTTTGGCAATGGCGTTTTCCTCTGCAGGAAACAAAGTATGCTCCGCCTTTCTTTTCTGCTCTTTTATAAAGTAGCTGTGCTCCTTTAAAACAGGAGTTTCTTTATATGATGTCATGCCCTTTAAAAACTGTGAAAAAAGCGCCTCGTGTACCGCTTCCTCGGAAATAATGCCCTCAAGGGCATCCAGCGCTTTGCCAAGAGCTTCGTTTTCCGTATCCACGCTTAAGGCAAGGTTAAGATATATTTCCAGCTTATTAAAGGACATGAGCCTGTTTTTCAGCTCAATGTATTTTTCAAGACCTTCTGCAGAATATATATTCATATTTTCATTTGCCCATATATTCAGCTCATTTAAAAGCGCCTTGTATTTTTCAATATCCTTTCTGAACTCCTCCGAGTCTGCGGAGGGGTATATGCTGTCAATATCCCATTTTAAGTCCATAGTATCATCCTCGCTGTTTATTGTTTTGTTTATTTATATTATACATTAAAAACTCCAAACATCAAAACAAAAAACTTCACTAAAACAATTTACAATATTTGTTATATTTACACTAGCATTATTTAATATTTTAGGTTATAATGAATATAAGAATATATAACAATAATACAATAAGGTATTTTTATTAGAAGGGAAGTGTATATTTTATGCTGACAACAGTAAATATGATGGAGCTGCAGCTCATAATTGACGCCAATCACGGAGACCCCCATACCGTACTTGGTATGCACGAAACTCAGATAGACGGCAAGGACTGTGTTGTAGTAAGAGCCTTTATACCCCAGGCAAAGTCAATAACGGTAGTCGATGACAAGAAAAAGGACAAGACATTTCCTATGGAGAAGATACACGACTACGGCTTTTACGAGTGCGTTATAAAGACCAGAAAGAAATGGTTCAAATATCAGCTTGACATAGAGTGGTATGACGGCAACAGAACTATGAATTACGACCCCTATTCATTTGCGCCGGGCATAGGCGAGCAGGATATATATCTGTTCAACCAGGGCACTCATTACAACATTTATGAAAAGCTGGGCGCTAACCCTACGGAAATAGACGGAGTAAAGGGCGTGCTTTTCGGCGTATGGGCGCCTAACGCCAAGAGAGTAAGCGTTATAGGCGATTTCAATTCATGGGACGGCAGACGTCACGCCATGAGATTGCTTGCAGGCTCAGGTATATGGGAAATATTCGTACCCGGACTTCAGGACTGCGATAAATACAAGTTTGAAATAAAGACAAGCACTGGAGATATTATTCAAAAATCCGACCCCTACGGCAAGTTCAACGAATTGCGTCCAAGCACATCTTCACTTATTTTCGATATCAACAAGTATAAGTGGAAGGACGCCAAGTGGTATAAGCAGCTTGACAAGCAGGATATGTACAATGTGCCTATGAATATATATGAGGTGCATTTAGGCTCATGGAAGAGAGTAGAAAGCGAGGACAACCGTTTCTTAAGCTATCCCGAGCTGGCAGAGCAGCTTATTCCTTATGTTAAGGAAATGGGCTATACTCATATAGAAATGCTGCCCATAGAGGAGCATCCCTTTGACGGAAGCTGGGGCTATCAGGTAACAGGCTATTATGCGCCTACAAGCCGTTACGGCAATCCTGCCGAATTTATGGCATTTGTGGACAAGTGCCACCAAGCGGGCATAGGCGTTATACTGGACTGGGTTCCCGCTCATTTCCCTAAGGACGCCCACGGTCTTGCCCGTTTTGACGGTACTGCTCTTTATGAGCACGCAGACCCCAAGCAGGGCGAGCATCCCGAATGGGGTACGCTTATATTCAACTACGGCAGAAACGAGGTAAAGAACTTCCTTATTACAAACGCTCTTTACTGGATAGAGAAATTCCATATAGACGGATTGAGAGTAGACGCCGTTGCCTCTATGCTCTACCTTGACTACTGCAAGGAGGAGGGACAATGGGTGCCCAATCAGTACGGCGGAAGAGAAAATCTCGAAGCAGTAGAGTTTATGAAGCACATGAACTCTGTAATCACAGGCAGACATCCCAAGGTACACATGATTGCCGAGGAATCCACATCATGGCCGGGAGTTACAACTCCTGCTCAGTATGACGGTCTTGGCTTTACATTAAAGTGGAACATGGGCTGGATGAACGACTTCCTTGAGTACGTTGAGCTTGACCCTATATACAAGAGCTATCATCACTATAATATGACATTTGCCTCTACCTATGCTTACAGCGAAAAGTTCGTACTCGTTCTTAGTCACGACGAGGTAGTTCACGGCAAGAAGTCTATGCTGGACAAGATGCCCGGCGATTTATGGCAGAAGTTTGCCAATCTGAGAGCAGCCTACGGCTTCGCTATGGGACATCCCGGCAAGAAGCTGCTGTTTATGGGCGGCGAGTTCGGTCAGTTCATAGAATGGAATGAAAAGAGACCTTTGGACTGGTTCTTACTGGAGTATGACCATCATCAGCAAATGCTGGACTATGTTAAGGAGCTTAATCACATCTACCTTGACAATCCGGGACTTTGGCAGAAGGATTACGACGGCTTCGGATTTGAATGGATAGACGCAGACGACAGAGACAGAAGCATATATTCATTTATAAGACGCGGCGAAAAGAAGGAGGATACTCTCGTTATAATTTGCAACTTTACACCAAATGCCGACGAGGGCTTCAGAGTGGCAGTTCCTTTCGAGGGTACATGGAAAGAAATTCTCAACAGCGACGATACTAAGTTCGGCGGCAGCGGAGTTATAAACACTGTTCCCGCCAAGTCCGAAAAAATAGAGTGCAACCATAGAGAAAACAGTATCGGTCTGAGGCTTGCGCCCCTTTCCGTAACGATTTTCAAGTGCATAGATTGATGTTGGTTGTAGACGTTAAATTTTAATATAAGCAATATATAAAGCTGTCGCGTTATGACTTTGAGCAAAAGGTCATAATGAGACAGCTTTTGTATTTATAATTAAATTTTTGTTTATCGTAGTAAAGTCGACCCTATCGGCAGCCCAACGCAAAAGTATTTTTTACTCTCAGAAATGGTTGGGCTGCCACTTCCCCTTCTCTGAAGGGGAAGCTCGGGATTACGCTTTCTAAAGTCACTGGAGTGATATACTAAAAGTGCAGTCGCAAAAGACCCAAAAATCTGATAGAATAGAAATAAAAAGAAGAAAGGAGAA
>CANRBC010000007.1 GCA_947628755.1 uncultured Clostridia bacterium | reverse complement strand
AACCTTATGGGACACAACGGCGGCGCAGCTGCAGTACAGTGCACAGACAGCAAGTACGATATGGGTATTGCTTAATAAATTAATAGATAAGAAAATAAAAGATAAAAGATTTTATACAGAAAAGAAAATTTCCCTTAAATAACTTCCCAAGACAAAAAGCTGTCGCGTTATGAAAAATCGTAACGCGACAGTTTTTATTTAGCATGTCGATAAAATCGACACGCTTGAAAGAAATGCTTTTTGGCATTTCTTTCAGTTAGCTAAGGAAGGAACCAGCCGTGTTTACTGATATTTTGCAAGTATGCAAAATATCAGTAAAGTTCCTGTCCTCGGAGGAAGTGAATTCCTCCTGCGGATTAAAGTCTGCGACGCTTTTTTTGCAGACCGTTCTTTATCTTAATTCATATTTACTGTCAAAATATTGTTTTTTCAACAGTCTGAGTTTTTGTCATTCAGTCATAGGCTGGCAAAGTGCTGTCCGCATCAGCGGTGGAATGATCATTATAAAATAGTAAATAACTCAGAATATTCCCTCAATTTAAAAACCATTTACATCATCATTCCAAATTTTCAGCACATTCCTTAAGTCTTGCAATAACGTCTATCTGCTGTGGGCAAGCTCTTTCACATTGTCCGCAGGCTATACACTCCGAAGCCTTTCCGCCGTTTTGTACTGCCTCGGAATACATATTTCTGCCCTTTTCCAGCTGTCCCCATACTATCTGCTGATTACGCGCGGCAAATATTTCCGGAATAGGTATCTGCATAGGACAGCCTGCGGTACAGTAGTGACAGGCGGTGCAGGGAATAGACGGTATGCTGCCCATTATTTCCTGAGCCTTATGTATGACCTTCTGCTCCGAAGTATCCAGCGGTCTGAAATTTTTCATATAAGAAAGATTATCCGACATCTGCTCAATATTTGACATACCGGAAAGCACCGTAATAATGCCCTCAAGAGAAGCGGCATATCTTATTGCCCATGACGCTGCAGAAGCATTGGGAGCCGCTTCTTTGAACACCTTAAGGACCTCCTTGGGAGGAGACGCCAAAGCGCCGCCCTTTACAGGCTCCATTACCACAATGCTCTTGCCGTGCTTTCTTGCCACCTCGTAATTGGCTCTTGCCATAACGTCGGGATTTTCCCAGTCTGCATAATTGAGCTGAAGCTGTACAAACTCAGCGTCGGGATGGGCGTTGAGCAGCTCGTCAAGTATTTCGGGAGAAGCGTGGAATGAAAAGCCCCAATGCTTTATAAGTCCCTTTTCTTTCTGCTCCTTTACAAAATCCCATATATGGTACTTATCGTATGTCTTGTAGTTTCCCGCCTGCAGAGCATGGAGGAGATAATAGTCAAAATATCCTGCTCCCGTTCTTTCAAGGCTAGTATAAAACTGCTGCTTAGCGCTTTTTTCATCATGAGCGCCCATCCATGCGCACAGCTTTGTGGCAAGGGTATAGCTCTCACGGGGATAGCGGTCTACAAGAGCAGCCTTTGCCGCCTGCTCGGACTCTCCGCCGTCGTATACGTATGCGGTGTCAAAGTATGTAAGACCTGCCTCCATAAACATATCCACCATTTTTTTAGTCTGTTCAATGTCGATTTTTCCGTTTTTCAGCTTAGGCAGACGCATTAAGCCAAATCCCAGCTTCGGTGTACTCTCTCCGAAATATTTTTCCATAATAAGCCTCCTTATCCTTTCCTCAGACAATACTTCCCTTGCCGTTGGAAATACTCCTTTATATTTATAATTATAAAACTTAAAGCTAACTATAAGTCAAGTGCTTTTCAATAAAAAAGGTACTGCATTCTATACTCAATGCAATACCTTATTTGTCATTATTATTTTTGCAATCGTCACATATACCGTAGAAATTCATATCCAGAGCCGAGGTTTCAAAGCCAAAGTCCGTTTTGAGCCTATATATTACGTGCTTCAAATCAATATCGCCGTAGTAATCAAACACCCTATGGCATTTGGTACATAAAAGGTGGGCGTGTACATCGCTGTTGGCGTCATATCTGTTGCAGTCCTCGCCCAGATTGAATTCCCGAATAAGATGACAATCCCGCAGGGAGGCTACTGTCTTATACACCGTGGCAAGGCTCATGGCAGGATAATCCTCCTTAAGATGATTGTATATTGTTTCAACAGTAGGATGCTCATTTGTGCTTGCGAGATAGCTATATATGGCAAGGCGCTGAGGCGTTACCTTAAGTCTGTTGGCTTTAAGATTTTCAGCCAGCTTGTTCATAGTATGCCCCTCCTATCCGTCTAATAAATAACTATTATCAATTAAAGATTAATATAAATTAGCTTTAATGTCAATACTTTTTTTATAAAAAACCTCTTATTATATTGTAAATTATTGGCTTTTGTGCTAATATGAACTTATACTGTGCAAAAGAGAGTGATAAATGTGAATATAATACTGCATCAGCCGGAAATACCTGCCAACACGGGAAACATAGGCAGAACCTGTGCCGCAACAGGCACTAAGCTCCACCTTATACGGCCTTTCGGCTTTGTCATTAACGACAAAATGCTGAAACGGGCAGGCATGGACTACTGGAATGATATAGACGTCACCTATTACGACAGCTTTGAAGACTTTCTGAATAAAAACAAGGACGCCGTAATTTATATGGCTACCACCAAGGCTGAAAAATGCTACACCGACGTTAAATACAACGAAAACGATTTTATAATGTTCGGCAGCGAGGGTTCGGGCATACCCGAGGAAATATTGCTTAAATACAGAAGCACCTCTGTAAGGATTCCCATGCTTGAAAAATACAGAAGTCTTAATCTTTCCAATTCCGTGGCAATAGTGCTTTACGAGGCGTTAAGGCAGAATAACTTCAAGGGCTGTCTTATGGAGGGACATCTTCACAGACACAGCTGGGAGGAAGCAGAGTGAAAGGGAGTATATTATGGAAGAAACAGTAATTGTAATAATGCTTAAAAACAAAACCACCGGCTTTCTGGAAAAGGAGCTTATGTCCCTGGATATTACGGAAAACGCCGACTATATCGTAAATATATTCGTAACCGAAGAAGCCGACAAAATGGAGCTTCATATAAAGCTGTCTACGGCAAAGGACGTGGAGGACTGGGAATACAGCGCCATATACGACTATTATGACACAGGTGTTTTCGAGGGCATCGCCTATACCAAAGAGGCAGATGACGACTATAACCCTGTGTGGGAGGCGGTCACGGACTATAACGGCGACACCGATGCAACCGAAAAAAAAGTAGCGGAGATATTGGCTATACATCACAAGGAAATAGAGGATGTATACGAAGCCATAAAGGGCAAGGAGAGTGAATACTCCGATGGAGAATAACGAGGAAAAGAAAAGCAGAAATATTATTCCCATAGTCTTGTGTATAGTTGTGGTAATAGCTATACTGGGCGGGGCATATTTAGTAAATCACAAGGACGACATATCCCAAAACGCTCTTCCCGAAAGCAGTCCCGATACCATAGAAATGCAGGTAGGAGCTTCCGATATTGCCCTTACGGACACAAACAAGGCAGGACTTGAAAAGGCTCTTGATATAGCGGAGGATTATTTTGCCGACAATATGGAGGAGCTGCGGCCGGTTACTGAATACGGCTTTTTATACAGCTACAAAAACAAGGCGGAAATAGCTGCCGCCGATATACTTTCAAACAAGGATACGGGACTTACGGAAAAGGAAATATCCGAGCTTGTGGATATACTCTATATACGCCCCTCAGACCTTGGAGCTGTAACGGGACAGTCTGTACAGGAAAACGACCTTACAATATTTGCCGTGCTGAATACCAAGGACGGATATTATGCCATATCCCACAGCACAGACCCTGTCGTGCTTACGGGTCAGCAGTACAGAGACCTTATTCTGCCCTACTCCTTTTCACACGGAGACCCAAGAAATCCCTCAAGAGGCGATGCTGAAAATACCGCCATACTTACTGCCTGCAATATGCTCGACTATGATATAAAGCATCTGGCGTGCGACGACAAATACGCCGTAGTTGTAGGAAATAAGACAGACGCCCCTTCTGAAATAAAGCAAAAAGCACTTATGAAAAACTCCGACGGAAATTGGAGGGTAATATGCGATTCTCTTGAAAAGGAAAAGGACGCCGTTATATATATAAATGAAAATTATCCCGATATGGAGCTTGGACTTATGCCTATATACAATATTGCGGACTTCGGCGAAATAGACACTGAAAGTATGCCCGCCATTATAGAAAACCTTAAATCCCTCGGCGAAATAACAGACGAGGACGCAGCAGGCGGATATTATGCCTGCGGCTGTGAGCGTTTTGCCTATATAGAATGTCTTGCCACAGGCAAAAAGCTCTTGGGCGTAATAGGCAGCGACGGCGCTTTGCAGTTCAACAGAACGGAGGATATTACATCATCTATATCATATATGCTCCAATGTCAGGAAAACCCGCCTGTTTTTATTCTTAAATTTGAATAAAAAAGTGCTTGCAATTATTTCTCAACTATGGTATAATATCGAATTGTAGTGAAAACGAATGGTCCGCTGGTGCTTCCTTTTAGGATATATGCATTAAGAACATTTATGATGAAAGGGAGGATAACCTCATGAATAACGAAATTATAAGAGAAATCGAAAAGGCTCAGCTTAAGGATAACATTCCTGAGTTTAACGTAGGCGATACCGTAAGAGTATATGCTAAAGTCGTTGAGGGCACAAAGGAAAGAATACAGATGTTTGAAGGTATCGTATTAAAGAGACAGGGCGGCAGCTCAAGAGAGACCTTTACAGTAAGAAGACTTTCTTACGGCGTAGGCGTTGAGAAGACTTGGCCTCTCCACTCTCCCAGAATCGACCATATAGAGGTCGTAAGATACGGTATTGTCAGAAGAGCTAAGCTGAACTACCTCAGAGACAGAGTTGGTAAGTCAGCTAAGGTCAAGGAAGACATTACAAGAAGAACTTCAAAATAATCTCATTGTACAAGACAGAGCCTTTACTCTGTCTTGTATTTTTATAGGAGAATTTCAATAGGGAGAATATTATGAACATACAATGGTATCCGGGACACATGACAAAAACACGCAGAATGATGGAGGAGAATATTTCTCTTGTGGACATAGTCATAGAACTGCTTGACGCAAGGCTTCCTTTAAGCAGCAAAAATCCCGAAATAGACGAGCTGGCAAGAAACAAGAAACGAATAATAATACTGAACAAATGCGACCTTGCCGACGAAAAGCGAACTAAGGAATGGGAAAACTATTTCAAAGAAAAGGGCTTCGACACAATACAGGTTAATTCCGTAAACGGCAAGGGAATAAAGGAAATACCTCCCGTGGTGCAAAAGCTCATGGCTGAAAAAATAGAAAGGCTCAGAAAAAGAGGCAGAATATTTGTGCCTGCAAGAGCAATGATAGTAGGCATACCCAATGTAGGCAAATCCACACTTATAAATAAGCTGGTGGGCAAAAATATGGCTAAGACGGGAGATAAGGCAGGCGTAACAAGGGGCAAGCAATGGATAAGGGTAAAAAAAGACTTTGAGCTGCTTGATACTCCGGGCATACTCTGGCCTAAATTCGAGGACGAAGCCGTAGGTCTTAAGCTGGCATTTACGGGAGCTGTCAACGACGATATACTGGATTCCGCCGAGCTTGCCTGCAAGCTAATAGAATGTCTTAACGACCTTTACCCCGACGCCATAGCAAACAGATACAAAATAGAGTACGACAAGGATACTCCACCTCATGAGGTATTAAGGCTTATAGGAGAAAAAAGAGGCTTTATCAAAAAAGGAAACGAAGTAGACAACAAGCGTACTGCCGATATACTCATAGACGAGTTCAGAGGCGCTAAGCTGGGCAGAATAACGTTGGATAGAATAGAGGGTTGACAAAGCGCCTGCGCAACGTTGTTTGCATAAAACCTGATGTGTACGGAGGGCAACAATGAGCATAGTATTTGTAATATGGAGCTTGGCAAGCGCTATATTTTTAGGTATTGGAATTTCGGCATGGATATCAAAAAAGCCTGTTGGATTTTTCGCAGGAGTAAAGCCGCCTGAAGTGAAAGATACAAAAAAATATAACCATTCTGTTGCTATACTTTGGTTTGTTTATGCCATATTTATTGAAGTGTGTGGTATACCGCTGCTTTTCCTTGAACAGAATTCGGTTGGATTTATACCTGTGATTTTTGGCGTTGTGGTGATTACGATTGCCCTGTTAATTGTGTATTTACAGATAGAGAAGAAATATCGATTGCCATAAATTCTGTTTTGTCGAGTAATTAATCAAAGCAATATATGGAAATTATAAAGGGTTAAATTTATGGACAAATATTTAGAAATAAAAAAGAAATTTGAATCAATAGAAAATAAAGAACATGCTGTCACAATGTCCGGGTATATGCGAAATTTGTTTGATTTTTACGGTATTCCCGCCCCCGAAAGAAAAGAAGTTTACAATGACTTCATAAAAGCAGAAAAGAAGTCAAAAGTGATTGATTGGGATTTTCTGGATAAATGCTATGATGACAGACACAGGGAATTTCAGTATTTGGTCTATGATTATCTTTTTGCCCTAAAGAAATACGTTTCCTTTGAGGATATACCCAAAATCAAAAATTATATAACTACAAAATCCTGGTGGGATACTACAGATTTTTTGTGTAAAGTGATTGGAGATGTGGGACTAAGGGATACAAGAGTCAAGGCTCTTATGCTTACTTGGTCTGAAAATGAAAATATATGGCTTAAAAGAACGGCAATAGAACATCAACTCGGCTTAAAAAATAAAACCGATAAGGAATTGTTGAAGCAAATTATAGTAAATTGTCTTGGCAGCAATGAGTTTTTTGTAAATAAAGCGATAGGCTGGGCATTAAGAGATTACGCAAAAACCGAACCCGAATTTGTAAAAAACTTTATAGACAAGTATAAGGATAAAATGGATAGCTTAAGTATAAAGGAAGCAAGTAAGTATATTTAAAAATATATATTTCCATTTTTTATTTCCTTTAAATATAATAGACCTTTTATATCCCAACGGCATGGGCTGTCGGGATATTTTTATGCCTGCAGAAGAAGACTGAATACTTGGTTTTGAATTGAAAAATATTAATGTCTTTGGTATAAGGAATTAAGAGTGATTTTTGTTTAACGTTTATGTAAAAAGGACTTTTGCAATTTATCATACATATTTGAGCGAAATATATTTTCTATTGTAATAGCAACTATTTGACAGAGAAAGAAAAATGTGATAATATAATATTACAAATGTAGTTTTATGGAATAAGAGGTGATACTATGAATAAAATGCCTAAGATTTCCGATGCTGAGCTTGAGGTAATGAAAATTATATGGGAATACGCACCGCTTAATACCAATCAAATTGTGGATTTGTTGCTTAAGTCAACTGACTGGAACACACGAACAATACAGACTCTTATTTCTCGTCTTGAGAAGAAGGGCGCTGTCACACACGAAAAGGAAGGCAGAATTTTTGTATATACCCCTGTTATTAAAAAGGGTGAATATATAAGGGAAGAAAGCGCTTCTTTCCTTAACAAATTTTACAATGGCGCAATTAACAAAATGGTATTGAATTTTATTAAAAATGATATGCTGAGTGAAAATGAAATTGAGGAACTGAGAAAAATACTGGGTGAAAGTAAGTAATATGTTTGTATTTCATTTTTTGATTTCAAATGTCGTTATAGCATTTGTAATAATTATACTATTATTCATAAGAAAAAAATTAATGTACAAAACAAGTGCGGTAATTAATAAAAAAATATGGTTATCTCTGATTGCACTTATGATTTTTGCTCTTATTCCCAATATAAATATTGATTTAGGCAAAACTGCCCATACATTAGAGTACATAGATAAAGCAGCTGCCTATGGGAAAGCCGCAGCTACTGTAAAGGACTTTTATTCTGTGGAATACAGGTTTAATACGAATATACTGCTTTTAATATGGATTATGGGTATGGCTGTAGGCTTTATTTTTACGGTTACGGTATATATTATAATTATGCTCAAAATAAATATGTACAAAAATGCCGATGCAGAAATTAAAAGAATATTTCATTAATGTGAAAAAAATACGGCAACAAAAGCCAACCTGCTTATGTCAACGCCAAAAGAAACGCCATTTTCATTCGGTATATTCAAAAAATATGTCGTAATTCCCGACCTGCCTATACAAAACGAAAATGAACTGAGATATATAATATGTCATGAGCTTATTCATCATAAACACCATGATAATGTGTTCAGCCTTATTTTAAATATATTAAAGTGTATATATTGGTTCAACCCTCTTGTTCACGCTGCCTTTTGCAGCATAAGAACAGATATGGAAATGTATTGTGACAGTGATGTGCTCAAATATTCTGAATACGGCACAGCCTTTGATTACGGAAGCACAATACTTAATTTCATACAGCGCAACAGCGAAAGCTTAAGGACAAGTTTATCAGGCACAGGCAGGGAAATTAGGGAAAGAATACAGAAGCTCACTAAATTCAAACGCAGCAGAAAAGCTGAAATTGCTTTAATTATAGAAGTAATCGCTGTGACCGTTGTTTCGTTTGGCGCAATATCAATATGTGGCTACAATACAGATAACAGATACAGAGGAAAATTTCAATCCGAAGAAATCGATTTGTCTTATGAATTTGACGACGCAAAGGGTTGCTTTGTGTTCTATGACGAAGAAAGCTACAAAATATACAACAAGGATATGGCTGTTAAAAGATTTTCTCCTAATTCCACTTATAAGCCGATTATAGCCCTTAATGCTCTTGAAAGCGGCATTATCACGCCTAAAAGCAATTATATGAACTGGAATGGAAAACAGTATCCGTTTAAGGAATGGATGAAAAATCAGACCCTTGATACCGCTATGGAAAATAGCGTAAATTGGTATTTTCAAAATCTTGATGATGGACTTGATTACGGCAGATTTGTCAAAACAATAAATTACGGCAACAAATTTACAGGCTTGGACAAGAAAAGTTATTGGCTTGAAAATTGTCTGAAAATTTCTGCTGTTGAGCAGGTGGATATATTAAGAAATATATATTACAACAATTTCGGTTTTGACAGCGAAAGTATTAAGGCGGTAAAGGCTTCAATGAAACTGGGTGAGGACTTTTACGGCAAAACAGGTTCGGGAAATATAAACGGTGAAGCTGTTTCCGGCTGGTTCATAGGCTTTAGAGAAAACGGAAAAAATACGGACTTTTTTGCGCTCTACCTCAAAGGGAACGCAACCGGCTCAGACGCTTATAAAAAAACATTGAATATACTTGATAGAATTGACAACGAGCTTTAATTTCCGCTTTGTGTATTATAATGAAAGTCAGTATAAATTAGGGGGTATGCTTAACGAGCATACCCCCTAATTTATTACATTAAACAAGCTAAAGCTGTTTTCTCAGCTTATTTGGTATTGTTGCGCCTTTATTGTCTGCTGTTTTCAACGGCATAATTATTTTTTATAATATCATATACAGCCGCTTTGGCGTCTGCGCCTGCAATACCTTTGGCTTTTTCGTCATGCATATACAGCGCAAAGTATATTTTGTTTTTCCCCTTTTCAAAAAATCCTGTAAACCATGCGCTATTATCCTTGCCTGTGCCTGTTTTTCCATATACACGTATATCTCCAACGCTTTCTGCTTTCATAATGTTTTTAAGTATTTCTATATTCCTTGGACTGAATTTTGTATTTCCTTCAAAAATATCGGATATTACTTTAATTTGTTCCACAGGAGAAATAAGCAGTGATGAGCCAAGCCAAAAGCCGTTTAAATCAGATTGTTCATTTAGTCCGCTGCCCTCCCATTGGCTTATATCCTTATTTCCGTAATCAAGAGCATTGAGCGTCTCCTGCATTTTGTAAGGGCCTATCCTGTCAGCAACCTGTCTGAAATACCATACACATGAGGCTTGAAAAGCCTCGGAAAGCGTCAAATCATTATTCCAGCTGTCAAAGGGATATATATCTCCGCTATATTCCATACGGCTGTTTTCAGAGTCAAGGATACCGTTTTCAAGACCAATAAGGGTACAGGGAATTTTAAATGTAGAATAAGGAGAAACTCTTTCATTACAAGCTTCCTCATTATAGTACACATATTTGTTTTCCGACGGTGAATAAAACACGGCGCAGCCGTTTATCCCCTTAAAGCTGCTGTTGAAATCAGCTGTAATTGTAGATTCTGTTCCGCACCCACTTAAGCATAAAAGAACAGAAAATATAAACGCACAAAATTTTTTCATAATATCGCCTCCTAAAACTACAAATGTAATATTAAGACTTAAAATTTATCCGGATAATTTTTTTGTCTGTGTTATAATATTACAACTGTAATATTAATTTGTCAATATATTAATTTATTTTTTTCCTTATTTTTCTTGAATTATTTAATAAAAGAAAAGAGGCTGTTGCATAAAATTTTTGTTTATATGCATATCGACCCTTCAGTCAGCGCAGTTCAAAGTTTTATTGTTCCAAAGCCCTTGACTGCGCTGACAGCTTCCCTTCTCTGAAGGGACGCCTTAGGAATACGCTTTCTAAAGGCTTTAATAATGTTGAAAAAATCAGCATTTCTCACTATCTCAAAAAATTTGAAGTGCCTATACGAAAGCCTCCCCCACAACCCCAGCCTCCCCTAGCCTTGCAATAAAACGCAACGTGTTTTATTGCAGGCGTCGGAGGGGAGGGGGACCGCCGTTAGGCGGTGGAAGGGTCGTTTTAAAACAAAAAATCTCTATTACGCTAAACAAAAATTTAATGCAACATCTCCATTCAACATTTTATTTTTAGCAGCAAAAAAGGACCTATACAAAGGTCCTTTTTAATACAATAAATTATGCAAATTATAAAGCTGCCTTAGCCTTGTCAACCAATGCTGTAAAAGCGGGCATATCGTTTACTGCCAAATCTGCAAGCATCTTTCTGTTGATATTTATATCGGCTTTCTTAAGACCGTTCATAAGTCTGCTGTATGAAATATCGTTCATTCTTGCAGCTGCGTTTATTCTTACTATCCAAAGTCTTCTGTAAGCTCTCTTTGTCTGCTTTCTGCCTGCAAAGGAATGAGCCATAGCCTTCATAACAGACTGCTTGGCTACTCTGTACTGCTTACTTCTTGCGCCAAAGTAACCCTTTGCCATTTTTAATACTTTCTTATGCTTTTTACGTGCATTAAGCGCACCCTTAACTCTAGCCATTTATATGTTCCTCCTTAGATATATGGTAATTCTTTCTTCATTACCTTAACGTTAGTAGCGTCAACAGTAGTAGGCTTTCTGAGGCCTCTCTTTCTCTTGGTGCTCTTCTTTGTTAAGATGTGCTGCTTGTTAGCCTTAGTTCTTTTGATTTTACCTGTACCTGTAACAGAAACACGCTTTGCTACAGCTCTTCTTGTCTTTAATTTAGGCATAGTTTTGTCCTCCTGAATAATTAAGATTTTGGTCCTAAGAACATTGCCATAGTTCTGGCTTCCATTTTAGGCTCTTTTTCGATAGAGCCGTATTCTGAGACCTGCTCGGCAAAGTCCTTCATTATTTCCTTAGCAACATCCTGACGTGAAAGCTCACGACCTCTGAATCGGATACTTACCTTAACCTTGTTACCGGCCTTAAGGAATTTGACAGCGTTCTTGACCTTTACCTGAACATCGTGAGTATCGATGTTGGGAGAAAGACGAATCTCCTTTATCTCAATGGTTTTTTGCTTTTTACGAGCTTCCTTTTCTTTCTTGGCAAGGTCGAATTTGTACTTGCTGTAATCCATAATTTTGCAAACCGGCGGTTTAGCCTGAGGTGATATCTTGACCATATCAAGATTTCGCTCATCTGCCAGCTTTTGTCCTTCTTTGGCTGACATTATACCAAGCTGCTCCCCCGTTTCGCTAATTAATCGTATTTCTTTGTCCCTTATCTGTCCGTTGATCATTAACTCGGTAATAGTAGGCACCTCCTATATTGATATTGCTGCTCCTAAAAAAAGAGCAGACAAAGTCTGCTCATAAAATCTCTGCATCAAACACTGTATAAGTGAGAAATGTTGACCTTGAAGCACGGAAGCCGCAAGGTGAGAAGTGGAGCTTCTTCTTTGTAACAAATGAATTTTACCACATATACATATATTTGTCAAGAAAATTTTTAATTTTACTGTGGGTCGCTGTGTTTTAATTTTACTGTGGGTCGCTGTGTTTTTAATTTTACTGTGGGTCGCTGTCAATGACCTGCTTTGCCATGGCTATAAGCTCATCCTTGGGTACATGAACGTCCATATCAAGTATGCAATACTGTACATCTCCGTCTACCCATAATATGGAGGCGTTGTCCTTAAGCTCTACCTCCTGTGAGCCGTAGCTTACCTCAAGCTCCTTTTTGTCCATAAGCTCTCTGTCCTC
This sequence comes from uncultured Clostridia bacterium, assembly GCA_947628755.1. Taxonomy (GTDB): domain Bacteria; phylum Bacillota; class Clostridia; order Lachnospirales; family CAG-274; genus CANPXH01. Next base: position 98,780 of record CANRBC010000007.1, on the reverse strand, counting down.
GGCTGTCAGCTCATAATCGGGCGGTACGAACTTGTACTTAATGCTGCTGTAATAAAGAGTTTTTCCCTTGTATTCTATGGGCTCTCCGTCCTTCTCTTCGGTATGGGTATCGGGCTTTGTTTCCAAAGTAAGTATACCGTTATCTGTCTTGTACCAGAAGCTAATATCCCTGTATTTGTTTATAACGTTGCCTTCGGCGTCCTTTTCCTCATTCTCGGCGGGATTTGCAAGGTCAAATTCATACTTGCCCAGCTTTTCAACATACTTAGGTGAGTAGTCTATTATTTTGCTAAGCTCTGCCTGTGTGGGAAAGTGCTTTATATCGTCAAGCCTTGAAGAGTGAGATGACATAGTCACTACCTTTCCTCCGCCTATTGCCGTTACTGCGCCTATTGCGCATATAGCTGCGCAAAGGGCTATTATCTTTTTTGCCGTAAAACCTTTTTTCATATAAATATTCTCCCTTCCAACTGAATTTTTAATGCTGTCAAGCATAGCATCCGAAGGAGAAATATTCATAGCCTTTTCGTAAAGAGCGTTTTTTATTTTATCGTCGAGATTCATTCCAAAGCCTCCCTGCTGCCTATAAGACCTTTAAGCTGTTTCCTTGCTCTGCTGAGCCTTGACTTGACCGTGCCCTCGCTGCAGGACAATGCTGCGGCAATTTCCTTTATGCTCATTTCGTCGTAGTAAAAGAGTATAAGAGTTGTTTTGAGCAAGGGTCTTAGTCTGTCTATATATGTATAGAGCCGGCTGCTTTCTCTGTCCTTGAAATATTCGTCGGACACAGCTATATCCTGTTCATATATATTCTCCACGGGTATCAGCTTTTTTGCCTTTTTTATTTCTCTGAATGCCAGTCTTGTCAATATCCTGTAAAACCATGGCTTAAAGGCGGAGTTATCCTTAAGAGAGCCTATACGCCTGCAGCACTGTATAAAGGTCTCCTGCAATATATCCTCTGCCATATATTTGTCTGAGGTAATGAGATATGCCGTTCTGAGCGCAGGAGTGCCGTATATTTCAAAAAGCTCGTCAAGAGTCGAAAAATCACCCTGCTTTAAATTTTCTATTAATTTTTCCTCGGTCATACTCACCCTCCTTGAAGCGCTTCTGTATATAAGAGCGTTGTGGGAGAAAAAAGGTTCACTTTTTTTGAAAAAAATAAAAATACGTAGACGGCAGCGCCTGTACATAGAATCATGGAAAATGCTGCACTGGTATTGGAATGGAGTATTAACGCACAAAAATAAGAGAGCGTGGCATTTTGGCTTAAATGCGGCGCTCTCCTGCTTTTTAGTTAAATGACGCTGTCCATGTAGCGCTGTCCCAGCCTATTGTTATGTCAAAGGCTTCGCCCAAGGCTCTGAACGGCACAAACATTCGGTTGTCGGTTATTTCGGAAAAGACACCGTTGTTCATTGTTATTTTTTTGCCGTCTGCGATTACATAGCCTGCGTTGGCGGTAAATTCCAGAACTTTATTTTTGTAATTGATAATAGCTGTCTTTGTGTTTGCGTCCCAGGATACTATATTGTCCGAGCCGCTTCCTCTGTAGCCGTCTGAAAGGGCAAGGCTCACCGCTCTCAAGGGTATCATCGTAGAGCCTGAGGATTGTTGTATATAGGGTACTGTGTCAAGAGTATATTCATGTCCGTTTACCGATATAACGGGACTGCCTATTTTTACAGACGCCTTTATAGGCTGCTCCTCCGTTGTGACCTCTGTTGTGGCTTCAACAGAAGATGGCTCGTCGGGGGACACAGTCTTTTTGCCCTTGTTGGCAACTATAAGAGTGGTGTCCTTTACAAAGCCGTTTGCAGGACCTTTTAAATTTACCTTTACCTCCTTGTCGCCGTCCTTTACAACTGCTGTAAAAGGTATATAATAGTAGGGCACATCATCTGTATAATTAAGGAATTTAAGAGTTCTGTCAATATAATTTTTGGGTATGCCGCAGAGCCTTATCTCAACGGTGTCAATGCTTTTTCTTGTAATGCGGTAGGGCACCTGCGACGTTTTTACCTTTGGCATTGCCGCCTCAAAGTTCTCCTTGCCGTCCCACTTATACTCGCCCTTAAGTCCTCTGTATTGGTATGTCATGCCGCTGCCCTTGAAGCCTATGTCGTTCTGCTTGCCGTAGCCGTCTATAACGTCCTGTGTAAATACATTGGCGTTTTCGTAGGTAAGCGTTATTACAGTACCGGAAGCAACAAAGTCCGCGGGGGCTATTTTAAGATAATTATCCAGTATATCTCCGCTTTTGACATTTTTACAGTCCGAAAGAGTAAGCCTTGCATTGGCATATACGGAAGAGGTGAACAGCAGCAACAGTATTAAAATAACAGGTATTTTTTTCATAGCCTCACTCCATTAATTGAATCTTGCAGTCTTTGTGGCTGCGTCCCAGCTTACTTCAACATTGAGAGCCTCTCCGAGAGCTCTGAAGGGTATAAAGGTTCTGCTGTCCTTGATTTCTGCCTTTACGCCGTTGGCTATAAGCTTATCCTTGCCGTTTATACTCATAATATCCGAGCCTATTGTAAATTTGATAACATTGCCGCTGTATGAAATGGTAACGGTTTTAGTTGCCGCATCCCATTGTACAAGGTCATTGCCGGTGTAAAGAGCCTCGCTTACCGCCCTTAAGGGTATCATTGAGGAGCTTGTGGAAAGCTGTATATACGGCGCTGCGTCTATTTCAACGGCTTTTCCGTTTACATTCATTATTTTGCTGCCCATTTGTATCTCGACTGTATTTACGTCGGATACTTTGACCTCAGTAGTCGTTTCGGTATACCTTTCCGTAGTTGTCTGTACGGTAGTTTCCGTAGTTGAAGCTGAGGGCTTTGTATTGTCGTTGCTGATAATGGGAGGAGTGCTTGAAATAGAAGTACCGTTTGAGTCAATAGACATTGTTACCTGTCCTACCGTATCGGCATAGACCACCATAGGTATTGAATATATAGGTCTGTTTGTAATGCCGTTTATATCATAGAGAGAACCGTCTGCATATTTAGATGGAAGATTGCAAAGGTACACCTCTATCTGCTCGTCACTCAGCCTGCGTATGTTGTAGGGCAATTCAAGAGAATCCACATTAGGCATTACATCGTAGAAGCCGTCGCCCGTGCTCCAGTTTTTGCCGTTTACCTTATACTGATAACCGTTTCCGAAGCCGTTGTATCCGTCTTCAGTAGCGTCTTTGCTTGTGCCGTCTATTACCTCCTGAGAAAATACTACGGCATTGTCAAATGTCACCACTATGGACGAACCCGTTTCAACTGCGGAATGTGGCTCGATAATAATGCTTTCTCCCGCAAGGGAAGAGTCTTTTTTAAGCCTTTGCGCCGTAGTTATGGAATTGGTCGAAGAGGCATATACGCCTGAAGCAAGAGCCATAACAAAAGCCAGTATCAAACATAATTTGTTTTTCATATTCACATCTCCTTTTTAAGTTCAAAGCATATCCCCGACGCCCATGGGAAAGGGCATATCGTTTGTATGCCTGGTATGTTTATTAGCCTGTGGGCTATTTTATTTCTTTACTCAGATACAGCTCCCCGCCCTTTTCTATAAGGGCTTTTCCTCCCGTTGCGTTTACTATGCTTTTAATAAAGCCGTCTGCAAGAGCCTTTTCCGCCTGTATCACAAATTTTACATTGTCGGTATACACGGTATCCTTTATAATATGTCCGTTGTTCATGGCTTCGTAGCGTACCTTTCCGGAAAGGGTATAGTCAACAGTTACATATATTTCGCTGTGAAGTATCTGCTCTATAAGACCTGCGGCGTCTATTCCCGCCTTGGCGGCAGAGCTGTAAGCTCTTACAAGTCCGCCTGTTCCCAGGAGAGTGCCGCCGAAATACCTTGTTACCACTATTATGGTATCCTTTATATTCTGTCCTCTCAGCACATCAAGTATAGGCATACCCGCCGTGCCTCCCGGCTCACCGTCGTCGCTGTAACGCTGTATGTTGTTCTTTTCGCCAAGCTGATAGGCATAGCAGTTGTGACGGGCGTCCCAGTATTTCTTTTTAATACCCTCTATATAGGAAATTGCGTCGTTTTCCGATGTTATGGGTCTGACATTGGCTATGAAACGGGATTTCTTTTCAACTATTTCAGCCTGTCCTTCGCCCATTATCGTAATATATCTTTCAAGCATATTTATAAACCACCGAATAAGTTTTTAAGCAGTATGTTCATAATAATATTGTTGTCATAAAGTATTTTGCCCAGTATAGAGCTGTTTATATATTTCATAAGCTGAGCAAACATAGGCGTAGTGATGAAAAGTGTCATTATGGTCATTATACACCATATTACAACTATGCCCCATACAAGTCCCAGCAGACCTCCGCCCAGGGAGTTAAGCTGCTTTATTACGGGAATGTTTACTGCCAAATCGAGAGCTCTTATAATCGCTTTTATTATTATGAATATCAATATAAAAATGAGTACGCTTATAATTATATTTATAAATATATTGGCAATAAAGCCCGTTATATATTCGGTAACGGAGTTGGCGTGAAGCAAATCGTACATTACCGAATTGTTGTTGTCAAGAAGCATTCCCTTAAAGCTGTCGGGCAGGGGAAGATTCCTTATAACATTGATACGCTCAGGCTGTGAGCTTGCCGTAACAGTGCTTATGCCAAGGCTCTTGCCCAGAAATCCCCTTATGCTGTTGTATATGAAGGAATTTCTCAGCCAATCGCTGACAATAGGGTGGAGAAAAAGCGCTCCGACTATGGCGATAAGAGTTGAAAAGCTCTTTGAAAGAGTTTTCATAAGTCCGCGCCATGCGCCTGTCAGAGTAAAGGACAAAAGCAGTATTACTATAACTATATCCGCCCCGTAGGTCTTTATAATATCCATATTTATTCACCCTCCTTTGAAACGGCTTCACTCTTTTCGGCAGAGGTAGTCTTTTCGGAAGCCTTATCATTATTATCGGGGGCGGGAGCTTCCGTCTCCTTTTCTTTATTGCTGTCCTCTGCGGGCTTTTTGTCATTTTCGCTTTCGTCGTCGGCAAGATTTACAGCTGCGTCGGGAGAAGCCTCCTCCTCCATTTCTGCGCCCTTGCGCACATCCAGAAGATTCATCTTGGTCGCCGTCGCAAGCACGATGGTATCCTGAGAATTATAGAACTGTATGCTTTCCACATTCTGAAGCGCCGTATAGCTCCACAGCTCTCTGCCCTTTACGGTAAATGCCTTGAAGCTCTTGCCCATATAGGCAATGGAGCTTTCGAGAGATGAGGATATTTTGGTTATTCTCTCCTCGCACTGAGCCTTTCCAACCTCTTTGCCCTTTAAATTATACCAGTATATGGAGTTGACAGGCTTTGTATCCTCTCCCGAGGCTATAGGCTCGCCGTAGGCAAGTACGATATATTTGTTGTCGGCAATATCCATAGCCGTTACATAGTTGGTGTAGGGTATTTCCCAATTCTGTATATAGGAGTCGGTATTTTTGCCGCCTATATTCATTACCTTTTTGTCCGTTGCCGCAATACAGCTGTTGTCGGGGAGAAATCTTATAACTCCGGCAATGTCCTCATTGCAGTTTATGGCGCTTATCATACCGTCGCTGGATTCCGTGCTCTGTGCCTCTGTCTTTGTGGTATAGTAGAAAAGCACATTTGACTTCATATTTATCTCGCTTATATTCACAAGACTGACAGCCAGCAGCTTTCCGTCGTCGGATATGTCTATGGCAAGGGGCATACCGTCGGCGGCTGCATAAGAGCCTTCAAACATCTGTTCTCCCGCCTCTGAATATACGTCTACCTTGTAGTCCTCGTTTACCCTGCACACAACGGCGCAGCAGCCTATGGGATTTACCGCAAAGGTGGTGATGTCTCCTCCTGCCGTTACGGTATACAGCTTGCCCGTAAGGTTATATACATTTACGGTCTTGCTTTTGTTGTCTGCCACCGCGCAGAATTCTCCGTCGCTGAGCATTACGGGAGATGTCATTGTAAACGTATCCGTCCATACGGTTTCGCCTTTTTTGTTAAGAAGTATCATGCCGTCTTTGGATACGTAATATATATTGTCTGCGTATACATGGAAATCCGCCTTGGAGTTCATAGTATACTCCTGAGAAAACATTACCTGCTTTTCGCCTATTTTGACTACGGTATTTTTGCTTATTATAAACAGCGCGATAAGTATAACGACCACTACTGCCGCAAATATAAATTTTTTGCTTACTGTTATGGTTTTGGCAGCAGGCTTTTTGGGGGTGGATTTTTTTACCACTTTAAGCTGATTATTTTTTGCCTTTTTTGTCTTTGCGGGAGGCTTGGTAGCGGAGCTGCGCGGCTTTTTTTTGCCGCCGCTGTCCTGTTTAAGCTTGTCCGTATTCTTGGGAGCGCTTTCCTCGGAGCGTACCGCCTCTTCGGTCTCGTTTTTTGTTTCTTCCGTATTTATGTTATTTTCATTATTATTGTCCATATTATTTTCCTCTTGCCGTATTTGAAATTACACCTTTCCGTATACAATTATAATACATTTTTCTTATAATGTAAACCAAAATAATTCTATATTCACTAATTCCTGCTCAGTTTAATATACTACAGTATATGTTTCGAGGTGCTTTATGGGTAAATATATCATAACGGGAGGAAACAGACTGAGCGGCGAGGTCGTAACAAGCGGCGCCAAAAATGCGGTATTGCCTATGCTGGCGGCTTTGCCTTTGATAAAGGAAGCAAGCATATACAATGTTCCCTTTCTTTCGGATGTGGCAAACACCATAGAGATACTTGAGAGTACAGGCGTAAAAATAGCCGCCGAGGGAAGCGTGATACACTCGGAAGCAAGGGCATTGAAGCCTGTTATAGATAAAGAGCTGAGCTGCCGTATGCGTTCCTCGGTATTGTTTCTCGGCTCTATGCTTTCCGCCTGCGGCGAGGTGGAAATTGCCTATCCCGGCGGCTGCGCCCTTGGAGCAAGGCCTGTGGATATTCATATATGGGCGATGAAAATGCTTGGCGCAGAGGTATACGCCGACGACAATATGATACACTGCAAGGCAAAAAAACTTAAGGGAGCGGAAATAACTCTGCCTGTAAGAAGCGTAGGCGTGACCGAGAATATTATACTAGCCGCTGCGAGAGCAGAGGGAACGACTATTATAAAAAATGGAGCTAGAGAGCCTGAAATATGTAACCTCTGCGATTTTATGAATAAGTGCGGCGCAGACATTTACGGTTATGGCACAGACTGTATCAGAATAAAGGGAGTAAAGAGCCTTCATCCATGCAGCTGCGCCGTTATTCCCGACAGAATAGAGGCGGCAACCTATATGATAATGGCGGCGGCAACGGGAGGAGAGCTTTTCATAAGAAATGTAAATACCGACCATATAAGGGTAATATGCGCTTTGCTGAGAAAATGTGGCTGTATAATTAAAGAATTTGACAGAACAATATATATAGAAGCGCCGCGCAGACCATATTCGGTATCAAATATATGTACAGCTCCGTATCCCTATTTTCCCACGGACGTTCAGCCTCAGATAATGGCGCTTATGTCCATAGCTGACGGACAGTCCTTTATAAGAGAAAATATATTTTCAGGCAGATATAAGCACGCAGAACAGCTTAACAAAATGGGCGCGGATATAGAAATAATTGATAAGCGCACATTTATGGTAAGGGGAGTAAAGGAACTCAGAGGCGCAGAGGTAAACGCCTGGGATTTGAGAGGAGGAGCTGCTCTTATTGTTGCGGGACTTTGCACCGAGGGTACTACCCTAGTGAACAACAGAGAGTTTGTAGAGAGAGGATATGAATCTCCCGTAAGCAAAATAAGGAATATCGGCGGAAAAATAATGACTTTGTAGATTTTGTACAAAAAGTATAAAAAAAGTTTTTTAATCAATAATAATTATTATTTATAAATATTATATATTGACAATTTTCACAAAAAATGCTATCATTAGTATAGCGTCAGACAAGGGGGGTTATATTGAGCTTTCTTTGTCTGATTTTGTAATTTGTCACGCTATAATTTTAACTTCTAGGAGGAAAGCATAATGAATCCGGAATGGAATGGCTTTGCCAAGGGTGTCTGGCAAAAGGAAATAAACGTAAGAGATTTTATTCAAAAAAATTATACTCCATACGACGGAGACGACTCGTTTCTGACAGCTCCCACTCAGGCTACGAAAGAGCTGTGGGCTCAGGTCATGGAGCTTTCCAAGAAGGAAATGGAGGCCGGGGGTGTTCTTGACATGGATACAAAAATAATATCCACGATCACGTCACACGGTCCCGGTTATCTTGATAAATCCAAGGAAAAAATAGTCGGCTTTCAGACCGATAAGCCCTTTAAGCGTTCGCTTCAGCCCTACGGCGGTATAAGAATGGCGGTAAAGGCTTGTCAGGACAACGGCTATGAGGTCGACCCGGAGATAGTGGAGTTTTTCACCACTCACAGGAAGACACATAACGCAGGCGTATTCGACGCCTATACCCCTGAAATGAGAGCCTGTCGTTCAAGCCATATTATAACGGGACTTCCCGACGCCTACGGCAGAGGCCGTATAATAGGCGATTACAGAAGAATAGCTCTCTATGGCGTAGACAGACTTATAGAAGATAAGACCAATCAGAAAAACGGTACGAGAACTATAATGTACTCCGACGTTATAAGAAACAGAGAGGAGCTTTCCGAGCAGATAAGAGCTCTGCAGGAGCTTAAAAAGCTGGGAGAGATATACGGCTTCGATATTTCAAGACCTGCCAAAAATGTGCAGGAGGCAATACAATGGACATATTTCGGCTATCTTGCCGCCGTAAAGGAGCAGAACGGCGCGGCAATGTCCCTTGGCAGAACCTCCACATTTATAGATATATATGCGGAAAGAGACCTTAAAAACGGCGTGTTTACCGAAGAGGAAATACAGGAATTCGTAGACCATTTCGTAATGAAATTAAGGCTTGTGAAGTTTGCAAGAACTCCCGAATACAATGCGCTTTTCTCCGGCGACCCCACATGGGTAACGGAGTCCATAGGCGGCGTAGGTATAGACGGCAGGCACATGGTAACAAAGATGAGCTTCAGATATTTGCATACTCTCAAAAATCTGGGAACTGCTCCTGAGCCTAACCTTACCGTGCTTTGGTCAACAAGGCTTCCGGAAAACTTCAAGCGTTTCTGCGCCAAGACATCTATTGAGTCCAGCTCAATACAGTATGAAAACGACGACCTTATGAGAGTAACTCACGGCGACGACTACGCTATTGCCTGCTGTGTATCCTCAATGCGCGTAGGCAAGGAAATGCAGTTCTTCGGCGCAAGAGCCAATCTTGCAAAATGTTTGCTCTATGCCATAAACGGCGGTGTAGACGAAATAACAAAGAAGCAGGTAGGTCCTAAGTACAGACCTATTACATCCGAATATCTGGATTATGACGAGGTAATGGATAAGTACAGGGATATGATGAAGTGGCTTGCAAGAGTATATGTCAACGCTCTTAATATAATACACTATATGCACGATAAGTATTGCTATGAAAGATTGCAGATGGCTCTCCACGACAAGGAGGTAACACGTTGGTTTGCAACGGGTATTGCAGGTCTTTCAGTAGTTGCCGATTCGCTTTCAGCTATTAAATATGCCAAGGTAAAGACAATAAGAGACGAAAATGGTATCGTAGTGGACTATGAAGTAGAGGGCGACTTCCCCAAGTACGGCAACGACGACGACAGAGTTGACAATATTGCCGCAGACCTTGTAGAGGAATTCTTAGGCTATATAAAGGGAAATCACACATACAGAGGCGGCATACCTACCACCTCTATACTTACCATTACATCTAATGTTGTATATGGTAAGAACACAGGCTCTACTCCCGACGGCAGAAAGGGCGGACAGCCCTTTGCTCCCGGCGCAAATCCCATGCACCACAGAGACAGCCACGGCGCAGTAGCGTCATTGGCATCGGTTTCAAAGCTGCCCTTTAAGGACGCCCAGGACGGTATTTCAAATACCTTCTCTATAATACCGGGCGCTCTCGGTAAGGACGACAAGGTATTTGCAGGCGACCTTGAGGTAGAGCTAGAAAATATAGATAATTTAAAATAATACCGTAAAGAGGAGTATTATATGGAGGATAAAAGAATTGACGAGCTTGTCAGAATGATAGACAGCTTTATGGAAAACAACGGCGGTCATATTAATATTACGGTCAACAATGAGGGCGAAATCAATACGGAGGGAGAGCTTCTTGACGAGGTATCCGTTACCACAATGCGCTCTCTGGACTGCGCCGCAGGCGATCTTGCCTGCAATGTGCCTACCCTTATGGAGGGTCTGGATATAGACGAGCTGAGAGATTACGACGACAATGATGAACAATAAACTTAAGGAGGAAAGACTATGGCAAACGAACAACAGATAGACAATCTTGTATCAATACTTGACGGCTATGCGGAAAAGGGCGGACATCATCTTAATGTAAACGTATTTACAAAGGAAACATTGTTGGATGCTCAGAAGCATCCCGAAAAATATCCTCAGCTTACGGTACGTGTTTCCGGCTACGCCGTAAACTTCAATAAGCTGACTAAGGAACAGCAGGACGAGGTTATCTCCCGTACCTTCCACGATACAATTTAATCAGTAAATTAAAGGAGCTGTCGCATTATGACTTATGAGCAAAAAGGTCATAATGGGACAGCTTTATTTTATTTATGGGTAAATTTTTGTTTAGATGAGTATAACATTATTTACTTTATAACGACCCTTCCACCATGCTTCGCATGGTCCCCCTCCCCTTCTCTGAAGGGGAGGCTGGGGTATAGACAATGACTTAGGTATTGTTATTTCTAAGTAAATAAGTGACTTTAGAAAGCGTAATCCTGAGCTTCCCCTTCAGAGAAGGGGAAGTGGCAGCCCAACCACTTCTATGAGTTAAAAATACCTTTGCATTGGGCTGCCGATAGGGTCGATTTTACTAATATAAACAAAAATTTAACCCACCCTCATCTTTGTTTTTCAATTCCTTGTCATTGTTTGCAACAGTCCATTTATAATCACAAATCAATAGGTATCATATTTTTTGTAATATCCTCAAGGGTATCTCTCTTTCTTATAAGCACGACTTCGCCGTTTTCTCTTATAAGCACCTCGGCGGGGCGCAGTCTATTGTTGTAATTTGATGACATTACATGACCGTAAGCGCCTGCGTCAAGTACGCCTATGGTATCGCCTACATGCATTTCTGGAAGTATTCTGTGCTTAGCTATAATATCTCCCGATTCGCATATATTGCCCACAACGGTTATATCCTCGGTTTTGTCGCTGTCGTTATAGACCTCTATATCGTGGTGAGAGTCATACATAATAGGTCTTTGAAGCACATTAAAGCCTATGTCCGTACCGGCATATTTATCCTCATGATTGTACTTTATGGCGTGTACAGTACCCAAAAGAACAGAACATTCCGCTGAAATATATCTTCCCGGCTCTACCTTAAACGTTATTTCTTTGCCGTATTCGGCTGTAAATTCCTTGAATACCTCGTCAAGACGCTTGCCCAGAGCGGCAAGGTCAAGCCTTGGCTGGTCTTTGAGCTTTTCATAGGGTATACCGAAGCCGCCGCCAAGGTCTACGAACTCCAAATCGTCAAATTCCTTTGCAATATGAAGTATTGCCTTAACGCCCTCAACATATTTGTCGCCCTCCATAAAGAGAGAGCCTATGTGCTGATTTATACCCACCAGCTTAAGGTCATATTTTTTAAGTATCTCCTTAAACTCGGGAATATCCTCTGGATTTATGGCAAACTTAGTCTTTTTGCCTGCCGTTACCACCTTTTCGTGATGACCTGCGCCTATGCCGCCGTTAAAGCGGGCGGCTACCCTTCCGCCGGGATTTATCTGACCGTACTGCTCCAGCTGAGAAAGAGAGTCCACACTTATTGTAATATCGTGGTCTATGGCATACTGCATCTCTTCCTTGGAAACATTGTTGCTTATATAGAATATCTGCTCCGGCTTAAAGCCTGCCTTAAGCTCTGCATATATTTCTCCGGGACTCATGGCGTCTACATTAAGACCCTCGCTGCGTACTATTTGCAAAAATGCTATATTGCTGTTTGCCTTGGCGGAATAATTAATGCTGAAATGAGGATATTTTACAAGATTTTTTATATCCCTGCATCTTTCTCTCAATATTTTTTCGTTATACACATAGAGGGGACTGCCGAACCTAGCTGTCAGCTCGGAGGGCTTATTTCCCATAAAAAAATTGACTGAATCCGTTACCTTTGTATTTATTTTTTCCATTTTTGTTTATCTCCTTTATGAATAAAATTCCTTTATCTTGTCTATTCTTGCCGCCATATTCATAAGCATAAGGTCAGCAAGCGTAATTGCCGTCATTGCCTCCACTACTACGACAGCTCTTGGCACTACTATTGGGTCGTGCCTTCCCGTTATAACTATTTCCGTGCTTTCTCCCGTATTGGTTATTGTCTTCTGCACCTTGGCTATTGAAGGCGTCGGCTTAAAGGCGGCTCTGAATACAAGCTCAGCTCCGTCCGAAAAGCCTCCCAGCACGCCGCCGGAATGGTTTGTATGCTTTTTTATCCTGCCGCTGCGTATATAGAAATCGTCGTTGTTTACAGAGCCCTTTGAAAGAGCTGCTTTGAATCCGTCACCGAACTCTATGCCCTTTACAGCGCCTATTGACGTAACAGCCTTGGCAATGCAGGCGTCCAGCTTGTCGAATACAGGCTCGCCTATGCCTATTGGCAGTCCCTTTGTTCTGCACTCTATTACGCCGCCTACGGAATCTCTTTCCGCCATAGCCTTATCCAGAAGCTCGGAGGCTCTTTTTGCAGCCTCGTTATCGGGCATATACAGAGGATTTTCCTTACAACATTCCAGGTTTATGTTTTCAGCCCTTACATCTCCTATGGACAGCGTATAGGCGTTTATTTTCACTCCCAGCTCCTTCAGCAGCTTTTTGGCAACTGCGCCTGCCGCTACTCTAGCAGCCGTTTCTCTGCCTGATGAGCGACCTCCGCCTCTGTAATCCCTTATGCCGTATTTCATCTCAAAGCCCATGTCTGCATGACCGGGTCTGAATATATTCTGTATATTGGAATAATCTCTTGACCTCTGATCCTGATTATACAGTATGAGAGATATGGGAGTGCCTGTTGTCCTGCCCTCGAACACTCCGGAGAGAATTTCTACATTATCCCCTTCCCTTCGCTGAGTGCCGTATTTCGTAGAGCCGGGCTTACGCCTGTCCATTTCCTTTTGTATATCCTTTTCCTTTAGAGCTATGCCTGCGGGACAGCCGTCTATGACTACGCCCAAGGCTCTGCCGTGGGACTCTCCCCAGGTGGTCACCTTAAATATATTGCCGTAAGTTGAGCCTGACATATTATCACCTCGATTTTACTTGAAAAAGCTGTCAGTTTTGTGTATACTTATATATATATTGAAATTTTTGAGTATGATTTTTAATTTTATCATTTTTTACGGCTTTTTACAACATTTTTTTAGGTGATATTTATGAATTTATTTAAAATATTAAAAAACATGAGCCCGCCTAAAATAATAGCAATGGGTTTTCTGCTTATAATCATAGCGGGAACATTGCTTCTGACACTGCCAATATCCTCTGCCGACGGCAAAGGCACAGCCTTTATAGACGCTCTTTTCGTAGCAACCTCGGCTACCTGTATTACGGGACTTACTCCCGTCGTTACGGCGGAGCATTGGTCTCTTTTCGGCAAAATAGTCATAATGGGACTTTTTCAGATAGGCGGTCTCGGCTTTATGACCTTTGTTACCCTTACATTCCTTGTGCTGGGCAAGAGAATAACGCTTAGAAACCGACTTGTTATAAAGGAGTCCTATAATCTCAGCGACGGAGTGGGAATGGCAGGCTTTATGGTATCTATGATAAAGTTTACATTCATAGCGGAGGCAATAGGCGCATTGCTGCTTTCCACACAGTTCATAAGGATATACGGCTTCGATACAGGTCTGTTTTATTCCATATTCCATTCCATATCAGCCTTTTGCAACGCAGGCTTTGATTTGCTTGGAGAAAGCTCTCTTGTGGAATTTTCGGGCAACTATGTTATTAATATTACAATAATGCTTCTTATAATAACAGGCGGTATAGGCTTTCCCGTAGTGCTTGACATTTATCTTATGCTGAGGAATCGTTTTATTAAAAAATTCAGTCTCAGGATATGTTTCAAAAATCTCAGGCTTCATTCCAAAGTAGCCATTAGCTTTACGCTTTTTCTTATATTTGCAGGCGCTCTGGCGTTCTTCTTGGGCGAGCATAACAACCCTCAGACTATGGGAAATATGACTATGCCCCACAAAATACTGGCGTGCTTTTTTCAATCCGTCACGCTAAGAACGGCAGGATATTTTTCTATACCCCAGGAGGGCATGAAATACGGCTCAAAGCTGGTCGCTCTTATACTTATGTTTATAGGTGGCTCTCCCGCCTCTACGGCAGGCGGCGCCAAGACTGTGACTGTTGCAGTAGTCCTTGTTTCAGTTATAACCATGCTTAAGGGCGAGGACGAGGTAGTCGTGTTCAAGAGAAATATTTCATTCAGGACAATAAGAAAATCCCTGTCCGTAATAATAATGATGCTGTTTCTGGAGCTGACCGCAGTAATGCTGCTGTCCGCTGTGGAAGGAAACGCCCATGTGGTATACGAGGGCATAGATTTGTTTTATGAGGTGTTCTCGGCTATGAGTACCGTAGGTGTTACCACAGGACTTACGCCGCATCTTTCTACATGGGGAAAGATAATTATAATACTGTGTATGTATATAGGCAGGATAGGTCCTATAACTATGGCTATGATATTTACTGTAAACGGCAAAAAAAGAGAAATACAATATCCCGACGGAAATATACTGGTAGGTTAAGAGGTGGACTGTATGGCAAAGAAAAACAATACTAACAACAAGCAATTTGCGGTAATAGGTCTGGGACAGTTCGGACGTTCCATAGCCGCTACACTTATAGACAACGGCTGCGACGTACTCTGCTGTGATAAGAACATGACTCTTGTAAAGGAGTTTGAAGCCTATGCCACGGATGTAATGCAGCTTGATGTTACAAACGACAATGCAATGCAAAGCGTAGGCTTTGAAAATTATGACTGTGTGGTAATAGCCATAAGCGACAACCTTGAGGCAACGATCATGGCGGCAATGCACGCAATAGAGGCGGGAGTGCCTATGGTTATCGCCAAGGCAAAGAACAATCATCAGAAAATGGTGCTTGAAAAAATAGGCGTTACAAGGGTGGTAATGCCCGAAATAGACACAGGCACAAAGCTCGCTATTAATCTTATACACACCAATATACTGGACTATCTCACCTTTTCGGATAAGTTCATAATAGCTCAGATAGCCGCAAGGCGCGAGTGGTGGGACAAGAATCTTATAGAAAACAATTTCAGAGCCAAATACGGCATCAGCATAATAGCTATAAAGAGAGGAAACGACTATATGGTGTCTCCCTCTCCCCAGACACTTATAAAAAGAGACGATATACTTACCATAATAGGAGAGGACAATCAGATAAAGGAACTTGACTGATGTTTATACAAAGCGAGAGCAACAGGATAATAAAAGAGATAAATTCTTTAAGGCTTAAGAAAAACAGGGAAAAGCTGGGGCTGTTTATTGCCGAGGGCGAAAGGCTCGTAAAAGAGGCGGAGGGGCATATAGCCTATACCCTTGCTTCCCAAGGCTACAAGGGAGATATTGAGCCGGACTATACCGCCGACGACAGGCTTTACGGGAAAATAAGCGATACGATAAACCCACAGGGTATACTTGCAGTATGCCGCATGAGAGCAAGTGAATTCACAGGGGAGAAAAAGAATTCGCTCTATATAGCCCTTGAAAATATACAAGACCCTGGAAACATGGGTACTATTATAAGGACAGCCGATGCGGCGGGCGCAGACGGTATATTTTTGTCAAAGGGTTGTGTGGATATTTACAATCCCAAGACGGTACGCTCTACAATGGGCTCTCTTTTCCACATACCCATATACAGAAATACGGATATATGCAAGCTCCTTGAAAATATTGAGGCAGTTTCCATAGCCGCCCACCTAAAGGGCGACAAAACACCTTACGAAACAGACATGACAAAGGGTACTGTTATTATAATAGGAAACGAGGCAAACGGCATAACCGACCAACTGGCAGAAAAAGCAGACGCCCTTGTGAAAATACCTATGCCGGGAAAAGCCGAAAGCATGAATGCAAGCGTAGCCGCAGCAATTATGATATATGAGGCGGTAAGACAAAGGATGTGATTTTATGGACAGAATAAGCTGGGACGAATATTTTATGAGCATGGCAGAGCTTGCAAGCAAGCGCTCTACCTGCTTAAGGCGACAGGTAGGCGCAGTCATAGTAAAGGACAATCAGCTCCTTGCCACAGGCTACAACGGTGCTCCCAAGGGACTTGACAACTGCTGCGACCTTAACGAATGCTTAAGACAGAAGCTGGGCATACCCAGTGGAGAACGCCATGAGCTGTGCAGAGCTGTCCACGCCGAAAACAACGCCATAATACAATGCGCCGTAAACGGCGTAAGCTGTAAGGGCGGCACTCTCTATGTAACCGCAAGCCCTTGTACTATGTGTACCAAGCAGATAATAAACGCAGGCATAGCAAGAGTCGTGGCAAAGGAATATTACCCCGATGAAATGGGCAGACAAATGATGAGCGAAAGCGGTATCAAATTTGAAATATTCAATAAACAAGAGTGACAATGTACATATTTTGTAAAAACAGTATAAAAGCTGTCGCATTATGATTTGTTGGAAAAACTCATAATGCAACAGCTTTATTTGATTTAGGGATGAATTTGGGTCTATCATAATAGAGTTTTTTTGTTTTAAAACGACCCTTCCACCATTTCTGCGTAATGCAAGCATTACTCGAAGGGTTCAGCACTTTTGCTGCGCAAAAGCAAACCTCCGACAGAGATAATATTGCTTCCTATGGTATCTCTTACATTCTTTGATATAGTATTTTACTCTTCTGTGGTCTTTGCTTCGGATTCAGTAGTTTTTTCGTCCTTATGATTAGGTTGATTGGCATAAAATCGGAAAGGGACTTTTCCGATTTTTCGGAAAACCCATAAAACAAATTCAGAGTACCGCTATTGCAGTTTTTCGGAATACCTTTTTTATTCATGGCAATAATTATACAGAGGTGAGTATATGAAAAAAATTTTATGTATATCGATGCTCTGTATTGCCGCCGTACAGGGAACAGCTCCAAAGGACTGGTGGGCGGTAACTGCCCTTTCAATAGACAACAACGGAAATCACATTACGACCGAGGATTATTCCCGTATAGAAAACATAGAAATTAAATTCAGAATAACGGATTTTATCAATAGTATTGAAAAAAATGTAAAAAAAGTTTATAATCGGTTATAAGAATATAAGCGGACGGTGTATTATGGACAGTAAATTTTTTGCAGACAACAGAAAAAAGCTGAGCAAAATTCTGAACAAGGGTGAAATGGCGGTGCTTTTCAGCGGAAAAGCTCCAAAAAAGCTGGGAGATGAAAGCTACCCCTTTACTCCCCTGCGCAATTTTTATTATATGACGGGACTTGACAGGCAGGATATGGTATATATAATGTATATGTCAGAGGATAGCCCAAGGGATATTGTACTCATAGAGCCTTACGACGAAAAAAAGGCAAAGTGGACGGGAGCGGCAATGCTCCCCCACCAAGTCAAAGAAATAAGCGGTATTGAGCAAATAGGCTATAATAACGACCTTGACGATATAATCAAAAAGATCGCCAAGGAAAACAATATTTCCACCGTTTATATGGACATTGAGGATAATGAAAAGGCTCCCGAGGGTCTTTCCGAAGGTGAATATAATGCCTACATGGAAATATACAATATAGCAAATATACACGACGCTTTGGGCGAAATGCGTATGATAAAGGAAGACTGCGAAGCGGAGTATATTAAAAAAGCCATAGAAATAACAAAGGACGGCATATATGCCATGATGAAAAACGCAAAGGTAGGTATGTACGAATATGAAATAGAGGCTTTCTTTGACTATGAGCTTAAAAGACAGGGCGTAAGGGACTTTGCCTTTAAGTCCATAGTAGCGTCTGGGCATAACGGCACTGTTCTCCACTATTCCGAAAACAACTGCCGCACAAATGACAACGACCTTGTTCTCTGCGACGTAGGCGCTCAGTATAAATATTACAACGGCGATATTACAAGAACCTTCCCCGTAAGCGGAAAATTCACACAAAGGCAAAAGCAGATATATAATATAGTGCTGGAGGGACAGCAGCGCGTAATAGCTTCTATAAAGCCCGGCGTTGAGTTTAAAAAGCTCAACGATATACTTAAAAAGCACTATGCCCTCAAGCTTAAGGAAATAGGCATTATTTCCTCCGACGAGGAGGTAAGCAAATATTATTACCACAATGTAAGCCATTCTCTAGGACTTGAGACCCACGACATAGGCAGGGGAAAGGAAGGACTTATAAAAAAAGGTATGATATTTACCGTAGAGCCCGGACTGTATATTGCCGAGGAAAACATAGGCATAAGGATAGAGGACAATGTAATGGTGACAGATAAGGGCTGCGAGGTGCTTTCAGCCGACATTATAAAAACGGCAGAGGATATAGAGCAGCTTATGGCAGGTAAATAAAATGATAGAGAAAGAAACAGAGCTATACAGACCCGTGGAAAGGTTCTTTACCGATATGGGGTATAAGGTAGACGCAGAGGTAAAGGACTGCGACGTTGTCGCCACAAAAGAGGATACAGTTGTAATATGCGAGCTTAAAAGAGGCTTTACAATAGAGCTTGTTTATCAGCTGGTGCAGAGAAAGAAGCTCACGCCCTACGTTTATGCCGTTATACCGCGTCCCAAGAATATGCGCAGCAAGGAATTCAGAAAAAAGCTGGATATACTTAAGGCTCTCGACTGCGGACTTCTGGTGGTGCTAAACACGACGAAGCGAGTAGATGTAATACTTGAGCCAAGGGGCGAGGATACCCAGACAAACAAAATACGCCGAAGAAGTCTTGAAAAGGAAGTCAGGACAAGAAAGGTCTCTCTTAACCTAGGAGGTCAGAGCAAAAGAAAAATAGTGACGGCTCATAAGGAAAGCCTTATCGCCGCGCTGTGCTACATAGAGAAATACGGTAAAATAGAAACAAAAAAATGCAAGGACAATATTAAAAACGTACTTATGAAAAATCACTACAATTATTTCATAAAGCTGGATAAGGGCGTATATTCCGCTACCAAAACGGGACTTAAGGTTCTGGAGGACGCGGATTACAAGGATATAGTCGACTTTTACAGAAACGAGGTAGAATTGTGTTTAAAATAGGCAGAAACGACAAGTGCTGGTGCGGCTGCGGCAAAAAATACAAGCAGTGTCACGAAAGAAGCGACGAGGAAAATTTAAGAAAATTCGCAGAGCAGGGTTATCCTCTGCCCGACAGAGGTTTAATACTTTCTCCCAAGGATATACAGGGCATAAGAGAAAGCGCAAAGGTATCCGTAGCCATTATGGACGAGCTGGATAAGTTTGTGAAGGAGGGCGTTACTACCCTTGATATAGATAACCTTGTGGCGAAAATGACCGACGATGCAGGAGGTATATGCGCCCCTTACAATTACGAGGGCTTTCCCATGCACTGCTGCACTTCATTGAACAATGTGGTATGCCACGGTATACCCGACAATACAGTCCTTAAGGACGGAGATATTATAAATGTAGACGTAACTACAATACTCCACGGCTATTATTCCGATATGAGCAGAATGTATATGATGGGCAATGTCAGCGACGAGGCAAAGCAGCTTGTGGAGGTAACAAAGGAGTGTATGTACAAGGGCATTGAAAGCGTTAAGCCTTATATGCCCGTAGGCGATATAGGAAATGTCATAAACGATATTACGGATAAATACGGCTACGGCGTAGTAAGGGCTCTGTGCGGTCACGGCGTAGGACTTGATTTCCACAGCGAACCTATTGTAAATCACTTCAGAACAGACAGAAAGACAATGGTACTTGTGCCAAATATGGTATTTACAGTAGAGCCTATGATAAATGCCGGAACATGGGACTGCAACGTTTCCCGTGAGGACGGCTGGACTGTTACTACTGCCGACGGAAGCCTTTCGGCTCAATGGGAGCATACGGTAGTGGTAACGGAGGACGGAGTTGACATTATTACGAGGTAATTATGATAAATATATGGAATAAAACGCCTTTAGGCTATAATAAGGAATACGACAACGAATACAATACAAACAGACCGGAGCTTGAGGAATTTGCCATAAGGGACGGCAAAAGGCACAGCTGCTTTCTCATACTTCCCGGAGGGGGCTATGACCATTTGTCCAATCACGAGGGCGCTAATGTAGCCAAAAGGCTCAACGAAAAGGGAATAAGCGCCTTTGTCCTTTACTACAGGGTAAAGCCTTATGCTCACCCCGTATATCTCTGGGATGTAAAAAGAGCTATGCGGTACATAAGATACAACGCTGACAGATACGGCATAGAGCCGAACAAAATAGGCATAATGGGATTCAGCGCAGGAGGACATCTGGGCTGCCTGTGCGCCGAGCATTACGACAGCTTTGAACATGAGCCTACGGACGATACGGACAATGTAAGCGCCCGTCCCGATTTGCTGTGTATGTGCTATCCCGTAGTAAGCATTACAAAATCCATTTCTCACGCCCGTTCGGGGGATAATATGTGCGGAGGGAACAACCACGTAAGAGAGCTTCTGTCCTGCGAGCTGAACGTAAGGGAGGATATGCCCCATACATTTATATGGCATACCTTTGAGGACAAAAGCGTAGACTGCCGCAATTCCTTGGAGTTTGCCTCTGCTATGAAGGAAAAGGAGCAATATTTTGAGCTTCATATATTTCCCGAGGGAAAGCACGGTCTTGATATTGCCGAAGGCATCAAGGGAACTGAGCAATGGTTTTCTCTTTTCTGTAACTGGCTTAAAAGAGAGGATTTCATCATATAATCCAATAGAGGTGATTATATGAAGGGTAATCAGACGCTTATTGACAAGGAAGTTATAAACATAAGGGACGGCGCCCGTCTCGGACGTGTGGAGGACGTCATAGTAGACTGCGGCTGCGGTATGATACATCAGATAATAGCCGTTGCCATGAAGGGTATATTTTCTGTTTTCTGCAAGCGGGACAAAAGATTCATAAACTGGTGCTCCGTTGTGAAAATAGGCGACGATATTATACTTGTGGACATGGACGGCTTTGAATTGAAAAAGGGTAAATAGCTATGCTGAATACAAAAGAAGTTATAAACGAGCTTAAAAACATAATAGATATAAACACCATCTCCGCCGTTACAATAAGCAATCCCATTAAAAAATCCGAGGGCATGGCTGTTAAAGCAAAGGTGAAGCCTGTCACGGTAAAGGGAGAGCTTATGTATCAGCTTTCCAGCTTCGTAGGAGATAAGGTCTACCACAGGAATATAACGCCCAGCGAAATAATAGAGAAAATAATAGCCGTTGAGGAAAATAATTTCAAGCAATGCGATATTAAGGCAAATATACGCTGCGCCGTTCTTATGAACAAGAAAAAGCAGTTTACCATAACGGGAATCAAGGAAAACAAGGAAAATACTCCTAATCCTCAGCACAACAATGCCAAGAATTACATACTCTCCGATGGCGAATACGTGGACTGTATGTACAGGCTCGTACTTATGGATAAGGAGGGTCATATTCACAGCCACAAGCAGAAAAAATTCAGACAGCTGAATAAATTTCTCGAAATGCTCAGCGATGTTGAAAACGAGATTCCCGAAGGCAGCACTATTGTGGATATGGGCTGCGGCAAAAGCTATCTGACATTTGCCATGTATCACTATCTCAACGAGGTCAAGGGCAAAAATGTTGAAATAGAGGGCTACGACCTTAAAAAAGACGTTGTGGACTACTGCAATTCCCTTGCAGGTGATTTCGGCTTTGATAGGCTGAAATTTTACTGCAGGGATATAGCCGATATTGACAACAAGGACAAAAAAATATCCATGATAATAACGCTTCATGCCTGCGATACGGCTACGGACTACGCCATATATCACGGCATACGCTGGGGCTGTCGTGTAATGATGAACGTACCCTGCTGTCAGCACGAGCTTTTTCATCAGATAAAAAATGAGGATATGAGCGTTTTGCTGGACTACGGTATTTTAAAGGAGCGCTTTTCGGCTCTGCTTACAGACGCCATAAGAGCGGAAATAATTGAAATAATGGGGGTATAAGGTACAGGTAATGGAATTTGTCGATATGGAGCATACGCCTAAAAATATTATGATACGCTCCGTTAAGACAGGCAAAAAGGATAAGGGCAAAAAACGCAGAGAGCTTGAGAGAATAATAGAGGAATACCATATAAAGCCTACTCTGTATGAGCTTGTTTTCGGTAAGAAATAATAAGTTTGCTTTATAGGGCGGCTGAACGAAGGCGTGTCGGACATTTTCCGCGCCTTCTTTTTTATTTTACGACTTTTCTTAACGGGTAAAATCGGCTTATATAAAACTCAATTTACCTTTGTAATATTTTTCTGTATATGTTATCATATTCCTATAACGCAAGGAGAATATATATGAGAGAGATAATAATAACCGATAATGAAAAGGGACAAAGACTTGACAAGCTGCTGCTCAAATATATGAATACCGCGCCCAAGTCCTTTATATACAAAATGCTGAGAAAGAAAAACATAAAGCTGAACGGCAAAAGGGCAGAGGGCGGAGAAATGCTGAAAGCAGGCGATATTATAGCGCTTTTTCTTTCGGAGGATACCATTATGTCCTTTACTGAAAAAAGAGAGGTGAAGCCTACGCCCCGTAATTTTGATGTGATATACGAGGATAAAAACATACTTCTGTGCTCAAAGCCAAGCGGAGTAATAGTCCATTCGGACAGCAGCGGCTCAAGGTATACCCTTAACGACAGTATACTCTATTATCTTTACGGCAACAACGAATATGACCCCAATGGGACTTTTGTGCCCTCCGTATGCAACAGGCTTGATTACAACACAAGCGGTATTATTACGGCAGGCAAGAATCTTGCCGCAGTACAGGAGCTGAACAGAGGCTTCAGGGAAAGGCTTATAGACAAGCGCTATATAACCATAGTAAAGGGCGTTGTAAAAGAAGGAGGAGTTATAGAGGGGCTCTACAGTAAAGGCGACGACAATATAGCCTCTCTTTCAGACAAAAGGGGCGAAGGCGTTTATGTGCTCACAAAATACAGACCCATAGCCGACAACGGTAAATACACCCTTATGGAAATAAAGCTGGAAACAGGCAAAAGTCATCAGATAAGAGTATCCCTGCAGCATATAGGCGCGCCTGTCATAGGGGATACCAAATACGGCGATAAAAATACAAACAGATATTTCCGCGAAAAGTACGGGCTCAGTCATCAGTTCCTCCACAGTTACAAAATTGTTTTCCATATTGGCGGAGAAGCTCTGGCATATCTTGACAATAAGGAGTTCCTATGCCCTCCCCCTCATAAATATTGCCTTATGATAAGGGATTTATTTGATATTGATTGGTGAAAACGTTAAAAATACTTAAAATAAAGAAAATAGTGAAAATAACTGTTGAAATTATGGAAAAATAATACTATAATGTATAATGTTCGCTTTAAATAAAGATAATATGTTGATATAGATTGGGAGGGATACATATATATGCGCAGGTGTATGTATTGTATGAAGGAATACAGCGATAGGGAAAGTATATGTCCCCATTGCGGAAAAGAAAATACCGAAGAACCGCTGAGCAGCAAGCATCTTAAGCCCGGAACTGTGCTTGGGGAAAGATACACTGTAGGCTGCGCAGTTGATTCCAACAGCATTTTTGTAACCTATGCAGGCTGGGATAACGACGGGGGAAAAAAGGTACTCATAAACGAGTATCTGCCTAACAATATTGCCTTCAGAGAAAAGGGAGGCTCTGCCGTAGTTACAAAAAGCGGAGAGCTTTCAGACCGCTATTACGCAGGTCTTGACGCATTTTCCGACGAGTGCGAGGACCTTATAGGCTTTGATAATCTGGATATTATAAACGGCTTTGAGGAAAACAACACCTATTATGCCGTAAGAAAAATAATAAGGGGCGGTCAGACCCTTGCCGAGCTTATAGACGGCAACTTCGATGTTGCCAAGGACTACAGGAAAAACATTATAGTAAATATAATGCGCACAATAGAGCCTGTGCATAAGGCAGGCATAATACACGGCAATATATGTCCCGACACTATAATTATAAGAAAGGATAACTCCGTTGTACTGACGGATTTCAGCTTCTGCGGCTTCATGTCCAGAATAATACCCGTCTATACAAACGAAGGCTATTCTCCCATAGAGCAGTACACTATGGGCAACAAGCTAAGCGTTGCGGTAGACGTATATTCCATAGCTGCCATATACTACGAGATGCTCACAGGGGAAATACCCTTATCCTCTCCCGAAAGGCAGAAGCAGGATACTCTTATGCCGCCGTCAAAAATGGGCATAAAGATAAGACCGGGCATGGAAAATGCCATAATGAACGCCCTTAATATAAAGCCCGAAAACAGAACCGCTACCGTAGAGGAGTTCTACGACCAGCTTAAGAACAAAAACACCGTAAGGCATTGGGAAAGAGTCAAAAAGGCAGAAAAGCCCCCTGTGGATTTTTATACCAAAAAGAGCTTTTGGCTAAAGGCTATGATATGGGGTATCGTGCTTATAATGGCGTTTTCCGTAATAATAATAGCCGCAGAGGTATCGGCTATCAAGAAGAGGGCGCAGACCGAGGAGAACCCCGAAATCTCCACGGAAAGCATACCCGAAGAGGGAGACAGCTTCTGGGACCGCTTTAGAATAAAGAGCAACGACGAGGAGGAAAACGAGCCTACCTCCGAGGAGGATAAGGACAGCAAAAAGCTCTCCGTACCCGACGATGTTGAATCAAAAGGGGCTGCCGATGCCGACAATCAATAAAATACAGGCAGAAGCTGATACAGCCCTATAAGCACTATAACAAGACCTGATATAACTGCAATATATTTGCAGCTTATATCGGGTTTTATTTTTTTGCCAAGAGCCGTACCTACGATTATAAAGGCAAGCTGCACAGACATAAGCAAAAATGGGAAATATCCCGACCCTTTGCCGAACATAACTGTACCTACCGCCGCCGCAGACGAGTCCAGAGAAAGAGTAACGCCTATAACTATCGCCTCCGGCACTTCTATAACTCCCGAACTGTTCATATCGCTAAGCTCGGGATTGTCCAGAATTTCTCTTATATCCATGTTATCCCTTTTCCTGTCGGCGCATATCCAAATTCCCGTACCTATAAGCAAAAACGCTCCCACCCTATCGCAAAACGGAATATATCTGCCTAGGGTACTGCCCAGAAGCATGGAGCACAGTATTGTGCAAAAGCCTGTCAGCGAAAGTATAAAAAACGCCTTAAGCGGTATTTTTATGCCCCTTATACCAAAGGCAATACCGAAAAAAAGGGCGTCAAGAGAAAGTACAACGGAGAGTATAATTATTTCAGTCATATTGCTCACCTCGTTTTTACAGTATGCGCTTAAGTCATATTTGTGCCTGTCAGCGTATATATTTGTAAAAAGGGAGATGGTGAAATGAAATACCACAGTACGGATTTCAAGGAAGTAATCAAGGAGCTTGGGACAAGCCTGAACAACGGTCTTAGCTCGGACGAAGCCGCAAAAAGGCTTAAAAAATACGGCGTTAACGCTCTTGCCAAGAAAAGAAAAACGCCTCTTTTGGCGCGATTTTTACTGCAATTCAAGGATTTTATGGTGCTTGTGCTTATAGCCGCCGCCATAATAAGCGCCCTTGCGGAGCTGTACTCCGGCGGCAGGAATTTTACGGACAGCGTCGTTATACTTATAATAATAGTGTTCAACGGTATAATAGGCACAATACAGGAATACAAGGCAGACAAGTCCATAGACGCCCTGCAGGATATGACAGAACCCCTGGCTACTGTCCTGAGAGACGGGGAGTTCAGCAGTATAAAGGCTCAGTACGTAGCTGTGGGAGATATTATAAGGCTCGAAGCAGGCTGTCTTGTACCTGCAGACTGCCGTATAACAGAAAGCGCAGCTCTTAAGACTGACGAATCCCTACTGACAGGGGAAACAGGAGGCGTGGACAAGTCCGAGGATACCGTTTCCGAAAGCGCCGCCCTTGCCGAAAGAAGCAATATGCTGTATATGGGTACAAGCGTTGTACAGGGCAGAGGACAGGCAGTAGTCACGGCTATAGGCAAGAATACCGAAATAGGCAGGATAGCGGAAATGCTCTCATCGGAAAGAGAGGCTACTCCCCTGCAGAAAAAATTGTCCGACCTTGGCAAAATACTGGGCGCAGGCGCTTTGGCAATATGCTTTGTAATATTTGTAATAGGCGTGCTGCGGGGCATAGGGGTATTTTCAATGTTTATGACGGCAGTAAGCCTTGCGGTAGCAGCCATTCCCGAGGGTCTTACAGCCGTAGTGACCATAGTGCTTGCCATAGGCGTGCAGACAATGGCAAGGAATAACGCCGTTGTAAAAAGGCTATCAGCCGTAGAGGCTTTGGGAAACGCCGATATAATATGCTCCGACAAGACAGGCACTATTACGGAAAATAAAATGAGTATAAAAGAGGTAATAGGCTACAGTGAAAAGGATATACTGACTCTTGCCTGTCTTTGCTGCGACGCCGACCTTGAAAAGGGCGAGGCTACGGAAATGGGCATAGTAAGAGGGGCTGCCAGTCTGGGCATAAGCAAGGAGGAGCTGGAGTACGATATGCCCAGAGTATACGAAATACCCTTTACATCGGAGCGAAAAAAAATGACTACGGTACACAAATACCGCAGCGAGTACATAGCTATTACAAAGGGCGCCTGCGAAGAGGTTCTTAAGGGATGTTCAAGATACATTGACAAAAGCGGAGGCATAAAAAAGCTGAAAAGCACAGGGGGTATTATGGAGGAAAATAATTCTCTTGCAGCTAAAGGACTACGGGTACTGGCAATAGCCGTAAAGAAAGGCTCTGCTCCCGTCAGAAACGAATCGGACTATATCTACTGCGGACTTGTGGCTCTCAGAGACGACCCCAGAGAGGGCGTAAGGCAGTCTGTGGAAATGTGCGCCAAAGCCGGAATAAGAACGATTATGATAACGGGAGACAGTCCCGTAACTGCGTCTGCCGTTGCCAAAAGCGTAGGCATAGCTTCCCACACAGTTACAGGCAGCGAAATGAATAATATGACAAATGAGGAGCTTGACAAGGCTCTTGAAAAATGCAGCATATTTGCAAGGGTAACTCCCGAGCATAAGTATAATATCGTTGAAAGGCTGAGAAAAAAAGGTAATATAGTTGCCTTTGCAGGCGACGGTATAAACGACGCCCCTGCCATAAGGCTGGCGGATATAGGCTGCGCTATGGGCAGGAACGGTACTGAGGTGGCAAGACAGGCTGCAGATATTGTACTGGCAGACGATAATTTCAATACCATAGTCAAAGCAATCGAACAGGGCAAGGGAATATATGAAAACATATTAAAGGTAGTACATTTTCTGCTGTCCTCAAACATAGGAGAAATACTCGTTATATTTCTTTCTGTGCTTATGGGCTTTCCCGTTCCCCTCGTTCCCATACAGCTGCTCTGGGTAAATCTTATTACGGACAGTATGCCTGCCGTTGCCCTTGGCTTGGACTCATGGGACAAGGATATAATGTATTCAAAAAACAGGGGACAATTATGGGACAGGATAATACTTGAAGGCTGTATGATAGGCGCTCTTGCCCTGCTCGCCTTTGCCATAGGCAAGGTCTTGTACGGCAGCACAGATACGGGACGGACAATGTGCTTTTGCGTTCTGAGTATATCTCAGCTTTTTCATGCCTTTAATATGAGGAGCAGACGTTCTCTGCTCTGTATCGATATATTCGATAATATATACCTTATAGGCGCTCTTCTGGTAGGTATGGCTCTGCAATGGTGCGTTGTGGAAATCGACGTATTGAGCAATGTATTTGCGACAGTACCCCTCAGAGCGGGAGAGTGGATGATAGTAGTCGGGCTTAGCCTTATGCCTATACTCGTATCGGAGCTGGAAAAAAGGATAAGAGAATACTGATAGGCAACAAAGGACGTTAGTATACACAAATATTTTACATTTATATTTCATTTTCTCTAACCTATGGAAATTTAAATAATTCGGGTGTATTATTATAAACAGGAGAGTTTTACATAAAGGCAGGAGAAATCAATGAAAAATTTTTTCAGAAACAATACCAATTTAACAAGGAGCTTGTACACTCTGGGAGTTATACTTATAGCCATAATATTTTACCGCATTACGGAAAATATGGAGATAACTAATTTTCTTCCCATTATAATAGATGTTACATTTCCGTTTATTTGCGGCGCTATTATTGCCTATTTGCTTAATTGCGGCACAAGATTTATAGAAAACAATATACTTATTAGGATAAAATATTTCCAAAAAAAGGACGCCGTAGCGCAAAAGCGCATGAGAATGATATCCATAGCCATAGCCGCGGTAATACTGCTTGGCGTGGTAATAGCCATAGTAGCTTATATTATCCCTGAAATAATAATGAGTGTTCAGAATGTTATCAGCTTTATGGGTAAAATAAATTATTATACCATAAGGCGTTACGCAAGCACTATTTTCCAAAGATACCCTGTGGACATAGACAATCCTATATACAGGCAAATATTCCAGACCCTTGAGAGCTTCTTCTCAAGCATTACGGAAAGCCTTAAGTATGTACCCAATATGCTTCTCGGCATCATAAATCATACTCTTAATTTTGCCTCCTCTGTCATAAACGTTATAATAAGCATTATTATTGCTATATATATACTTATGGACAAGGAGGAAATAGTTGCCATATCCCGTAAAATACTCTACACTATACTTCCGCACAAGGCATATATGGTAACGTCCCTTTATGTAAATCAGATGAATAAGACATTCAATCATTTCTTTGTGGGAAAAGCTTTGGATTCAACCATAATAGGTATAATATTCTTTGTGGGAGCAGTCGTACTTAAGCTGCCCTATCCGCTCCTTTTCTCACTTATAATAGGCATTACGAATATGATACCTTATTTCGGTCCTTTCATAGGAGCAGTACCCGTAGTGGCTCTTACGCTTCTCGTAGCTCCCGTAAAGGCTATATGGACATTTATATTCATACTTATACTCCAGCAGTTCGACGGAGTTATACTTGGACCAAGAATACTGGGCGAATCCATAGGTCTTAAGCCAATAGGCGTTATATTTGCCATTATCGTAGGCGGAGCAATAGCAGGACCTCTCGGTATGTTCTTCGGCGTGCCTATATTCGCCTGCATAACGGACTTCCTGCTTGAGCTTATAGACAGGTCTTACAACAAAAAGACGGCAAAGGGGGCTGAATAAATTGCTCTGTCCCAGACAAGGAAATAAATTCATGCTCTTTCTCATAGTCTTTCAAATCGTCATAACGATAGTATTGACCCTTGCTGTCCTTTCGGCAACACAGTATACAGGAATAGACGAAAACATTATAAGCGACATTATTGCAGTCACTCAGGATATATATGTATTTCTTATTCCCCTTGGAATATATCTTATTGTAACAAAAAGCTCTCTTGGCGAGGTAATACCCCATAACAGGCTTTCGGTAAAAAATGTGATTTTCGTTATAGTGCTTACGGCGCTTTTTGCCCCAATAGTTTCGGTTATATCCTCGGTCACAGCGCTTTTCGCCCCCACGGACATAAACAATGAGATAATAGACATAATGAACAGTCTGCCCTTTTTGCTTTCTGTTTTTGCAATGGCAGTTATGCCTGCAATATGTGAGGAAATAATATTCAGAGGAGTGCTTCTCTCCAACTACAAAAGCGCAGGCATAGCCAAGGCAGCAGTTATTTCGGGCTTTATGTTCGGACTTATACACGGCAATCTATATCAAATGCTGTATGCCATAGCCGCAGGTGTATTTTTTGCCGAGCTTGTAGCGTATACCAACTCTATATTTGCGTCTATGCTTGCTCACTTCCTTTTTAACGGAGTGCAGGTAGCGGCGTCAGAGCTTGTGCTTAAAATGGAAAATGCCGAAAGCATTTTAAACGCTTCGCCTACTCTTTCCGAAAATATGACCGTAATAGTTGCAGACTTGTTCATAGCCGTTATAACAATGCCATTTCTTATACTGGTATTCAGAAAATTTATGGACTATAACAAAAACAATATACTGGACTACAAATACTCCATAAAACAAAATAAGCTGAATACCCTCAGTATAAATCTTGAGGAAAACAGCGACAATAAAATAACAGATGTGTATTTTGTTATTTCCGTTATTGCGTCCTTGGCAATAGCGGCAGTTAATTTTTTATTTTACGCATAATAAATGGAGCTGGTGCGTTGAGTTTTTGTTTAGGTTAATAAGGTCGACCTCTCAGTCAGCCCCGTTCACAGTTGTTTTTAATCAGGCTTACTGCCGTGGGCTGACAGCTCCCCTTCTCGTAAGGGGAGCCTTAGGTGTACGCTGCCCAAAGTCGCTTATTTACTTTGAAAGACGATACCTAAGCTGCCGCCAATACCCCAGCCTCCCCTAGCCTTGCAATAAAACGCAACGTGTTTTATTGCAGGTGTCGGAGGGGAGGGGGACCATTTCAAGTAATGCTTGCATTACACAGAAATGGTGGAAGGGTCGTTACAAAACAAAAAATCTCTATTACGATAACCAAAAATTCAGCCATAAATCAAACACTGCCTCCTCGGAAAGCGCGTCTCTTTTCATATCCTCTCAATATCGGGCATAGCTCCATTTGTTTTCGGATATTGCAATAATCATTATATAAACAGCTCGTTATCCTTTCTTTCTGCGCATACCTTTTTCAGCGCCACAGCCGCCACAGTCAGCATAGCCTTGTTTATTTTACGGGCAGACTTAGGGCATATTTCAACGCAGCGCATACATTCAATACACTTTTTACCGTCTGTTACCCTATTGTTTTCATAGCTTATTGCCTGGGCGGGACATTTCTGCGCGCACAACCCACAGCTTATACATTTGCCGTCGGCTTTAGGTATAAGTGTAACTGCGCCGGGATTCTCATAGGGACGATTTCCCGGCAGCTGCAGAGGTGTATCGCCGCTGCTTTTTATTTTATCGGCTATTTTCAGGGCAAAGCCGTTTAAATCCTCAACGTCCCTGCTGTCGGGTCTGCCTGCTCCGTACTTATGTACTATGGAATGCTCCGCAACGGCTGTTACCGCAGCAATTACATTAAATCCGCAGTCCTCGGCTATATCCTGAAGCTCTACAAGAGTATCCTCATAGGCGCGGTTTCCATATACGCATACGATAATACATTTTGCGCCATTTCCCTTTATCCGGGAAAGCCTTTGGGCGGCAAGGGATGGCACTCTTCCGCCATAAGAGGGAACTGCAATAAGTACAATATCCTCCTCTTTAGCTGCTATACTGCCAAAATCGGCTTTTGCATCTGTCAAATCTACGTTTTTGACATTTTCCCCTAATTTTTCAGTCAGTATATCCGCAACCCTCTGTGTTCCGCCTACGGGACTGAAAACTATTTTCAACATATCCATTATTATTCTCCTTTCTTTGTATCTGTAATTTGATTATACCAAAATACACTTACTCTTTCAATAATTTACTTTCCCCTGCCCTGTTTTTCCGTAATTTAATATAAAAAACAGACAGCAAAGGTCTATGCCCTTGCTGTCCTAATAATATTGTATTTTATTTTTCCTTCATTTCCACATGAACGGGCTTTAAGTCCCATATTTCCTCGGCATATTCTCTTATTGTTCTGTCTGATGAGAACTTGCCGCTGCAGGCGGTATTCATAATTGCCATTTCCGCCCACTTTTCCTTATCCTTGTAAACGGCGTCTACCTTAGCCTGCGCCTTTGCATAGGCGTCAAAGTCCTTGAGTACAAAATACTCGTCGGCTCTTGAGCCGTTGTAGCCGTTGAGAAGTGACTCGAATATAGGCTTGAAGGTTTCAGTATTCTTATCGAGAGTACCGTTTATAAGCATATTCAGAACAGCCTGAACGTCGGGATTCATATTGTAAATATCCCATGGGTTATAGTCGTTTCTTGCATACTGCTCTATTACCTCGTCTGCCTTCATACCGAATATAAATATGTTATCCTCGCCTACTTCCTCCATAATCTCAACATTTGCGCCGTCCAGAGTACCCATAGTAACTGCGCCGTTAAGCATAAACTTCATGTTGCCTGTACCGGATGCCTCCTTAGACGCCGTTGAAATCTGCTCTGAAATATCTGCTGCAGGTATGAGCTTTTCTGCAAGGCTTACTCTGTAATTGGCGGCAAATACGACCTTGAGCTTTCCTCTTATAGACGGATCGTTGTTTACAAGGTCGGCTACCTTGTTTATGAGCTTTATAATGAGCTTAGCCATCTTATAGCCTGCCGCTGACTTAGCGCCGAATATAAATGTTCTCGGTACCATATCCATATTGGGATTTTCCTTGAGCTTGTTGTAAAGGCTCATTATATGAAGCACGTTGAGAAGCTGTCTTTTATACTCGTGAAGTCTCTTTACCTGAATATCGAATATGGAATCCGGGTCAATATCTATGCCCATAGTATCCTTGAAGTATTGTGCAAGCTGTACCTTATTTTCTCTCTTTATTGCCATAAACGCTTCTCTGAACTTCTTTTTCTTAGCAAGAGGCTCCAGCTTATGAAGCTCGTCAAGGTTCTTGTACCAGCCGTCGCCTATTTCCTTTGTAATGAGCTTAGCAAGCTGTGGATTGGCATGACCGAGCCATCTTCTCTGAGTTATGCCGTTTGTCTTGTTGTTGAATCTCTCGGGATATACCTCATAGAAGTCCTTAAGCTCCTGGTTCTTAAGTATTTCGGTATGGAGAGCCGCAACGCCGTTTACGGAATGACTGCCAACTATGGCAAGCCATGCCATTCTTATCTGACCGTCTGCAATAATAGCCATTCTCCTTATTCTCTCAGGGTCGTGACCGAATCTCTCTATAAGCATATTGCAGAATCTCTTGTTTATTTCCTCAACTATCATAAATATACGAGGCAGAAGATTTGAGAACAAATCGTAAGGCCATTTCTCAAGAGCCTCTGACATAATAGTGTGGTTGGTGTAAGCGCAGCACTTCTTGGTTATTTCCCACGCCTCGTCCCAAGGCACGTCGTTTTCGTCAATAAGAAGTCTCATAAGCTCGGCAACAGCTATACTTGGGTGAGTATCGTTAAGCTGGAAAGCATATTTTTCCGGAAGAAGTGAGAAATCGTTGCCGAATTTCTTCTTGAACTTAGTAATAACTCTCTGGAGAGTAGCTGATACAAAGAAATACTGCTGACGAAGTCTGAGCTCCTTGCCTGCATAGTTTTCATCGGCAGGATAGAGTACGTCCGTAAGAGCCTTTGCTATATTCTGCTCGGCAACAGCATTCTTGAAATCGCCTGAGTTGAACTTATTAAGGTCTATCATATTCTCGGCTTCCGCATCCCACAGTCTGAGTGTGTTTACGGTATTGTTGTCATAGCCTACAACGGGATAGTCGTAGGGTACTGCTATTACAGACTGATAATTCTGATGAACATATCTGTATTCGCCGTTTTCCTTTAATTCGCGCACTACGTTGCCGTAGAACTTTACCTCAACAGAGTATTCGCTTCTTCTTACGCCCCATACATCGCCGTGACGAAGCCAGTCGTCGGGAGCCTCCTTCTGCTCGCCGTCAACAATTTTCTGCTCAAATATACCGTAGTGGTATCTTATGCCGCAGCCGTATGCAGGATATTCCATTGTTGAAAGAGAATCCAGAAAGCACGCTGCAAGTCTGCCCAGACCGCCGTTGCCCAGACCGGGATCTCTCTCGGCATCCTCTATAAGATTATAGTCGATGCCCATTTCCGCTATGACCTCTTTTATTTCGTCAAACATTGTCATATTGAGTATAGCATTGCCCAGGAATCTTCCCATAAGGAATTCCATTGAAAGATAGCATACTATCTTGCAGCCTGTTCTGTCGTAGGTCTCATGAGTTTCCAGCCACTTACTTGTAACATAATCTCTTATTGTAAAAGCAAGAGCCTCATAAAGCTGTTCCTGTGTAGCAGTTTCAACTGACTGTCTTGATAATATTCTTACATTGGCAGTTAATTTAGCCTTAAAGGCTTCCTTGTCGATATGCATAATGTCCATCTCCTTGTATAGCTTAGTTTATATCTTCACTGCCGGCTTTAAGCCTTTCAGCCTGCTCGGTAGTTATTAACGCATCCATTACCTCGTCAAGATCTCCGTCTATTATAGAATCCAATCTGTGAAGCGTAAGACCTATTCTGTGGTCAGTCACTCTTCCCTGGGGATAATTATATGTTCTTATCCTTTCGTTTCTGTTGCCTCTGCCTATCTGAGATTTTCTCTCAGCGGAAATCTCGGCGTGCTGCTTTTCCTGCTCTAGGTCGTAAAGCTTGCTCATAAGAACCTTAAGAGCCTTATCCTTATTCTTAAGCTGGCTTTTCTCATCCTGGCAGGATATGACTATTCCCGTAGGGATATGAGTGAGCCTTACGGCGGAATCCGTAGTATTTACACATTGTCCGCCATTGCCCGACGCTCTGAATACGTCAAACTTACAGTCGTTCATATCCAGCTTTACGTCAACTGCCTCGACCTCTGGGAGAACGGCTACGGTTGCGGTAGACGTGTGTATCCTGCCGCCGGATTCCGTAGTGGGTATTCTCTGTACTCTGTGTACTCCGCTTTCGTATTTCAGTCTGGAATAAGCTCCGTGACCGTTTATCATAAACGTAATTTCACGATAGCCGCCTGCGTCGCTTTCATTGGCATTCATAAGCTCTGTTTTCCAATGATTTCTCTCGGCATAGCGGGAATACATTCTGAAAAGGTCGCCTGCAAATATATTTGCCTCGTCGCCGCCTGCGCCGCCTCTTATCTCCACAATAACATTCTTATCGTCGTTAGGGTCTTTGGGGAGCATAAGTATTTTAAGCTCCTCCTTAAGCTCCTCTATTCTCTTATTGCCCTCGGCAAGCTCCTCCTTAGCAAGAGCCTTCATTTCCTCGTCGCTGTCGTTAAGCATTTCCTTAGCCTCCTCAACGGCGGAGGAAACCTTCTTGTACTCCCTGTATTTTTCAACAATAGGAGCAATATCGCTATGCTCCTTCATGAGCCTGCGCCAGTTTTCGTTGTCCGCTATGACCTCCGGGTCATTTATCTTGTCTGACAAATCTATATATTTTTTCTCTATGTCGGCAAGTCTTTCAAACATAATAAGCCTCCGTTATAGGGCATATCCTGTAACCACTCTGTCCAGACCTGCTAGGTCCTTGCCTACGGATATGTTTACAAAATTGCTTTTCTTTAATAAATTACAAAGTGCATACCCTTGATTATAACCGATTTCAAAAATAATGCAACCCCCTTTTTTCAAAAAACGCGGAGAGCTTGCTATTATTTTTCTGTAAAAATCAAGTCCGTCTTCTCCTCCGTCAAGAGCAGATACAGGCTCATAATCCTTTACCTGAATATCGAGGGTAGCTATATTTGCCCTTTCTATATAAGGGGGATTTGAAACTATCATATCATAGCTTTCGGTTATATTTTCAAAAAGGTCGCTTTTTATAAACCTTACGTTTACATTGTTGTTTTCGGCATTTCCCTTGGCTACGTCAAGAGCCGCCGCAGAAATATCCAAAGCCGTTACATGGGCGTCGGTGTATTTTCCTATACTCACGGCTATGGCGCCGGAGCCTGTGCCTATATCCAGCACGGTTTTGTATTTTCTTTCCCGAATTATATTTATAGCCGCCTCAACGACATTTTCAGTATCGGGTCTGGGGATCAGCGTGCTTCTGTCCACATGAAGCTCCAGTCCCATAAACTCGCAGCGTCCCAGTATATACTGCATAGGCTCTCCTTTGAGCCGTCTTTTGGTATATTCCTCTATTATATGAAGTTCATTGTCCTTTATTTCATCATTATTATGGGTGACAAGCTGTATCTGAGACAGTTCAAGAGCCTCTGCCAAAATAAGGCGGGCGTCAAGAAATGCGCTCTCAATGCCCTTTTCATTAAGCCTTGCTCTTACGCTGTCAAGGACAGCCTGTATCGTCCGACTCATTTTCGGGCTCCTCCTCCAGTACCGCCTTAAGGGAGGCTATTGCCACCTCTATCATGCTGTCGTCAGGCTCTTTTGTGGTAATGAGCTGCATAGCTATTCCCGGCGCGCTTATTATATTCACAAAGGGATTGTCGTGTGAGCCTGCCCACCTTATGACCTCATAGGAAAGTCCCGCTATAAAGGGCACAAGTATAACTCTGGATATTATTCTGAGCCAGAAATCGTTTGTCCTTACAAAAAGGAAAACTATTATGCTTATTATCATCACTATTACAAGAAAGCTGGTTCCGCAGCGCTTGTGGAAGCGTGAATTTTGCTTTACATTCTCTACGGTAAGCTCCATATCGTTCTCAAAGGTATTTATGGTCTTATGCTCTGCGCCGTGGTACATAAATGTTCTCTTTATGTCCTTCATCTGTGACACAAGTATCATATAGCCGAGAAATATAACTATTTTCACTATACTTTCCGCAGCGCTTCTGACATTTGTGCTGTCTCCTGCAAAGTGAGAAATCCAACCGCCTATTATTGTAGGAAGCACCATAAACAGTCCTATACAGAGCGCTATGGATAATATCACGCTGAAATACACAAGGTAGTCTGCAAGCTTGTCGCCGAATTTTTTCTCAAGCCACATTTCAAACTTGCTTTCCTTGTCGTACTCTATATCCTCCATGCCTGCCATTTCAAATGAGCGCTTTGTTACCTTTACGCCCATTACAAGGCAGTCGAAGAAATTGACAACGCCTCTTATTATAGGCCAGCCCAGTATTTTGCATCTGTCCTTGGGCTGCTTTACAAAGGTCTTTTCTATTATTATTCCCTTTTCGGGATTGCGCACAGCCATGGCGTAAAGGGTCTTTCCTCTCATCATTACGCCCTCTATTATCGCCTGACCGCCTATGCCCTTGCCCTTTGCAGGGCATTTCTTTAGCCTACTCATATACATCCTCCCCGAAACTTATCTTATAGCCGCAGCCAAAGCGTTCATTTCAGCATTTACGCTCTGAGCCTCGCTGAGTATCACCTTAAGCTCTGCCTCTGCCTCGTTATAGTCATAGCTGTTGATAAGCATATTCTTTATTAATTCGGCAAGCTCTCCAAGTCTTACAACGCTGTCCTTTGCCTTTATATGGAACTGCTCAAATTTCGGTTCGGGAGTAATTGCCGCCAGCTCGTCGGAGACCTTTTCTATGGTTTCGATATTGCCGTCTATGCTTTCTCTCAGCTCCGCCAGCTTATCTGTAATGTTTTCGTCGTTTATGGAATTGAGCGTGAACAGAATATTTTCCGTGACCTCGTCCAGAGGCGCAATACAGCTCATATAACGGCTTATATAAGGAGCTATGGTTATTTCGGGACTTATCTGCCTTGTAACAGTGCCTATATGGACGGTCTTTGTATTTGCATCCCAGTTGACGGAAGCTCCCGTCGCCTCCGATATAGCTCTTAAGGGTATCATCATGGAATTATTGATTATCTGAGCAGGAACGTCGAGGAATGTGCTGTTCTGATTGACTTGAAGCGCCTTATGACCGCTGCGCATTGAAATAATGCTTGAGCCGTTTATAAGGGTGGCAGTCTTTGTGGCAGGCTCCCAGTCTATGGTATAGCCCATTTTTTCAAAAAGTCCTCTGAGGGGTATAAGCGTTCTGCCGTTTACTATAACGGGCTGAGAATTGCTGAATACGACAGCCTCGCCGTTAAGATACACCTTCAGCTTCTGCTCTGCCGAATACACATTTATACAAAAAACAGGTATAAGCAATACCACAAATATTTTTTTCATTATGTTTCCCATGAAAATCACCTCTTGCCCTATATATTAACACAAAACCCCTTTTTATTCAATAGTTATTATTAATAATAAAACGGCGAAAAGCCTAATGAAATTATACGGAGTACCGATAAAAAAGCTGCCGTGTCATTATAGATACGGCAGCATATCATTCATAAATCCTGTGCATCCTGCTCCGACGGCAGACTACGGACGTTACTTGGGTACGCAGCTCGGACCAAGCTACCTTACGGCACATAGAATAACTTGCTTAGTGCTGCTTCCTTCCGGACCTGACACGGTTCACAAGGTTCTATTGCGCAAGACTCGATCTTCAACGCCGCATAGTCCAAGGCAGCTCCACAGCCTGAAGCCTCGGCAAGGACATAAACTCTGCTAAAGCGGATTGCAGACCACAGGGCACCGCTGCCTCCCCGGCTAGCACAGGACTATATTATTTTACTATCAATAATTGGATTTGTCAACACAATATTTTGTCTATAATTCGCTGAAATCCATTATATACCCGTCGGCGGCAGCCTTTATTTCCTCCCATCGGCTGTCGTTTGAGCTGTCGTATACGGCTATGACCTCCATGCCTGCGGACTTGGCGGAAAGCACGCCCTTTATAACGTCCTCGTATACTCTGCATTGGGCAGGCTCTGCGCCCAGTCTTTCGGCACAGAGAATATAAATATCAGGGAAATCCTTGTTTCTCACATTTTTGTCAGACCCGTCGGCAAAGGCGTCAAAATATCCCATAACGCCCTCACGCCTTAATACAGGCAGATAAAACTCCGGATTGGACGCCGTGGCAAGACCTATCTTTATGCCCCTTTGCTTAAGTCTGTAAATATAATTCTTGACATAGGGCTTGAGCCTTACGTTGTTTTCGTATTCCTCAAGGGCATGGGAATTCCACTCGGACATAATTTCCCCTACGCTCTCTTTTATATTGTATTTTTCCTTGGTATAGACTGCGCCGTTGTAGAAGCTCATTGTACTTATGGCGTCGCAGTAGTCCTCGGGAACCTCCATTCCTCTTACGGCAAAGAAATCCCTGTCCACCTTATCCCATACATACACGCTGTCTGCAATAGTGCCGTCAAAATCAAATATTACCGCCTTCATTTTCTGAACCTCTTAAAAAAATCCTTCATTATATCCGAACATTGCTCCTGCATGACGCCCTCTTTTATTTCTACAAAATGATTGAAGCGGCTGTCCTGGAGTATATTGTATATTGACCCTGCACAGCCTGCCTTGGGATTCCTTGCGCCGAACACTACCTCCTTTACTCTTGCCTGGAGTATAGCGCCTGCGCACATGGGACAGGGCTCTACGGTCACAAAGAGAGTGCAGTCCTCAAGACGCCAGTCTCCCATAAAGCTGCACGCCTCATCTATGGCGATTATTTCCGCATGGGCAAGCACATTGCCCTTTGTCACTCGCATATTTGCGCCTCTGCCTATGACCTCGTCGTTGTATACTATGACGCAGCCTATGGGCACTTCGCCCATATCGTAGGCTTTATGCGCCTGTTCAAGAGCCATATTCATATATTTTTCGTAATCCATAAAATCACCTTAAAAAGAATTTGTATACGGGATAAATCATCTTAAGTCTTTCAAATACCGTATCGGCAAGATCCTCCGAATAAAATTCCATATTGTTGTAGTCCTCATAGCGTATGAAATCCAGATATTTCCTCTGCGCCCAGTCGTTTACCTCCTGGGGCAGCTCTTTGTTGAAAACTCTTTTATACTTCTCGCCGCTTAATACAAACATATCCTGTGAAGCATATTTTTTTATAACTCTTTTGCAAGCCGCTACATTGGCGTTTATCTTGTTTCTGAATTCAGCCATTCCCTTTGGGTCGGCATAGAAGAAAAAGCCGTATCTCCACCAGTCCGGAGATATTTCAAAGAAAAATGTAGGGTTGGGGTATGTAATGTGGGGGCTTCCGTCTGCCCTTAAGAAAAACCACTTGCACTCCTTATAGGGATTTTTGTTGTTTGAAAATCTTATATCCCTGTTGGCGCGAGATACCTTCGGCTTTTCGTTAAAGGACTTGTCATAGTCGTGAAACCTCTTGAAAAGCTCCTCTGAAAGATGTACCATAGGCTCGTGGACATACTCTCTGTACATATCCTTGTGCTCATGAAACCATTGCTTATTGTTGTTGTATCTTATGCCTATAAGGTATTCGTTTGTTTCTTCCGTAAAAAAATCAGCCATATTGTTATCCCTCCGATTATTTTAAAAGGAGTTGCCCAATGCGGCAACTCCTTTATTATAGCATAATTTTTTTAATTAGTCCATAGCCTGTATGGTATCCATTATATAGTCTGCCAGCTCTGCGCTTGTGCAGCCGTCCTCGTGACCTGTTACGGCAATTTTTCTTTCAGTCTGAGTGCATATATCGAGAGCCTTGTCCAGCTTATCCGCCTTATCTGTGTAGCCTATATGAGCAAGGAGCATAGACGCCGCTCTTATAATAGAACAGGGGTCGGCATATTTATCTCTGCCCTCCTCGACCATTCTGGGAGCTGAGCCGTGTATAGCCTCAAACATAGCGTATTTCTTGCCCATATTTATAGAGCCTGCAGTACCTACGCCGCCCTGGAACTCGGCTGCCTCGTCGGTTATAATATCGCCGTAGAGATTAGGCAGCACAACTACCTTAAAGCTCTGTCTTCTCTTGGGGTCGATCAGCTTAGCTGTCATAATGTCGATATACCAGTCGTCTGTTTCTATTTCGGGATATTCCTTTGCGATTTCCTTAAATGTATTGAGGAATTTACCGTCGGTAGTCTTTATTATATTTGCCTTTGTAACGCAGGTCACCTTGCCCTTGTTGTTTTTCCTTGCATAGTCAAAGGCAGCTCTTATTATTCTTTCCGTACCGTCGGTGGTGGCAACGGTAAAGTCAAAAGCAAGGTCGTCGTCTACTTCAAAGCCCTTTGAGCCAAGAGTATATGAGCCCTCCGTATTTTCTCTGTAAAATGTCCAGTCTATGCCCTCCTCGGGTATTCTTACGGGTCTTACATTGGCAAAAAGGTCAAGCTCCTTTCTCATTGCAACGTTTGCAGACTCTATATTCACCTTATCGCCTGCTCTGGGAGTAGTTGTAGGTCCTTTAAGTATAACGGGACACTCCTTGAGCTGCGCCAGAACATCGTCGGGTATAGCCTTGCCCGCCGCTATTCTGTTCTCAATAGTAAGTCCGTCTATAACCTTGAATTCTACCTTGCCTGCCTTTACTTCGTCGGCAAGGAGGAATTCCAGTATTCTCTGAGCCTGCGCCGTAATAGCAGGACCTATGCCGTCGCCGCCGCATATACCTATCTTTATGACAGGGAGCTTTGTAAAATCTATAAAGTCCTTGTCCTCCTTCATTTTTTCAACTCTGGCAAGCTGTTCCTCTATCAGCTTTCCGAATTTTTCCTTTGCAATAGCGATTTTATCCATTTTATTTTTCCTCCGGTTTATTGTTTGTTTCTTTATATTTTTTGTATTCCTTTGCTACTACGCGCATAAGCTCCTTGTCGCTTATCTGCGTAACTCTGCCGTCCTCATACTGCTTGTCCACCCATTCCTTTACCTTTACCACAACAGGGTGCTGCTTGCTTACCTGGTCGTCGCCCTTGAAGTTGAAATAGGAATTAATCCAATGGGCAATGCCTGCAAGTCCCGATGTCTTGCCTACGGCTACTCTTACGGGTCTGTTGAGCAAAAGCTCCGTATTGAATATATTGTATATTTCCTCATTTTTGAGTATACCGTCGGCGTGTATGCCCGCCCTTGTCACATTGAAGTTTTCTCCTACAAAGGGCGTCATAGGCGGTATCTCATAGCCTATTTCGTTGCGGTAATAATCGGCAAGCTCTGTGATGACCGTTGTATCCATGCCGTCAAGAGTGCCTCTGAGCTGAGCGTACTCGAATACCATAGCTTCAAGAGGCGTATTTCCCGTTCTCTCGCCTATGCCGAAAAGAGATGTATTTACGCCGCAGCAGCCGTATATCCAAGCGGTGGAGGCATTTATAACCGAGCGATAGAAATCATTGTGTCCATGCCATTCCAAAAGCTCGTTGGGAACGCCTGCATAGTGGTGCAGACCGTATATTATACCCGCTATACTTCTGGGGAGAACAGTACCCGGGAACGTAACGCCGTATCCCATAGTGTCGCACACCCTTATTTTAATGGGCATACCCGTCTCCTCCATGAGCTTCATAAGCTCGGAGGCAAAGGGTACTACAAAGCCGTAGAAATCCGCCCTTGTAATATCCTCGAAATGACATCTGGGTCTTATGCCCGTTTCTATACATTGGCGTATTACAGCAAGATAGTGATTCATTATCTCGCTTCTTGTCATATTCATTTTATAGAAAATATGATAATCCGAGCAGCTTACAAGTATGCCCGTTTCCTTAACGCCTATTGACTTTACAAGCTCAAAGTCCTTTTTGCTGGCTCTTATCCATGATGTGACCTCGGGGAATCTGTAATCCTTTTCAAGACACTTGTATACTGCCTCCTGGTCCTTTTTGGAATACACGAAAAACTCGCTCTGTCTTATAATTCCCTTAGGACCTCCCAGCTTATGTA
The DNA here is from genome assembly GCA_947628755.1 of uncultured Clostridia bacterium. GTDB lineage: Bacteria > Bacillota > Clostridia > Lachnospirales > CAG-274 > CANPXH01. The sequence goes on along the minus strand of CANRBC010000007.1, from coordinate 56,048 downwards.
AAAGTCTGTATATATGCTCTATCTGTTCTACGGTATAAGGCTCTCTTGCCTGCTGACCATCTCGGAAGGTGGTATCGGTTATCCATATATTGTCCGGCATATCCATAGGCACGATTCTATGGTTAAAAGCTATTTTGGGGACCTCGTCATATCCATACAGATTTTCAAACAAATTAGGCTTTTCAACATCCTGGAGAGGATATGTTGATTCGCGTCTTTCTATAACATTTGTCTTTGGATTGAATATGAACATGGCTTCACCTCCTGTATTCTGAAATTAATATACATTTAATTCTACAACTAAACACCGGATATGTCAACAGTAAAAGCCTTAATTTTGAATAATTAATTGTTAAGTGTTTCAAAATTATTACAATATTAATTGAAATTTAATTGTTTTTTACGATTTTATGAATTATTTAAGTGTAAAAAATTCATTTTTACATACCCATAAGCTGTATAAGGCTCATAAGCCTGTTTTTCTCCGCCTCGGAGGAGTTTGCAAAAAGAACGCCTAGCATTGCCCTTTTCTGCTCCGGCGTAAAGCTGACGTTTTTAGGCATAGTTTTCAAAAAAGCCATTATTATGGGTATGCTTTCCTGCTGTGATTTCCCCTGCATACCTATATACAGATTTTTAAACGCCTCCTTTGTGCCTTTGTCCATACAGTCAAAAGCCTTGTCGTTAAGTATTGCGTCTGCCGTTCTATTCTCCAAATCTCAATCCCTCCACTATATCCGATATTTCCATAGCCTTGACGCATACGTCAAGTACCTGCTGCTTCTTGTAATCCAGCTCCGGCTTTATTGCCATAAGCATTTTCTTTTTTACGTTTCTGCTGTCTGCTCCGCTGTCAAGGGACATTGCCCTGAATGTGTGAATCAGCTTATCTATTTCCATTAGTTTTACCATTATACCTATATTCCTTTGATAAGGGGCATCCAGGTGGGGAAGCGCCTCCTTTATCTTATTAAGCGCCGTAACGTTGTCGGGCTCTGCCGTTTCCTGTATCTGGGCGGCGTTCTCGCTGCCGCTGTTTATGGACTGCATGAGCTTTACCACAGACATTATTCTCTCCAGCTGTGACATATCGATACTGTTTTCTTCCATATAATCACCTCTGTGTAATTATATGATAGCAAAAACCGTGTAATTACATTTAAAAAAAGTGGAAAATAATTACAGTATATTGCTTCTTTTTCTGCTCATAATAATGATGTAAGGCAAATTAAAACAGCTTAAAGTAATGAGGAGGTTATTTATTTATGAATAACAGAAGCGAAAGAAACTCAAGCAACAATCAGAACAGCTCAAACAATCAGTCAAACAGAGATTCAAGCAGAGTTGAGTTTGCTAACGAAATAAGCAGCGAAATGGACAAGAAGAGTTCAAACAACTCAAACAAAAACTCAAACAAAAATTCTTCAAACAACAACTGCAACAGCAGATAGTTATTAAAGAGAAAAAGGCAGATGAAAGAAAAAATTTCATCTGTCTTTTTTTGCAAAGAAAGGGGTAAATATCTAGCACAGATAAATAATAAAGACAAACTGTCGAAAAAACAATATTTTGACAGTAAACATTAATTAAAACAAAGAACAGTTTGCAAAAAAGCGTCGCAGACTTTAATCCGCAAGGCGAGCTTTGCCCGCCTGAGGACAGGAACTTTTCTGTAATTTAGGCATTTATGCCTAAATTGCGGAAAACACGGCTGGTTCCTACCTTAGCTAACTGAAAGAAATGCCAAAAAGCATTTCTTTCAATAGGAATTTCCAATATAATGAAAAGCTCTTGACTTTAAATATATACAATGTTATAATCATATTACAAATGATAATTATTATCAATTAAATAAGGAGGATATGATTATGAAAAAATTTGTATGTCCCGTTTGCGGTTATGTTCACGAGGGTGACTGCCCTCCCGATAAGTGCCCTCAATGCGGAGTTCCGGGTTCTAAGTTCAAGGTAGTTGAAGAGGCTAATCTTAACTGGGCTTGCGAGCATCAGGTAGGTATTATCGACGGCGTTGACCCTGAAATCGTACAGGGTCTTAGAGATAACTTCAACGGCGAGTGTTCAGAGGTAGGTATGTATCTTGCAATGAGCAGAGTAGCTGACAGAGAGGGCTATCCCGAGGTTGCAGAGGCATATAAGAGAATAGCTTTTGAAGAGGCTGAGCACGCTGCTAAGTTTGCAGAGCTTTTAGGCGAGGTAGTTACTCCCTCTACAAAGAAGAATCTTGAATTAAGAGTTATGGCTGAGCACGGCGCTACGGAGGGCAAACTCAAGCTGGCTAAAATGGCTAAGGAGCAGAATCTTGATGCTATTCACGACACTGTTCATGAAATGGCAAGAGACGAAGCAAGACACGGCTGTGCATTTAACGGATTGCTTAAGAGATATTTCGGTTAATACATAATTGAAACACTAAAGGCGCTGCATTTTATAATGCAACGCCTTTTTTAGTGTTATTATTTACTTTTAGTTGCCGGCAGCTACTTTGTCGTGCTGCAGCTTCTGAGCGTATGCCATAAGGTAAGGAGCTGCACCTTTGGCATCGTTTTCTACTGTTTCTTCAGATACATAATATTCATAGGACCCATCTCTATAGGAATATCTTGGACCTCTTCCCCTGCCGGTTTCTTGCCCTGCAGATTTAGAAGTATGACCGGAACTACCACTAGAATCATAACCTCCAAAACCTGCGGTAATGCAAATATCTTTAAGTCCGCCATTTTCAAGTTTATGATCAGTCAGTGCATTAAATGCATTTAAGCCTTTATCATAATATGTTTCATCAAGAACACCAAGATTATAACCCTTCATAAGCGCTGCAGCAAACGTAGCACTTCCGCTACTTTCAATATAATTATAATTGTTAGGATCTTGTGGATTATCAGTTACCTGATACCACAATCCCTGCCCATTGCCTTTATTTTCTGTTGGATTTCCATTTTCATCTAATTCATATTGATATTTAAGTATAGAATTCATTAAATCTTTAAATATCTGAGAAAGTTTAGTCACCTCGATTTGGTATTTTTCAAGCTGAGGATCTGCTAACTTTATTTGTTCAATTGAATCAATTAACGCCATAGCATACCAACCCATAGCCCTTGACCAATAATTAGATGAACAACCATCATTTTTAGCAGTTGATGCTTTACCCGTTCCAACTTTATAGTTTCCTGTTGCTGTAGGATCATCGGAATTTCTTGCCCAACTCATAGCTTCTTCTATATTATAATCTGTTGTGTTGCTATTGTCTGCATGAGCATCATAACCATGATAATAAAGTCCTGTGTCGGTGTTTTTCATTTTTTCTTCTATATTTGTAAATTGATTTACAATATCTTTTATAACATCATCTAATGTAGTTGATTTTCCGGCAATATTATAATCAGGTAATACACGTTTGTATTGTATCATATAAGGCAGAGCCATATATGTGCCATCAAGCCATACTTGCTTATTGTATACTGCTTTATGCCAGAAGTTTCCAATATTAATTCTTTTTACATTTTTTAATATACCATTTGAAATTTGTTCATTGACACAATTTGTAAATTTAGTTTTGTTCACATCTGATAATTTCTTAATATTTTTTTGATCAAGTTCTATAAGGTCAAGAAGCGATTTTCCCGGATTTATATTATCAAGAGTAGAATCACTTGTTAGAGGATTCGTACTACTACCGTTATTTTTAAGAGGAACTCCGCTATCATTTAAGAATGAACTTTGATATTCAAGAGAATTATCATAATACTCTGTATTATTAGTAACTTCATATAAATCCATAAATGCAGTAATCATACAACCATTAATATATGACCATTTTTGTTCTGTGTCATTTTCTTTATTCCAAACAGAACCATTTTTAGAATCGGTATCTTTAAGATTATTTATCAATTCATCAATCTTGTCCTGTCTCTCAGCCTCAATATCCTTTATATAAATATCAACAGCCGCAGTTTCACCATTTTCAACTGTAGCACTGCCTTCGGCAGTCTGACCGTTAAGCTCAACATTTATACTATATACACCTGCAGGTGCGCTTACGGAATAAATGCCCTCGCCTGTTTCCGGAATAGTAACGCTGTTTGGCTCCATTTTAGCCGTTACTGTTGCCCCTGAAAGCAGAGCTTCGCTATTTACTGTTGAATTGCTCTTAACAGTAACTTTTATTGTGCCTGTGGTAGCCGCTTCCGGTTTCGGTGATTCAACATCACCGCTGTCTGATATAGCAATATCCATAGGATTCAACATTATCTTTGTAATATTGCCTGTTCCGCTTATATCTACCGTATCAACACCTGCAATATACTCAATTATTGTATTGTCAGTACTGTGCTTAGATTCGGTTGCTCCATTAACAGTTAAAGTGCTTCTGCCGTCAGCATAAACTCTTATTTTGTCTCCTGCATTGGCGCTGAAACTTAATTTACTGCCGTCAGTCAAATTAATGCTGTCAGTATTTTTTGTAACATTGCTGAAATTAAGCCCGTTTATAGTACCTTTTGTGCCTATATTATAAAAAGCGCCCGTACTGAAATCCCATGTCTTGATTTGAGCAGTACTGCCGTTAACCTTGGCATCAAAATTAATAGGACCGCCTACCTTTATACCGCTTGATACTATATATTGAAACGTACTTGGTGCCGATGTTTCAGCTTCATTGTTATATATATTCTGCTCTGCACTTGTATTAAAGGTCTCGGAATTTTTGCCGTCATCTGCCGCCATTTGTGAGCGACCAAAAGTTATATTGGCAGTTGTTTCGTTTGCTCTTATATCGTTTGTACCGCCTGTGACACAGCAGTAGAAATATGTATTTGTGCCATCTGACTCAGGCGCTTTATACATACCCGATACAATATTTTTTTGTACTGACTGAGTATCGCTTGTATATACAGCCTCTATAGTCATAGGCGGATCTGCATAAAATGTAAAAGTACTGTCGTAGCTCGCAACATAGCTTCTTGCAGGAGTTACATACTGAAAGTATGCGAATTTCATGTTATCACGTTCAGGCTCTGCTTTTATCTGAACCATATCTTTGAAATTGATTTTAGATGTATCAATCTCTTCCGGTAATCGTTTACCGTCTTCCACAATATATATTTTAATTTCACCGTTATCCTTTTTATCATAATCAGGTGTTGTGGTCTCTGCCGCCAAATCTATAACCTGTATATCGGAAATATCCGCCATAGCAGGAACTGCCGTACCCACAAGCATAACTCCCGTAAGGAGGGCAGATACTATTTTAAGTAAATATCTTTTCATGTTCTTTTGTCCTCCCTAGAAATTAAGTCTGCCCTTAGTATATCTAACTACAGTAGGACTATTATTAACTACGACAGCAGACATGGCTATTATGCTTTCAATAGAAAACACCTCAATATCCGCCATTGGCTTTGAATAAGATTTTTTCATTGTAATTACTCCTTTTCATCTACAAAATAAATCATATAGATACATATATAATAATTCTATATATATCTATCCTCTGTAAAAAAACAACAAATTAATGATACGACTTTTTGTCCTGCTTTTCAATAGCGTAATTATACAAATATTTACCGGTGAAATTATACAAAATTTCAGCAGTATCAAAAAGAGCGATAAACCTCCGCAAAATTTTTATTTGAAGCATAGCGCAAATAAAACTCTTGACAATTCATGCGGTATGCTATATAATATTTAATGTTCAGCACAATATGCCCAGATAGCTCAGTTGGTAGAGCAGAGGACTGAAAATCCTCGTGTGGGCGGTTCAATTCCGTCTCTGGGCATCTCTGCGGGTGTGGTACAACGGCTAGTACATCAGCCTTCCAAGCTGAGGACGAGGGTTCGACTCCCTTCACCCGCTTATGCGCGAGTGGCTCAGTGGTAGAGCATCGCCTTGCCAAGGCGAGGGCCGCGGGTTCAAATCCCGTCTCGCGCTTTTTTTTTTTTTAAAAACAATATCAAAATTAGCCGAGGAAATAATCCTCGGCTAATTTAATGTGAAAAATAAAATTGCTGACAGTAAATTGTAAAGTATAGGGGTATTACCCTTTTAATTCATCCTCCGGCACTTCTCTTGCGTCGCCCCATATTCTCTCCAGGTCGTAGAAATCCCTGTCCTCCTTATTGAAAAGGTGGACTACAATATCGCCGAAATCCATAAGCACCCAGCTTCTGTTGTGGCTCTGCATACCCTCTGTATGCTTAAGTATATAGCCTGCCTTATATAGGTTCTCGTCTACGGAATCGGACATTGCCTTAAGCTGATTTGGATTAGAGCCGCTTGCAATTACAAAATAATCCGCCAATGTAGATATTTTGCTTATATCAAGCACTCTTATATCTATTGCCAGCTTGTCGTCGAGAGCGGCGTATGCTATCCTTGCCGCCTCAAAAGAATCTCTGTTATTTTTCATTATTTTCCTCCCTGTAATATTCCAGAGCCGTTATGCTCAGGGGATGTATTATCCTTTTCTTATTTGTGTTATAGTCTATCGTGTTTCGGAGGGAATATTCCACTGCCCTGTCTATATCCGTATAGGCAAGCTGCCTTATTTCCTCAAGGCCGGGGAAAAATTCCCTGTTGGGCTCTATATAATCGGCTATATATATTATCTTTTCCAGCAGCGACATATTAGCTCTGCCTGTGGTATGATAGCATATAGCGTTTATTATATCCTCATCGTCGACGCCGTATTCAGCCCTTGCCAGAGCAGCTCCCAGAAAGCTGTGAGCCAAATCCGGCTGCTTCATAAGAACATCGTCAAGAGGTACGTTGTATTCCTCGCACATACTGAGCTTTTCCTCATCGGTATAGCACTTGGCGCAATCGTGCAGAAGTCCTGCGTAATACGCCTTTTCCATATCCGCGCCGTATCTCTCCGCCAGTCTTACCGCCTCCTCGGCAACGCCCTGAGTGTGTCTGAAACGCTTTGGCGTAAGTACGCTGTGCAGCCTTTTGTTTATATCGTTTATACGAGGGGTAAGGGCAAATTCCGTAGAATAAAGTCCGAATTTAAGTATATAGTTTTCCACCGAGTCCGGCACAAGATATTTTATGGTCTTGTTCGCCACAACTCTGTTGCGTATATCCGTAGAGGATATTGAAAGAGCGGGAACTTCAAGAAACACTATATTGCCCTTGTATTTTTTCTTAAGTGTGTTTATGGTTTTTTCAAGCCTTGTCTTGTCATAGCCCGGACGTGTTACCGCCACAAAACGGCATATAGACAAAAGCTCCTCCGGGTCTTTCCACGTCAATATCTGCTCTATGGCGTCTGCTCCCGTTATAAAGTATATTTCACAGTCCTTGCTGCACATATATCTTAGCTCTTTTACCGTGTCTACGGTATAGCTTTTGCCGGTACGGTCTATTTCCATACGGGATACCTCAAAATAGGGATTGGTGACTGTGGCAAGCACCGCCATAAGGTATCTGTGCTCGTTATACATAGGGTCGTTTTCCTTATGAGGAGAATTGCCCGTAGGTATGAATATCACTCTTTCTATGCCCAGCTCTTGGCGTACCGCCTCCGCCGCCACAAGATGACCTATGTGTATGGGATTGAACGTTCCGCCCATTATGGCTATTTTATTGTAATTCTTATATTGCGCCAACTGTTTCATATATAAAATCTCCAAGGGAAGTCCGCCGCTTCCTCCGCATAGTCTATATTGATTCTTTTGCCTGTTTTACAGTTTTGCACTTCCCTGCCCTCTGTAATATAAAGGGGCGGTCTGTCAAGTAATACGCCGTTCAATTCTCTGTCTATGGCAAGAGCCTTACACAGCTTGCCCGGACCGTTGGCGAAATTCTTTAGCTGATAGCTTGTAAGCTCGCCATAGTCCTTTCCATACCTAAGTCGGGACATATATTCAATGCCCTCCACAGGCTCGCCGCCTCTTATAAGCACGGCGCAGGGCTCTCCCTCAATATCCGTTACCACATTAAGGCAGGAGTACATACCGTATATGAGATACACATAGCTGCAGCCTCCCTCTCTGAAAAGTGTGGAGGTGCGCTCGGTCTTTTTGTAGTTATAGGCATGGCACGCCTTGTCCACAGAGCCTATATATGCCTCGGTCTCCGTTATCATAAGAATAAGCCTGTGTCCGTCAAGCTCTCGGACTATATACTTGCCCAGAAGCTCTTTTGCCACCCTAAGCGTATCTCTTGTATAGAAGTCTTTTTTAAGCCTCGTCATATATTTTCTGTAAATACTCGCAATCGCTGTGGTATCTGCTTTCGTTTGAATTTTCAATAAGCATTGTGATATAAGGCTTTGTTGCCTTAAGCTGCTTGAAAAGCGGAGCGTAATTGAAAAGTCCCTCGCCTACCTGCTCAAAGGCTACGTCGCCGTTCTCATCCAGCTTAAAGTCCTTTATGTGCATTACGGATATTCTGTCGCCGTAATATCTGAACGCCTTTGCTATTACAGCCTCCTGCTCCTTATAGTTATTTCTGTCCAGAAGATTTACAGGGTCAAGTATTACCTCTACATTAGGCGAATCAATATCGTTTAAGAATCTCTGCATCATCTCCGGAGAATAAAGAGTGTGAGTGGCAACGCCCTCCACACCTACTATTACTCCCAGCTTTTCAGCTGCGGATACTATCTCTCTCATGGATTTCAAAAGAAGCTGATAGCAGGTCTCCGTATAGGTTTGGGGAACTATTTTGAAATTCTCGTCAAGTCTGCCCGTTTCTGTGCCTACCATGTCTGCGCCTATTGCCTTTGCATACTTAAGATGCTCTATAAACTTCTTTACCGCCTCGACCCTTTTTCCCTCTACGGGATTGGTCGGATTGATATAGCAGCCAAGCACCGCTACATGAATATTGTTCTCTCTCAGTCTTCTGCCTATGTAATAGCCTAAGCCCGGATTGTAGTTTCCTCTTGTAAAGTCAATGTCCGTAATGGACTTCTGAAAAGCAAGCTGCACAAGGTCGATATTATGCTCCTTTACCTTTGCCAGAAATTCGTCAAATTTCTGCTTTCCGCCTAAATCATGTCCTCTCATTCCAAATGCCATATTTACCACCTCTTTAATAGAATTTATTGTTATTTTTATTATACCAAAGTATAGCGCAAATTGCAATCTTAAAAGACAGAATATAAATTTCAGTGCGTTGGTTTTATCATACACTGACTGTGAGGGCAAAATATTAAAGAGACTGCCAAAAGGCAGCCTCTCAGCCTGTCGAAAAAACAATATTTTTACAGTAAATATAAATTAAAGAACAGCTTGCAAAAAAAGCGCTGGTCGCATTACTTCGTAATGCTGCTCGCCATGCAACCAGGTCGCAGACTTTAATCCGCAAGGCGAGCTTTGCCCGCCTGAGGAAAAAATTTGAGCTTAGAAAACCATAAATTGGCTTTCGTAAAGCTCAATATTTTTATACCCGAATATCTGCAAGAAATGTCGTAAGGCATTTCTTGCAAGCGTGTCGATTTTATCGACACGCAGAGAGACTGCCAAAAGGCAGCCTCCTTGTCATTATGGATTTACTTTTTCATTCGCCTCTTCTCAATATCTCAAATTTGATGCCCGTTTTTATTTCCCCCTCTATTTCGGACTGGGAAAAGGCGGGCACGCAAACAAGGTCTATACCGTTGGGCGCTACATAGCCTCTTGCAATAGCCACGCTCTTTACAGCTTGATTGACAGCTCCCGCGCCTATCGTCTGGATTTCCACATCCTGATTATTTCTGAGAATTGCAGCAATAGCGCCTGCTACGGATTTTGGCTGTGAATTAGATGATACCTTTAATGTTTCCATAAATACAACCTCCCATAAATACATAGCTTTTACATATTTATTTTTACCGAAAGCCGTAAGTATATTCGTATCATTCCAAAGTATGTATAAAAATTCCGCTTCTGAGCTTTGGCTCGAACCAGGTGGACTTTGGCGGCATTATTTTCCCCTTGTCGGCTATGTTCATAAGCTGTCCCATAGTTGTGGGGTACATTGAAAAGGCTACCTTCATTTTGCCCGAATCAACGCTCTTTTCAAGAGCCTTAAGTCCTCTTATTCCGCCTACGAAGTCTATTCTGCTGTCGGTACGAGGGTCTCCTATATTGAGTATTGGCGCTAAAAGCTCGTTCTGGAGTATGGATACGTCAAGACTGCCTACCGGGTCTTTTTCGTGTATTATCTCCTTTTTGGCTCTTAATATATACCACTTTCCCTCAATATACATACCGAAGGTGTGCATCCTGTCGGGCTTATAGCAGCCCTCGCCCTTATATTCCTCGACATCAAATTTGCCGCTTATTTCCTTTATAAACTCATCCTTGCTCCTGCCGTTAATATCCTTTACTATTCTGTTGTAATCCATTATATAGAGCTGACTGTCGGGGAAAAGCACGGAGAGATAGTAGTTATACTCCGCATTTTCGTCATATTTTTTCGCTTTTTTCCTCCTGTCAAGTCCCACTCTTACAGCCGATGCGTTTCTGTGGTGTCCGTCTGCAATATACAGTGAAGGCACTTTTGCAAACACCATTGAAAGTCTGTTTATTACAGCCTCCTCGTCTATAAGCCATACGGTATGCCCCACATCGTCCCGTGATACAAAATCATATATAGGCGTGTGCTCCTCTTTCCATGTATTTATAATATCGTCTATTTCACTTTCTGCCCTGTATGTAAGGAATATAGGACCTGTATTGGCATTGCAGGCGTCTACATGGCGAACTCTGTCCTCCTCCTTGTCGGCTCTTGTCAGCTCATGCCTTTTTATTTTGCCCTCTATATATTCGTCTATGGAGGTGCAGGCAACAAGACCCGTCTGAGAACGTCCTTTCATAGTAAGCCTGTATATATAGAACACAGGCTTTTCATCTTGTATATACACGCCTTCTTTTATCATTCTGCTTAGATTTTCGGCTGCCTTTGCATAGACCTCATCGGAATATATATCCGTTCCCTCGGGTAAGTCTATTTCCGCCTTATCCACATGAAGAAAGGAATAGGGCTCGTCCTTTACCGTTTCCCTTGCCTCCTCGGAGCTCATTACATCATAAGGAAGAGCCGCCACAGCCTTGCATAGTCTCGGTATGGGTCTGTATCCTTTAAAGGGACGTACTACTGACATAATTATTACCTCACATTAATTGCTCTTTATTTTCTCTATCTGTTCTATTGCGTCGTTTTTGACAGAGGCTACGGGGTGCTTGTCGGCAACTGTGCCGAAATAGTTAAGGGCAGCCTCGTATTCGCCCTTGTCCGCCGCTATTTTGCCCAGCTGATACATAGCGCTGTATCTTAGCTCCTCGCCGTTTCCCATACATTGTATGCATTTTTCAAAGAGCTTTTGGGCGGTTTCCGTATCCTTTGCGCCAAGAGCCTCTGTTCCTGCCGTATAATACTTCTGAGCGGCTGCAGGGAGTACCGTCGTTCTGAGTGAATCATACTCCTTCATGACCTCTGCGCCAAAGCCTGTCGTATTAAGGGAAAGCAGCTTTTCCGCCGCCATTTCGGCATTTCCCTCCTCAAAATACGCCCTTATATCAGAAAGAGCCTTTATCCTCTGCTGCAGCTCCTGAGAGCCTGTGGTGTAGAGCCTTGATTTAAGGTCTTCGTTTTCCTCCGTAAGCCTTTGTATTGCTTCTTCATTTTTAAGGGCTGCGCTGTTTTTATCATTGAGCAGAATATTATACTTTGTTTCAAGACTGTCGTATATATACTTGTAATGGTGTATTACCGACGGCACAACAAGAGCGCCGGATATTATGGCGGCTGCGGCTAAGCCTGCAATAAAGCACAGTATTCCGCTGCCCGTATCCCCCGAAGGCTTTATTGCCTTGACGGTAGGACGCGTATTGTCCCAGCTTTCCTTGCGCTTAGGCTTGAATAACACGGTCTTGCCCTCTCCGGCTATATTTGTATACTCAAGGGCGATACTGTCTGAGCTGTCTGTCTTAAGAGCCCTGCGCAAAAGAGGAAGAGCATCTGCATTATTTCCCCTCTCCATATAGCAAAGAGCCAGAAGGTCGCAGGCAAGCACAAAATTTTTGTTCATATCCAGAGCCTTTTTAAGACACATTATAGCCATGTCCGTATTGTTGTCCACGGCAAAGGCAAGCGCCTCGTTGTAGTTGGCGACAGCCTCCTTCATTTTTGCGGTGTCCTTGTCATTTTCCACAGCTATAATAAAATCTGTGGCTATATTGTCCGTAATCTTCATTTCGGCGCTTTTTTTCCACTGTATAAGCGCCTCGGTTATTCTGCCAAGTCTGTAATAGCAAAGTCCCAGAAGATTTCTCGAATCTATGTTTTTTTTATTCAGCGAGATACTTTCCCGCAGCTTTACAACAGCCTCCGAAATTTTGCCCTCATTGCATGATACCAACGCCTGATTATAGCATTTGGCAGAAAGAGAAGCTATCCTTTTCTGGCTTCCGTTAGAAAGATATTCCATTCAGACACCTCTTATTTGTTATTCCTTATCTCATTGAGAATATCCACAATATCCTCGACTGCGCTCTCCCCATATTTATCTGTCTGCTCCGCTTCGGGAAGGGGCTTGAATTTACTTAGCTCCGCCTTAAAATCCAGCATTTACTCCACCTCTGTATTTTCATTTGGAGAAAGCTCTATACCAAGCTCCTCCAGCTGTATTTTGTCTACCGTATTAGGCGCATCTGTCAGCAGACAGCTTGCGTCCTTTACCTTCGGGAACGCTATTACATCTCTTATGCTCTCTGCTCCCGTAAGCAGCATGACAAGTCTGTCCAGACCAAAGGCAAGACCGCCGTGAGGAGGAGCGCCGTACTTAAAGGCGTCCAAAAGGAAGCCAAAGCGTTCCTGCGCGTCCTCAGGAGTGAAGCCCAAGAGCTTGAACATCTGTGACTGTATTTCTCTTGAATGTATTCTGATAGAGCCGCCGCCGACCTCGCAGCCGTTAAGCACCATATCGTAAGCCTTTGCTCTTACTCTGCCCGGGTCTGTGTCTATATACTGCAAATCCTCGTCCATAGGTGATGTAAAGGGATGATGCTTAGCTACATAGCGCTGCTCCTCCTCGCTGTATTCAAGGAGCGGGAATTCAGTTACCCAAAGGAATTTATATTCGCGCTCGTCAAGTATTTCAAGACGCTTTGCAACCTCAAGCCTTAATGCGCCCAAGGCGTCGAACACTATGCTGTCCTTGTCTGCGCAAAGGAGTATAAGGTCTCCTGCCTTTGCGTTAAAGCGCGCTATTATCTCGTTTATCTTATCATCTGTAAAGAACTTGGAAATAGTGGTCTTGAAGCCCTCTTCGTTTACAACTATCCACGCAAGTCCCTTTGCGCCGTATGTCTTGGCTACGTCTACAAGAGAATCTATTTTCTTTCTTGGGAAAGAGCCGCAGCCCTCGGCATTTATGCCTCTTACAGAGCCGCCTGCGTTTATGGCGTTCTGGAATACTCCGAATTCAGAGCCGTCTACTATATCGGTTATGTTCTGCAATTCCATGCCAAAGCGAATATCCGGCTTATCAGAGCCGAAGCGCTCCATGGCCTCGCAATAGGGCATTCTCAAAAATGGAGTAGGCACATCTATGCCCTTTAATTCCTTGAATACCTTCTTTATAAGTCTTTCGTTTACGTCTATAACATCGTCCTGCTCTATAAATGAAAGCTCCATATCTATCTGAGTGAACTCAGGCTGTCTGTCCGCTCTCAAATCCTCATCTCTGAAGCACTTTGCTATCTGGAAGTATCTGTCAAAGCCCGATACCATCAAAAGCTGCTTGAAAAGCTGAGGACTTTGTGGCAGCGCATAGAAATTGCCGGGATGCACTCTGCTTGGTACAAGATAATCCCTTGCGCCTTCGGGAGTGGATTTTGTAAGCATAGGCGTTTCTATTTCAATAAAGCCTTCATCTGAAAGGAACTGCCTTACTATCTGACACAGCTTATGTCTTAACACTATATTTGCAGCAACATTGGGTCGCCTTAAGTCAAGGTATCTGTACTTTAGTCTTAATTCCGTGCTTACATTTATACTTTCCTCTATCTGGAAGGGCGGAGTGTCGGACTCTGAAAGTATCTTCATACTCTCTACATTTACCTCTATATTGCCTGTTTTCATATTGGGATTTATGTTTTCGGGAGTTCTTGCGGCTACCCTTCCCGTAACTGCTATAACATACTCTCCCCTTATTTCCTTATCCTTGTCGGCTACCTCCCGTGAGCAGCTGTCTCTGTCCACAACAGCCTGTACTATGCCTGTTCTGTCTCTGAGAAGTATAAATGAAAAGTGTGAAAACTCTCTTTTTCTGCTTACCCAGCCCATAAGAGTAACTTCCTGCCCTACCATAGCTTCATTTACATCGCAGCAGTAACAGCTTCTCCTTATGCCCTGCATTAATTCTGCCATATTTATTACATCCTTTCCTGTGTCTTTATTTCCTCGGCGATATTATCCAAGGCAACTGCCTTCTGCTCACCGCTTATCATATTCTTAAGCATAACGGTATTGCTTTTAACCTCGTCTTCACCTATTATTACCGCAAAGGGTATACCCAGCTTGTTGGCATACTTCATTTTTGCCTTCATACCCTTTTCGGCATAGTATACGTCGACGGGTATTCCCGCATTTCTTATATTGCCCGCAGCCTTAAGGGTATATTCCATATCTATGCCCATAGGTATAACAAGAGCCTTTACAAGACTTGAGCTTTCCGCCTTTATTATGCCTGCTTCCTTAAGCTGTGAGAAAAGCCTTGTAAGTCCTATTGATATGCCTATGCCCGGGAGCTTTGCGCTTGTATAGTATTCCGTAAGGTTGTCGTAGCGTCCGCCGGAGCATACACTGCCAAGATTTCTGTAATCGTCAAGTACCGTTTCATAAACCGTGCCTGTGTAATAGTCCAGACCTCTGGCTATGGTAAAATCTATTTCAAAATAGTCCTCGTCAATGCCGAAATCTCTCATATAGCCCGTTACCCTTTCAAGCTCGTCGACGCCTTGAGCAAATTTCTCGTCGTCAATATCCATGGCTTTAAGAGCATTTATTTTTTCGCTGTTCGTACCGGATACGGATATGAAATCCATTATGCGGCTTATTTTATCGCCCTCTGTTCCCAGCTTTTCAAGCTCTGATATTACGTTTTCTCTGCCTATTTTGTCTATTTTGTCGATAATTCTCAGAATATCCGTTATACTCTCGGAAAGTCCCAGCGCGCCGAAAAAGCCGTTGAGCACCTTTCTGTTGTTGAGCCTTATTGTAAACTTGCCGAAATTCAGCCTTCTGAATATACTGTATATTACAGCAGGTATTTCTCCGTCATATACAAGACTTAACTCCTCGTTGCCTATTATGTCTATATCGCATTGATAAAACTCTCTGAAGCGTCCCTTCTGAGGTCTTTCTCCACGGTATACCTTGCTCATCTGATAGCGCTTGAAGGGAAATGTAAGCTCTCCGCTGTGCTGCGCCACATATCTTGCAAGAGGTACCGTAAGGTCGAAGCGCAGAGCAAGGTCGTTATCGCCCTTTGTAAAGCGATATATCTGTTTTTCCGTTTCTCCTCCCGCCTTGGCAAGAAGCACCTCGGAAAGCTCTATTACAGGCGTATCCAAAGGAAGAAAGCCAAAGCTCTCGTATACCTGCCTTATGGTGTCGTATATTTTGTTGAACAATATCTGGTCTGCAGGAAGCAGCTCCATAAATCCCGTAAGTATACGGGGCTTTATTTTGTTTTCAGCCATTTTGTTTCTCCTTTTGATTATGATTATAACGGCAAATCATAAGCCCTGTATAACGGGCAGGCATACGGGAAATAAAGTCCCATGCCACTGAGCCGCCTTTTACTATATGTAAAATCACCCCATACCCATACCGCCGGAGGTTCGCGCAGACGGAGTCCTGACAGGCATAGTCCGCGCAGACGGATTACGGGCAGACAAATCCTGGGTAGAAAGAGCCCGTGCAGACGGCGTCTGCCTTCTGTTATCAATTTCCCTTATTTCCGCGAGCTTTTCGTTTTCAAATACCTTTACGTTATGTATTCCTCTCAGATAATCCCTCTTATCATTATCGTTTTGAGGCGCGCACATATAGAGCCTTCCCTCGGGCAGCGTTCTTAAACCCACTTTATAAAAGAGGTTTGAGTTATGAAGGTCAGCCTGCTGACGTATTTCAATCTTTCCTTTTACATTCACTTCAACTTCATTGGTCACGCCCTTTGCAAGCTCGCCCCATTCCTTGTTTTTCCATTCATCCGTAGGCACTATGGTAACACGGGGGTCGTTCAGCCACGCCTGCATTACTCTAACTCTGTCCCACAGAGAATCTATTTCCTTCTGCACAAGAAGGTCCTTCATCTTATATTCCAGTATCTCCTTGTTGAGATTTCTGATATTATTTGCCGTTGTTTCATCTATATGGGTTATAGCGCCGAGGTTTATGTTGTGACAGCCGCTGGCATTCAGCTTTGTTACACCGAAGCTCATATCGTTGTCAATGCCCTTTATATCAGATACAAGTCCGTCTTCGTCTGTTTGGAACATAATATTGTTCAGATGTCTGTCCGTCTGTCCGCAAAGGCTGTCCAGTACCTGAAGGTCTGCTATTTTTTTCTTGAGTCCGCCGTTTGGCTTTTGGTCCATAGCCATTTTTTCACTTGCTCCAAAATCCAAATCGCCGCCTTCCTTTCCCTTAACATACTCCATAAATATGCCCTCTCTGGTCTTTCCGTCCGCAGTAACGACCGTTGCCTTTTCCGTCTTTGCAACAACGCTTGGACAGCCTATAAGCTCCGCCAGTACAGATGTGGCTATATTTCTTGTATTAAGGTCTATACGTCTTTCTGAATCAATGCCGGTACGCTCGGCAATTCTCTGTGAATTCGTTTCCAGTGTAACATCAGTCAGGAATTGCTCCAGCTCCTTTCTTGCAGGACTGCCCTTTTTAATATCAGACCTGCTGCAGACGTTCCTTTCACTAAGGTATTGGAGCTTTACCTCCATAGAAACATCACGGCTGGATATGGCATTGAAAAATCTATAACTGTCATTGTATCTTTTAAGAACATCCTTGTACTCAGCAGGAGCATATTCATTTATAACCCGATTTAATACCTTTACTGCATTAAAAGCGTTATAGGTCTTATTCTTGCGCATCTCTTTGAAATCTGCGGAAAGATTTTCGGCAAACTGCTTCCATTGCTGTTTTTCAGCTTCATTATTATTCTTCTTTATAATATTGTTGTCTGTAAGGAATTTATAAACATCATCCTCTTTGTGAATTTCAACAAGCGCGCAGCCTTTTGTGGCGCAGTTGGAATAGCTGCATATTTTTCCCGCTACGGACTGAGGAATCTTCTTGGCATTTTGTAGGTTTCTCATAATAATACCCTCAAATCCTATAAACTTTTCAGCCTTTTCCTCAGTAAATATACCGTTTATGTTTTTGCCCTCTATATGTAATCTTACGCTTGTGCCTGCTCCTATTCTGCCGAGCTTGTAATCCTTTTCATTCAGCTCCACATATCTCGCCTTTTCAACGCAGTCGCCAAGTATGCGTTCTTCCGGTGATGCGGCAAATGTATTGTAATAGCCCTCCAGTTCCTTTTTCTCACGGCGCTGGAGATTGAGCACATCTCTTACTATGTCTATTCTTTGCTCGCCCATATCCGTGCGGCGCGGAGAAGAATTCTTGTCCAGATATGCCTTACACGCCTTTTCAAGTCTTTCATAGGCATGAAGCATTGCCTTGGTGTTCTCTTTGGTATTGGGCATTTCCCACAGCTTGTTTACGTTGTCAAGAGATTTCAGAAATTCGTTGTATTCCTTTGAATTTCTGCGCGTATAGGAGTTGGCGTCCTCAAGGCGCTGCTTAAGAGAGCCCTTGCTTCCGTTCTTGTCTGCCATAAGGTCATGTATACTCATATTCCTTACGGCGCCGTTTTCCCCGTGCTCATTTGCCTTATTTACGGATTCCGCCTCTTTTTCAGCCTCTTCTATATATTTCTCATTATTTCTTTTGATAGCGTCTATCCTTTTCTGTTCCCTTACGGCGTCATTATATTTTGCCATCTCTCTTTCATAGCGGTCGGAATCCTGCAAATCCGTAAAAAAGAACTTTCTCCTGGGAGGTTCCGGCTTCGGCGGTATTTCAATATCGTAAATACCGTTGCCAAGAGCCTTGAATTGATTGCTTTCGGGGTCACGGTATACTATATGATAAACTCCGTCCTTGCTTTTGGGATTCTGTCCGTAAACAGCCATTCTCTTTATTCTTGCCATGGCGCACGCCATTGCCGCCTCATCGTCAATCCAGCTGCCGGGTCTTAAAAAGTTGTAGCTTTCACCGTCTACCCTTATGCTGTCCAGTATACCTTTTATTCTTTGGCTAAGAGGCATTTCGTCTGAATTGCTTATGCCGAAAACCTCTCTGAATTCAGCTGCCAGTTCTCTCATACCGGAGCGCATATTTTCGCTTTCGACGCTTTTCTCGCCAAACGCCAGCCTTTCGTATTCATTGTCATAGCCTGCAAAAAGTCTGTCTCTATTTTTCCTTCTTATTCCTGCCATATTTTCACCTCAATTTAAATACATATTTTTACTGCTTCTATAATAACACATTTTGAGGCAATGCGCCTTGTTGTTTACGCCGTAAAATTAATCGTTTGCGCAAACCCATATTATAGAGCAAAAAAATATACGGCGTCAATACTTACCCACAGTATCGCAAGCATGACTGCAGCTCTGGCATATTACATTAAAGCAATGTCTCCAGAGCCCTTTTTCTCTCCAGCATTTCGTCTATTCTCGTTATATAGTCGTCAACGCTTTTTACATTGAATATTCTCTCTATACGGTCGGTAGCAGGATCTACCGTCTTTGTGGAGGCTCCTGCTCCGAGGGCTATTATGCTCTGCTTTTCCTCCATTATCTGCACATTGTATATACATTGGCAGTTTTTCTTGCAGTAGCCTGTATTTTCAAAATTGCCCACCATATTTTTCTGTCTGTACATATAGTAAGGGAGCATTCCCATTTTTTCTGTATAACGCCTTGCTATGGCAATATGCCTTTCCATTGCTTCGGCGTCGGGCATTGAATATTTTTCAAGGGTCTCACGCAGCCTTGACGCCCTCTTTACCGCAAGGGTATGTACCGTAATGCTTTCGGGCGAAAGCCTTTCAAGACCCTCCATTGTGTTTATTACCTCTTTTTCGCCCTCTCCGGGAAGTCCCAGTATTATATCGGTATTAATATGGTCGTGTCCTTCCTCTCTCGCCATTTCAAAGGCATTTATAAACATAGCCGCAGTATGCTCTCTGCCTATGAGTTCAAGTGTCTTGTCGTTAAGGGTCTGAGGATTTATTGAAATTCTGGTGACATTATGCGCCTTAAGTATTCTCAGCTTTTCACGGGTAAGCGTATCGGGTCTGCCCGCCTCTACGGTGTATTCCTCGGGTATACCGAAGTTTTCCTCCACGGCGCTTAAAAGTCTGTCAAGCTGAGCCTCGCTAAGTGAAGTAGGCGTACCGCCGCCTATATATATGCTCTCTATCTCACGGCTGCGGGTAAACTGCCTTGTAAACTCCATTTCCTTTATAAGACAGTCCATATAGCTGTCCGTCTTGGCAATATACCTATTGAGAGGATATGATGTAAAGGAGCAGTAAAGACATCTTGTGGGACAAAAGGGTATGCCTATATATAAGCCTATTTTACCCTTTCCTGCCTCAACTATGCTCCTTTCCTCTGACGCCACCTGAATCATAAGCTCCAGCTTTTCACGGCTCACAAGGTATTTATTATGGAGAGCTTCGGATATTTCATCTATACTCCTGCCTTGGTCAAGCCCTTGGTTTATGAGCTTTGCAGGTCTTACTCCCGTAAGTATGCCCCAGGGAAGAGAAATATTCTTGATTGAGTTTACCGCCCTTGCTATGGACAAGCCTATAACTCTCTTTATTTCTCCGCGGTCGGTGTTTTCAGCCGTTTCCATAGCCTCCGCTTTAAGCCCGCCATCGGTATAAAGCTGCGCCTTGGCGCTTTTGCCGTCAAATACGCTTACAAGAGTAGTGCCCTCGGCAACGCTGTCTGTCTGTATATATTTGTCGTTGGGATAGAATATCATAAGTACGGACACAGTTTCGTCAACGAAATTATGTCCCTTTATTATATAATACATAGCTTCTCCTAGTATATAAAGCTGTTGTTCTCCTTTTCAAAGCCTATATATGTGGCGTTTCCGTGACCGCTGTACACTTTTGTATCGTCAGGCAGTACAAAGAGCTTGTTTTTTATGCTTTCCATGAGCTGCTCCATACTTCCCCCGGGGAAGTCCGTTCTGCCTACGCTCATACAGAAAAGGGTATCTCCCGAAAAAAGTACCCCTTCCCTTTCAAAGTAAAAACAGCCGCCGCCCGTAGTATGCCCCGGTGTAAGAATTGTGCGGAATTCAAGAGAGCCGAAGCAAAATTTATCCCCCTCGTCAAGCACTCTGTCATAGGCCACCGTAAAGGGTCTGCCAAACATGGCGGAAAGATTGTAGGAGGTGCTGTTTGCAACCTCCTCCTCGCCTCTGCATATAAACACGGGAGCGCCTGTATGCTTCTTTATTTCCCTTACCGCTCCCGCATGATCAAAATGGCAATGGGTAAGGCATATTGCCTTTATATCAAGATTTTCGCTGTCTATTACACTGCACAGCTTTTCGCCCTGGGCGCCCGGGTCCAGCACTATTGCTTCATTGGTATTTTCGTCTATGACGAAATAACAGTTTTCTCCCATATCGGGAGATACGAATTGCTTTAACCTCATATACCTTCTCCTTTAATAAATTTGGGCTTGCCCACAGCTACAAAGCCGTCGGCAATACTAGAACAGCTTATCGCTGTCCAGCAAAATGGTTATAGGACCGTCGTTTACAAGCTCTACCTGCATATAGGCTTGGAAAACTCCCGTCTGAACATTGGCAAAATTAGACTTGGCATATTCCGTAAATCTGTTGAAGCTCTCCCTTGCCTCCTCCGGACCTGCGCCCATGGCAAAGGAGGGTCTGTTGCCCTTGCGGGCGTCGGCGTATATTGTAAAGTTAGGCACAAGCAGAAGACCGTAGTTCAAATCTGAAATTGACAGATTCATCTTGTCGTTTTCGTCCTCGAATATTCTTATGTTCACCAGCTTATTGAGCATCCATTTAAAGGTCTCTTCATTATCTCCCTTGTTCATGCCCACAAGAGCCAGTATGCCCCTGTCTATACTGCCTGTGACCTTGCCCTCAACCGTCACTTTTGCACTTTTAACTCTCTGTAATACAACACGCATCAGACGTTCACTCTTTCTATACTTTCCACTCCGCCTACATTAAGCACCTTTTTGCTGAATATCTCAAGCTGCTCAACATTGCTTATCTTAAGGCTCAGATCCACTACTGCCTTTCCGTTCTTGACGGGTCTTGCATTTATATTGTTGACAGAAAGATTTTCGTCGATAACTATTTTAAGTATATCGAATGTAAGGCTGTCCCTGTCTATGGCAAATATTCTTATATCCACGGAATATGAGCCGGATGTGGTCTTGTCCACAGTCCACTCCGCCTCCAGAAGCCTTGCTCTTTCTTCCTCGCTTAAGTTTATAATATTTACGCAGTCGGTTCTGTGAATGGATACTCCTCTGCCTCTTGTGACAAAGCCGACTATTTCGTCACCGGGCACGGGAGAGCAGCACTTTGAAAACCTTACCTCTATATCTCCTATGCCGTGTACGTAAATACCGCTCTTGCTTTTTCTCCTGTGGGGCTGCTCTGTCTGAGAGCTTTCCAGATGAGCCTTTATCGTCTCCTCCTGCTCTCTTAAAATTTCCTGAGCTGTTCTTGTCTTTTTCTGCTCCGCTTCATATATGTCGTAGAGCTTATTTATTATCTGACCCTCCTTAAGTCCTCCGTGACCTACTGCGGCGCATATAGAATCCCAGTCTCTGAAGCTGTAACGCTCAAGCACCTCTCCCATAGCCTTTGGGGTCAGAATATCGGCAAGGTTGTAGTTCTTTCTCTTTGCTTCCTTTTCAAGAAGCTCCCTGCCTCTTATTATATTTTCTTCCTTATTTAATTTCTTGTACCACTGATTTATCTTGGACTTTGCCTGACTCGTCTTTACAAACTTAAGCCAGTCGCGGCTCGGTCCTTTTGTATTCTGAGATGTGACTATTTCAACTCTGTCGCCGTTTTTAAGCACATAGTCGAAATTCACTATTCTGTTGTTTACCCTTGCGCCTACCATAGTGTTGCCTACGGCAGAATGTATGGCATAGGCAAAGTCAACGGGAGTTGAACCCTCTGTAAGAGAAATGACCTCTCCTCTGGGACTGAAGCAGAATACATTTTCGCTAAAGGCGTTAAGGTCTGTCTTAATTGTGTCCATAAACTCATGGTTGTCGGACATATCCCTCTGCCATTCCAATATCTGTCTGAGCCAGGACAGCTTGGCGTCCTCGGAGCTGTCCTCAACGCCTTCGGTAATGCCCTTTTTGTACTTCCAATGGGCGGCAATACCGTATTCCGCAGTCCTGTGCATTTCGTAGGTTCTTATCTGTATTTCAAATATAAGTCCGTCAGGACCTATAAGCGTATTGTGAAGGGACTGATACATATTTGCCTTGGGCATTGCTATGTAGTCCTTGAAACGGTTGGGCATAGGGGTATACGCCTCGTGTACCACGCCCAATACGCCGTAGCAATCCTTTACGCTATTCACAAGCACTCTTACCGCAAACAGATCGAATATCTGGTCAAGAGTCTTGTTTTTGGTATGCATTTTCTTATATATGCTGAAAAAATGCTTGGGTCTTCCGCTTACGCTGCACTTTATGCCTGCCGCCTCGCATTTTTCCTTTATTTCCTGCACTATTTTATTTACAAATTCCTCTCTCTCGTTTTGCTTTCTGTGAATTTTGTCCACAAGGTCGTAATATGCCTCGGGCTCAAGATACCTCAGACAAAGATCCTCCAGCTCGGTTTTTATTTTTGAAATACCAAGTCTGTCCGCAAGGGGAGCATATATATCCAAAGTTTCCTGGGCGATTTCCTTTTGCTTTTCGGGTCTGTGATATTTGAGAGTTCTCATATTGTGAAGCCTGTCGGCTACCTTTATAAGTATAACTCTTATATCCTTTGCCATAGAGAGGAACATTTTTCTGAAATTTTCCGCCTGGAATTCCTCCTTGGAGGAATAGGCAAATTTTTCCAGCTTTGTAACGCCGTCTACAAGCTGGGCGACGTCGTCGTTGAACATTTTTGCAATATCCTCAAGGGTATATTTCGTGTCCTCTACCACATCGTGGAGAAGTCCCGCCACTATGCTTTCCAGATCCAGCTCCAGCTCCGCCAGTATCTTAGCCACAGAAAGGGGGTGTATTATATAAGGCTCTCCCGATTTTCTCTTCTGCTCTCCATGAGCCTCGCAAGCAACCTTATACGCCTTCTCTACCATTGAAAGGTCCTTTGACGGGTGATATTTCTTGATTTCCTCGATTAGTTCATTATATAAATTTTCCACCTGAGCATTATAATCGGTTTCACTCATAAAATCACCCCTGTTTTTACAATTTACAACAAATGAATAATATCCTATTATAACTCTAATGCATTAGTTTTTCAAGTCCTTTTAGTCAGGATAATTCAGATTTTCTTTCTTTATATCCATGAGTATCTCGTTGTAAAATTTAGCGCACTCCCATTTTGCATATTCAAGGTTATGGTCAAGGTAGTTTCCGCACTCCTTTGAGGTCGTGGCGGGTATTTCTCCCTCAAAGTCCATAATGTATTTAAACGTGTCCTTCATTACATCAACTATATCCTCGGAGTTCAAATCTCCCTTGAATATAACATACATTCCCGTTCGGCAGCCCATAGGTCCTACATATATGGTCCTGTCCGCCCACCGGTCGTTTCCTCTTAAATATACTGCCATAAGATGCTCCAGCGTATGTATGGCGGCAGTATCCATACACGGCTCTGTGTTGGGCTTTTTTATCCTTATGTCAAACGTGGTCACTACCTCGTTTCCCACGCTGTCCCTGCGGGATACGAATATTCCTCTTTCAAGTCTGTCGTGGTCTATTGTAAAGCTGGCTACCTTCATATATATCGCTCCTTTTCTTTCCTTTTTCTTCATTAAATATATCTCTAATTTTAGTATACTTTTATTGTAAATACAAGCATAAGTTATAAAGAATACAAATATTAATCAGAAATATGCGCTTAATTCCGACAAAAATAGTAAGAATATACAAGCGAGCCTTAAATTTGTTATATATTTAACACAAAAAATATGCGTTAAACTCTTGTATTTTTATGTAAAATATTGTATTATAGTATTTAAGGTAAATTCTAAGGACGGTCTGATAGGCGGCAGGCATATAATCAGACTAATATCCTTAAGTAAGGAGGAAAATAGATATGAATCTTAAAACCTTTAAAATAGGTGGAATCCATCCGCCCGAAGGCAAAGAGTATACCGAAGATAAGCCTATTGAGATTATAATGCCCGAAACGGGCGCTCTTATGGTTTTTCCCATGAGTCAGCATATAGGCGCTCCGGCAAGTCCTATTGTAGCCAAGGGCGACAGAGTTCTTCTGGGTCAGAAGATTGCCGAGGCGGAGGCATTTATGTGTTCACCTATCCATTCATCCGTATCGGGTACGGTAAAGGACATTAAGCCTATGCTCACTCCCGGCGGCACAATGGTGCAGTCTATCATCATTGAAAACGACGGTCTTTTCGAGGAAGACCCCTCTCTCGGCAAGGACACGAGCTTTGAGTCCTTTACAAGAGAACAGATATTGGACAAGATAAAGAACGCAGGTATCGTAGGCTTAGGCGGCGCAGGCTTCCCTACCCATATCAAGCTCAATCCTCCTCCTACGGACAAGATTGATTCTATCATAGTAAATGCGGCAGAGTGCGAGCCATATCTTACAACAGACCACAGAGTTATGCTTGAGAAAACAGACAGGCTGGTACAGGGTCTTGCCATAATGCTTAAGCTCCACCCGGGCGCTCACGGCTACATAGCCATAGAGAACAATAAGCAAAACGCCATTGACGCAATGGTAAAAGCCGTTCAGGGCTTTGACAATATTTCCGTAGTCGCTCTTCTGACCAAGTATCCGCAGGGCTCAGAGAAGCAGCTTATATATGCCGTAACAGGCAGAGAGGTAGGCTCAGGCAAGCTGCCCGCATCAGCAGGCTGTATAGTAGACAATGTAGATACGGTGCTTGCTGTGGAAAGGGCCGTATGCAAGGACAGACCTCTTATGAGGAGGATAGTTACATTCACAGGCGATGCGGTAAACAACCCTGGCAACTATCAGGTAAGAATAGGTATGAATATGAACGACTTTATAAAGGCTGTAGGCGGCTTTAAGGAAGAGCCCAGCAAGATAATAGCAGGCGGTCCTATGATGGGCAAGGCTATATATTCTACGGACGTTCCCTTTATAAAGACTTCATCCGCTCTCCTTTGTCTTACAAGAGAGGCAGCGACGCTTCCTCCCGAAAGCAACTGTATAAGATGCGGCAAGTGTGTAAGCGCATGTCCTATGGGACTTATGCCTCTTAACCTTAATCAGGACGCTCTTTCATCAGATATGGCGGCATTTGAGGCGCACCACGGCTTAGACTGTATTATGTGCGGCTCATGCTCCTTTGTATGTCCTGCCAAGAGACACCTTGCACAGACCATAATAGCTTACAGAGGCGAAGTTATGGCTTCTAAGAGAAAGAAATAAAGGAGGGCGAAGAAATGAACGGTAATTTAATGGTATCATCATCTCCCCATATTCGCTCTAATGAAACCATTTCAAGCGTTATGAGAGATGTGATAATAGGTCTTGTGCCCGCTGCTGTAATGGGCATTATATTCTTCGGCGTGACCGCTGCCATAGAAATAGCTATGTGTATACTGGCAGCCATAGTAGCCGAATCAATTTACAACAAAATAGCAAAGAAGCCCAATACCATAAAGGATTTATCCGCTGTTGTAACAGGTCTTCTTCTTGCTATGAATCTGCCGGCTCTGAGCTTTGACACTCACCCCATTGCAATATTTGTAATGCCCGTGGTCGGCGCTTTCTTTGCAATAATTATAGCCAAGCAGCTTTTCGGCGGCTTAGGTCAGAACTTTATAAACCCTGCTCTTGCAGGACGTGCATTCCTGCTTGCATCATACCCCACTCTTATGAGCGGCTCTGCTTTCGGTCCTACGGGATTTCTGGCAAAGGCAGGCATAGACGCAGCTACATACGCAACGCCTCTTGCTTCAATCAAGCAGACAGGCGACGCAGGAGCGACTCTTATTCAGGGACTTATAGGCAACACAGGCGGCACCATAGGCGAGACCTGCGCCATAGCTCTTATAATAGGCGGTCTTTACCTTATAATAAGAAAGGTTATATCCTGGAGAATTCCCGTCGTATATATAGCAACGGTATTTATATTCACAACTATACTTAAGTTTGCAGGCGTTCCTGCCGCAGCTGACAGACTTCCCGTTCAGGAGCTTTTCTACGGCGGACTTATGCTGGGCGCATTCTTTATGGCGACAGACTATGCTTCCTCACCGGTAACTCCCAAGGGTCAGCTCATTATGGGCTTCGGCTGTGGATTTATAACCACTCTTATACGAGTATTCGGCGGTTATCCCGAGGGTGTATCCTACTCAATACTTCTTATGAACCTCTGTGTTCCTCTTATTGACAGATACACTGCTCCGAGGACCTTTGGCTATTCAAAGGTCAAAGCTAAGGAGGTGAAGTAGTATGTCTAATATAATAAGACCCGCAGCAATTTTGCTTATAATTTGTCTTATAGCCGCAGGACTTCTGGGCTATGTAAACTCCATTACCACAGGTCCTATTGCCGAACAGGAGGCGGCGGCGCAGGCAGAGAGCATGAAGGCTGTGCTTTCTGACGCAGCTGAATTCGGCGAATCCGAGGCAATAGAAGACGACGCTCCCGAGGAGCATGACAATATCGATATTACTACAATAACTCCTGCTCTTGACGAAAGCGGAGAGCCTATGGGCTATGCCGTAGCCGTTACTGCAAAGGGCTTCAGCGCAGGACTTCAGCTTATGTTCGGCGTTGACACAGATGGCGTGCTTACAGGTCTTTCCGTTGTAAACTGCTCAAACGAGACGCCGGGTCTTGGAGCAAATGCGGCAAACGAGAGCTTCTACTCTCAGTTTGCAGGCATGAGCGGCGATATAGCCGTTACCAAGGACGGCGGTCAGGTAGAGGCTCTTACAGGCGCTACCATTACTTCAAGAGCCGTTTCTAACTCAGCTTCAAGAGCTATTGAATATGTAAGCGAAAATTATCCGGAAGGAGGGGTAGATTGATGAATCCTGTTAAGATAATCAAAAACGGTATTATTGATGAAAACCCTACTTTTGTACAGGTCATAGGAATGTGTCCCACTCTTGCCGTTACATCATCTGCTATAAACGGCGTAGGTATGGGTCTTTCCACAACGGCTGTTCTTATATGCTCTAATTTTGTTATTTCATTGATAAGAAAGATAATACCCGACAGCGTAAGAATTCCCTGCTATATCGTTGTTATAGCATCCTTCGTTACAATAGTACAGATGGTATTAAAGGGCTTCGTTCCTGCTCTTGACGCAGCGCTGGGCGTATATATACCCCTTATCGTTGTAAACTGTCTTATACTTGCAAGAGCCGAAGCCTATGCAGGCAAGAACGGTCCTGTGGCTTCTCTTTTCGACGGCGTAGGTATGGGTCTTGGCTTTACACTTGCCCTTACGGTACTCGGCGCAGTAAGAGAATTCTTAGGCAACGGCAGTATATTCGGCATTGCTATACTTCCGGATATGTGCAAGACTTTACTTATGATACTTCCTCCGGGAGCATTCATTACGCTTGCCTTCCTTATGGTACTTGTTAATCTTGTGAGAAACAGAAAGCAGGAGGTGAGTAGATAATGGATTTATTCGTAACATTGATGGCAGCTATATTTGTCAATAACTTTATTTTCAGTAAATTCCTTGGTATCTGTCCTTTCCTGGGCGTATCCAAGAAGGTTGAAACAGCAGCAGGCATGGGCGTTGCGGTTATATTCGTTATAGCTCTTGCCTCAGCAGCTACATGGCTTGTATATAATTTCGTGCTTGTTCCTCTGAACCTTGCATACTTATACAACATAGCCTTCATACTTATAATCGCTTCACTTGTGCAGTTTGTGGAAATGTTCATTAAGAAGAGCTCACCCTCTCTCTATCAGGCATTGGGCGTATATCTTCCTCTTATCACCACCAACTGCGCCGTGCTTGGCGTTACAGTTACAAATATGGAAAGCAACTTCGGCTTTATTAAGTCACTTGTAAACGGCGTAGGCGCTGCAGTAGGCTTTGCTCTTGCAATCATACTCTTTGCAGGCGTAAGAGAAAGACTTGAAAAGTGTCCTATACCAAAGCCGTTCCAGGGCTTTCCCATTACACTCATAACTGCCGGTCTTATGTCTATTGCCTTTTTAGGCTTCTCAGGCATGCTTTAATAAGGAGGGTTTAAAATATGGATATTAATGCGATTTTATTTCCCGTACTTGTTTTAGGCTGTATGGGTGTTGTATTCGGCGCGGTACTTGGCTTTGCTTCAATTATATTCAAGGTAGAGCAAGACCCGAAGGTTCCTCTTGTAAGGGAATGTCTCCCCGGCGCTAACTGCGGCGGCTGCGGCTTTGCAGGCTGCGACGCTCTTGCCGAGGCTATTGCAAAGGGCGACGCTCCCGTAAACGCCTGTCCCGTAGGCGGCGCTGCCGTATCCGAAAAGGTAGCTGCCGTTATGGGCGTGGAAGCAGGCTCAGCAGAAAAGATGACAGCCTTTGTTAAATGTCAGGGCGACTGCAACAAGGCTAAGACTAAATTTGAATACTACGGCTCAGATAACTGCGCCTTTGAAGCAACCGTAAACGGCGGTCGCAAGACTTGTAACTACGGCTGTTTAGGCGACGGCAACTGTGTTGCTGCCTGTGCCTTCGACGCTATACATATAGTAGACGGCATAGCTGTGGTAGACAAGGAAAAATGCGTTGCCTGCGGCGCTTGTATAAAGGCTTGTCCCAAGAGCCTTATAGAGCTTGTGCCCTACGCTAAGAAGGTAAGAGTTACCTGTAACTCCCTTGACCCTGCCGCTGCTGCTATGAAAGCCTGCGATACTGCTTGTATAGGCTGCGGCAAGTGTTCAAGAGCCTGCCCCGTTGAGGCTATAGAAATGATTGCCACCAAGTCCGTTCCTCCCGCAAAGCTGGCTAAGATAGACTACGGCAAGTGCGTAGGCTGCGGCAAGTGCGTAAGCGAATGTCCAAAGGGCGCAATCGTTAAGTATAATTAAGTTTACAAAATAAGTAAATAATGATAAAATAAGAGATATATCAACGATATATCTCTTATTTTATTCAGACTGTCGAAAAAACAATATTTTGATAGAAAATGTGAATTTCAAGTAAAGAACAGTTTGAAAAAAAGCGTCGCAGACTTTAATCCGCAGGAGGAATTCACTTCCTCCGAGGACAGGAACTTTTCTGTAATTTAGGCATTTATGCCTAAATTGCGGAAAACACGGCTGGTTCCTTCCTTAGATAACTGAAAGAAATGCCAATAAGCATTTCTTTCAAGCGTGTCGATTTTATCGACACGCTTGATAAAATAAGAGATATATCAACGATATATCTCTTATTTTATTGAAGGTGAAGAATATGAAAGCATTGACTGTGGAGGGTACTGTGGAAAAGGTCACATTCTACAACCCCGACAACGGATATGCCGTATTTACAATTACAGATGATAACGACCCCGACGGTGAAATAACCTGCGTCGGCTATATTCCCGCCGTCAATCAAGGGGAAAGCGTAAAGATAACGGGAAGTGTGGTAAATCATCATTTCTACGGAGAGCAGATAAATGTAGAGGTATTTGAAAAGACTATGCCCAAAACCGAAAGAGCCATAGAGCTGTATCTTGCAAGCGGTATAATAAAGGGTATCGGTCCTAAGATAGCAAAAAAGATAATAGAGCGCTTTGGCAAGAATACTCTCAGCATAATGGACCTTGAGCCGGAAAGACTTGCGGAAATAAGGGGTATAAGCAAGGAAAAGGCAATGACAATAGGCGAGCTTTACAAGGAAAAGGCAGAGGAAAGACGGGCTATGCTTTTTCTTGGAGAATACGGCATTTCCCCCACATACGCTCTTAAGATATACAAAAGATACAAGGAAAGAACCATAGAGGTAGTCACCAAAAATCCTTACGCTCTTGCAGAGGATATATTCGGCATAGGCTTTAAAATAGCCGACAGTATAGCCGCAAATGTAGGTATAGCCAAGGATTCTCCTTTCAGAATAAGAGCAGGCGTAAAGTATGTTCTGAACCAGGCGGCAGGCAACGGTCATGTATATCTGCCCTACGGTCTGCTTATTGAAAACGCGGCGGAGCTTCTGGGCATATCCCACGAGGTTATAGACAATGAAATGACCTCTATGCACATAGAAAACTATATTTGGCTGGACAGAAGACCCGATGGTACAAACGTATATCTCAATTTCTTTTTCTATGCGGAAAGCTATACTGCCAGAAAGCTCTATGAGCTAAGCGACACAGACGCGGCGGGCATATATAACTATGACAGCGAAATAGACGCTCTTGAAAGCGCTGAGAACATAACGTTCGTGCCCCAGCAAAGAGACGCCATAAGGCAGGCTATGGAAAACGGCGTCCTTGTAATAACAGGAGGGCCGGGAACAGGCAAGACCACTATTATAAACGCTATAATAAGGCTTTGCGAGGCAGAGGGACTTGATATAGAGCTGGCTGCGCCTACGGGCAGAGCCGCCAAGAGAATGGAGGAGGCGACGGGACATAGGGCGCAGACTATACACAGGCTTCTTGGCATCAGCTTTATCAACGAGGATTCGCGTAACCAGACCTTTGAAAAAAATGAGGATAACCCTCTTGAGACCGATGTTGTGATAATAGACGAAAGCTCTATGGTGGATATTACGCTTATGCACTCTCTTCTTAAGGCTATACCCCACGGCACAAGGCTTATACTGGTAGGCGACAGCAATCAGCTGCCCTCGGTAGGTCCGGGAAATGTGCTTAAGGATATTATAAACTCTGGAGTAATAAAGGTCGCAAGGCTTACGGAGATATTCAGACAGGCGCAGGAAAGCGCCATTGTAACAAACGCCCACAAAATAAACAGGGGAGAATATCCCGACCTTACCGAGAAAAACAAGGACTTTTTCTTTATGAAGCGCTATAACACGACCGAGCTTCAATCACTTATAGTAAGCCTTGTTTCCGTAAGACTGCCTAAGTATCTCAAATGCGAACCAAGAGATATACAGGTGCTTACTCCCATGAGGAAATCCCCTCTTGGCGTCGTAAATCTGAATTCCATACTTCAGGATGCTCTTAATCCCCCATCTCCACAGAAAAGAGAAAAGCAGCTCAGAAAAACCGTTTTCCGCGAGGGAGACAAGGTAATGCAGATAAAAAACAACTATAATATAGAGTGGAAAATAGTCGGTAAAAACGGCGATATTACAGACGGAGTGGGAATCTTCAACGGCGACGAGGGCATAATAACATACATTGACAATATAAACGAATATATAGAAGTGGTATTTGACGAAAACAAAGTAGTACACTACGACTTTTCTCAAATGGACGAGGTCGAGCTGAGCTACGCCGTTACAATACACAAAAGTCAGGGCAGCGAGTACAAGGCCATAGTAATGCCTCTTCTCAGCGGTCCGGATATGCTCATGAGCAGGAATCTGCTATATACGGGACTTACAAGAGCAAAGGAGCTTGCTGTAACGGCAGGCTCTCCCGAAACCATATTCAGAATGGTGGATAACAACAGAGAAGTGGACAGATATACCGCCCTTTGCGTTAAGCTAAAGGAATTTGCTGAATTTGCCGAGGAAAAATAAAAGAAGGTGAACTGTATGCCCAATCTATCTCCCAGTACCGGACAGGCTCTGGCAATAAATATAAGAAATAAAAACGTACTTGTAAGCGCCGCGGCAGGCTCTGGCAAAACCTATGTGCTCGTTCAGAGGGTTATGTCCATGCTTAAGGACTTAAACAGCAAAATAAATATAGACAATCTTCTTATTGTTACATTTACCAATAAGGCGGCGGCGGAAATGCGGGAAAGAATAGGCAGAGCCATAAACGAAGCAATACGGGAGGAGGGTCTGAGTAAAGGCTGCAATAACGAGCTTATGGCGCATCTTCAGAAGCAGCTTATACTTCTGAATAAGTCATATATCACCACAATAGACTCCTTCTGCGCCATGGTAGTGAAGCGCAGCTTTCACCTTGTAGACCTGGACCCTAATTTCAGAACAGTTACCTCCGATGAAACGGCGCGTATTAAAAAAGAAGTCCTTGAGGAGCTTCTTGAAAAAAAATACGGCGAGGCAAGGGAGGAATTTATAGCTCTTTCCGATTATTTCTCCCCTCAGTATTCGGACAGCGGTCTTGAGGACTGTATATATTCACTATACGACTACTCCTGCTCTCAGCCCTACCCTTTCAAATGGCTTGAGGAATGCCGCAAAATGTATGAGGACAGCGAGGGAGGTATTTATTCCTCTGTATGGGGTGAAATTCTGCAAAAGGAAATACTCAGAAAGCTGTCCCATGCAAAGGAAATATACGAAACAGCCCTGCGCCTTTACAGGGAAAGCGGCGGATACCACAAGGCTCTTGAAAGAGTGCTTATACTGGCGGAAAACAGCGACAAGGCTATTATAGACACGCTTATTGAAAAGTGCGGCAGGGGTATAGACAGCGATTTTAAGGACTATATTTCAAATATTGTATATGCCCGTTCCGCAGCAGACAAAAAGTCCACAGTACCGAGAGAGATCGTGGAGGCAATCAACTCTTTAAGAGCTGCATTCAAGGGTATAATAGGCGAAATATATTCAGCGAAGAAGGTCAATTCTTCTCTTTTCCCTTATGATGAGGAAACCGCCGACGCTATTGAAAAAATACAGGCTCCTTTAATGAGAGAGCTTATCGATACTGTAAAAGAGTTTTCGGAAATGTTCTACAACAGGAAAATAGAAGAGCAGATTGCGGAATTCAGCGATATAGAGCATACCTGCCTTAATATACTTAGAAACGACGACGGCAGCACTACGGATACCGCAAGAGAGCTGCAGGAGCAGTTTTATGAAATAATAATAGACGAGTATCAGGACAGCAATTATCTGCAGGAGGAAATACTTACTGCCGTTTCACGCCATGAAAGAGGCGTAAACAATATGTTTATGGTAGGCGATATAAAGCAGGCAATATACCGATTCAGAATGGCGACGCCTGAAATATTCGCAGATAAATACGACAGCTACAACACAGATATAAATGCAAAAAACGTACTTATACCCCTTTCCGAGAACTACCGTTCAAGAGCAAGCGTACTGGAAAGCTGTAATTTTTTGTTTTATCAGCTTATGAGCAAGGAGCTGGGAGAGGTAAACTACGACGAAAAGGCGGCTCTTTACGCCAAAGCTCCATATCCTCAATACGACAAGGACAATACGGAGATATATATAATTGATATGCCCTCCCCGGGCGAGGACTCTCCTATACCCAACAATATGTGCGGACCTCTCCTTGTGGCGCACAGAATATCCCGTATGCTCAAAGAGCATAAGGTGTACGATATGCAATCGGGAGAATATGTGCCTCTGCGCCCAAGAGATATAGCCATACTTCTTAAGGACAGAAATCATGCGGAGGAGTATGCCTTTGCTCTTATGGATAGAGGTATTCCTGCGGCAGTAGACAGAAAGGGCAGCCCTCTTGTGCAGACCTACGAGGTCGGTACGATAATCGCTCTGCTCGGCATAATAGACAATCCTCTCCAGGATTTGTATGTAATACAAGTGCTTACATCTCCACTGTATTCTTTTGACAGCAATCAGCTTGCCGCAATAAGAATAAATTCCGAGGAAAGGCTTTTTTACAAGGCTGTGCAAGGCTACATAAATACTTTTGACGACGAGCTTTCCCATAAGCTGAAAAAATTTATGGGAGATATTTCCCAATTCAGAGAATTTGCAAGAAACAACACTATATCCGCGCTTATTACAAAAATATATGACGATACGGACTTTTACAACTACTGCGGAATACTCGAAAACGGAGAGCTGCGTCAAGCTAATCTCAAGGCATTCCGCGAGGCGGTAAGCGACTTCGAGAAAAATCAAGGCTTTAATATTACAAGGCTTCTGGAATATCTTAATGAAATGTCGGTACAGCAGACCTCTCCCGTATCCCAGGGGGAGGATGCCGTAAGGATAATGACAATACACGGCAGCAAGGGACTTGAATTTCCTGTAGTATTTGTGCCTGAGCTTGACAAGCGCTTTAACAAAAGGGATTTGAGCGATGAGCTTCTTATAGACAGAAGCTACGGCATAGCGGCAAAGCACCTTGACGCCGAATACCGCACAAGAACCGTATCCCTGCCCTACACTCTCCTAAGACTGAAAAGCGCAAACGAGCTTTTGTCCGAGGAGATGCGTCTGTTGTATGTCGCTCTCACAAGGGCAAAGGAGAAGCTAGTGCTTATAGGCTCTGTGTCAAAGGCAGCGGAGAAGCTCAACGGCTTCGGATATTTAAAGGACAGGAAGGAAAGAGCGCTGCCCTCATCACTGCTTTCAGTCAATCAGAACAGAATGCTCTGGATACTTATGGCTCTTGTGCGCAAGGAAAAATACGTGGCTGACAGATATATAGAGGACAGTATAATAACTCCCCAAGAAATATATGAGCTTTGTATTGACAGCTCTGAAAATGCCGCTGAAATGCCAGCAGAATTCCTAATACCCACAGAAGCCGAAAAAAATGCGGAGCTTTATAAAAATATATGCTTTGCTTATCCCTACAACGAGCTTCACGCAATACCCTCCAAGATTTCTATTTCCGAAATAAAGAGAATGAAAGCCGAGGAGGACGAGGATACACATTATTATTATTATAGCGGCAGCTCCTCAGAGCTTCCCGTACTTGATGGGGAAATAAGCAGCGTAAGCGCCGCCGAAAGAGGCACGGCATATCACAGCGTTCTGGAGCATATAGACTTTAAAGCTGTCAAGGGCGAGGAGGATATAAAAAAGCTCCTGATTTCTCTCAAGGACAGAAATATTCTTTCCTCCGAGGAAATAAGTACAATAAATATCACAAAGCTATGCCGCTTTATAGATTCTCCTCTGTATAAAAGGATACAGCATTCCGAGGGCATATACAAGGAAGCACCCTTTGTTATGCAGATAAGCTCAAGGGAATTATACGGCGACAGGTACGATACCGATACGGATATAATAGTACACGGCATTATAGATTTGTATTTTACAGAGGGCGACCATATAGTGCTTGTGGACTACAAGACAGACTATGTGCCGAACCATAATACGGAAACACTTGTGAAAAAATACCGCATACAGCTTGAACTGTATAAAAGAGCCATTGAGCAAAGCACAGGCAAAAAGGTAGAGGAAGCAATTATTTATTCCCTGTACGAGGATAGTGAGATACTATGTATTTAAACCCTAAACACCCCTTTTATTCCGTAAACGACTATTACAGAGAGCTTTTCGGCGAAAAAATAATAAAGCTGGCAATAGACGGAGGCTTTACTTGTCCCAACAGAGACGGAAGGCTTTCCGACAGAGGCTGTATATTTTGCAGCGGAAAAGGCTCGGGGGATTTTGCGGGAAAACGCAGCCTGTCCGTAACAAGGCAATATTTGGAAATGAAAGAAAAAATGGCGAAAAAATGGGGATACGGAAAATACATAATGTATTTTCAGGCATATACCAATACCTATGCTCCTATTGAAAGACTTACAGAGCTTTACGAGGAGGCGGCTTCTCTTCCCGATGTATGGGGAATATCCATAGCCACAAGACCCGACTGCATTACTATGGAAATAGCAGACTATCTCTGTGAGCTTTCGCAAAAAACATATATATGCGTAGAGCTGGGACTTCAGACCTCAGACGAAAACACCGCAAGGCTCATAAACAGATGCTACAAAAACGATGTCTATGTAAAGGCATTGAAAATGCTAAACGACAGGAATATAGATACCGTCACCCACATTATACTGGGACTGCCCGGCGAGGATTTCAGAACAATGCTGGATTCCGTCAGCTTCGCCGTTAATAGCGGCACTAAGGGTTTAAAGCTACAGCTTCTTCATATTATAAAGGGAACTGAGCTTTGCGCCATGTACGAAAAAAAGCCCTTTCGTATTTTCACTCCCGAGGAATATACGGATACCATAGTCAGCCTTATTGAGAGGATACCGCCCCATATAGTTATACACAGGATAACAGGCGACGGCAAAAAGGACACCCTCCTTGAGCCTTGGTGGAGCTTGGACAAAAGACGTGTTCTGAACTCCATAGCAAAGGAATTTGTAAAAAGAAGCTCATTTCAGGGCAGCAAGCTTACTCAATAGGCATATTACACAAAATATTTCCGTAATTTTCTATATATCAATGTGTTTACTTATATGCCAAAATAAAGTATAATGTTCTGTAATGCGACAATTTTTTAAGAGAGGGTACTTTTATGAAACAAAGCAGACTTGTTGCCGAAAACAGGCTTATTATACTTTATTTGCTATATCAGATGGATATGCCCCTTTCATGGGGACATCTCAACGACTTTGCCGTAGACTATATGGACTATATGGAATTCCAGACCTATGTAACGGATATGGAGGAAAACGGCATACTCGAAACATACAGCGAAAACAACAATAAATACTATACGCTTACGGAGGAGGGAGAGAAGACCGTACACGTCTTTTCCAAGCTCATTCCCGAATCCAAGCGCAACAGTATAATAGCCTATGTACGCAAATACAGAAAGCAGATAAAAAAGGAATATGAGGTCTCAGCCAATTATTTTATGCACAGTAAGGACGAGTACGTTGTAAAATGCTGTATTATAGAAAACGACCTTACTCTTATGGAGCTTAACGTAACCGTCGTTTCAAAGGAAATGGCAAAGCAGGTGCGCAAAAACTGGAAGGAAAACGTCACCGCCATATACGACAATATACTGCGCTCTCTTCTTGACGACAAGGACGCAGAGGAGCTTACCACAGACATAAAAAATAATCCGCCAAAGGCGGATTAGAGCGTGTCGATAAAATCGACACTTTGAAAGAAATGCTTTTTGGCATTTCTTTCAGTTATCTAAGGAAGGAACCAGCCGTGTTTTCCGCAATTTAGGCATAAATGCCTAAATTACAGAAAAGTTCCTGTCCTCGGAGGAAGTGAATTCCTCCTGCGGATTAAAGTCTGCGACGCTTTTTTGCAGACTGTTCTTTATTTTAATTTATATTTACTGTCACAATATTGTTTTTTCGACAGTCTGTAACCCGCCAAAGGCGGATTAGCAGTTGTGATATAAAATACTTATTCAATAAATTTCACCTATATATAAGCCAAAGCAGGCAATAAATTACAGGCTGGTGTATCATATACAGAGCAAGGGTGTGGCGACCAATAAAGCTAAGAGGTCTTATTCCCCTTATTGTATATTTAAGCAAATCCCTTTTTTCAAAGGCGATATACGAAAAAATGCCTGTAAAAAATAGGAATACCCAAGGTACAAGCGAAAAATAGTCAACTCCTCTGTACATATTTTCGGGAAAGCCTACATAAGCCATTACAACTCCCCTATACAGAAAATAGGGAAGCCTTATTCCCATAATATATCCCTTGTCCACGTTTTTGAAAAGTACAAACAAGGCAAGTGAAATACATATACCGACATAGCAGTTTATTTTAACTATATATTCTCTCAATAAGTATGCGACGACCATACATGAGCCTATGCACACAAGAACGCCGAAGTATATTTTATTTTCAGGCATAAATATGTTTGTAAAAAGAGAAACCACAGCGCCGCACAGCAGCACTGCAACGCCTCTTTTTACACCGCTTCTGCCCATAAGGAAGCAAAAGCCCGATATAAATATAAAACCGATACATATACTCTGCTGCCAAATACGGGAATACGCCAAGCCGTACCAATCCCAATCCTTGCCGAATATATATACCATATCCCACACCCCATGATATATTGCCATGCTTATAAAGGCAATACCTCTCAGTGTGTCAATAAGATTGTATCTTATCCTTTCATTCACATTATACACCTGCTTATTTCAGCGTTTTTAACACAAGCCTTCTCTCTTTCGGTCTGCTGTGGGAAATTACAGCGGCATTTTTTATAATATCTGCGGCTGCAA
Organism: uncultured Clostridia bacterium; assembly: GCA_947628755.1. Taxonomy (GTDB): domain Bacteria; phylum Bacillota; class Clostridia; order Lachnospirales; family CAG-274; genus CANPXH01. Next base: position 17,711 of record CANRBC010000007.1, on the reverse strand, counting down.
GGCATTTCTCCATATCAGCTCCATATATTTCTGCTATAACGCTGCCCTTTTCCACCTTATCTCCTACGCGGCAGTTCATTATAATGCCTGCCGAATAATCTATGGGACTTTCCTTTGTTTTTCTTCCTGCGCCTGTGCAGAGAGAGGCTCTGCCTATATGGTAGCAGTCGATAGAATTTACATATCCGCCCTTTTCTGCTCTCAGCTCATATTTTGCCTTGGGCTGCGGGAATAAAGAATAATCCTCTGTCACATGGACATTTCCGCCCTGAGCCTCTATAAGCTCTCTGAACTTTTCCAGACCCTTTCCGTTATGTATATTTTCCTCCATAAGGCTTATGCCCTGTTGGGTATTTTTAGCAATACCTCCAAGCACAAGCATTTCTGCGCCCAGAGCAAGGGATACCTCCTTAAGCCTGCCCTCTCTTCTGCCCTTTAGTATCTCTATTGCCTCTATTACCTCAAGGCTGTTGCCTATATGCAGTCCCAAAGGCTCGTTCATATCGGTGATAAGCGCCGTTACGCTTTTACCCATGCTTTTGCCTGCACTTATCATTGTTTTGGCAAGAGCGGTCGCATCCTCCTCGTTTTTCATAAAAGCGCCGCTGCCTGTCTTTACGTCCAACACAATGGCGTCAGAGCCTGCCGCCAGCTTTTTGCTCATTATACTGGAGGCTATAAGGGGCAGACTTTCAACAGTGCCCGTAACGTCCCTAAGAGCATATAGGTATTTGTCGGCAGGGTCAAGAGCATCGGTCTGACCCATTATTGCAATGCCTATGTCGTTTACCTGCTCTATAGCCTGCTCCATAGGTACATTTACATTAAAGCCTGGTATGGACTCCAGCTTGTCAAGAGTGCCGCCGGTGTGACCCAGTCCTCTGCCGCTCATTTTTATTACGGGCAGACCGAGAGATGCGGTAAGGGGCGCAAGCACAAGAGTTGTGGTATCTCCCACGCCGCCTGTACTGTGCTTATCCGTCTTTATGCCCTTTATGGCAGACAAATCAAGGGTATTTCCCGAATATGTCATTGCTCTTGTAAGGTCTGCCGTTTCTGCGGCGCTCATGGAATTTATACATATAGCCATAAGCATAGCCGATATTTGATAGTCGGGTATAGTTCCCTTCACAACGCCGTCTATAAAATACTGTATTTCCTCGGAGCTAAGCTCGCCGTTGTTTTTCTTTTTTATAATCATCTCTGTAAAGTTCATAAAACAACCCTCCTTAAACGGCTGTACCGCCATATCTGTAAGCGCCTGCGCTTTTACAAATCCAGCGCTCTGTATATTTCCTTTAAGGTTCCGTCCAGATTCATATCGGACACGTCTATTGTTATGTCTGCGCAGTTTTCATAAAGACCTTTTCTTTCCTCCATAAGAGCGGCTATTTTTTTCTCCTTGTTTTCTCCTGCAAGGAGAGGTCTGGAGTTATCGAAGCGCAGATTGTAGGCTATCCTTTCGGGAGATGAGCTGAGATATACTATAACACCGCCCTTTTTGAGATTTTCAACATTTTCGGCATTTTTAATAACTCCGCCTCCCGTGGCTATTATTTTGCCCTTTGGTACGGCAAAGCGCCTGCATAGCTCCCTTTCCATTTCTCTGAAGCTCTGCTCGCCTTTCTTTTCAAATATCTCGTTTACTGTCATGCCCTCTCTTTTTTCAATAAAGTCGTCCATGTCTATAAATTCTCTTTTAAGGTTTATGGAAAGTCTTTTTCCCACGCTTGTTTTTCCGCTTCCCATAAATCCTATAAGCACTATATTCCTTTTCATTTCATAAATTCTCCCTGTAATATTTTCTAAGCGCTGCGCAAAGCTCCTCTTTAAGCTCCTTGTCAAAGTTCTGGTCAAACCATATTTCCTCTGCCGCCACAGCCTGATACACAAGCATATCAAAGCCGTTGAGGGCAGTCACATTGCACTCTGCCGCATCCTTGAGCAGCTGTGTTTCCCATGGCGTATATACCGCATCGAATACCAGCTCCACATTTTTAGCCTTAAAAAAGCTCTTATCCCTTATAGGACTGATACCGATATTATTTCCAAAGCCCATTACAGTCGAATTAATGACTATATCCACAGCGTCTATGTCGTATATATCCTCCAATGACATTGCCTCGGCGCTGCAGCCGTAATTACTGCTTACAGTATTTGCAAGTCCCTTTGCCTTTTCCACCGTTCTGTTGGCTATGTACAGTTTTTTGCAGCCCTTATCCCCTGCCATGACCGCGCAGGCATTTCCTGCGCCTCCTGCGCCCAGAAGCAGTACGTTTTTGTCCTTTATGTCAAAGCCTCTGTTTTTTATGGCGTAGTACACGCCTATTACATCGGTATTGTAGCCCTCGTATCCCTTTTCCGTATATTTAAGGGTATTGACTGCATTTATAACTCTTGCATTTTTGTCTATATGGCAAAGCTCCTCCATGACCGCTATCTTATGGGGTACAGTCACATTGATACCCCTTATGCCGAGAGCGTGGGCACCCCTTATTGCCGAGCTAAGCTCATCGGGCTGCACCTCCATGGCTGTGTATATAATGTCCTTTCCCGTAATTGCCGCCATTGTATTGTGTATGACGGGACTGAAGCTGTGGTGAACGGGACAGCCTATTACCGCATATACCTCGGTAGTTCCCTTTACAGCTGTGTTTATGCTATTCATAATGACCTCCGTGTTTTTTACAGTATCTCATATACATTTTTATGACTATTTTCTCAAAGGGACGTTTAGGCGCAGTTATAAGCTCGTCCTTGGGACTTACCTGCTTTACCAGTACGGAATATGCTCCTGCTCTGTTGCCGCACCACACGTCGGTAAAAATCTGATCCCCCATTATCATGGAGCGCTTCGGCTCTGAGCCTATTTTATCCATAAGTCTTTTAAAGCCCTTTATTCCGGGCTTGCCTGCCCTGTATATATAGGGCATATTTACAGAGGCGCAGAATACCTTGCTCCTTTCCTCCTTGCTGTTGGAAAGCACCGCCGTTTTTATACCCGCTTGGTTAAGAGAGCTGAAATAAGCCTTAAGCCTTTCATCGGGTACTTTTATCCAATAGGGCACAAGGGTGTTGTCTATATCGAACACTACCGTATCTATATCAAGAGCCTTTATTTTATCGGCAGTCATTTCAAATACAGAGGATATGTATTCATGGGGATATAGAAATTTTAGCATTTTATCACCTCGTCTTATAATATAATAGTACACTAAAATTAATTTTTTGTAAATAATTTTATATTTATATATGCCTATACCCCTGCAAGCCTTATATATTGCCAATATATGACTGCAATTCATCAAATTTGACATTTACAGCTATTTTTAGTATAATAATATGAAATAGGCTTTTAAAGAGACGGTAATCAAAAGCAATGTAAATTGGGAAGGGGTTTTTATTATGTCAGCTTATATTTTTGATAAGCTACGGGAGCTTGAGGAAAAGAACGCATATCCTCTCCATACGCCCGGGCACAAGAGAAACATAAGGTTCATGCCCTATGATTTCAGACTATATGATTATACGGAAACCGAAGGCACAGACAATCTGCATATACCCGAAGGCATAATCGCAGACGCTCAAAAGGCTCTGGCAGAGCTTATAGGCGCAGACAGCTCTTATATATCCGTAAACGGAGGCACAGGCGGAATGATGGCTTCCGTACTTGCCTGCTGCGAGCCCGGAGATAATGTGCTTGTAGCAAGCAACTGTCACAAAAGCGTGTATAACGGACTTATAATGGCAGGGGTAAATCCCATATATATTTCACCGCAGATAACAGAAGAGGGACTTTGCGGAGGAATAAGCATAAGAGATATATTCAGAGCTTTTGAAAGCTATGATATTAAGGCAATGATAATAACAAGCCCTACCTATGAGGGCTTTACCTGTGATGTCAGAACTATCGCGGACATTGTACACAAGCACAATTCCATACTTATAGTTGACGAATGTCACGGCGCTCATTTTATATTTTCGGATGTTTTTCCCGCCTCCGCCATATCACAGGGCGCAGACGTTGTGGTAAACAGCTGGCACAAAACATTGCCCTGTCTTAATCAAAGTGCGGTGCTTAGTATTAAAGGCGGCAGAATAGACGAATCCAGAATAAAAGAAGCAATGTCTATGATAAATACCACAAGTCCATCCTATCCCATTATGGCGTCTGTGGACCACGCAAGGGAGCTGCTCAGTAAGGATAAGAATCTCTTTTCCTCCTATATACAGATTCTAAAGGAAGCCCGCCACGAGCTTGCTCACTGCAAGACCCTTAAGCTGGTAAACGACAGCATAAAGGGACAATGCCATATAGCAGATGTGGATATAAGCAAATTCACTATAATGGTAAGGACAGAGCTTACAGGCGTAGAGCTTGGAAAGCTCCTTTTGGACAAATACAATATAAGAATAGAGCTTGCGGGACTTCACCACATAGTCGCCCTTACGACCGTTGCAGACGACTCCAAGGGCATAAAGAAATTCGTAAAGGCAATAACGGAGCTTGACAAAAAATACGAAAGAAAATTCATAGAAAGGATACCCTTATCCGCTGCGCCGGTATCTATACCCAAAATGACGCCAAGAGACGTATGGTTCAGCAAAAGGGAGACAGTGGGCTATGAGGATGCAATAGGCAGAATAGCCGCTTCCTCCGTTATTCCATATCCTCCTGGTATACCATTGATACCTATGGGGCAGATTATAACAAAGGAAAGCATAGAGACCATAAGACAGCTTAAGGCGGCGGGTATATCCGTCATAGGCGCAGAAAACGGCAGTATTACCATAGTACAGGAGTAAATAAGTATGAATATGAGCAAAATTCCCGAACAAATCAATTCGCTTACAGTTTATAATAATATAAAGCACGATAAGATAATAGATATTTTAAGGGATATTCTTACCGAGCAGGATAATCTGACAGCTCTTTCGCTGCTTGTGACAAGGCTGACAGAAATGGCTGAAAAAAGCGGCTTCAAGGGGAATCTTTTCAAGAGCTATATACTTCATCTTATGCTCAGAGATGAAAATACATTTACGCTTTTCTGCGAGAACAACGCAGATGTAAAGGGAAGCTCTCTGTATAAGCTGGCAAAGGCGGATATCGATATAATAAACAGTCTTGCGGATATTGACTTGTCGGCTCTTCCAGGCAGCAGCCATATAGAAGGCGTGCTTAAGGAAATAACCGACTATAAGCCTGTGAGCAAAGGAAATACAGCGGATTTTTGCAGAAGCTATACCATAGACGACGTAATAGCTTTTCATAACAAATACGGCTGCGGCGACATATCCATATATAAGTCTTTCCGCTATAACGACAAGCGCAAGGCTCTTGTAGGCGTAGATTATCCCGACCCCATTACATTCGGAGAGCTTATAGGCTATGAGGCTCAGACAAAGCAGCTTATAGACAACACCCTTGCTTTCCTAAAGGGCTACAGAGCAAACAATGTGCTTCTTGTAGGCGCAAGAGGCACGGGCAAGTCCTCCTCCGTAAAGGCTCTTGTAAACGAATACTTTGACATGGGACTGCGAATAGTGGAGATAACAAAGGAGCAAATAGCAAAGCTCCCCGATATACTCAAGCTCATAAGACACAGAGGAAGAAAATTCATTATATTCATAGACGATTTGTCCTTTGATGAAAATGAGATACAGTATAAATACATGAAATCACTTCTGGAGGGCGGCTCTGAGGGTCAGCCCGACAATGTGCTTTTCTACGCAACGAGTAACAGACGTCATATAATACAGGAGAAGTGGACTGACCGTTCCTCCGGCAGCAATGACGCCGAAATACACACTCAGGATACCCTTAACGAGAAGCTGTCCCTTTCCGACCGCTTCGGCATAACTATATCCTACCCCAAGCCTACGCCCAAGGAATATATAGAGATAGTAAAGGGCATAGCTAAGGAGCAGGGACTTATTATGGACGAGGAGCTTCTCCGCTCTGAGGCAATGGCATGGGAGCTTAAGCAAAAGGGCAGGTCCGGACGTACCGCAAAGCAGTTTGTAAACAATATGCTTTGGAAGGTTTCTCAGAAATAAAAAAACTGTTGCAAATTTTGTAATTTGTGTTATACTTTATTTACTCGGGAGGTGTAATATGAATATCGGATTGACTTTTGAGGAAATTTTATATGCCGCGCTTCTGGCATTTTGTATAACATGGTTTATCAACAATATACTTAAGATACGCTCTATACTTAAAAAGGTTTCCGCCATAAACAAGGACGTAACAGCGGTCATGAACAGATGCTACGCTCTTTTCCCTCTGGATAGGCTTGATTTTCACGGCAGTACTTTCAAAAGAGGTATGCACATTAAAATCACAACTACCGCCAATACTAATTTCGAGGGTGAGTTCATCGGCAGAAACGCCAGAAATATGGTGTGCATAAAAACAAATAAGTATATCATAGCTCATGAACTGAACAATATTACAAATATAGAAGTGTGTGAACAAAATTAAATAAAGTCAAAAAGGCTGTCCCATTATGATTTTTCGGCAAAAGGTTGGTCATAATGGAGCAGCTTTATTTGATTTGTGGGGAAATTTTTGTTTATCTTAGTATAACATTATTTACTTTATAACGACCCTTCCACCATGCTTCGCATGGTTCCCCTCCCCTCCGACGCCTGCAATAAAACACGTTGCGTTTTATTGCAAGGCTAGGGGAGGCTGGGGTATTGGCTACAGCTCAGGTATCGTCTTTCAAAGTAAGTAAACTACTTTGGCAAGCATATACCTAAGGCGTCCCTTCAGAGAAGGTTCAGCACTTTTGCCTACGGCAAAAGCCAGCCTGCGGCTGTCAGATACTTCTTCTGTGCAATGAAGCTGTCAGCGCAGCCAAAACCTTTGAAATAATAAGACTTTGAACTGCGCTGACTGAAGGGTCGATAAACAACTCATATAAACCAAATTTCAACGCCACGCCTTTTTAATTAAGCCCTGTTTTTATCAGGTAGGCTTATACTTTAATTTCTTTGGCAGCAGTATATATACAATGCCTATAATAACTGCGGTTGCCAAAGTATCATATATCTTTATTATAAATGTAGTAAGAGTACAGGCAATATACGGGTGCATACCCCTTGCTCTGAATCTTTCAAACCACACCTGTTCAAAGGCGGCATTGGATACGCCGCCGCTCTGCCATATAGTAATAGCGGAGGAAAGAGCCGTAGATACTATTATTACAAGCAATATTGCCAAAAGCACGCCGTTCAGAGTTATTTTTCCCTCTTTATTTTTTACAATGTTGCCTACTATAACGGCAACGGCAGCACTTACGCAATAATATATAAGAGTTGTCTGGTCGTATTTGAAAAGAGCTATGCAAAAGTTGTTGACAAGACCTACAATAAGTCCCGCCGCAGGCTCAAGCACAATAGCGGCAAGAGCTGTGCCGCTTACGTCCAGCCATACGGGATATGGCTCGGCGAGCAGGCTTAGACCTTCGTTCATAATAACGCCCAGAAGCATAATGATAAAGTAACGCCATTTATTGTTCATCATCGTCAGCCTCCATTCTCTTTTCAATAATACGGTCTATTTTAGAGCCTTCGTCTGCTTCTGCAGCAGCCTCCTTTTCCATATTTATCTCATCTACAAAGCTGGCGGTGATAATACCTGCGGGAAGAGCTATAACGGCTATACCGAACAGCGACGAAATCATACTTATAAGTCTTCCTATATCCGTCTTGGGATATACATCGCCATAGCCTACGGTAGTAAGGGCGGTAGTTGCCCAATACAAAGCGGCAAAAAAGTCGCTGAAGGTTTCCGGCTCGTATGAAAACATAATAAGAGCAGATACGAATATATAGCCCAGCGCCAGTATAAGCACGGAGGAAAGAGTGTTCTTTTCCTTTTCAAAGGCATGGAGTATATAGTTGAAGCTCTTTGAATACCTCAGTATCTTAAATATTCTGAGCATCCTCAGTACCCTGAAGCTCTGGCTCACAAGTCCCAGCGACGGGAGAAGTGATAAAAGGTCTAAAAGGGAATAAGGCATAAAGGGATAGAGCAAAAAGCTCATATTCCCCTTCTTTATCCTAAGATCATAGGTCATCCATCTGAATACATAATCGGCAAAAAGTATATACACCGTTACGGTATCCATAACATGGAAAATTTCAAAATCCCTCTTTGACATAAGCGGAATTATACTGAAAAATGCCACTATACATATAAAATAGTCATAGAGCTTGTTGGTTCTGTCGTTGCTGTTGGATTGTTTTATTACATCATAAATTACCTGCCGCATAAAATATCCCCCTTTATTTTTCAGCCGTATATCAATGACGCCAAGCCATAAGCGGCATTATGATATGCCCCAGTACAGTAAAGAAAAGTATCTCCAGAAACATAACCCGTCCAAATTTAGAGGCATAGTGCTTGTCCTCCCACTTGTTTCTTATTCGGTTTACGTTAATGACCGTAACAGTACCGGCTATTATGGTCATAACGCCCCACATATTCACAAACTCCAGAAGTCCGAGACCAAGCGTATCGGGAAGCATACTTGCGCCTACCGTAATATTGGTAACAGTACCGAATAAAGCGGCGGGTATCATGCCCAACGGGTCTACTTTGTGATATGTATTTATGTACATTACTATGAATATCCATGTAAGCGTGCCTATAAGAGCTATGAAGCACTTGGCATACGTGCCGAAGCCTTTTCTTGTTATTTCAAGTCTTGTAAGATGCTCCGTATTGGCTGCCTTTTTTCCCTCCATATCGGGATCGCCGTAGTTTGTGTCATATATAATATTGTGTATACCTGTGTCATATCTCATAAGAACATATCCCGGAAGGTCATAAGCCTCGTTCATATCGCTTTTCTCATCGGCTATGAATTTAACTCTGTCTATGGAGTATGTAGGCTCTATATATACCTTTAAAGCATAAGAGCCAAGGGGAAATCTTGTAGTGTCAAAGCCCTCGTTTACGGTTACGTCCATCTGGGCTCTCTGGTAGTGATCCTCGCCCTTGTGCTGCTCCTCCACAATGGTATACTTGTTTATAGTGCCTCTGTATACCCTTATGTGATTTGCCATATCCAGCTCAGGATCTCCCTTCCATTTGAACCATACCACAAGCTCTACTCTGAATGTAGAGTTTTTTATACTCATTTCTCTTATGTTTTCAAAATATGTGCCTACAGTTACGGGAGTTGCGTTTACGCTTCTCTCTTCTATAAGCTGTACGCTTTCGGGGTCGTTGTAGTGCTGCCAGTTTTCCCATCTGCTGTCATCCTTTGCCTTGGACTTATAGAGAGATGATACTGCAAAGCTCAGATAAATTATAGAAATAATAGCTACTGCGCTAAAGTAAATGGCAAGTCTTGCATGCTCATGGAACGTCACTCTGAAAGGCGCTTTATTTTTGTTTTCCTGCATAAAAAATACCTCCTTTTTTTTAATTTTACAGCTTTCAATATCTGCATATATTATACTATATTATATAAATAATGTCAAATATGGCATTATTTGTCCACAGTATGTGTAAAGCAGACAAAGCGGAGATATTGCGTATTTTTATGCCGATTTTTTATCGTTCTATTATATATCCGTCGGGTATGCCGCCTTTTAGTATAGTATCCGACAGCATTATTTTTCTTTTTACAACGACCTCCTTTTTCCAGAGGGGATTTACTATTTCTATCCTGCACTCCACATTGAGCCACACCATATATGCCACTTGATTTATGCCTCCTGACCTCATTTCCGTATCGTAATCCGCTGTGACCTCTCCTATGGATTGAAGATATACAGGTACGCTTACGCCTATATTGGAGAACAGCCCTATGCCCGAAAAAATACCTACGGGCAGCTCTATTCTCTCGTTTTTAAGGTTACTAAGCCTTTCGGAAAGGCTTGCGGCAGTCTCCGAGCAAAGGCGATTTATGAGCAACGAATTTATGTTTACTCTGTCCTCTCCCGCCTCTTTTATAAAATCATCTGTATCTATATCCAGCTGTGTTATACACTCGTCTACTGTATGGGATATTTCCCTGTTTATTCTGTCAACGGCATACTTACGGCTTACGGCTATTGCAGAAGGGAGAACGAAACGATTGTAACAAAGGGTGGCTGTAAGTATGAACAAAAGAAATAAAATTAAAACAAAAAATAATAGTTTTTTAATAAAATCACCACATTTTTTTAAAATTTATGCTTTATATATTGACAAATATCTGCTATAATTAATACTAAGGGTGTTTACATACTTAAATATATGTATAATAAAGGAATATTTTTCTATAAATTTGGGAGGGTAGGCAATATGAATCCAACCGATAATACAAGACGCCGTTCGGCTTATATAGAGGCAGAAAGGCAAAGAAAAAAGAAAAAGAAAAAAACTACATTCCTGGGCATTGACTTTGGCAAGGACACAAATACCGTAAAGAAGAAAAAGCCTGTCAGGAAAAAGGCAGCTCCCGCTTCGGAGGCGGCAGAGCCGAAGACAGCTCACATAGCCGAGGCAAGCGCTGATAAAAAGCCTGTTGTAAACAGAATACCCGAAGAAGGCGCAGCTGTTGAAAGAAAGGCAAGGAAAAAGCCCGGCGGAGCAAAGGCGGCAGCAAATGTCGGGGAAACAAAAAGCACGGCGGCAAAGTCCCACGATGCTCACGCCGCAGAGCATAAGGCAAAAACCGAGGACAAGGCGGCGGAGCATAAGGCAAAGGCTGTTAAAACCGAGGACAAGGCGGCGGAGCATAAGGCAAAGACTGTCAAAGCCGAGGACAAAGCGGCAGAGCATAAGGCAAAGGCTGTCAAGACCGAGGGCAGGACAGCGCCTGTAAGTAAAAAAGCCAAAAAGCCCGTAAAGGCGTCAGCGCCTCGCATAAAGTCAGGCGCAGCTGACAAAAGGCCTCAGAGAAAAGCAGAGGCGCTTACGGCTGCAGCAGCCGAGGAAAGCAAAGCTCTTCCTCCTATCAGAAGCGATAAGCAATTACCTGCAAAATCCGAGGGAGCTTTGCCGGAGGTAAGGGAAAGAAGCACCAAGAGTATACAAAACGCAGAGAGAACACACAGCGGCTCTCAGACCTCCATGACGGCAGAGGAAAAGAAGGAGCATTTCAAGTCCCTTGCAAAGCCTAAGAAAAGCAAGAAAAACAAAAAGCGCTCAAAGCCCTTTTCAATTTTCCTTACATTCCTTCTTATGGTACTTATAATGGTAGGCTTTGCTGCCAGCGGTGTGCTTATAGGCGGATATGTGGCTATAATAAGAAGTATTCCCGATATGGGTATAGTCGGCATAAAGCCCGGCGCATATACCTCTGTAATATACGATAACGACAACAACGAGCTGAGCAAGCTCCACGGTGATGAAAACAGAGAATACGTCACCTTAGACCAAATACCCAAAAATATGCAGCAGGCAGTTATCGCCATAGAGGACGAAAGATTCTATGAGCATGACGGCGTGGATATACAGGGCTTTGCAAGAGCCGTATATTCCACACTTTCCGGTCAGCAGCTCCAGGGCGGTTCTACCATAACTCAGCAGCTTATTAAAAACAACATTACAAAGGTAACGAGAAATACCGTAAAGACAAAGCTTAAGGAGCAGTATCTTGCCCTTAAGTATGAGAAGGAGCTGGCAGACCAATTCGGCAGCAAGGAGGAAGCAAAGAACTATATTCTGGAGCTTTACCTCAATACTATAGGTCTTGGTCACGGCTACAACGGTATAAAGACAGCGGCAGAGGGTTATTTCGGAAAAGAACCCTCCGAGCTTACATTAGCGGAGTGCGCCTGCCTTGCGGGTATAACAAATAATCCGTCTCTTTATTCTCCTCGTTCCAATCCCGAGGGAAACAAGAAAAGACAGGTCATAATACTTAACTATATGCTCAATCAGGGCAGAATAACGCAGGAGGAATACGACGCCGCAATCAATGAGGACGTATATTCCAAAATAAAGAAAACCGATACCACTAGCGGCGAGGACGCCGAATCGGAAAATATACACAGCTACTATGAGGACGCCCTTATCAATCAAATCTCCGAGGATTTGCAGACCAAGTACAACTGGTCTGTACAGGAGGCAAACAATGTTATATACAACGGCGGACTTCAGATATACTCCAATCTGGATAAGAGAATACAGGGCATAGTAGACCAGGAATACAACAACGACAGCAATTTCCCATGGGTAGCCTACAGTATAGGCATTGATTACAGAGTTTCCGTAGAGGATACCAATACGGGAGAGCAGACCCATTCCCAGTACAACAAAATAGCTCGCTCACAGTCCGGCGCAGAGGGTTGGGTAGCGGAAAAGAGAGCTGAAATAGAAGCTGGTCTTTCCGCCAATCAGAAAATAGTTGCCGACAAGGCATTTTACACAAAGCAGCCTCAGTCAGCCATGGCTATTATCGACTACCATACAGGCGAAATAAAGGCAATAGCAGGCGGCAGAGGTGAAAAGACAGTAAACAGAGCCTTCAACAGAGCAACGGACTCTGCAAGACAGCCCGGTTCTGTATTCAAGATACTGGCAGCCTACGCTCCGGCTCTTGATATGGGCAAAATATCAAATGCCACAACTATTGTGGACGAACCCTATAAGACCGCAGACGGCTATGAGCCTCATAACTGGTGGGGCAACAGCTACCGAGGTCCTGTATCCATAAGACAAGGTATCAAGGACTCTATGAACATTATAGCCGTAAAGGTAATGGTAGAAACGGGTATAGACCTTTGCTATGACTATCTTCTGAACTTCGGCTTCACAACGCTGGAAAACGACAACCATGCGGCTACTGCGCTGGGCGGACTTACAAACGGCGTAACACAGGTGGAGGTAGCGGCAGCCTTCGGCACTATTGCCAACAACGGTCAGTATCTCAAGCCCTATTTCTATGATAAGGTTCTTGACCACGACGGCAACCTCCTTCTCGAGAACACTCATGAGAGCAAGCAGGTGCTTAAGCCCTCCACAGGCTATATACTTACGGACCTTATGACAAGCGTTGTTACCAACGGTACGGGTACTCAGGCAAAGCTTAGCAAAATGCCTGTAGCCGGTAAGACCGGTACTACCACCGATTCAAAGGACCTTACATTTGTAGGCTACACGCCATACTATGTGGCAAGTATATGGCTTGGCTACGACAGCTACGACGATACTGTAAAGAACATGAATAATATAAATCAGTCCGTACATCTTCGTATGTGGAGAAATATAATGGAACAGGTACATAAAGGACTTGAGGTAAAGCAGTTTGTTAAACCCGATGGCGTTGAAAAAATAAAGGTATGTAAAATATCCGGCAAGAGAGCCAACAGCAGAATGGGCTGCCCTTCTGTTACAGACTGGTTCGATACCGCCTCAGTAGGCGATTACTGTACAAGCCACAGAGGTTATAAGGGCGGATATTTCGCAAGCTCTTCGGGATATAGCGACAGCAGCTCAAGCAGCGGCAGTACCACCAAGAAGAAGACCACCTCTTCTCAGAAGAGTACAGGAACTTCAAGCAGCAATTCAACAAACAGCAGTCAGAATACGCAGACCCAAAGCAATGAAAATACTGCTCCTGCGGAAAATACGGGAGGAGAGAATACCGGAGGCGAAAGCACTCCGTCAGCTCCTGCTGAAAGCGCTCCGCCTTCAGAGGTAGCAGCTCCGTCAGCTCCCGCAGCTCAGACTGCTCCTGCAACGCCTGCAGCTCCTGCCGAGCAAAGCGCTCCTGCAGCCCAGACCGCTCCTGCAGCTCCCGCAGCGCCCGCAGCTCCTGCCGACTCCGGCGGAGGCGAAGCAGCCCAGTAAAATATAAATAAATAATGTATAATGTACGACCCCCAAAGCTAGAGCAAATCTGACGATAGGGGGTCGGTTTTTTTATGGTTTTTTAAGTAAATAAGTGCATTTGCATTGCATTATACCAAGCCTCTCCTTAAAGGCGTATATTACATGCCCTTTTATACACTATTTATCCACGCAAAGAGAACCGAGGCAGTGCCTCGGTTCTTCTGCATTTTATTGTACCATATATTTATGAATTGATTTTCAAACCGTTTGAGAAGTTCGTTACCTTGCTTACAGGCGGCTGAATAGCTGAAATATACGTAAGATTTGTATTGTCAGCTGCTGAGAAGGCAGTGATTACTACCTTTGGTGAATTATAACTTTTTTTCATAATCTCTACCTCCTTAATTATTAGTAATTACAACGGTTGAAGTCTCACCGCTCTTGTTATAATAACTCTTAACACCCTGAATAACGGTATATGCACAGGCTGTCAATGAATTTGAATCTACAGATGTATCAGCGTAAACAATAGAATCAAAGTAAGTATTAGCTTCATTATTTTCCTTACCCGTATTAAGATCTGCGATGTTTCCGCTTACATTGTATACGTCCTTGTATACTGTATCAACGGCTACATTGCCCAATATCTTACTGTCGTCTGCAAATCCATTGTTTTTCCAAGCTTCAAAATCATCTGTCTTTACAACAGTTATACCAACCTCGTCAATATTCTTAAGCTGATTCTTATTTCTGCCAACTGTACCTACAATCCTGCTAAACAAAGTAACATCGGAAGGAGTAATATTGTATATTGCCTGTAAATTATCTCTTGTTACGCTGTTATCTGCAGCTATTTTAAGAATATTATCTCCTGTTGTGGGAGCGGTTTCTGATACTGTAACACTGCCATCAACAACAACATACGGAGGCATTTCGGTCGTAGCATTTATTGAAGTTACGAATACAAGCACAGGAGCTTTGCCCACAGCCTTTGCTTTGAATTTTATCTTTGCTAAAACATCATTGGAAAGCGCTTCTGTACCGGAGTTATTTGCCTTTATATCAATATATTCATAACCGGTCATACTGGCTACACTGTTTACAGCGTTGGCAGATGGATCAGGTGAAATAGTAAGCTCAGCAGGAACACTCTCCGTGCTTTCATATGTAAGCTTATTGGCATCATACACTACCATTATATCATAGTCCTTAATACCTAAATTATCATCCTTGATACCTCTTGTTGCAAGATTTACCGTAATTTCCTTACCATTTTCAACAGTGTAGTTACCAACGCCAAGTCTTGTAGTAATATCGTGGAAATACATTGTATGTATGTATGCATTACCACTCTCTGTAAGCTTTGTACGTTTTAAAGTGTAGGTTACGCCACTTTGTACATAAAGTGTTCTTGTTATCGGATCGCCCGCTGTCTTAGGTGATCTGAATACATCAACTGATGAATCATCATCACCTGTCATTACCATATCATTATCCTCAAAGTTAATATCCACATAACAATCAGTTTCAGGTGTAAACTTTATGTAATTATCTGTACTTTCATTAATTCCCACACGTATAGCAGTAGGATCTAATTGGTTTATATAATACTGGAAATATCCGTCAGATGTATATTCATCATTCTTATTTACCATATCCTTATAGGTCTTTTCATCTGTTACAGTCGGCGCAGAACCGAAAGCAACCTTAGTACCCAACGGAATAGGCTTAAGCTCTGTAGCCGGCTCAGTATTTTCAACAAAATCTTTTGAAATTTGGTCATAAGGAATAGTACAAGAACTATCCTCATCACTGAACCAACCGGCTTGAAGTGTTACGACCTTCTGACCTTCCTTGTATTTTTTGTTGGCATTCCACTTAGCAGTTACAGTACCTGTCTTTGAAGTTGTTGTTGAGGGGTCAAATGTTACATCGGGATAATCTGTGTTGTCACCCTTAGCGCCCATTTTGAATGTATAGGTAGTTGTACTTCCACTATCCCCACTAAAGGACTTAAGCTTAGCAGTAGAACCAATGTAATAAATATTCATACCACCATCATTTGAGTGTGCGGAATAAGTATGATTTCCTGTTACCTTAAAGTGGAACTCTGCTACATCATTAACACTTTCAACATCTGGAGTTGCTGTGATATCACTGCCTGAGGCGGAATCGTCATGAAGTAATATTTTTCTGCCGGTACCATTTGATGATGTCATAGCATATACATAAACATCTCCATCTTCCGCTGTCTGGAATGACACAGCTCTCTCCGTTACGTTTGCGCCGCCTAATTTGATGTTTTTTGTAATTTCAAGATTTCCTATTTGTGTAAGAAAAGTCTTTTTACTTGAACCAATACTTACAACATTACTGCTGATTATCTTAAAATAACTGCCTTCTATTTCATCAAGAATCGTATCTTCTGTTAATGTTCCTGAATGCGTAATATCATCAGCATTTAGTACTTGTTCAAATTTAATCGCTTTAAATTCAATTTCGGGACTTGCCGTATAAGACTTGCCAGTTCCGGCTGCTAAAGTAACCTGTGAAGGGGAAGTAACTACAGTATATCCATGTGCGCTTACATCAAGCGTTGTACCAGCCTCAAAAGGAGCAGTTTCGGCTCTCTTAATAGCCTTATATGTTGAGTTGTCTGCATTGACATTGGCTGTACAAACAGTATTTCCATCCTTTGAAAAAGTAATGGTATCTCCTTCTTTAAGACCTTTGCAATTACCGGTAAAATCATATATTGCACTGGTGTCTGATTCAAAACCTATGGCATATACATCTATAGCTGCGCCATTATATTTTAGTGTATAATTTGAAGACGCATTAACTTTGAATGTAGTTTGAATGCCTTTGCTGTTTACCCCTGTAGTTCCAGCATTATAATCTTGTTCTCCATCATTAATGAGTAAGCAATCATTACTACCATTTCCGGCATAATCTATATAGATCTTTCCTGCTTTTTTAACATTGATCTTAATATTGTGTTCAGCACTGCTCATTTTACTTCCCTTTAAATAAACAGGTTCAGCACTTCCTAATATTTTACCGCTTTCTTTTATACCATTACCATCCACATTAACAGTTACATCAATAAAATCACTATTATAAGTTTCTGTTTTCTCACCGGTAGAGATCCATACTGCATCTAATATTGACTCATTTCCTTTAATAGGACCTTTTAAATCAGACTTTTCCATCTGACTTACGGTTTTACCACCTGTAAGTTCATCAATTTTAACTTCAGGTGTTTCAGCCGCGCTTACACTCACAACATTTACCATTACGAGTGAGCTGACCATCATAGTAAGAGCCAGAATCGCACTCATAATTCTTTTGAAATCTAATTTCATTTTTTAATTCCTCCCTTTCGTTATTAGTTTTAGATTCCATAATTTGCTTAAAAAGCCGTTACATACATTTTTAGCCGTCCCTATAAGGCAACGCCTTATACTCCAACCTCGCCTATAACCTCCCCTTGCAGGGGAGGGACAGCCGCAGCTTCTTTCTCTTGCCTCCCCTGCAAGGGGAGGGGGACCACCGAAGGTGGTGGAGAGGTAAGAGGTCATAACAGAGGAACTGCAACACGCATCTTTCGTTTCAATAATTTCCTACCGAAAGAACTCCATAGGTTTTAAAAATATCCTACCTTTAGAATTCTTGTGGTTTCAATTTTTTGAAGTATAACAGTACTATTACTGTACAAAATTTCAATACGATTTCAATACTGTTATTTTCAATTAAATTAAAACGAAAAGCTCCGCGTCCTCTGCTCCATGTCGGGACGCCTTTCCAAAGAGGTATAATAAGATTTCCTTGAGCAAGCCCGCCCAAGCTCTCAAACACCCCTCGCAACCCCAGTAAATAAGCCACTTTCAGCATAATCACCATATAACTATACGCCAAATTTCAGTTT
>CANRBC010000006.1 GCA_947628755.1 uncultured Clostridia bacterium | reverse complement strand
CCTGTGAGGAGTTATTTGTTTTTTTGTAGTAAAAAATGCCGTATTTATGCGGCTTATGGCGTTTCGCAAACGCCTATTAATATACATATATGTGAGGAGGTAATTATATGAAATTACGAAAGGTCACGGCGGTTATAATGACAGCGGTTATGACAGCTATGTCGATTTCCGTTGTAAGGTGCGATGTAATGGAAAAGAGTTATAGCTTTAATTTTACAAAGGAATACGAAAGAGATGCCAAAAATCTTTATTTTGTGAGAAAATACAGTGACGGTGTTGGCTATGGCTTTGTGGATAAGTCAAGCTCAATGCCTGAAAGGGATGTAGATTCCGACAAGATACAGGTAGGCGAGGAGGGTTTCTCCGTTACGGAAAATGACCCTGAAATATTCAAATGCTACGACCAGGACGGCAAGGAAATAACTGCCGACAAGTCCACAACTCATAACTTCGGCGGTATGATATTCAGAGTAAAGGTGCCTAAAGGCGGCTATCATATAGAGGTAGCTGTGGACAAGGGCGACGAGAACGCCATTGTCAGCGTAAACGCCATGCAGCCTGCAAGAATGGCTACTGCCTACTGGGATGCAGCCAAGCTGGTGGCAAATCAGCACAAGGCGGCGTGGAATGACAATGTATGGAGCTTTGACTATGCCGACGGTACAGGCTATATAGACGTGGAAATAGAGCCTAAGAGCTGCGGCGTGCCTGTTGTGTTAAAGAGCATAAAAATAACTCCCGTTGAGGATAAAACAGCCGACAAGCCTACGGTATATCTTTTAGGCGATTCAACGCTGAAATCCTATACCTTTGAGGAAGCTCCAATGTGCGGCTGGGGTCAGGTGTTTGACAGACTTTTTGACAGTGACAAAATCAATGTTATAAATTATTCCATGGGTGGTCGCTCACTTAAGAGCATGTATCAGGAGGGCAGACTTAACGATGTGCTTATGACAGGCGCAAAGGGAGATTTTGTACTGGTGCAGAGCGGTCATAACGATGAAAAAACAGGCTCTGATTCAGACCCTACGGCTCGCTTCGGCGTAGGCTCTACGGAGGAAATGTATAAGACATATCTTGAAAGGTACTATATCCCTGCAATTAAGGCAAGGGGTATGATACCCGTGCTTGTAACTCCTATGACAAGAGTTAAGGAGGGACAGGAAATTTATAAGGACAGCTTTACCACAGAGGACAGGGAATTCCCCAAGGTTATGAGAGCCGTTGCAAATGAAACTGACGTTCCCCTTGCCGACCTTAATAAAGAAAGCGTAGAATACCTTAATTCAATAGGTACTAATGAGGCGGAGGCTATTGTGCTGAGCCTTGAGGCAGGCGAAACTCCAGGAAAGACCAATTCGGGCAGCTATGCAAACGGTCACCCCCAGAACAAAATAGACGGCACTCATTTAAAGGAGGCTATTGCAAAGCAGTACGCTCTTATAGTAGCTGAGGATGTGGCGGAGCTTGCCGATAGGTATGCGGAGCTTGAGCCTATGAAGGCGGCTATGCTTGAGGGCGTGGCAGAGGGCGACGCAGAAAAGGTATTCCCCGAAATGTGCAAGGACGTAAAGGGCGAAAACGCATATTACAGAAATCAGATAGAAAAAATGGTACAGCTGGGCGTAATGACTGCCGACGAGGAGGGTAATTTCAGACCAAAGGATACAATAAGCGCATACGAATATGCCGATGCTGTTGAAAAGCTCTATGGTATTGAGCTTAAGGACTATGACGATGCTCCCCTTACAAGAGAGGTAATGGCAGTTATCAATCTTGAAGCCTACAATGCAAAATTCAATGAAAAGCCTAAGTATATGACAGATTACAACGGCAGCAATATTACTCCCGACGACCCTAACTACGATTCAAATCTTGTAGGCGAGGAGGCGCAGTATTATCCCCTTGTAGGCTTTGGCGCAATTACGGATAAGTCCGAAATAGACGAAAATCTCTATTCTCAGGTGGAGGATGCCTACAAGCTGGGACTTATAAGAAGCGAAGAGGGTATAAAGAGAGGAAAAATGATAAACGGCTATACCCTTCAGCCAAAGACAGAGGTAACGAGAGAAAAGGCGGCTAAAAGCCTGTACTTTATGTATGTTCTGAGCAAGGACATTAACGAGGAAAACGATATAGTGGGGTAAAGCTATGCTTAAAGACATTATAAATGCCGCTTATGGCAGAGAAAAGGCAGATATTGTACTAAAAAACGGAAAAATAATAGATGTGCTTGGTCATGGCATTATTGAGGGAAATGTAGGAATAAAGGACGGCGTTATAATAGGCATAGGCGACTATGAGGGCGTTGAAGAAACAGATGTGGAGGGAGCGTATATTGCTCCCGGGCTTGTAGACAGTCATGTTCACATTGAGTCGGCTATGGTAAGCCCTGCCGAGTATGCAAGAGCCGTACTGCCAAAGGGCGTGACCTCTGTTATTGCCGACCCTCATGAAATAGTTAATGTATGCGGCGAGGCAGGACTTAAATATATGATTGAGAGCGGAAAAGCTGTGCCTCTCGACATTTATTATATGCTTCCCTCATGTGTTCCTGCTACGCCCTTTGACCATTCGGGAGCGGTCATAGACGGAAATAAGACAAAGGAGCTTATGGAAAGGTATCAGCTTAAGGGTCTGGGCGAAATGATGAATTATCCTGGAGTGGTATACTGCGACGAGGACGTTCTTAAAAAGCTGGAAAGCAGCATATATATAGACGGTCATGCGCCTGCCATAGAGGGTATAGGGCTTAACGCCTATATATGCGGCGGAATCAATAATGACCATGAGTGCGATACTGCGGAAAACGCCCTTGAAAAAATAAGCAAGGGTATGAATATATTTATAAGAGAGGGTACGGGCGCTAAAAATCTGGAGCAGCTTATAAAGGCGGTCAATCCCCATAATTTAAGGCATTTTGCCTTTTGTACCGACGACAAGCATTTAAGCGAAATACTTAAGGAGGGTACTATTTCCCATTGTATAGACAAGGCAATAGGCTTGGGAATAGACCCTGTTGACGCCTATACAATAGCCTGCTATAATCCCTGCGTATTCTATGCTATGTACAGAAGAGGCGCTGTCGCTCCAGGCTTTAAGGCGGATATTGTGGTGACAAGGGATATAAACTGCACGGATATAAGCCTTGTGCTTAAAGACGGCATACCCGTTGCAAAGGACGGAAAGGCTCTCTTTGAAGCGGCAAAAGCAGACATAAGCGGCGTAACGGATACTGTCCATATACCACCGGTTACAGCCCAGGATTTCAATAAGGAATTTAACAGTAAAGAGCCTGTTATAGAGCTTGGCAGCTCTCTTGTGACAAATGCCGTATACTGCGAGAGCGCCGAGGGACTGAGCCTTTGCGCCAATATTGAGAGATATGGCAAAACGGGTAACAAGGGTCTTTGCTTTGTAAAGGGTCTTGATATAGTAAACGGAGCTATTGCACAGACCATAGGTCACGATTCCCATAATATAAGCGTTATAGGCTCTGACAGTGAAAATATGGCGGCTGCCGTAAACGCTCTGGGCAAAAAGGGCGGCATTGCCGTTGTACAGAATAAAAAGGTAATCGCCTGTATGGAGCTGGATATAGGCGGGCTTATGTCCCATAAGGACGCAGAAGCCGTTGTAGCCGAGCATGACAAAATCGTTTCCTGCGCAAAAGAAATATCCCCAAAGGGCAGCAATATGGCTCTTATGATACTGGGATTCATTTCTCTGCTTGTTATACCCCATATCAAGCTGGGGGATAAGGGACTTTTCGATGTGGATAAATTCAGCTATATTTAATATAAGCGAATTCGGCAGATAATACTGCTAGGCTGTCGCGTTATGACTAATGAGAAAAGGCCATAATACGACAGCTTTGTTTGATTTTATGGAAAAAATTTGTTTAGGTGAGTATCGACCCTTCAGTCAGCCTTGCTCTAAGCCATTCGTTACACTTATCTGTAACTGAGGCTGACAGCTCCCCTTCTCGTAAGGGGAGCCTTAGGCATACACTTCCTAAAGGCTTTAATAATGTTGAAAAATTAACTTTACTACTAAAGAAATGGGAAGGATGTACTCCTAAGCTTCCCCTTCAGAGAAGGGGAAGTGGCAGCCCAACCACTTCGTTGAATTTAAAATACTTTTGCATTGGGCTGCCGATAGGGTCGAATCTATTACCTAAACAAAAACTCAACGCGACCTCCTTTTATAGCATAAACCACCTCCCTATTTGCCTAACCGCCACGCGAAATTATTAAATTAACTTTATTTTTGCATATATATGTGATATATTTAACTCAGGTGATAATTATGGCAAGGCTTATGATAGCAGGGACTTCAAGCGGCTGCGGAAAGACCTCTGTGGTATGCGGTATACTGGAGGCTCTTAAGAAAAGAAATATAGCTATAAGTTCATATAAATGCGGTCCGGACTATATAGACGGTATGCTCCATGAAAAGGCAATAGGCATTAAGTCCGGAAATCTGGACAGCTTCTTTTGCAGCAGGGACGAAATATGCACTCTTCTGGACAGAAAGGGTCTTAACATTATAGAGGGCGTAATGGGTCACTATGACGGAATAGCCATGACCGACAGAGCAAGCAGCAGCGATATATCTAAAATTACGAACACTCCCGTTGTGCTTGTAATACAATGCAGGGGTATGAGCAATTCCATAGGCGCTGTTATAAAAGGCTTTACGGAATACGGCGAAAATAACATAAAGGGCGTTATATTCAACAGACTTTCGCCTATGCTCTATGAAAGCGTAAGTGAAATTTGCAAAAGCATGGGCGTAAGAGCCTACGGCTTTCTGCCCGAAATAAAGGATGCCGTACTGGAAAGCAGGCATCTCGGACTTGTGACAGACGACAGTATAGAAGCCTACAAAAGAAAGCTCCGTATACTTGGGGAATATACGGAAAAATACATAGACATACAGGGACTTACAGAGCTGGCGGACAGCGCAGAGCCTTTAAAATACAACAGAATAAATATTGACAAAATATCGGACAGCACAATAGCAATAGCAAAGGACGAGGCATTCTGCTTTAATTACAGTGACAACATTTCTTTGCTTAAGGCTATGGGCTGTGATATAGTATATTTTTCGCCTCTGAGGGACAAAAAGCTGCCCTATTGCGACAGGCTTATATTAAGCGGCGGCTATCCGGAGCTTTATAAGGAGGAGCTTTCCGCAAATGTATCTATGCTTGCGGATATAAGGGACAAGCTCAACAAGGGACTTAAGACTATGGCAGAGTGCGGCGGCTTTATGTATCTCCACGAAAATATAGAGGGCGCGCCTATGGTAGGCGCAATAAAGGGCAGCGCCGAAAGGACTGACAGGCTCGGCAGCTTCGGCTATATTACAATGATTGCCGAAAAGGACGGTTTTCTGCTTAAAAAGGGAGATAAAATAAAGGCGCATGAATTCCACTATTATACAAGCGACAACAGGGGCGTGGATTTTCATTGTGTCAAGCCTGCAAGCGGCAGAAATTGGTATACCGGGCATATTTATGAAAATATGTACTGCGGTTTCCCTCATATATACCTTTGGGGAAACAGAAAAATAGCGGAGGACTTTGTGAGGTAGCTTATGTACAGAGATATATACAACGCAGTCCGTGAAAGATGGGACAAGGTTGCAAAGCCTATTGACGGACTGGGCAAGCTGGAGGACATAATATGCAAAATAGGGGCGATAAAGGGTAAAACAGACTTTTCTCTTGACAGAAAGGCTGCCGTTATATTCTGCAGCGACAACGGTATAATAGAAGAGGGCGTCGCTCAGACAGGCAGCGACGTCACCGCTATGGTATGCGCCAATATATACAAGGGAACTGCCACAAGCAGTGTTATGGCTAAATGTGTAGGCGCAGACTGTATAGCCGTTGATGTGGGAGTAAAGGCGGATACAAAGGCGCATATAGAGCATAAAATATCAAGGGGCACTAAAAACTTTCTGCATGAAAGAGCTATGACATCGGAACAGGCAAAGCAGGCTTTAGAGCTTGGCATAGAAACAGTAGGCAGGCTTAAGGACAGCTATGATATACTTGCAATAGGCGAAATGGGCATAGGCAATACCACTACGGCTGCCGCCTGTGCTGCCGCTGCTTTGGGCAAAAGTCCTTGCAGGGTAACGGGACGAGGCTCGGGACTAAGCGACGAAATGTACAGCAATAAGATTCGCGTCATAGATTTGGCTCTGGAAAAACACAGACCCAAAAGAGAAATTTACGATATTCTGAGCTGTGTAGGCGGCTATGACATAGGCGCTATGGCAGGGGCGTATCTGGGCGCGGCGAAGTACGGTATCCCCGTTATAGCCGACGGAGCTGTGGGACTTTCCGCCCTTGTTCTGGCGCAGCTTGTTCGGAAGGATATTACGGACTATGTTATAGGCTCTCACAGAGGCAAAGAGCCTCTCTGCGGCGCTGCTTTGGATAAGCTGGGGCTTGAGAGCGTAATAGAGGGCAGTTTGGCTTTGGGAGAGGGTACGGGAGCTATAATGCTTTTTCCTCTTTTGGATATGGCTATGGCTGTGTATAACAACAGTACATTTGAAGAGCTTAATATGGAAGGATATAAGAGATGAAAGCGCTTGTAATAGGCGGCAGCGGCTCGGGTAAATCGGAATATGCCGAAGAGCTTGCGCAAAGGCTTAAAAAAAATAAGGTATACTATGTCGCCTGTATGACGCCCTACGGCAGCGAGGGCAAAAGGCGTATAGAAAGGCACAGAAGAATGAGAGAAGGCAAAGGCTTCATAACCATAGAGCAGTATCGGGACATAGATTGTATAAGTGTTGAGGATACCGTTATATTGGAGTGCGTTCCGACACTTCTTGCCAACGAGATGTTCGGCAGGGAGCCAAAGGACGGCGGCTATGTTCTCGGCTGTCTTAAAAAAATAGAAGCAGACAATATAATATTTGTTTCGGACAATGTTTTTGACGACGGTATCCTATACGGCGGGGATACAGTAAGATATATGGAGGAGCTGTGCCGTGTAAACAAAGGACTTGGGGAATATTGTGACAGAGTTGCGGAAATCGTATGCGGAATAGAGGTAAAAATAAAGGGATAATACAGAGGCGCATACTTTTGTCATTTTTTATTGCATATAGTAATTTTTTGCATTATAATCAAAGTAAGAATGATAAAATATAAAAAAGGAGGAAACTATTATGGGACTTATTAAGGCAGGCTTCGGAGCTGCAGGCGGCGTTCTGGCAGACCAATGGAAGGAGTATATATACTGCGACGCTATGGACGGCGATACTCTTATGCAAAAGGGCGTAAAGAAAACCGATTCAAGAAGCTCCAATACAAAGGGCAGCGACAATATTATAACAAACGGCAGCAGGATAGCCGTAAACGAGGGTCAGGTAATGCTTGTTGTGGAAAACGGCAAGGTAGTTGATTTTACAACGGAGGCAGGAGCTTATACCTATGATACGGGCAGCGAGCCGTCTCTCTTTGACACAGGCTTTCAGGGGCTTAAGGACAGCTTCAAGCAGGTAGGCAAGAGGTTTGAATACGGCGGTCAGCCTCAGAACGACCAGAGAGTGTATTTCATAAACTCAAAGGAAATAATGAATAACAAAATAGGCATAGGAGATGTGCCTTTCAGGGACAGCGAGTTTGGTTTTACTGTAAAGATACAGGGCTACGGCAATTATTCTTACAGAATAACAGACCCCGTTATGTTCTATACAAACGTATGCGCAAATGTACAGGATTCCTTTAAGAAATCCGCCATAGACGAGCAGCTTAAGGCAGAGGTACAGTCCTCACTCCAGCCTGCTCTTGGCAAAATTGCCCTTAAGGGCATAGCCTACGACCAGCTTCCTCTCTATACAAAGGAAATAGCCCAGGAGCTTAACACAGAGCTTTCCGACGACTGGACAAAGCTGAGAGGTATTTCAGTTGTTTCCGTTGCTTTCGCATCTATTACCGTAGATAAGGAAAGCGCAGACAAGATAGCTCAGTTCCAGGAGTCCAGAGTATATACCAATACTCAGATGATGGGCGCAAGGCTTGGCGCTGCCCAGGCAACGGCTATGGAAAATGCCGCTTCAAATCCCAACGGCGCTATGGGCGGATTTGTAGGCATGGGTATGGCTATGAATGCAGGCGGCGCTAATGCGGCGCAGATGTTCGCTATGGGCAATAACGGCAATAACCCTGCTCCTGCCCAGGCACCTGCAGGGGGCTGGACCTGTGAATGTGGCGCTCAGAACACAGGCAAGTTCTGTTCAGAGTGCGGCAAGCCAAAGCCTGCTCCGGATAAATGGGTATGCGAATGTGGTGCAGAAAATACAGGAAAATTTTGCTCCGAGTGCGGCAAGCCCAGACCATAAGGAGGTAATAGCCTATGGCTAAGAAAATATTGTTTATTATTGCTCTTCTTTGCTCCGTTACGCTTTTTTCAGTCAGCTCAATAGCGGATTTGGGAGATTTCAATAATTACAGCTCGGACAGCGATGTAGGCGGCTGGAGCGGCGGCAGCTCAGACTGGGGTTCCGACTGGGGCGGCAGCTATGGCGGCGGCTTTAGAGTAGGGTCCGGCAGCAGATACAACAGTCCCTCCGAACCGGCAGATGCAGGAGATGTAATCTGTGCCGTTGCAGGTTTTATGATTATAGCCTTTTGCGTAATATTTATCACACAGAAATTCGGCAAAACTCCGGGAGCAGGAAGAAATACTTCCGGTCCGGTACGCCAGGGCTACAATGTATATGTACCCGACTATACAGAGGCAATAGTTGCCGAAATACACAAAAACGACCCGGATTTCTCTTACGAAAAGTTTATAGGCTGGGTTAAGGAGGTATTCATTACGCTTCAGAATGCCTGGAGCTCAAGGGATTTTGAAAAATGCAGACCCTTTGAAAAGGAGGAGCTTTACGCTCAGCATACAGCTCAGATACAGGGCTATAAGGACAGAGGCTGGATAAACAGACTTGACAGAATAAATGTAAATCAGTCCTATTTATTTAAGTATACAAAGGACGGCGAGTACGAATATCTTACGGTATATATTCAGTCCAGAATGTCCGACTATATTATAGATGAAAAGAGCGGCTGCGTTATAAAGGGCGATTCCACAAAGGAATATGAAATGAAGTATCTCTACACCTTTATAAGAAAGATAGGCGTTCTTACAGACCCTGCCAAGAGCAATAACTCAGTTGTGGCTTGTCCTCACTGTGGCGCGCCCACTCAGATAACAAGCGCAGGCAAGTGCGAATACTGCGGATTTATAGTTACCACAGGGGAGTATGACTGGGTACTTTCAAATATAGAAGCCCTTCACAACGAAACAGGCATAGGTCAGGGCGGCGTTATAATAAGATAAAAGCCTTTTTGGACTTATCGGGGGAGGAAACAGCTGTGTTTAAAAAAATAATATTCTTATTTTTAATTATATTTTCCGTAGCAGCCCTGCCCGTTACGTCAACGGCGGATCTCGGAAATCATAACAGTTACAGCAGTCATAGCAGCAGCCACAGCAGCAGTCACAGCAGCAGCCGGCATGGAGGCTCTGATGAATTCATAACTAACGGCAAAACTATAAACTCTCCCCTTGTTTTAGTGGAATTTCTTTTTTTCCTGGCGCTGTTTATTACGATACCGACAGTAGTTACCGTTAAAAAAATAAAGGAAATGAAGTCCGTAAGCCAGGGCGGCGATGTATATGTGCCGAATCACACTAAAGAAATCATTGCCGAAATACAAAAAAATGACCCGGGATTTTCATACGAGGCATTTATGGATAATGTAAAGAAGGTATTCGTCACTCTTCAGAGAGCATGGAGCGAAAGAAGCTTTGAAAAATGCAGGATATTTGAGAAGGAGGAGCTTTATGCTCAGCATACCGCCCAGATACAGGAATATATCGATAAGGGCTTAATAAACAAAATAGAAAATCTTAAGGTAACAGACTCCTATCTGTTCAGATATGCAAGGGACAGGGAATATGAATACCTTACGGTTTATATTAATGCTCACATGCACGACTATATCGTTATTGAAAAGACGGGTAAAGTAATAAAGGGCGACCCCAAGGTTGAGTATGAGATGAGATACCTCTATACGTTTATAAGAAGACTTGGTGTTCTCACAGATAATACAGAGGGCAGCAGTACAGAGGCAGTCTGTCCTCGCTGCGGCGCTCCCATGCAGCTGACAAGCTCAGGTAAGTGCCAATACTGCGGATATATAGTTACAACGGGAGAATATGACCGGGTGCTTTCCGATATAGAATCCCTTAACAATGGAACGGATGTCGGCAAGGGCGGCGTTATAATAAGATAATAAAATAAAAATTGTAATTTTCCGTTAAAATAAGCCGAGTTATTCGGCTTATTTTAATATGATTTTTTATGCTGTAATGAGCTGGTGCGGTGGAATTTTTTTAGCGCAATAAGGTATTGTTTTATTTTAAAACGACCCTTCCACCATGCTTCGCATGGTCCCCCTCCCCTCCGACGCCCTGACGGGCTAGGGGAGGCTAGAGGTGGGGGAGGTAGTGCAGATAGCTCTCTTCTCTCTAGCTTCCCTTACAATAGGTTTCAGCACTTTTGCTTGCGGCAAATTCAGCACTTTTGCTTTCAGCAAAAGCAAGCCTTACGGCTTGGCGGATAACTTCTTCCGCTGCAATGCCAACCCTCCCCCCCCCAGCCTCCCCTAGCCCGTCAGGGCGTCGGAGGGGAGGGGGACCGCCGTTAGGCGGTGGAAGGGTCGGGACTGTCAGAACTTTTACTTTCGGTAAAGGCGATACTTTGTATCGTCGGATAAATCTTTCGATTCAACTCCGATACTTCTTCTGTGCAATGTTCAGCACTTTTGCCTGCAGCAAAAGCCATCCCATCATACCTTTTTCATAAGTCATAACGCGACAGCTTACTTAAATATTATTCTTAAAATCTAAAACGGGACTGCAAAGCAGTCCCGTTATATAGTGAAAATTTAAATATGATTATTCAGCGATTCTGGCTGCATTTACCTTGATACTTGGTCCCATAGTTGTAGTAAGCACTACGCTTCTGAGATAAGTACCCTTTGCAGCTGCAGGTCTTGCCTTGATAATAGCGCTCATAAGGGTTGTGAAATTGTCCTTGAGCTTTTCAGGACCAAATGATACCTTGCCTACAGGTACGTGAATGATGTTGGTTTTATCAAGACGATACTCGATTTTACCGGCTTTAATCTCCTCGATAGCCTTAGCTACGTCCATAGTAACTGTGCCTGCCTTTGGGTTAGGCATAAGGCCTTTAGGACCAAGCACTCTACCCAAACGACCTACAAGACCCATCATATCGGGTGTAGCTACAACTACGTCAAAATCAAACCAGTTTTCGCCCTGGATTTTAGCTACCATATCCTCTGCGCCTACGAAGTCTGCACCTGCCGCCTCAGCCTCGTCAGCCTTAGCACCCTTGGCAAATACAAGAACTCTTACAGTCTTACCTGTACCGTGAGGGAGTACAACAGCTCCTCTTACCTGCTGGTCGGCGTGACGGCTGTCTACGCCTAAACGGATATGAGCCTCTACGGTTTCGTCAAACTTAGCTGTGCTTACCTGCGGAATAAGAGCGCACGCCTCAGCTACGTCGTATAAATTTGCTCTGTTTATGAGCTTTGATTTTTCGAGATATTTCTTTCCTCTTTTCACAATAGTTCCTCCTTATGTGGTAATATCGGGAGTATTCCCTCCCACTTTATTCAACAATTAGTCCTCAACAACGATACCCATACTTCTTGCAGTACCTGCGATCATACTGATAGCTGCGTCCATAGTAGCCGCCGTTAAGTCGGGCATTTTCATCTCAGCTATTTTCTGAACCTCGGCTCTGGAAATCTTAGCAACCTTAGTCTTGTTGGGAACACCTGAACCTGACTCTATCTTGCACGCCTTCTTTAAAAGAACGGCTGCAGGGGGAGTTTTTGTAATAAATGTAAAGCTCTTATCCTGATATACCGTTATGACAACAGGTATAATAAGACCTGCGTCCTTTGCGGTTCTTTCGTTGAACTCCTTGCAGAAGCCCATAATGTTTACACCATGCTGACCTAATGCAGGACCAACAGGGGGCGCCGGTGTAGCCTTACCGGCAGCAATCTGTAACTTAATAAAACCTTCAACTTTTTTAGCCATTTAAAGGCACCTCCTATAATGTGGTAATTAGCGGGATCTAGGGTTTTTCCCTCCCACTGAGAGCTTAGCTCTCAATAAATCAGTCTAACAGCTGGACCTGTGTAAAGTCCAACTCCATAGGGGTCTCTCGACCAAACATAGAGATCGCGACCGTAACGGTCTTCTTGTTGACGTTGACCTCTTTAACTGTGCCGACGCTGTCGGCAAATGCGCCTGTCGTAACAGTAACGCTGTCGCCCGGCTTTAAGTCTATGTCGGCAATATCGACGCTTTCAAGTCCCATTGCCAATACCTCGCTCTCTGTAAGAGCAACGGGTTTTGAACCTGGACCTACGAAGCTAGTAACACCTCTTGTGTTTCTTACAACGTACCATGTATCGTCATTCATTATCATTTTTACAAGAACGTAGCCGGGGAACAGCTTCCTCTGCACTACCTTCTTCTTACCATTCTTGATTTCTGTGACCTCTTCAACAGGTACGGACACCTCGGGTATGAGGTCGCCCATATTGCTGTTTTCGACCAGCTTCTCAATATTGGTTTTTACTTTGTTTTCATAGCCTGAATAGGTGTGTATTACATACCATTTAAGCTCGTTATTAGTTTCAGTAGACATTTATATTACCTCATTTCATTATGCCAATAATGATGCCAACGCATTGTATGCCAATGAAACGATTTGGTCAAAGCCAAATATGATAGCACCAAATACCAGTGAAATTAAGATAACAGAAACAGTCTCTTTAGCTATTTCATCTCTGCTTGGCCATATAATTCTCTTGAACTCGGCAATATGAACCTTAAGCCAGCTGTTGAAATCAAATTTCTTATTTGCCATACGCCTTCCCCTTTCATGAGGCTCTTACTTAGTTTCTCTGTGTAATGTATGAGTTTTGCAGAATCTACAATACTTCTTGGTCTCCATTCTGTCCGGATGGACTTTCTTGTCCTTCATTGTGTCGTAGTTCCTCTGCTTACACTCGGTACAAGCCAATGTGATTCTTGTTCTCAAGACCTTCACCTCTCTTCGCTTTTAAATAATCGATTTAAATTTTCCGCATACAAAAAAAAGACGATACGCGTCTTTATCATAGTATCACAAGGAAGGGCTAATGTCAAGAAAAAAGTTGCCGAAATTGAGAAAATTTCATAAAAAATCATTGATATTCTCGACACGCTTAGAACTGCTTAAGTAAGCAACCCTCAGACTGTCGAAAAAACAATATTTTGATAGAAAATGTGAATTTCAAGTAAAGAACAGTTTGAAAAAAAGCGTCGCAGACTTTAATCCGCAAGGCGAGCTTTGCCCGCCTGAGGACAGGAACTTTACTGATATTTTGCACACTTGTCAAAATATCAGTAAACACGGCTGGTTCCTTCCTTAGCTAACTGAAAGAAATGCCAAAAAGCATTTCTTTCAAGCGTGTCGATTTTATCGACACGCTGAACCGCTTAAATAAGCATAAGCAGCTCTTTCATTTTTGCGGCGTCGGCTATTGCCTTTTCGTCCTCCCAAGCGGGAAGCCTGCCTGTTTCAAGGCTTCTGACATAGGCTATTACACTTGTATTCCAGCTTTTCAGCATTATTCTCAATGTCTTTTCCGCATCGGCAGGGGATATTACGGTCTCTCCGCCTCCCGTTACTATTATGCCGCCTTTTTTTGGCTTAATGCTCATGCTCTTATTGAATATTATCTGATTTCTTGACATAAGCGACATAAGAGGACCGGTAGGCTGATTATAGTATAAGGGCGTTGCCGCTATTATGCAGTCGTAATCGTCAATGCGCTCTATAAGCCGTGACGCGTCGTCGCTGAATATACAGCTGCCGTTTTTACAGCTGCCGCAGTTTATACAGGGTCGGAATACCATATCATATACGTTTACAATATCGGTATTCTCGTTTTTGACAAGTCCTATAATATAAGCGGTATTGCCGTTTTTTCTCGGAGAGCCGTTCAATATAAGCGTTTTCATAATATCACCCCTTTTATATTTATAATATACCACATATTTCGCCAAAAGACAATTTTGTATTGTATAACCCGAAAAAATAAGCTATACTTAACAGGGAAGTGATTTTAGTGAAATATAGTGAAGCGCTTGAATATATAGACAAAGCAGGCAGCCTTGGTATAAAGCCGGGACTTGAAACAATGGAAAGGCTTCTGTCTGCCATGGGCAGTCCTCACAAAAGGCTGAATGCAATACATATAGCCGGTACTAACGGCAAGGGTTCGACAGGAGCTTTTATAGAGGCGGGACTTATTTCAAACGGCTATAAAACAGGCAGATATTTCTCTCCTGCAATAGTTGACAAAAGAGAAGCTCTTACAGTAAACGGCATACCCATAAGCAGGGAGGACTTTGCCGCAGGGATTACAGAGGTAAAAAAAGCCGCGGAAATATCCGGTACTAAGCCTACTGCCTTTGAAACAGAAACAGCCGCAGCCTTTTATTGGCTAGATAAGCAAAACTGTGATATTACAGTTATAGAAACGGGTATGGGCGGGCGACTTGACGCTACGAACACTGTTGACAAAATACTTGCCGTAATAACGCCTATTGCCCTTGACCACAGAGGCTTTCTGGGAGATACCATAGAGAAAATCGCCGGGGAAAAGGCAGGAATAATTACAGGCACGGCGGTATCTTCTCCTCAAGAGGACAGTGTAAGAGAAATACTCGATAAAAAGGGCGGTATAACATACGCTCATGCGCCAGAAAACATAGTATATAAGCCCGACAGGACTATATTCGACTACAAGGGGCATAAAAATATAGAAATACCCCTTTTAGGCAAAAATCAAGCGGAAAACGCCGCTCTTGCCATTGAGGTACTTGAAAAGCTCAATACCATGGGCTATGTTCTTAATACAGAAGCTCCATTTGAAAAAATGGTGTGGCATTTCCGCTTTGAAAGGCTTGCAGACAAGCCCCTTGTGTTTGCCGACGGCGCTCATAACCCCCACGGAGCAAAATCTCTTGCTGAAAATATCGCTCTTTACAGAGAGGGCAGAAGCCTTGCCTTTGTAACGGGAGTGCTGGCGGACAAGGACTACAAGAAAATAGCCGAGATTACAGGGCATTTGGCAGATAAGGTATATACCGTCACTCCCGACAGTCCCAGAGCCTTGGATGCAGAAGCGCTCAGAGCAGAGTACAGCAAATATACAGACTGCGAAAGCGCCAAAAGCGTTAAGGACGCTCTGAACAAGGCGCTTGATTATGAAATGACGGTTATTTTCGGCACGTTTACAATAATGAAGGACGTATATAGATATTTCAGAGGTGACGGTATGTACGGCAGTATTCTGAACAGCAAAAAATTTCAAAGGGCAATGAAAAATATTGAGGAAGCCGAGGCAGACAGAAGATATTGCCGTCATGGTATAGAACACAGCCTTGACGTAGCAAGAATCGCTTATATCATATCTCTTGAAAAGGGTCTTGACATTGACAAGGACATTATATATGCGGCGGCTCTTCTCCACGACATAGGCAGAGCCGAAAGGGAAGAGGAGCATAATATAAGCAGCGCGCGTATGGCAAGGGAAATAATGACAGAGTGCGGATATGACGAGGCTGCCATAGAAAAGGTAGCCGACGCAATACTCGGTCACAGAGAAAAAAGCGGCAGCGCCGAGAGCTTAAGCGATATTCTGAGCCTTGGAGACAAGACCTCCCGCCTTTGTATGTACTGTAAGGCACGCAATGACTGTCGGTGGAAGGAAGAAAACAAGAATAAATTTGTGCTTTATTGATATGAGGTAGCATTATGAAAATAGGAAACAGAGAATTCGGCGGCAGAACATATATAATGGGTATACTCAACATTACTCCCGACAGCTTTTGCGACGGAGGAAAATACAATGCCTTAGACAGCGCCCTTAAGCATACGGAGGAAATGATAAAGGACGGGGCGGACATTATAGACATAGGCGGAGAATCCACACGCCCCGGATATACTCCCGTAAGCGCCGAGGAGGAGATGGAAAGGATAGTTCCTGTAATAGAAAAAATAAGCTCGGAATTCGATATTCCCCTTTCTGTGGACACATATAAGGCGGCTGTAGCAAGGGAGGCTCTCAATTCGGGAGCTGATATGCTCAACGATATATGGGGCTTTAGCGACAATAAAATGGCTGAGCTTGCAGCAGAGTACAATACACCCTGCTGCCTTATGCACAACAGAAAGGAGCCTATATACGGCGATTTTATTGCCGATGTTATATGGGAGCTGCGTCAGAGCATAGACAGGGCAGTAAGCGCAGGACTTGACAGGGACAAAATAATAATAGACCCGGGAGTTGGCTTCGGCAAGACCTACGAGCAGAATCTGGAGGTCATGAGAAGACTGGATGAGCTTAAGGTATTGGACTGTCCCATACTTCTGGGAGCTTCGGGCAAGTCCGTAATAGGAATTACCCTTGACCTTCCCGTATCCCAAAGGCTTTCGGGTACGCTGGCAACAAGCGTTATAGCCGTATTAAAGGGCGCAGAGTTTATAAGGGTACATAATGTGCGTGAGAATAAAAGAGCCGTGCTTATGGCGGAAAAAATACTTGGAAGGTGGTAGTATGGATAAGATAATAATAGAGGGTCTGAGCTGCTTTGGCAGGCACGGCGTACTGTCTGAGGAAAACAGGCTTGGGCAGAATTTCATAATTTCCTGCGAGCTTTACTGTGATTTTGAAAGGGCGGCTAAAGAGGACAGCATAGAAAATGCCGTGAATTATGCCGATGTGGCAAGATTTATAACGGACTTTACGCAGAACAACGTTTTCAGCCTTATAGAAACCCTGGCATCACGCCTTGCCTGTGAGCTTCTTAAAAAATACAATATAAATAAGGTCAGGCTGAGAGTGGATAAGCCCTCTGCTCCCATAGCTCTGCCCTTTAAGACGGTAGCGGCAGAGGTTACGAGAAAATGGAGCAGGGTATATATAGGGCTTGGCTCTAATATGGGAGATAAAAAGGCGTATCTGGATATGGCGGTAAAGGAGCTTTCCTCAGGCGGGAATATAAAGCTCATAAAAACTGCCGACTATATAGAAACAGAGCCCTACGGCTATACAGACCAGGATACGTTTATAAACAGCGTAGCAGAGGCTGATACAATCTATACTCCAACTGAGCTTTTGGATAAGCTCCACAGCATAGAGGCTCTTGCCGAAAGGAAAAGGGAAATTCATTGGGGACCGCGCACTTTGGATATGGATATACTTTTGTACGGGGACAGCATAATAAATACGGAAAGCCTTACGATTCCCCATAGGGATATGGCAAACCGCGAGTTTGTATTAAAGCCTCTTTGTCAGATAGCTCCCTATGTAATAAACCCCTTGACGGGAAAAAGGGCGGAGGAAATGTACAGAGAGCTTCTCAATGTCCAAAGGGGCAAAGGCTGAATATGTATATAATACGTCCTTTTCCTTATTGTTTGAAACAAATCAAGGTTTGTGCTATACTGTAACAGTAAGGAGAAATGCTATGAACAAGGTTATAGGCATACTTGCCCATGTAGATGCGGGAAAGACAACATTCTGTGAAAATCTGCTTTACAATTCGGGCATAATAAGGACTATGGGCAGGGTAGACCGAAAAAGCTCATTTATGGACAACAATTCAATAGAGCAGGAGAGAGGCATTACCGTATTTGCCGAAAACGGCGTGTTTGAATACAATGGCAATACCTATTATCTTATGGATACGCCGGGGCATACGGATTTTTCTCCCGAAGCCGAAAGAGCCTTGTGCGTTCTGGACTATGCCGTTATGATAATAAGCGGTATAGACGGAGTGCAGGCGCATACCGTAACGCTTTACCGTCTTTTGCAAAAGCGGGGAATTCCCGTTTTCTTTTTTATAAACAAGACGGATTCCCCTCTTGCGGATACAGAAAAAGCCGTGAAGGACATACATGACAGGCTTACCGAGGACGCGGTGTATATCACCTCCTTGGAGGACGGCGCTCTTGCGGAATTTACCGCAGAGAGAAGCGAGAGCTTTATGGAAATGTATTTTGAGGGCTATACCCGTGAGGATATTGTGAAATACGCAGGGGAAATTATAAAGGATGGCAAAGGCTCTGTCATTATGTCCGGCTCTGCTCTGGCGTCCAAGGGTATAGAGGAATTCTTTTTTGTATTCGACGCCCTTACATTTACGGAATACGACACCTCGGCAAGGTTTAAAGGCGAGGCGTTCAAGATAAGACATTCTCCGAAGGGAGAAAGGCATACCTATATAAAGGTGCTTGAAGGCAGCGTTTTGGTAAAGGGAGAAGCTGCAGGAGAAAAGATAAATGAAATAAGGCTGTACAACGGCGCAGGCTATACGTCTTCCGACAAAGCCGACGCAGGGCAGATAGTCGTTATAACAGGGGTAAGAAATATTAAGTGCGGCGATATATTTTCTTCCGAAGGGGTGACGGACAAAAGGGAATATTCACTTACGGCAGCTCTTGAAGCAGGGGTAAATATACTTGATAATACGGACAGCGTAAGGTGTATGGAGTGCCTTAAAATACTGGAGGAGGAAGAGCCCTGCCTTAAAGCGGAGTACAGAAGGAGCACCGACGAAATAGTGGTGCGTATAATGGGCGCTATACAGCCGGAGATACTGGAGGCTGTTATAAAGGAAAGATTTTCCATAGAGCTTGCCTTCGGAAAGCCAAGAGTACAGTACAGAGAAACTATTAAAGCTCCCGTACTCGGCATAGGGCATTACGAACCCCTGCGGCATTATGCAGAGGTCTGTCTGGAGCTTGCGCCTCTTCCGCGCAACAGCGGTATAGAATACGAAAGCCAATGCCATACGGATATGCTTGCCGCCAACTATCAGTCTCTTATAAAGACGCATATTTTTGAAAGAGAGCATAAGGGCATACTTACAGGCTCTCCCCTTACGGATATAAAGTATATACTCAAAAGGGGACGAGCCCATATCAAGCATACCGAGGGCGGCGATTTCAGAGAGGCGGTATACAGAGGTATAAGACAGGGACTTGAAAAGGCGGAGAATATACTTCTTGAGCCCTTCTATTCCTTTGAAATATATGCAGGCGAGGAATACGCAGGGCGTATAATGACGGATATACAGAAAATGAGGGGCAGCTTTGAACCGCCTGAAAACAGAGGAGGAGTATGCCTTATAAAGGGCAGAGGTCCTGTGGCGGAGTTCGGAGAATACCCCCAGGAGCTTATGAGCTATACAAGAGGAACAGGCGCTATGACGCTTATGCCCAACGGCTATGAGGAATGCTCCGTAGCAGACAGCGTAATAGAGGAAATAGGTTATGACAAGGGCGCAGACAAGGAAAATACCTCCTGCTCCGTATTCTGCAAAAAGGGCGCAGGCTATACGGTAAGCTGGGACCAAGTAGACGCTTTGGCTCATACATTGAGATAAAATTCAACAAAGTCACAGTAAGGAGAAAAACAATGCTTAAAATAGGCTGTCATTTATCCTCGGTAAAGGGATATGTTCACATGGGCAAGGAAATAATATCCCTTGGAGGAAACACATTTCAGTTTTTTACACGCAACCCAAGAGGAGGGGCGGCAAAGCCTCTCGATACCGAGGATATAGAAAAATACAATTCCTTTGCCCAAAACAACGGCATAGACGTAATACTTGCCCATGCTCCCTATACGCTTAACTGCGCGTCGGCGGAGGAAGAGAAAAGGGAGTTCGCTTTGCGAGCGTTCAGCGAGGATATATCAAGACTGGAGCTTGTAAGGGGCGCTATGTATAACTTTCATCCCGGCAGTCATGTGGGACAGGGAGCAGACAAAGGCATAGAGCTTATAGCGGATATTCTCAACAGAGTTATAACTCCCAAGCAGAAAACCGTAATTCTCCTTGAAACAATGGCGGGAAAGGGTACGGAAATAGGCAGAAATTTTTACGAATTGCGAAGAATTATTGACAAGGTGGAATTATCTGATAAAATAGGAGTATGTATGGATACTTGCCATGTATATGACGGAGAATACGATATTGTAAACGACCTTGACAATGTTCTGAGGGAGTTTGACAGCATTATAGGACTGGAAAGACTTAAGGCAGTACACATAAACGACAGCAAGAATCCCTTTGGCTCACATAAGGACAGGCACGAAAAAATAGGCGAGGGCTTTATAGGCATTGAAGCCTTTGAGCGTATTATAAACAACAGATATTTAAGGGAGCTGCCCTTTTATCTGGAAACTCCCAATGACGCCGAGGGTTATAGGAAAGAAATAGAAATTTTGAAAAATATATATAAATAACGGAGGACAACTATGAAAAAATTACTTTGTATACTAATGGCTTCTCTTTTTATTGCTTTTGCGGCTTCGGGCTGCGGCAAAACCGAGGAGCAGAATACCGCTTCCGAAACGGCGGAGGAGGAGAGCGCAAGGGTATTGAACGCTTTAGCGCCGGGAACATATTCCACAAACGACTTTACCCTGTATACTCTTGATGACGAAAACTATTTGTCAGAGACCGTAGCGGCTCTGGGAGTAGCTCCCGATTCCGTAGAGCCAAAAGGCGACAGCGCCATAGAAGCATTTCAAGGAATCACAATGAAGACCGGCGTTGTCAGAACAACAGACGACAGCGGCAGGCTTTCCGAGCACAATGTTGTAAATTACTATAGCTACGACGGCTCAAGAGTACCTCTTGCCACAGTAAAGGGCGTAGTGACAACGGGCATATATATAACCGATACGGACAAGGACTGCTCAACGGCTGACGAGGTTATAAAGGCTTATGAAATAGACGAGGAAAACGAGGAATATAAGACCAATGTAAACGACGACAGCAACTATACCATAGACCTTTATTTTCAGCGCTCAACAGACGACGGAAGCACAGAAAGGATAGTAAGCTCCAAGGGTACGGATATTTCCGCTCTCAATGCGGGATACAGCCTTAGATTCTATATTGTCAACGGATATGTACACGGCATAAGCGCCCAGATGTATTGACGGTAAGTAAAATGAACATAAGAGATTATATAAAAAACAGAAAGCTTCTTTGCGACGGAGCTTTCGGCACATATTTCGCGTCGCTGAACACAGGCATTATGCCCGAAAAGGCAAATACCGAAAACAGAGAAGCTGTGCTGAGAGTACACAGAGACTATATAGAAAAGGGCGCGGAGCTTATAAGGACAAATACATTTGAATCCTGCAGAAAGAGCCTTAACTGCACTGAGGCGGAGCTTAAGGAAAATATTTCCGCCGCCTTTGATATAGCCAAGGAGGCTGCGGGGGAGAACGTATTTGTGGCGTGCGATATAGGTCCTGAATGCAGCGAGGATATATATACCATAGCCGACGTTTTCATAGACAAGGGCGCTGAAATAATAGTCTTTGAAACATTTCCCGATATAAGTCCCATAGAAGAAGCGATAAGGTATATAAAGAAAAGAAATCCCTATATTTTTATAATCACGCAGTTTTGCATAAATCAGCACGGATATACCAATGAGGGCATAAGCGCAGCTCGGCTTATGGAAAGAGCCGACGCCATGGCGGAAATAGACGCTATGGGCTTCAACTGCGGCATAGGACCGTCTCATCTGCTGAATGTTTTAAGGAATTTATATATTAAAACGGATAAATTCATAACCGCCCTGCCTAACGCAAGCTATCCCTCTGTAATACAGGACAGAATGGTGTTTCTGGACAATATTAATTATTATTGCGAGAAAATGGCTGAAATATCTGACTATGCGGATATTATAGGCGGCTGCTGTGGCACGTCTCCCGACTACACGGGAGCAATGGCAAGGACCATAAATTTTGACAGGAAATTTCAGCCTCACAGACCTATCCAAAAGGAAAAATCCTGCCTTTCAGATAACGGAGGCAGCTCCAACGCCTTTTTTGCAAATAAAAAGGAGGGAGAAAAAATAATTGCCGTAGAGCTTGACCCGCCAAAGGACGGAGATTGCAGTAAGCTCATGGAAACCGCCAATTATCTGAGAAAGCACAATGTAGACGTTATAACGTTTGCGGATTCTCCCAGCGGCAGAACAAGAGCCGATTCGGTGCTTATGAGCATAAAGGTAGCAAGGGAAACGGGCTTGAACGTAATGCCCCATATATGCTGCAGGGACAAAAACGCCATAGGCATAAGCTCTCAGCTTTTGGGAGCGTATATAAACGATGTGAGGAATTTCCTTGTAATAACGGGAGACCCTGTTCCCAGTACAAGCAGGGACAATATAAAGGGCGTATTCAATTTTGATTCCGTAAAGCTGATGGAATACATAGAGGATATGAATTCCTCCGTATTTTCAGGGGACAGAGTTGCCTACGGCGGCGCTGTAAACTATGCAAGGCGCAATATGGAAACGGAGATAAAAAGAATAGAGCTTAAGGAAAAGGCAGGAGCAGAATTCTTTCTTACTCAGCCTGTATACGACGACGGGGATATAGATGTGCTGAGAAGAATAAAGCCTAGGCTTAAGGCTAAAATGCTTGTGGGCATAATGCCTCTTGTAAGCTATACCAACGCCCTTTTCATAAAAAACGAGCTTACGGGAATAAATGTGCCCGACAGGGTCATTGAAAGGTTTTCTCCTGAAATGACAAGAGAAGAGGCTCAGAAAACGGGTATTGAAATATCCGAGGAGGTCATGGACAAGGTATATTCCTTTGCCGACGGATTTTATTTTACGATACCCTTTAACAGACTTTCCATAGCCGAGGAATTGTTCCGCCTTATGGATAGGTATAAAAAATAAACTTGTTAGTTCGGTACGGCTGTGATATACTGTTGTATGAGAACGGTAAATAAGGAGCTATTTATGCACAAGCTAAAGGTAGCGGATCTGAATCTGCTTATTAAATACAAATACGATACTATGCTTAAGCAGGCCGCCTTTTATGAGACGGACTTTGAAAAGCCAAATATTACAATAGACATTCCCGACGAAACTCTGGAGGAATGGCATAAGGAAAGCCCTCATCTTACAATAGACGATATAGAGTATGTATATACGGGGGCGGCGTTTTATGAAGCTCTTCTCCATTTCAACGGCTTTATGCTCCACAGCAGCGGAGTTGTAAAGGACGGCTATGCCTATTTGTTCTCTGCCGACCCCGGCACAGGCAAGTCTACTCACACGGGACTTTGGCAGAAGCACTTTGGCGAGGACAACGCCCGTATAATAAATGACGACAAGCCTGCCATAAGGCTTGTAGACGACAGGCTGTGGGTATACGGCACGCCCTGGAGCGGCAAGACCGACAAAAATCTGAATATAAAAGTGCCTCTTGGAGCAATAGTTTTCCTTGAGCGTTCTGAAGAAAACTGGGTAAAGGAAATAGAGCCAAGGGAGGCTATACCCCTTGTAATGCAGCAGACCATACGGCCTGTTGAAAAGGATAAGATGATAATGCTTCTGGATATGCTGGACAGAGTGCTTAGCAGCGTTAAGCTGTACAGACTTGGCTGCAATATATCCGACGAGGCAGTTGAAGTAAGCTATAACGGAATAAGGGTGGAGGAATAAATATGAAAATAAAAGACGGTTATTTATTAAGAGAGGTAGCAGGCAGCAATATAGTAGTGCCCATAGGCGAAGGCGCTATGGATTT
Organism: uncultured Clostridia bacterium; assembly: GCA_947628755.1. Classification (GTDB taxonomy): domain Bacteria; phylum Bacillota; class Clostridia; order Lachnospirales; family CAG-274; genus CANPXH01. The sequence goes on along the minus strand of CANRBC010000006.1, from coordinate 89,232 downwards.
CAGCGGAGTTATTACGCTTAACGATGTAGGCGCATTTATATGGAAAAGCCTTGAGGAGGACACTACCGAAGCAGAGCTAGTCAAAAAGATACTTGCCGAATACGATATAGACGAGGAAACGGCAAAAAGCGACGTCAAGGAGTACATTGGCTCGTTAAGAAAGGCTGATTTGATTGCAGACTAAGCAGGTAAGGCTCAATGAAATTTATCCCGTAATGGCGGAAATGCTTGAAAGCGGCGGCTCTGTCAACTTCAATCCCAAGGGAACGAGTATGCTCCCTACCATACATAACGACGGGGACAGAGTAGTTATAGTAAGCTGCAAGCAGGCTCTTAAAAAATACGACCTTCCCCTCTATATACGGGACGACGGACAGTTTGTACTCCACCGCATAGTCAAAGTAAACCGCGACGGCACATACAATATGTGCGGCGATAATCAATGGAGAGTGGAGAAAAACGTGCGCCACGACCAGCTTGTAGGCGTTGTCACGCAAATAAACAGAGGCGGCAGACAGTTCTCCGCAGACAACGGACTTTATAAGGCTTATGTAAGGCTTTGGGTAAATATAATGCCGATAAGACATATTTTTTTCGGCGGCATAAACAGAATAAAAAGAATACTAAATAAAACCCAGCTGTATTGATTTATAGCTGGGTTTTTGTTTAAGGATAAGGTCACCTCTCCGTCAGCCTAACGGCTGCTACCTCCCCTCACCACCCCCTGCCGCCCCCACAGTCAATTCTATTGCTCTCTTACCCCTGCATATTTTCCGTTTTTATACACATAGTTTCCCTGGGCAAGCCTGTACTTAGGTCTGCGTACTGCAAATATCTCGCTGAGTACAAGGGCTTCAACGGTGCTGTTAAGCAGGTTTTTTCTGCTCCACATATTCATTTCCTGTATTTCAAGGCTTATTTCCTGGGCATCGTCTATTATCTCCTCTGCTCTTTCAAGTACCTTGCCCACTATCTGAGCGACGGTCTCCCTGTCAACTCCCTCCTTGTCGTATATGGGACTGCCTATATATTCGTATTCCGTCACCACGTCCTCTACAATAGGGGAAAGTATGGCGTTCAAGGCGGTATAGAGCTGCTTCATAAGAGCCGTATCCTTTTGTGAAGCGTTGGGATATGCCATATCCATATCGGCGTCTGAAAGACCGTTCATGCTGTCATATCTGGGGCGGGTATCCAATATCATATCGCCGTTCATGCTGTTGTTTCTGTTTCTGTTGTCCATAGAGCCGTTGGCATTGCCGGACATATCCCTGTTTATTCCGTTGTTTATGCCTCCGCCTGTGTTGCGCATTACCCCTTGATTGTTGTCCGTATTGCTGTCTCTTGCCTTTTCTACGGTATCCGAAATATTGTCAGTCATTTGCTTTATGCTTATATTTCTGTAGGTTGGCCAGCCCTTGCCAAAGGCGTAGCTTCTGAAATCTCTTTCACATACGTTGTAATACATCAGCTTACCTCCATATAATCTACATTTATATAATATTCTGCCCTGTAAATTTTGTGACAGAGTACAAAACAGTGCTTTTTTAGTCAAGTTATACAATAAATATCCAAAAAATATATTGCAACTATAAAAATTAATCATAAAAATCAACATTTGGACTTGTAATACTTGTCAATTTTATATATAATAAAAATAGCTATAAAAACAAGAAAGGAGAAAAATATTATGGGTTTTATGGAAGAATACAAAAAATGGTGTACCGATCCTTATTTTGATGAGGATACAAAGGCGGAGTTAAAGGCAATAGAAAACGACGCCAAGGAAATAGAGGAAAGATTTTACAAAAATCTGGAATTTGGTACAGGCGGTCTGAGAGGTATTCTCGGCGCAGGAACTAACAGAATGAATATCTATACGGTAAGCAAGGCTACTCAGGGCTTCGCCAACTACATAAAGAGTCAGGGCGAGGCAGCCGTAAATAAGGGCGTTGTAATAGCATACGATTCACGTCACTATTCACCGGAGTTTGCCGAAATCACAGCAAGAGTGCTGGCAGGCAACGGAATCAAGGCTTATCTTTCAGACGAGTTAAGACCCGTTCCCATGCTGAGCTTTGCAGTAAGGTATTTAGGCTGTACAGGCGGCGTTGTTATTACCGCAAGCCACAATCCTCCCGAATACAACGGCTATAAGGCATACTGGGAGGACGGCGCACAGGTGCCTTTCCCAAGAGACGGCGAGATAATAAAGGAAGTAAATGCCGTTACCGACTTCAATATGATAAAGAAGGCAGATCTTACAGAGGCCGTAAACAGCGGCATGATACAGTATGTAGGTCCGGAGCTTGACGTAGCTTATCTTGAGGCAGTAACCGCTCAGATAGTAAATCAGGAGATAATAGACAACACCGACCTTAAGATAGTATATACTCCTCTTCACGGTTCTGGCAACAAGCCTGTAAGACGCGCTTTGGCAAAGGCAGGCTTCAAGAACGTATATGTAGTGCCACAGCAGGAAAAGCCCGACGGCAGCTTCCCGACGGTAGGCTATCCCAATCCCGAGAATAAGGCTGTTTTCGACCTTGCTATGGAGCTTGCAAAGAAGGTTGACGCAGATATTATAGTGGGTACAGACCCCGATGCGGACAGAGTAGGCGCAGTAGTCAAGAAAACAGACGGCGAGTATATGGTGCTTACAGGCAATATGACAGGCTCTCTTATATGCGAGTATATTCTTTCTCAGAAGAAGGCAAAGGGCATACTTCCCGCCAACGGCGCTGTTGTTTCAACAATAGTTTCTACCGATATGACCAAGGCTATATGCGCAGAATACGGCATGAAGTATTTTGATGTGCTTACAGGCTTTAAGTATATCGGCGAAAAGATAAAGGAATTCGAGGCTGACGGAAGCTATGAGTATATGTTCGGCTTTGAGGAAAGCTACGGCTGCCTTGCAGGCACTTATGCAAGAGATAAGGACGCCTGCTTTGCCACAATGATGATATGCGAGCTTGCCGCTTATTATAAGACAAGAGGCATGAGCCTTTATGACGGACTTGTAGAGCTTTACAACAAGTACGGCTATTATAAGGAAACTATTACGTCTATTGAGCTTAAGGGTCTTGACGGCGCTGCTCAGATAAAGAAGATAATGGATACCTTAAGAGCCGACCCGCCCAAGGAGGTTGCAGGCGCCAAGGTTATCGAAACAAGAGATTATTCTATCGATAAGATAGTGAACGTAATAACAGGCGAGGAAAGCAAGAGCGGTCTGCCAAAGAGCAACGTTCTTTACTTCGTACTGGATAACGGCACATGGTTCTGCGTTCGTCCAAGCGGCACAGAGCCTAAGATAAAGGTATACTTCGGCTCAAGCGATAAGAGCGAGGAGGCTGTTGAGGCTAAGGTCAAGACTGCCAGCGACGGTATACTTGCTATTGTTGACGGTATTTTAAAGTAATATTTTATAAGAGCTGCCGCGTTATGACTTGTGAAAAAAGGTCATAATGCAGCAGCTTTATTTGGTTTGTGGGTGAATTTTTGTTATCGCAATACCGGTATTGTCTTTACTTTATAACGACCCTTCCACCGCCTAACGGCGGTCCCCCTCCCCTCCGACGCTTTGCAATAAAACACGTTGCGTTTTATTGCAAAGCTAGGGGAGGCAGAGGTAGTGGTGAGGGCTGGCATTGCAGCGGAAGAAGTTATCCGCCAAGCCGTAAGGCTTGCTTTTGCTGAAAGCAAAAGTGCTGAACTCTCTGAAGGGGAAGCTCAGCGCTCCCCCATCTCTAGCCTCCCCTAGCCCGCAGGGCGTCGGAGGGGAGGGGGACCATGCGAAGCATGGTGGAAGGGTCGTTATAAATACAAAATAAGCCGAGAATATATTGCCTTTAGCGGGCAGTATATTCTCGGCTTTTGTTTATAAGGCTATATTATTTGGTAATATTATATAAGATTTTCGGGATTAAGGCATTTCAGCTCGTCAAGTACGAACACGCCGTCCTTTCTTATAAGCACGTCGTCAAAGTATATTTCGCCGCCGCCGTAGTCCTCTGTCTGTATAAGCACAAGATCCCAGTGTATTGCGCTTCTGTTGCCGTTGTCGGCGTCCTCATAGGCATTGCCGGGCGTAAAGTGTATAGACCCTCTTATTTTCTCATCAAAGAGTATATTCTTCATAGCCTTTGTAATGTATGGATTCACGCCTATGGCAAACTCTCCCACATATCTTGCGCCTTCGTCTGTGTCGAATACCTTGTTTATCCTTTCGGTATCGTTGGCAGCCGCCTTTATTATTTTGCCGTCCTTAAATTCCAGAGTAACGCTGTCGTAGGTAACGCCCTGATACTCCGTAGGCGTGTTGTAGGATATAGTACCGTTTACGCTGTTCTTAACAGGAGCGGTATACACCTCGCCGTCGGGTATATTCATTTCGCCTGCGCATTTTATGGCGGGTATATCCTTTATGCTGAATGAAATATCAGTGCCTTTGCCCGTTATGCGTACCCTGTCGGTTCTGTTCATAAGGGCTACAAGGCTGTCCATAGCCTTGCTCATTTTGCCGTAGTCCAGATTGCATACCTTGAAATAGAAGTCCTCAAAGGCGTCAAGGCTTGTGCCTGCAGACTGTGCCATGGAGTTGTTGGGATACCTGAGAACCACCCATTTTTTCTTAAGGCGTGTTTCAAGTATTTTGTTGTCGTAGTCCTTGCTCCATATTGCCTGCTTTTCTCCGGGCACGTCAGCCAGCTCGGAGGTATTGTCGTTGCAGCCTATACCGATATATGCGTCCATAAGCGCCATTCTTGCGTCGTCTACTTCCTTTATCTCGTCAAACATTTCGGGACTGCAGCCCATCATAAGCTCTCTTTGTATTATGTTTGACTTTATTTCAACAAAGGGATATGCCCCTACGGAGTATACCTCCCTTATAAGCGCCTTTATAAGAGGGAAAGCCGATGTTCCGTTGCTGCTTATAAGCACTCTTTCGCCTTTTTTGATTTTACAGCTGTATCCGACTATGTTTTTTGCAAGGGTCTCTAATCTGCTGTCCATAATTACCTCCTTTTTTCAATATATAAGAGTGACAGTTCCCTATCACTCTTAATATATACAAAATTAATCTTTTGATACAAATTTCTGAATTTTTGCTTTATAAAGGGCATAGCCCAATACAAGGAATATAATAAAGCTGCCTGCCGCCTGTATGCAGTTGGAAATAACAGAGCCGGATGCCGCAGCTATGTCGTACATAAATATCTCGCATATAAAATATCCCAGTACCATCCATGCTACGCCTATAAGAGCGCCTGCCATTTTTCTTAATGTAAAGAAGCCTGTGCCTTTGCCTGCTATTATTGCGGCTATAAGACCCTCTATGCCCTTTACTATAAACGTAACGGGTACATAGTTGGTATAGCCCAGTATAAGGTCGGCAAGAGCAGAGCCTATGCCTCCTGCAAGAACGGCAAAGGGATTGCCCAGAAGCACTGCGGTAATAAGAATGATGCTGTCGCCTACGTTTATGTAGCCCTGAGTTGCGGGAATAGGTATTTTAATTATCATTGTTGCAACACAGGTAAGGGCAATAAGCAAGCCTGTTATACATAATTTTCTTGTGTTCATATAAACATCTCCTTTTTAATTCCCAGTTAACATATAGGAAAAATTATATAAAGAGATTTTACCACATTAAAACGAATATTGCAAGTGTTTTTTTACAATTTATTCCTCAAATTTAAGTACGCCTATGTAAGGAAGATTTCTGTATCTCTGAGCATAGTCAAGACCGTAGCCAACTATAAACTCGTCGGGTATCTCAAAGCCTCTCCATGTTACGTCTATGTCGTATTTACGTCTGTCAGGCTTGTCGAAAAGGGTGCATATCTTAAGTGACTTTGGCTTCTTTGAGCCAAGGTACTTGAGCAGCTGATAAAGAGTGCCGCCGCTGTCTATAATATCCTCTACTATAAGCACGTTCTGACCCTCTATGGAGTTTTCAAGATCCTTGTTTATCCTTATGTTGCCGCTGGATTCCGTAGAGTTGCCGTAGCTTGATACGTCCATAAAATCAAACTGCACCGGCAAGTCAATATGCTTTACAAGGTCTACCATAAACATAACGGCGCCTTTAAGCACGCATATTGTCGTAAGCTCTTCGCCCTTGTATTCCTTTGTTATCTCCGCTGCTATTTCCTCTACTCTCTTTTCGATTTTTTCCGCCGAAATAAGCTCTGTGATTACTTCCTTCATAATTGCTATTCCTCCAGTAAGTACATATACAAGTAGTTTACCGTTGTGTCCTTTGCCTTATAGCGGTCGGAGGTCTTCATATCGCTTATCCACAGAACTTCGCTGCCCATAGCCAGAAGGGGTATGCTGTCCCTTTCCACCATAGGTATCTTGCTGTCTATAAAGAGCTTCTTAAGGGATTTGCTCCCGTGCAGGCCTGCGATATATATTTTATCCCCCGGCATACGGCTTCTCAATTTCAACGGCAATACTATTTTATCATAATCCAAGGAAATAGTATACAATAATTTTGCATTTTTTTCACATTTTTTGTCTGTAAGGAGTAAATATGCGCCAAGCTCATTATAATATTTTTTTTCATCTATATTTATATCATAAGAGAAGGGCTTTGTCTCCTTGCTGCGGCAGAAATATACGGCGTTTTGCTCCCTTACCGCCCTTAGTCCGTGGGGCAGCTCTATGGTTCTTCCGCTTTCCTTATCTATAAGCGAAAGCACGTTCTCCACATTGGAATAGGATATATCGTGAAGGTCTGCGGAAAAGTCCACAAAGCCCAGCCTTACTATTCTGCGCTGTATTACGGGGTCGTATTTCTTTAATTTCTCCACGGATATTCTTTTGGGAGATATTTCGCATTCCTTATAGGCTCTTTGCGCCATATCGCTTAAAAATCTGTCCTCGGCAGCCATTATTTCCGAGGTTCTGTAAAGAGTATTTACAATATTGGGATTCAGCTCCCTTTCTATAAAGGGTATCAGTCTTAGACGTATTTTGTTTCGCGTGTATATATCGATATTGTTGGTATAGTCCGTATAGTATTCCAGTCCGTTTTCTGCGCAGTAGCCTTCTATTTCGGCTCTCGACACCTCTATTAAAGGGCGTATTATATTGTCCCTTATGGGATTTATGCCGCCAAGACCCTTTATGCCCGTGCCTCTGAAAAAGCGCATGAGCATGGTTTCGCAGTTGTCGTTTATATTGTGAGCCACCGCTATTTTTCCCTTTTCTCCCGCTACTTTGTAGAATGCCTCGTATCTCAGCTCTCTGCCTGCTTCCTCAAGGGTAAGTCCTCTCTCCTTGGCTATTTTTTCCACATCGTAGCTGAATATCCTTACATCGCAGTCGTATTTTTCGCCCAGGCTCATTACGTATGCCTCGTCTCTGTCTGCCTCTGCGCCTCTGAGCTGATGATTTATATGCACCAGTATTATATGAAGGTCGTATTCCTCCTTAAGGCAGTTCAGTACATGGGCAAGGCTTACGGAATCTGCGCCTCCCGATACGCCTATGACTACCGTATCTCCCTTTTCAAGCATACGATATTTTTCTATTGTGTTCTTTACCTTTGTAAGCATAGTTATTTCCTCTGTCAATCTATTGTTGCCTAGGCGTACAATGTACGCCTAGGCATTTCATCATTCCCATAATATCACATACATAATTTACCCGTCAATACAAACTTGACACAAGCACGGTCATATCGTCGCGTACAGTACCCTGTGAATTTTCAACTGCCTTGTCCAGTATGCTCTGCGCCAATATTTTAGGGTTGTTGGTACGTCTTTTTTCTATTACGTCTATGAGCCAGCTTTCGTTTCTGACAACGTTTCCCATTGAATCCAGCACGCCGTCGGTCATCATTACTATAATATCGCCTTTTTCAAGCTGTCGTGTTTCGGCGTCCGTATCCACCTGCCCCAGTATGCCCGCAGGCAGAGTAGAGGAGCGTATTATATCTACTCCGTCGGGGTGTACTACGACGGTGGACACAGCGCCTATTTTTATGAACTCGGTCTTTCCGCTGTAAAGGTCAACAGTACATATATCAAGAGTGGTAAAGCTCTCTCTGTCCTCGCCCATAAGCAATACGGAATTTATAATATCCAGAGTAGTTTCACTTCCGAAGCCTGCGCAAACAAAGTCCTCATAAAGCTCTATGGAGGCTGCGCTTTCCTCTCTTGCCTTGCTGCCGCTTCCCATGCCGTCCGCCACGGCGATGATGCACTTACCCTTTATATTCATATACGTATAGCAATCTCCCGAAATATCGCTGTCCTCCTTTGAAGCCGAAGCCGAAGCCACGCTGAGCCTTATGGGAGGCTCTTCTATAAGATGAAGAAAGCAGTTGTCCTTTTCTATTACACAGTCCTTGTCCCATTTTATAAAATCCCGTCCGGTTATTTCCTTTATCTCCGGCAGTATCACATCTGTGCATACGTTACAGTTGTGACAGCTCTTAAGCCTTATATATATTTCCGTAACGCCGTCCCTTTTTACGGCGGCGGCGCTTTTTACAAGAGAGGAGGTAAGCCCCTTGTATATTCTGTTGCTGAGAGCCGTATCCACTTTGCTTTGCGCCATATCCCTATAAAGCTCGTCTATGGCGTCGCCTGCGCTTTTCATCTGCTCAGCCACAAGCCTTCTCACAGACGACAGCCTTTCTCTCCACAGCCTTTTGCTTATATAAAGCTCTAGGCAGCCCTTTGCCCTTGCCGTTATTACATCGCTGAAGCCGCAGGTATCCCTGAAGCTCTTGGGAAGCTCCTGTACCTCGCCTGTTTTTATCCAGCTGTCTATGGCGTTGTAAAACACCTTATAGGTTCTCTCGCAGCTCTTATGCCAGCATTCCTCCAGCATGGAACAGCGGCTGCAGCTCTGAGCCGTTACAATATCCAGTATATTCTGCTTTTCCTCGGTCTCGTTTATTTCCAAGGACGCCGTAGCCTCGATATATGAGCGGGAAATCCTTCTGAAAAGCTCTGCTATATTCCTGAGCCTGTCCGAAGCTATTCTCTCCATTTCCTCGGTATAGCTGCCTGTATCCACAACAGGGTTGTCCATAATATTGAGCACACCTATATTATCTCTCAGCATAATATTAAGGCATACGGCAAGCACAGCCTCTATAATGCCGAGTATCACATAATACATTGAAAAATCGTAGAATATAGCAAATGTAATTCCGGAGCAAAGCATAGCCAGACCTCCGCCAAATGTAAGTCCCTTTCGCTTTCCGCCCAGTATATGCAGGGCGCAGAGTATCAATATCGCCCCTATGTATCTGGATATGAATATACGATTCCTTATGCTTATGAGTCCCAGTATTCCCGAAAATGCCGCCGTACAGAAGCAGGGACGTCCGCAGAATACCGATATATATCCTATAATAACGGGATTAATAATGCCGAAAAGCTCCAGTCTGCCAAGCATAAAGCCTATTATACCGTAAGTAAGCCCATAGCTTTTAAAAAAGGCTGCAGCTCCCTTTTTTATTTTGCTTGTCATATCTATTCTCCTTTGTAAATTTGTCACAGATAACAGTATACTTAAAAGGGGGACTGATATTTGTCGAAGCGTAATAATATAATTCAAAAATTTTGCATTAAATATTGACAAAATCAAATAATCAAATAAAATTAAAGCAGGAGGATAATTATGAGTTTAGAAATTTTATATGAGGATAAATATATAATATCGGCGCTTAAGGAAGCGGGTATGCCCGTTCAGTCCGACAAAAGCGGAGATACCTCGCTTTTGCAGTCGGTATCGGAATATTGCGGTTCGCCCTGTCACATAATAACAAGGCTTGACCGTCCCGTAGGCGGAGTGACCCTTTTTGCAAAGGACAGTCATACGGCGGCTATGCTTACGAATATAATACAGGAAAACAAGGCTGACAAAATATATACCGCCATTCTCTGCGGAGCGCCTGTATGCGGAGGTCATGTTGAGGACTATATTTTCAAAAACGCAGCTACGAATACGTCAAAGATAGTGAACAAGGGAAACGTAGGGGCGAAGAAGGCCGCTCTGGACTATGAAATAGAAGAGAGAAAGGGCGATAAGACCCTTGTAAGGATATATCTTGAAACAGGCAGACATCATCAGATAAGGGTACAGTTTGCCCACATGGGTTATCCTCTTTACGGCGACACCAAGTACAACGCCGCCTTTAAGCACAGGAGGAACGTATTCCCCGCTCTTTTTGCCGAGGAGCTGAGCTTTATACACCCAATCACAGGCGACAGAGTATATATAAAGGCGGCAAAGAATAATGTCAGAGATTTGTTTGAAAAGATGAAGGAGAATGATATATGAAAAGATTAACGGCAATTTTAGTTGTGTTTGTTATGCTGGCAGGACTTTGCTGCTGTAGCAGCAATAAGGCAAAGGGCAGGGTATCGGAGGACAACGGCATAAAGTCAAGTATAGATGTAGAGGTAGGTAACTGATATGCTTTACAGTACGGAAAAGGAAACGGAAAGAGTAGTGCTTGTAGGCATAGACACAGGCGAGGGGCAGTTCGACACGGAGAGCTGTCTTGACGAGCTGGCGGAGCTGGCAAGGACTGCAGGCGCAGAGGTAGTCGGCAGGCTCATACAGAAAAGGGAAGCACCGAACAAGGCGACATATCTTGGCAAGGGCAAGATAGAGGAGCTTAAGGCATATCTGGAGTTTACCGAAGCCACAGGCATAATATGCGACGACGAGCTTAATCAGAATCAGATACGCAATCTTGAAAACGCCCTTGATACAAAGGTGATGAACAGGACCCTTGTGATACTGGATATATTTGCAAAGAGAGCCGGTTCTGCCGAGGGCAAGGTACAGGTAGAGCTGGCGCAGCTTAAATACAATATGGCGCACCTTACGGGACGGGGAATAGAGATGTCCCGTCTTGGCGGCGGCATAGGCACAAGAGGACCCGGCGAAAAGAAGCTCGAAACAGACAGGCGGAATATAGCCGACAGAATTTCCGATTTAAACAAGGAGCTTAAGGAAATAGAGAACCACAGAAGCGTATTAAGGGAAAAAAGACTTGAAAGCAAAATACCCGTAATAGCTCTTGTAGGCTATACCAACGCAGGCAAGTCCACATTGCTCAATATACTGACGGGAGCAGACGTTCTTGCAGAGGACAAGCTGTTTGCCACTCTGGACACAACCACGCGGTCTGTGGAAACGGAAAGCGGAGCAAAGTATCTGTTCACCGATACCGTAGGCTTTATACAGAAGCTGCCCCACAATCTTATAAAGGCGTTCAGAGCCACTCTTGAGGAGGTAAGGTATGCGGATATACTTATACACGTTGTAGATGCGTCTAATCCCAAAAGGCAGGAGCAGATGAACGTGGTATACGATACTCTTAAGGAGCTTGGAGCAGAGGATAAGCCTGTGCTTACGGTATACAACAAGACTGACAGGGAAAATATAGAGCTGCCCTTGCTCAAGGATAGCAGAGCCCTAGCGACAATGTCCATATCCGCATTGACGGGCAAAAATGTAGCGGAAATGCTGGAGAAAACCGAGGAAATAGTAAAATCCTTTAAAAAGAGCATATCCGTGCTGATACCCTATTCCGAGGGCAGGCTTCTCGGCATAATACACGGCAGCTGTGAGATAATAAAAAATGAGATGAGAGCAGAGGGTTATTATTTCGAGCTTTATGCAGACAGCGAAACCGAGAACAGGCTTAAGAGCTTTACTGTGCAGTAATTGTGATATACGTTAAAAGGAGAACGGCATGAACAAAATAAATGTAGCTATACTTGCAGGCGGAAGCTCAGTAGAGCGTGAAATTTCCCTTAAATCCTGCGAAAACATAGCGGCAAATCTGGATAAGGAAAAATATGATATAAAAATATACGAGCTGCCAAAGGATGGCTCTTCCCAATGGGCGGAGCAGCTTATAAAAGACCGACCCGATATAGTGCTCAGTGCTCTTCACGGAGGCAACGGAGAAAACGGCTCGCTTCAAGGCTTTCTCCATTGTCTGGGCATACCCTTTGCAGGCAGCAGAGTTCTTTCAAGCGCCTTGTGTATGGACAAGAAAACGGCAAAGACGGTAATGACTGCCGCCCATATACAAGTGCCTGCCGACGTATGTATAAGGAGGGGAAAAAGGCTTATAGACTATGCCGAGGAAATAAGGCAGATAGGCTTTCCCCTTATAGTGAAGCCCAACAGAGGCGGTTCGAGTATAGGCATAGCCGTTGCAAACAATATGGCGGAGCTTGAAGCTGCTGTAAACAATATTGTGGAAAAATACGACGACGACGTGCTGGCGGAAAAGTATATACAGGGGCAGGAGATAACCTGCGCCGTTGCCGAGAGCAAAAATGGCGTAGAGGTAATGGCAGTCCTTGACGTAAACAAGAGCGGCGATATATTCGACTATGAAGCCAAATCCCAAAGCAGCACGCCCTTAGGCGATATAAGCAATATGCCTTTATTTATGCAGGATATGGTAAAGGCAATAGCCGTAAAGACATATAATGAGCTTAAGTGCAGAGGCTATGCCTGTGTGGATATGATAGTAAAGGACGAGCAGATATATGTAATAGAGGTAAATACACTCCCCGGTCTTACGGACAAGAGCCTTATACCCAGAGCCGCCCAGATATGCAATGTCAGCTTCGGCGAATTTCTGGACAGGCTTATAGAATTTGAACTCAGTTAAAGGAGAACACTATGAAATACGGATTTATAAGAACAGCGGCGGCAACGCCGGATATAAAGGTAGCGGACTGCGGCTTCAACGGAAGCAATATTATAGAAAATATCAGAAAAGCGGCTGAAAACAATGCCGAGATAATAGTATTCCCCGAGCTTTGCATAACGGGATATACCTGCGGAGACCTTTTCGCCCAGAGAGCTCTTATTTCCTCAGCTGTGGATACTCTCGGCAGGATAAAGAGCGAAACGGCGGATATAAACATTATTTCCGTAATAGGTCTGCCCTTTGAATACTGCTCCAATCTGTATAACTGCGCGGCTGTATTGTACAAGGGCAGTATACTTGCCCTTGTTCCAAAGTCCGTTTTGCCCAATTACAATGAATTTTACGAAATGCGCTGGTTCAGAGAAGCCCTTAAGGACACAAGGATAATAGATTTTCTTGGCGAGGAGGTATGCTTTGGCACGGATATTATAATAAAATCCTCCAATATGCCGGAGCTTACTCTTGCCGTTGAGATATGCGAGGACCTTTGGAGCGTTATTCCGCCATCCTCAAGGCACGCCATGGCAGGCGCAAATATTATAGCAAACCCCTCTGCGGGCAACGAGATAACGGGCAAGAGCATATACAGAAAATCCCTTGTGGAGAATCAGTCTGCAAGAGCTATATGCGCCTATATATACGCCTGCGCAGGCTATGGAGAAAGCACTACGGACTTGGTGTATTCCGGACATAATATTATAAGTGAAAACGGCATTACCCTAGCCGAGAGCCAAAGGTTTACAAATTCCATAATATATGCCGATGTAGACGTATGCCGCCTTGCCTCCGAAAGACAGAAAAACTCCTCTTTCAGAACGGACGATGGCGATTATACCCTTGTGGAAATAGATTTCAAGGAAAATACGGCGGAAACAGACAGATTTATAGATTCTGCACCCTTTGTACCCGGAGATATTAAAAAGAGGGAAAAGCGCTGCGAGGAAATAATGAATATACAGGCGGCAGGCTTAAGGAAAAGAATAGAGCATATAGGCTGCAAAAATGTCGTAATAGGCATAAGCGGAGGTCTTGACTCCACACAGGCGCTTATAGTATGCGCAAGAGCCTTTGATATGGCGGGACTTGACAGAAAGGGCATAATAGCTGTGACAATGCCCTGCTTCGGCACTACGGACAGAACCTACAACAATGCGGTAAGCCTTACAAAAATACTGGGCGCAAGCCTTAAGGAAATAAATATAAAGCCTGCCGTATTGCAGCATTTCAAGGATATAGGTCACGACGAAAACGTCAAGGACCTTACCTATGAAAACTCACAGGCAAGAGAAAGAACAATGATACTTATGGACATAGCGTCAATATACAACGGCTTTGTAGTAGGCACGGGAGATCTGAGCGAGCTTGCTCTCGGCTGGGCAACCTACAACGGCGACCATATAAGTATGTATGGAGTAAACTGCTCAGTACCCAAGACGCTCATACGCTATCTCATACAGTACGAAGCAGATACCACAAAGGACGACAGGCTGAGAGCCGTTCTTAGAGATATACTGGATACGCCCGTATCTCCGGAGCTTCTGCCTCCCGACGAGGAGGGCAATATCGCTCAGATAACAGAGGATGTGGTAGGTCCTTACGAGCTTCACGATTTCTTCCTTTATAATATGATGCGTCTTGGCTTCGAGCCGGACAAAATATATTATCTGGCGCAAAAGGCTTTTAAGGATAAATACGACAAGGCAACTATATATAAATGGCTGAGAAATTTCTATTGGAGATTTTTCTCACAGCAGTTCAAGAGAAGCTGTATCCCCGACGGTCCAAAGGTAGGCTCTGTAAGCCTGAGCCCACGAGGCGACTGGCGTATGCCAAGCGACGCTATGGCGAAAATATGGCTGGATAAATTGGAGGAGCTGGAGTAGGGAAGTTCCCTTGCCGCCCTCTCCTCAAGTCTCTTCTGCCGTTCTCCTCACCCCAGCCTCCCCTAGCCCGTTAGGGCGTCGGAGGGGAGGGGGACCATGCGAAGCATGGTGGAAGGGTCGTTCTTTTGCCTATATCAATCTTTCAGTCAACGAAGTTCAATGTTTTGTTATGGTAATCTTTTTATATACACAATACTTGCTCATATTCTGAAGGGCTGTCTTGAGGAGTTCAAGGACATAGATGTAAAGGACATAGCGGAAAAGTATATTGAGGGAAAGCCTCTTGTATCGGAAGAAGCCGTTCATCAGGACGAAGGAATCGTAATAGACGGTAAAAACACCGAGGACAGCTCCATATATGAGGGTACTGCAAGATATGATATACTTTTTGACGTCTGTATTCCCGTATCAAATGAACAGGTTAAGCTTATAATAAATATAGAGGCACAAAGTCGAATAAAGTCTTGGCGCAATCTGCTCAGAAGAGCAAGATACTACTGTGCCCGTATGCTTTCACATCAGTACGGCAGAGAGTTTGTAAAAAGTGAGTACGAAAACATCAAAAAGGTGATTTCAATATGGGTGCTTACAAATCCTTATGCAGAAGTCAGAAATACAATAACAAGAGTTCATCTTGCGCAAACAAATCTGGTAGGAAATGTTCCAAATCTTAAAGAGCATTACGACACAGATGAAGTAGTTCTTGTCTGCCTCGGCGGTGAAAAGGACGACAACTATTCGGGACTTCTCAAAATGCTTGATGTGCTGTTTTCCGAAAGCGTAAGCATAGATACAAAGAAACAAGTGCTGGAAAGTGAATATGATATAATGATGAGTGAGGAATTGCAAACGGAGGTGTATGAAATGTGTGATTATAGCTTAGGTGTATATGATAGAGGCGTTGAAAAGGGTATAGCACAAGGCATGGCACAAGGTATGGCACAAGGTGCAGAGAACAAGTTACTGGAAAATATCAAGAGCGTTATGGAAGGATTAAGTATGCCTTTGGAAAAAGCATTAGAGTTATTAAAAGTTCCAAAATCCGACTATGCCAAGTATGAGGAATTGCTCAAATAAAAAGAACGCTAAAAGGCAGAGCAGTATGTTCTGCCTTATTTATATTTGAAGAAAGGAGCGTGTATTAGACCCTCTGAAAGCCCACAATATTACGCCTATATGTCACAAATTACAAATAGAATAACAATATTACAAAAACATTTCACTAAATTTGTGCAGAATAGATAAAAACAAATACAAAAACAAAAAATATATTGATTTATTTTCACATATCAACTATAATTAATTTAAACCGTGCAGTAGTATGTCCGGCTGTCTGTAAAATTGACAGAAGGGCAGCATTACCCACGAGGACGGGATATTGTGGTGTGCATACGCAATATCAAAACACAAATTTAAAAGATATATTTTCCTTATAGGAAATATGGGAGGAAAATATGGCTTTGAATTTGTAACACTTACAATTAATAAGGAATATTTTCCTTGTCAAGAACCTTGCTAATCCTGCGTCGGCTTACTTCGTAACCCTTTGGCAGGCGTAAGGTTTGCAGCGGAAGAATATCCGCCAATACGAAGTATTGCTTTTGCGTAAGCAAAAGTGCTGAAGTTGCGGAAAATATAACGTATTAATTTGTAAGACAAATTAATACAATAAAGGAGGAATTTTTAAATGAATGGTTCAAAAAGAACTATCAGCCGTATTCTGGCATTTGTTATGTTAGTATCAGCTATGTTTACTAACGTTATTTCAGCCAGTGCGGACGTGAACGATGTTTCACTTATCGACAGCGTTGTTTCATCAGCTGCGGCAGCAGTTGAGGATATAATCGACGACGGCGCTGACGATTTAGCAGTAGACCCATCTGTAAAAGGAGATAAGCTCGCTGACAGTATTTTTGAAGTTGGTTCTACGTTAGCAATCGGTGAGCATACTGTAGACGCAGGTGTTATTACCGTATATGGTAATGCAGCATCAGACGGCTCTCAAGTATGGGCAGTTAAAGATGGAGATCCATCAGGCGACACAATTACAGATGATGGAGTAAGTGTAACCTATTCTCACTTTGTACAAGGCGAAGGCAATCCTGACCCTAAGTATAATTCAGATGGAGCACTTGTAATTCCTACATCAGGTGCATATATCACTATTAAGCCAAGTGTGAAAGCTAAATTAACAGCTGATGTTAAGGTCAATGGCAATAACAAATATTTTGCTATAATGAGCGTAAAGGATGACGATCAGACACAAAAGAGTCAGATGGCCTTTGTTCATACAGAGAGTAATGCACCGGCTCAGTATAAGAGATACTCTCTTGACGTAGAGCCTGGTTATACATATTATATGACAGGTTCAGGTTCTAAGTTTGGTCTTTATGCTATACAGCTTGTAGCGGCAGAAGATGATACTACATCTACAACAGTAACTGAGGCTTCAACTCAGGCTACAACAGCTACAACTCAGGCTACAACAACTAAGACTGAGGACGACAGCCAGGCTACAACAGCTGCGCCTACAGGCGGCGACGGCGGCAGTGACCTTGATACTCCTGAAATAGGTACTCCTGCTACAGTTGATATTGAAGCAGGTCTTGCAGCTGCAGGCTTAGCTAAAGACGCTCCTGTTTCCGAATTCAAGTCAGCCGACAATATGTTTGAATTCAAGTCTACAGCAGGCGCTAAGGTTCAGGGCGGCGGCTATGGTCTTGCAATTAAGGCTACAGATACCTTCAAGGTTCGTGTATTAGGCAATGCAGACATTACGCTTATGCTTTCATCTTTCGCTAAAGAGGACGCTGTATTTAACGTAACAGACGCAGAGGGCAATGACCAGGGTAGTGTAAGTGGTTATGTAGCAGCAGACAAGACTACAAATACGTATGAATACAGAGGTCCTGCAACTGTTCTTACATTTACTTTTGCATCAAGCGGACAGGGCTACCTTGGCGCAGTTACCATACTTAACAAGGAAACTCCAAAGGGTGAGGCTAAGAGCTTTGAATTCTTTATCGAAGACATTCAGAAGCCGGTGGCAGGCGCTGAAGGCGCAGAAGTTAAGACAGCAGAGCCGGGCGATTATACAAAGGTCGTTACACTTAACGACGGCACAAGCACAGTAGACTTAGGCGACAGCGTTCTTTCACTTATAGGAAACGGTACTACTAAGTATACTCCCGAGATTGCAGCAGGCGTTGATGTTTCTATCGGCGGCAGAGAGCATATAAGCGCTTACAAGGCAGGCGGAAGACATGCAACACCTAACTCTATTCCTGAAATACCTAAGCAGGGCGATGGTACTGCTATAGTATTTACTCCTGCAGCAGACGGTACATTTAATACATACTTCTACTCTACTTCTTTCTTAAGAGTATGGGATTTCATTACAGAAGACGGAAGTCCTGCAGACGGCAATACAGCTGATCCTACAAAGCGTACTAACTATGTAGACTCAGATGTTGTAACTACAGCTTCAGGTGCTGACAGCTATGCATTCCCTGCTAAGTATGGTCATACTTATGTACTTTCTACAACAGGTAAGACTAATAACTGTGCATTCATAGGCTTCCAGTACATTGTTGATGAGCCTGTAACAGTAGATATAAATATTACAGACGACGGTCGTGCTGAAGGTTATCAGTCAGCTGAGGTTATATTGACCGACGAGGCTTTAGGTACTGAGGCTGCCAGAATTAAGGTATCCGACGGTGCTTCTCAGAAGGTTAAGCTCGCAGAGGGTCATACCTATGTACTCAGCACTAACGACGGCGGCGTTGGCGCTAAGTTCAATAAAACAGAAGACAAATTTACAGTAAAGGGCGTAGGTCCTTACGGTATTTATCTGCATGATATTCCAAGCGTTAAGCTCTCAGGTAAGTTTATAGGCGGTTCAGCTGCTGATGTTAAGAGCGTTGTATTCAAGTCTATGGTATCAGGCGCTGAATATCCTGCTAAGATTACAGAAGACGGCTATGAATTAGATATAAAGCCGGGTGAGTTCAACGCAATAGTTACTTCAGACAAGTACTATACTAAGGACAGAGCAAGCGTTCTTCCTGGTCAGGACAATACAGATGATATTTTCCTTGAGTCACTTGTAAAGAGCAGATATGTGCTTCCGGAAGAAATTGAAGCACCAAATACAAATCTTACATTCAATGGCGTTCAACCTCATCAGAGTGACTGTGTAAAAGCTAGTGCGGGCAATTCTATTATTGTTCCCGTAAACGGTAAGCAGAAGGTAACAGTTGCAGGTTGGAATAGCGGTACATGGGATATTAACGGTCAGAATTCCGTAACTGCTGTTGGCAGCAACAAGGCTGATTCTCCCGCGACTAATTCCTATATCACAAATGGTACGGAAACCGAAGTAACAGTTAACATTACAGGCGAAGCTACAGCATATCTTTACTGGATAACAGTAGAGGATGTAACTAACTGGGACGCTAACAAGACTGTACTTGAGGTTCCTTCAGCTGAATTCCCAACATTAAAGGATGCAGTTGCATATATCAGAAATATGGAAGACAGACCTGCAGGCGAAGCCGGCAGAATGACTATCAAGTTAACTAAGAATGTTCAGGAGCAGATAGTATTTGACGCACCTTACATTACATTAGACGGTGACGGTCATGAAATCAACTGGTATTATGGTCAGACAGGCTTCTATTATTCAGTAGATCCCGGTACAGGCCTTTACAACGAGTCCTTATTCTATGATAAGTACTCTAAGACAGAAGGTAATGGTACACTTTGGGGTGGCGTTGCTATTATCAGAGGCGACTACTTCTTAGCAGAAAACACTACCTTTAGAAATACATTTAACTATGAAGTAACAGATAAGGAAATAGAAGACGGCGCTGAGAACAGAGGTAATATAAAGGGTATAATCACTAAGGATACCGATGTTACTGCTTACAATGCTAAGGAACGTGCAAACGCTTTCTATATCGAAGCTAAGAACATTGAAATTTACAACTGTTCTATCCTTTCTAATCAGGATACATTCGGCAGAAACGGTTCTGCAAACGACGGCTATTCAGTATATGTAAAGGATAGTATTATCGGCGGTACTGCAGACTATATCTGCGGCGAATTCGCAGCTGTATTCGATAACTGTGAGCTTCAGTGGTACTCATATCCTTCTGGCGATTCAAACAACGCTAAGATAGGTTATATCACAGCTCCTAAGACTAATCCTTATGTATTCAGAAATTGTAATGTTACTGCAACAAGAACAGCAGGCAATGACCCTGTAACAGGTACATGGGGCAGAACATGGGGCAGCAACTCAAATGCTACATTCCTTAACTGTGTAACTAATGGTCACATTCTTGATTCAGGTTGGGGTCAGATGAGTTCAAGCGACGCCGATCCTATATTCAGAGAGTATGGCAATACTGTAGACGGTATCATTCCGTTTATGTCAAACGGTGAATTTGGTAAGGAACTTGAGCCTGAAAGAGTTGCTCAGTATACTTCAGACGATATACTTAAGCTCTTTACAGAAGACGGTTCATGGATTCCTGTACATTATGAAAAATATGTTGCTCCTGAGCTTCCATTCACAGGCTGGGGCGATGTAGATAACGACGGTGACGTAGACGCTACCGACGCAACATTAACTCATAGCTATGTATTATCACCAAGCAACATTGGTGCAACAGACGCTTTCTATAAGGAAAGAGCAGAAGTAAGCGACAACACTGTTATCGATACAGAGGACGTAGCTATTATACTTCAGAAGGCATTAAACAGCCAGTACGCAATGCCCGTAGAGCTTGCAGGCAAGAAGGCTCCCGTTATCTCAGATGACGATGCTCCCGATCCAAATAAGCCGGAAGATTCTCCGACTATCTGGGTTGTAGGCGATTCTACAGGCTGTCATTATGAAAATACTGACAAGACCTACTACTACAAGAGAGTAGGCTTCGGCGATAAGATTAAGAACTACATCTACGCTGATGTAAACAATCTTGCATTATCAGGCAGAAGCTCATCCAGCTTCATAGAAGACCCTGAATACAAGACATTGACTTCTCAGTGGGCTGCAGGCGACTATATTATAATTGCCTTTGGTCACAACGACGAGAAGAAGGGTGATGTAAGATATACAGCTCCCGGAGGTACTAAGGATGACGCAGGCACATTCAAGAATTCACTTTATGTAAATTACATTAAGCCTGCTTTAGATAACGGTGTTACTCCTATACTTTGTACTCCTATTGTAAGAAGAAAGACAGGCGATAACTGGTCTGACAATAACTT
This sequence comes from uncultured Clostridia bacterium, assembly GCA_947628755.1. Taxonomy (GTDB): domain Bacteria; phylum Bacillota; class Clostridia; order Lachnospirales; family CAG-274; genus CANPXH01. The sequence goes on along the minus strand of CANRBC010000006.1, from coordinate 68,352 downwards.
ACACAAGGCTAACGGCGGCGACTACGCTCAGGATATAAGAGACTTAGCAGCTGAATTAGGTTTATTCTGCATAGACAATACTCAGATGACTAAGGACTTGTATGATAAGCTTGGCGTTGGTACTGAGGCTCAGCTCAACAAGGAAGCAGGCGTTATGTCAGCAGAAGCTACAGGCTCAGCAGCTTTACACGCAGCTAACCAGCTTGGCGTAGCTGATAACACTCATATCAACAACTACGGCGCTAAGTGGGTTGCTTACATGATGGCTAAGGCTCTTAAGGACGCAGGCGCAAACAGTCCTATCGACCAGAAGTATCTTCCTGACCGTACAGAGCCTTCAGAAAGAGATTTAACTAACAGCATCAATCCTGATTGGGTTGCTCCTTCTTCAGCAGATCCTTCAGGCGCAGACCTTGACAGTAAGTTCTGGAAGACTACAGCTCCATGGCATGGTTCTGTATTCGGTAATGTAGGCGGACAGGGCAAGCTCCAGGTAATTGACCCCAATAATTCTAATGGATACTTAGATGAGCTTAACAGCACTAACGGTGTTCAGAACTTTCTTATCGAAGAAAATTCCGATGGTACTGTTCATCTTAGAGACGGTATACCCGATTCAGCTAATCCTATAGGTGAAGGCGGAACTGCATTCGGTAAAATCGAAAAGGCTTCTGACGGCTTTACATTATACTATCAGGATGTAAATTCAGATAACTTTGAAATAAGCGGTACTATCACCGTAAACGGCTATATGATTCACTCACAGACCGCTTTCGGCGCTATCATTCTCGATACAGTAAACAAGGCTGATGATTGTACCTCTACTACATTCCCTTATGTATCAGCAGGTATATTCAGAGTAAACGACATCGGCGCTGCAAAGGACGACGGTACTCTTAACAAGGGTGTTACATCCTTCGCAAGAATAGCAGGCGAGCTTACTTATGGCACTAACAGCCGTCAGCTTGAGCAGCAGCTCAATGTTGGTGACAAGATCAAGGTTACTGTTAAGAAGGTTGGCGACACCTTCACAACTACTACTCAGAACCTTACAGCAGGTACTCCTGCAGTTGTAGATACTTATGTACTTCCTATGGAAGGCACAATCTACCCAGGTTTCTATGTTGCAAGATGTGCTGATATTACAATATCTGACATAAGCTACACAACTGAGGTTGTAGAGTAATTCTGTTAAATAATTTAACTGAATAAACTAATATAAGGGGGCGCTCCTAGGGAGCGTCCCCTTTTTTTGTTGTTGTATTGTTGTACGAAGCGAAAAACATTTCCACAGGGAGATGTTATTTTGACCTCTCCGTCAGTCCTTTGGACTGCCACCTTTCAGCGCCTTTGCTTCCCAAAGGCAAGCCTTCGGCTTGGCAGATATTCTTCTGCCGCAAACCCCTTGCAGGGGAGGTTAGAATCGACCCTTCCGTCCGCCCAAGTCAAATATAATTTTTATTCAACGAATCGGTTGGGCGGACACCTCCCCTTCTCTGAAGGGGAGGCATAGTATGATGTTTCTCAAGGTCTATAATTTACTTAGACAAAACAGTATCTATATTATAGTCACAGCCTTCCCGCAGCAAAGCCTCCCCTTCAGAGAAGGTTCAGCACTTTGCCTGCGGCAAAGCAAGCCTTACGGCTTGGCGAATAACTTCTTCCGCTGCAATGGAGGTGGCAGTCCGAAGGACTGACGGAAGGGTCGATACAGGCAGAAACCGACCTTTCCACCATGCTTCGCAATGTCCCCCTCTTTGCACCGAAGAAGTATCGGACAGCCGCAGGCTGGCTTTTGCCGTAGGCAAAAGTGCTGAACATTGCACCGAAGAAGTATCGGACAGCCGCAGGCTGGCTTTTGCCGCAGGCAAAAGTGCTGAACATTGCACCGAAGAAGTATCGGACAGCCGCAGGTTGGCTTTTGCCGCAGGCAAAAGTGCTGAACATTGCACCGAAGAAGTATCGGAGTTGAATCGGAAGATTTATCCGACGATACGAAGTATCGCTTTTACCGAAGGTAAAAGTTCTGACAGCCCGACCCTTCCACCGCAAGCGGTCCCCCTCCCCAGCACTTTTGCTACGCAAAAGCAAACCTACGGTTTGTCAGATAGCTTTCCGATGCAAACCTCCGACGCCCTGACGGGCTATCAGCACTTTCGGCAAGCCGAAAGCCGCTGCCAAAAGGCAGCGACCGATAAATCTTTCGGTGCAATGGGGAGGCTGGGGTTGTGGAGAGGTATGAGGTATTGAAATCACCTTAAATGTCGTTATTTCTAAGTAAATAAGAATATTTTGAAATACATAAAACTTGAGCTCTCCTGCGAGGGGAGCTCACAGTCTGTCGAAAAAAGTTACATTAGGAGGATATTATAATGAAAAAAAACATCCTTTCGGATGTTTTTTAGTGAAATCAATATTTCTTTTTAAGCCGGAGTCCAATAAGGATCAATCCATTTGCCGTATGTATATGACCAGAGTCTCTTATACTTTACTCCGTCTATCCATCTATACTTATAGCCTGTGTGCTCTGCCTGAGGGTCTGCAGTAGTACCGGGAGCAGCCATTGTCTGTATGCCGCTGTCGCTTACGTTGATTTCCTCGGCTGATACACTTGCTATACTTGCCATTGATGCAAACATAACTGCTGTCATAACGAATATAGCAGCTGATTTTTTATTGTGCTTCATTATCCATGCCTCCTTTATTTCTTATTTCAATTTGACCGATACTTTTGTCTATTGGTTTGTTTGCGGTCACAATAGCATTGTCATTAGAATCGTATATTGTATAGGTTTTATCGTCCTCAATTATGTATGAACCGGGCGGAATGTAAAGAAAGTCGTCGTTATAGTCATAATAGTTAGGCTCAAAATGCGGCTGAATAACAAAAGAATACGAAAATATAAAAAGAGAACATATTACAATAACGGCTAAAGCGTTTTGTACTGTGTTCTTCTTTTTATACGTATCATCTAGCAACATTTTAAAGCGCTGTTCCATAATAGAGCTGCTGTTATTTTCAGCAAGACCTATTGCAGAAGTAGGCAGCTGATTTGATTCTTTATCGGAATTCGATGCCAACACCTTTATTATACCATTTAAATAAGCTAATTGTTCGTCTTTGTCAAGGAGCTTATTTATTTTGCTGTCGGCATGAAATTCCAATATGTCATCAATATCATTGCCTAGCATATATACGAGCGGATTCCACCAAAACAAAACCCGTATAACATATACGACTAGCTTCAATGCTATATGATTACATTTGTAATGTATTAGTTCATGAACTAATATTCCTTTTAACTCGAGATCACTGAAATTGAGATCAGGCATTGCAATTATCGGTCTGTACCTGCCTATTATTGCAGGAGACTCAATATTGCGGTGAACCACTACCTTCATTTTTTTACTGACGCCCACTTTATCGGAGGCATTTTTAAGAGCCGTCAGTATTCTTTCGTCTTCCGAGGAAGGCAGAATACGGAAAAACTCATATAAACGCCTGCTTTTGTATGTTTCAACAGCGGCAACAAATACAGAACCGACTATTGATAATGTTAAAAGCATCGAAATAAAGGTGATACTGATTTTTGAAGAGCCTATGCCAATACTGAAAAGCTCAGCAGAAAGGCGTCGGAACAACCCGGAATACAATCCGCTTGTTTCAATCACATGAGTAAAAGGAAATTCTAAGGGAATAGTTATCCTTATTACACATACGGCTGCCGCAAAAAAGAGTATACCTATTGAAAAATGCTTCCGAAATAAAGTGTAGTACTTGAATAGTGTAATTATCAATATAAAAACACATATCCAAAGAAAGGCTGATAAAGCTGTAAAATAGGTCATGCCCATTTTATCAGCCCTCCTTGTAGTTATCCAGTAACTCCTTTAATTTGTCTGAAAGCTCATTATCGTCTTTCTTGACATTGCCTACAAGGGCAGTCAATATCCAAGGAACGTCATTTTCCTTGTTGTAGAACTTCTTGAACTGCTCTACTGCGTAATCCTCACCGGAAACCGTAGGACGGAACAAACGACCATAGGTCTTGCCAATCTTTGTAATCTTGGCAACCTCAATAGCCTTCTTTGCCTCAAGAGTTCTAATAATGTTTTGAATGGACTTTTTAGCCCAGTCCTCGTTGATTATCTGAGCGATCTCTGAAGCGGATAAGGGTCTGCCTGCCGTCCAAAGGGCTTTCATCGCCTTTCCTTCCTTTTCGTTCAGATAAAAAGAGTTGCTTTTTTTCTTAGCCATATATAACACCTCATTTTAGAATACAATAAGATTACATATATACTATTACATTATAAAATTTATATTGGCTCTTGTCAACTAAAACTGAAAAATGTAATAATTTTTGTTAGATATATACAATTTAGACAGGCATTTTTATAGCAGAGAGTATATTATAATAGTGAAAAAAACGGAGATTATGTATGCGGATATATAAATGAAGGTTTTTAGGATATATAACGAACCCAAATTCCGTAAATTACATATATCAATTTGGCTTTATGTGATAAAAAATATATTTGTAATTGATATTGATTATATTTATATGAATCTGAGGAGTGGTTATGTAAAAATAACATTGAGAGAATACTTGACAGAATAGTATTTGCATAGTATAATAAATTTACCTGTAAGGTAAATTTATTGGTGAATGGAGGTGCGGCAACTGGTAGTAAAGTACAAATCGAAAAAATTAAGAAATCAATGTACGCAATATAACGTAGCTGTGAAAGCATATAATCTTGATATGGCAAAATTGATATTTATGCGCATCAGTCAATTAACTGCGGCTGAGAATATACAGGAGTTAATAAGATATTCAGTTGGTCGCTGCCATCGACTTATGGGGAATAGAAAAAACGAGTATGCTATGGATTTAATTCATCCATTCCGACTTGTTTTTACAGAACAAGATGAAAGTGTTGTAACCGTAAGAATAGAGGCTATTGAAGATTATCATTAGGAAGGAGTTGTAAGAAATGGATGTAAATATTCAGTATGGCAATAAGTATATAGCAATTCCTCCGGGTGAAACTATTAAAGAACAGTTAAAGAATAGAGGATTAACTCAGAAGGAATTTGCAGAACGTATGGGATATTCAGAAAAACATATTAGTAGATTAATTAACGGATATGTAGAATTAACTCCCGGTTTAGCTGTAAGATTAGAAAGTGTTTTAGGATTATCGGCAAAATTCTGGCTTAATCTTGAAGCAGAATATCGAATTAATCTTGAACGTGTTAAGTATGAAAATGAAATACAAGAGGATATTGCGCTATTAAGGCTTTTTCCTTACAACGAAGCAGCAAAAAATGCATGGGTTAAGGTCACAAGAAATTCTGAGGAAAAGGTTATTGAATTAAGGCGTTTCTTTGAAGTGGCATTACTAAAGAATATAAATAATCTGGCAATTCCCGGTATAGCTTATCGTGCAGTAAATAAAGATGAACATAACGACTATGCTTTGGCAATCTGGGCACAAGCTGCCAGATTGCAGGCAAGAAAAATAGATGCACCGCCTATAAATATAAAGAAATTGAAAGAAATTCTTGGAGAAATTCGTGCATTAACTGTACGCCCTCCCGAAGAATTTTGTGATAAATTAAGAGAATTACTTTTAAATTGTGGCATAGTTTTAGTTTTTCTCCCACATTTAAAAGGTTCTTTTTTACACGGTGCTTCATTTGTTGATTCAAAGCACATAGTTTTAGGCTTGACTGTCAGAGGAAAAGATGCGGATCGTTTTTGGTTTAGTCTTTTTCATGAACTGGGGCATATATTAAATGGTGATATTTTTAATGAAAAAAATAAGGTCGACAAAAATGACCAAGAGAAATTGGCAGATTCTTTTGCAAGAGATATATTAATCCCACAGTCAGAGTTAGATATTTTTTGCAGAAACAATAATTTTACAGAATGTGGAATAAGGACTTTCGCATATAAAGTTGGTATTGCTCCCGGAATTGTTGTAGGCAGACTTCAGAAAGAAGGGTATATTAAATTTAATATGTTTAACAATTTAAAAGAGCGATATGAAATAGCGTAATTTTTTAAAAGCACTTTTAGAGAAATCTCTAAAAGTGCTTTTAAATTTTGGAATTATGTGTCGAAAAAACTATTATTTTAGAAGTTTTGGAATTATAAGTCGAAAACTCTTGACTTTTTAGACTTTTGAGGTATAATAAAATTAATAAAATTTGGAGGTGTATTATGGCAGAGCTTATCGAGCGTCCTCAATATTTAAAACAGCTTATAGAAAACAAGGATGTGGACTTGGTAAAGATAGTTACGGGTATACGCAGATGCGGAAAATCCTCGCTTCTGGATTTGTTTCATAGGTATCTCACGGAAACAGGCATTCCGGAAGAAAATATCATTCATATAAATATGGAATCCCTGCAGTACAGAAAACTTACAGGCTACATTGATTTTTACGATTATATCAGCAGTCATGTTTCAAGGCAGGATAAAACATACCTTATATTTGACGAGCTTCAGGCTGTGGAGCATTGGGAAAAGGCGGTAGAATCCTTCCGCCTTGATTTTGATGTGGATATATATATAACAGGCTCCAATGCCTACCTCCTGTCCACAGAGTTTTCTACATTGCTTTCGGGCAGATATGTAGAGATAAAGGTGTTGCCCTTGTCCTTCAAGGAGTTCCTGACCTTTTATGAATTTGCCCCCGAGATAACGGTAGAGGAGAAGTTTCAAAAGTATTTGCAGTTCGGCGGTATGCCCATACTAAGAGAGTATCAGTTTAACGAAGTAAGGAGCAATCAAGCCTTGGAGGGCATTTATTCCACAGTTATACTGAGGGATATTTTACAGCGAAGTAATCAATTGGACCAGAATACTCTGCATAAGATAATACTTTTTCTTTGCTCAAATTTAGGCAGCATAACATCTCCCAACAGCATTGGCAATGTGCTTTACGATGAGGGGGATATTCAGAGAGGTAAAAGAAAAAATGTTGCAGGCAAAACCGTGGATAAATATATATCCATGCTGCGCAGCGCATTTGTGTTCTATTCCGTAGGGCGATATGATGTAAAGGGAAAACAGCTCCTTAAAACACTTGGTAAAAATTACATTGTAGATTTGGGCTTTCGCAATATGCTTCTGGGATACAGAGACGCCGACAGAGGGCATATTCTTGAAAATATCGTATTTCTGGAGCTTATTCGTCGAGACTACCGTGTCTATATAGGCAAGGTTGGAGAAACAGAGGTTGACTTTGTTGCGGAAAAGCCGGATGACAAGCTGTATATACAGGTCACCGAGAGTATGCAGACTCCCGAAACAAGAGAGCGTGAGCTGCGCCCTCTGCGTATGATAGCCGACAACTATGAAAAAATAGTGCTGTCAATGGATAGAAGCTATATTAATTCCTACGATGGAATAAAATCACTGAATGTTATTGATTGGCTGCTGTCGTGAAAAGGGTTATTTCATTAATAGCCGCCTTTGTTATTTTTTTGTATTTTAAGCCGAAAATTCAGAAATTTTGGGAGTTTTTGGGAACGATTCGTGTAGAAAAATGAAACTTTTTACAAAATATTGGTGAATTATAATGCAGAAAAATGTAAAAAATATATTGATTTTTACACGAATGTTTGTTATGATATAGATAAATATAAAAAGGGAGGCTTTTGTATGTACAGAAAAATAACGAAATTTTTAGAAGACTGGAAGGAAAGTAAACACCGTAAGCCTCTTATACTCCAGGGAGCAAGGCAGGTCGGTAAGACCTATTCTATACTGGAGTTCGGTCGTACTTACTATGAAAATACGGCATATTTTAATTTTGAGACCGATCCAAGACTTAGCGATACATTTGAAGAAAATATAAGTCCGGAGTATCTTATTCCTATTCTTTCCCATATTGCGGGACAGACTATATTCAAGGAAAAAACTCTTATTGTCTTTGACGAGGTACAGCTGTGTGAAAGAGCTCTTACTTCATTAAAATATTTTTGCGAGGAAGCCCCTGAATATCACATTATTGTGGCAGGAAGCTTGCTGGGCGTTGCCGTCAACAGAGCAAAATTTTCTTTTCCTGTGGGAAAGGTGGATATAAAGACCCTCTATCCCATGGATATGGAGGAGTTCATGATAGCTTTGGGCGAGGAAGCTCTTGTAAATAATATCAGAAAATGCTTTCAGACCGATACGCCTATGCCCTCCGCTTTGCACAACAAGTCAATGGAGCTTTACCGCCGGTATAATGTCGTAGGCGGTATGCCCGAATGTGTAAAACAGTTTGCCGAAACGGGGGACTATGTTCTCATACGCCATATTCAGGATACCATATTGACAAGTTATCTCAACGATATGAGCAAGTACAACAATCTCAATGAAATAAAGAAAACACGCCTTGTATACGACAATATCACCGTTCAGCTCTCCAAAAAGAATACCCGTTTTCAATACAAGCTCATTAAAAAAGGCGGACGCGCTTCGGAATTTGAAAACGCTATTGAATGGCTTTGTCTTTCGGGTATAGTATCTCAGGTATTTAAGGTAGAGCAAATTAAAAAGCCTCTTGAAAATTATAGGGATATTGACGCATTTAAAATATATGTTTCCGATTTGGGTCTGCTTGCCGCAAAAAAGGATTTGACGGCAAACGATATTCTCTATATGACAGAAGAATTAAATGATTTCAAGGGCGGACTTGCAGAAAATTATGTAAACGTACAGCTTACCGTAAATGGATACAGAACCTATTATTGGGAATCGGGACGCGCAGCGGAAATAGACTTTGTAATACAGCGCGAGGGTAAGCTCATACCCATTGAGGTAAAGTCCGCAGATAATACAAAGGCAAAAAGCCTTAAGGTATATATGGATACCTATAAGCCGCCTTATGCTATAAAGCTGTCCGCCAAAAATTTCGGCTTCGAGAATGGTAAAAAGACCGTTCCTCTTTATGCGGCGTTTTGTATATAAAATAAGTATATTGTAAAAGCAAGAGCAGTCGCATTATGGCTGCTCTTTTTATGATTTTGCCAAGATTTACAAAGGGGATATGGGCTTGCTGCGTTTTCAAAATTGTCTGTTAAATTTTTTCAGATTAAAAAGCCTCTTATATGACAAAATAATATTGTAACACAGTTACTAATACAAATAAGGAGGTAAATAATATGTCATCTAGTTCAAGCAGTAACAAGGTAAACATTCCTGAAGCAAGAGAAGCTATGGATAAGTTTAAGTATGAGGTCGCAAGCGAGATCGGCGTACCTTTAAAGAAGGGTTACAATGGCGACTTAACATCTGCTCAGAACGGCTATGTAGGCGGTTATATGGTCAATAACGTGTTAACGAGACGGAGCAAGGAATTTCAACGAACTACAGGGTGCGTAAACGGCGAAGTTTATTCTGTAAATTACATATGTAATGTAGTGTTTATGCAGTATGCACAGGAAATGTAACAGACATATTTGTCACTGATATTTGATTATATATCTATAAATTTGGGGAGCAATTATATCAAAATTGCTCCTTTAAATTTTGGAATTATAAGTCGGAAAATATATTATTTTGAAAGTTTTAGAATTATAAGTCGAAAACTATTGACTTTTTTTAACTCTTAGATTATAATGAAATAAAAATTTCGTGAGGTGTATTATGGCAGAGCTTATTGACCGTCCGCAATATTTAAGGCAGCTTATACAGAACAAGGATGTGGATCTTGTAAAGATAGTTACAGGCATACGCAGATGCGGAAAGTCTTCACTTTTGGATTTATTTCATAGGTATCTTGTGGAAACAGGTGTTCCTGAGAAAAATATTATCCATATGAATATGGAATCCCTTCAATACAGAAATCTGACAGACTATTTATCCTTTTACGATTATGTAAGCATACTTATTTCAGATACAGGCAAGACATATCTTATATTTGATGAGCTTCAGGCTGTGGAGCATTGGGAAAAGGCGGTAGAATCCTTCCGTCTTGATTTTGATGTGGATATATATATAACAGGCTCCAATGCCTACCTCCTGTCCACAGAGTTTTCTACATTGCTTTCGGGCAGATATGTAGAGATAAAGGTGTTGCCCTTGTCTTTCAAAGAGTTCCTGACTTTCTATGAATTTGCCCCCGAGATAACGGTAGAGGAGAAGTTTCAGAAGTATTTGCAGTTCGGCGGTATGCCCATACTAAGAGAGTATCGGTTTAACGAGGCAAGGAGCAATCAGGCGCTGGAGGGCATTTATTCCACAGTTATACTGAGAGATATTCTACAGCGCAACAATCAGGTCGACCAAAATACTCTGCATAAGATAATACTTTTTCTTTGTTCCAATTTAGGTAGCATTACATCTCCCAATAGCATTGGCAATATTCTTTATGATGAGGGAGATATTCGGAAAGGCAAAAGGAAAAATGTTGCAGGCAAAACCGTGGATAAATATATATCTATGCTGCGCAGCGCATTTGTATTTTATTCCGTTGGGCGATATGATGTAAAGGGAAAACAACTCCTTAAAACACTTGGTAAAAATTACATTGTAGATCTGGGCTTTCGCAATATGCTTCTGGGCTACAGGGATGCTGACAGAGGGCATATTCTTGAAAATATTGTATTTCTGGAGCTTATTCGTCGGGACTACCGTGTATATATAGGCAAGGTGGGAGAAACAGAGGTTGACTTTGTTGCTGAAAAGCCTGATGATAAGCTGTATATACAAGTTACCGAAAGTATGCAGACTCCCGAAACAAGAGAGCGTGAACTGCGTCCTCTGCGTATGATAGCCGACAACTATGAAAAAATAGTACTGTCAATGGACAGAAGCTATATAAATTCCTATGACGGAATAAAAGCTCTGAATATTATTGACTGGCTACTGTCATAAAGAGTGGATTTGCTTATTTATGTAATTTGGTTTTTATCCAAAAACAATAGTTAGTCTTGAAAATATATGTAAATACAAGGGTTTCATTATAAAATAATGTGCTTACTACACCATTTTTTGAAAGAGCTTTGATTTGACATTTTTTACAACTTAATATTAATTTTTAGTGATAAGAGCAATTATGTAGTATAGTTGCTCTTTTTTTATACAAATTTTTATGATTATAGGAGGCAATTATGATTTTACAGATGGACAAAGACCTGACACTTGAGGAAATGGGTGTTGTTGCAACAATGATAAATCTGCCTGTGGCTGATTACGCAACAGCCGAGTATCTTGCTGAACTAAGCACAGATAGTGTTGAAAAAATCAACAGGATATTGGCTAGTCTTATGGAAAAAGGCTATGTACTCAGTATAGAGGGTAAGTATGCTGTAAACAAAGAAAAAATACCGCAGATGGCAAGGAGGCAGTGATATGTCAGTATTCAGAGTGGAAAAGACCAAGAATTACACGGTAATGTCAAACTATCATCTGAAAGATACAAGCCTATCATATAAGGCTCGCGGGATATTGTCAACTATATTATCTCTACCCGATAACTGGGATTATACCCTTACAGGCTTAGCAGTAATATCCAAAGACGGAGTTGCTTCTGTGAGAGCAGGCATAAATGAACTGGAGGCTGCCGGATACATAGTCAGGATGCAGAGCAGAGATAGCAAAGGACTCTTTGACAAGAATGTATACAATGTTTATGAAATTCCCCAAAAAGAGCCAAAGCTTTCGGAAAATAAGGATATACAACCGTTATGCGAAAATCACACAACGGAGGTTTCACCGTCATGCGATTTTCCGATAACGGATAATCCGTCAACGGGAAATCCGTTGTCGGAAAACAGCACACAATTAAATATTAATATATCAAATACTGATAAATCAAATACTGAAGTATCAAATAACCAATCTATCTTATCTTATCCTGATGGGATAGATATGATAGAAAAGTATACCGAGCTGATCAAACAGAATATTGACTATGCAGCTCTTACTTCTCACGAAAATCAGAGCGACAAAGAAAGGGTAGATGAGATTGTCAGCATTATGGCTGAAACAGTTGCCTTTAAGAAAAAGCCTGTATTCATAGACGGCAGCCCAATTCCGGCAGAGGTCGTAAAGAACAGATTGCTTAAACTGGACTTTGAAGATATTCAGTATGTTTTGATAGCCCTTTCACGCTGTACCTCAAAAATAGGCAATATAAAAGCATATCTACTGGCAACATTATACAATGCCAAGTCTACAAGAGCAAATTATTACAGTACGGAAATACAGAGGAACTTATTCGGAGCAAAGTCTACTTGACTTGCCCTGAATACAAAAATTACAAGGAGGTGTTGGCTTGTTCAGCATAGATTTTTTAATAACACGAAATATAGAATACCTGCTTAACAAAGCTGAAAATATTGTGGATAAGACTGAGATATTGCTGCATCTCATAGAGTTTCCGAGATATTTTTCGGAATACACACAAGAAATAAGTGAAAAGTGGTATATACATACAAACACAAGGTATAACGAGGAGGAGTATATTATACCCGATGACGATATGAATTTCATACGGGAGTATGCTGATAAAATCAACAACATTACAAAGGTCAAGGAGCTTATAAACAAACTCGCAAGCCTTAAAGACGGTGTATATGATTATGATGCAATAATGGCAGAAGCGGAGAACGATATTTCTCTCTTTACCCATATAGATGATTTTAATTTTACAGGCAGCAATACTTCAAAGAGAAACAAAAAGCCAAGTATAACTTCTCTGCTTAAATCTATGCCGAAGCATACTTAAACAAAAAATCTTTTATATATACAACATTTGCTAAGGGCTTGCAATATAAAGCCATTCAACATATCTTGACATTTCATCGTACTTATAATAAAATAAATATACAGAAGAATACAGTTATATGAGGGTAAAAATATGGAAACAAACACACCTGTTTCAAAAACAATAGATACAGCCTACAGAAATCCAAAACTTGACGAAGCCTGCAAAAAGGTTTTGTCCTTCAAAATAATACTGGCTCACATTCTGAAGGGCTGTCTTGAGGAATTTAAGGACATAGATGTAAACGACATAGCGGAAAAGTATATTGAGGGAAAACCTCTTGTATCGAAAGAAGCCGTACATCAAGACGAAGGCATCGTGATAGACGGCAAAAACACCGATGACAGCTCCATAGACGAGGGTACGGCAAGATATGATATTCTTTTTGATGTATTTGTCCCCGTATCAAATGAGCAAGTAAAGTTTATAATTAATGTAGAAGCGCAGAGTAGAATATCATCTCTGGATAATCTTCTCAGACGTGCAAGATACTACTGCGCTCGTATGCTTTCACATCAGTACGGCAGAGAGTTTGTAAAAAGCGAATACGAAAATATCAAGAAGGTATTTTCCATATGGGTGCTTACTAATCCCCGTGTGGAAATGAGAAATACAATTAAGAGGATCTATCTTACGGAAAAAAATTTGGTGGGTAATGCGCCGAACCTCAGAGAATATTACGACACAGACGAGGTTATCCTTGTCGGTCTCGGCAGCGAGAAGGACGACAACTATTCGGGACTTCTCAAAATGCTTGACGTTCTGTTTTCCGAAAGCGTAAGCATAGATGCAAAGAAAAAAATTTTGGAAAATGAATATAATATAAAAATGAGTGAAGAAATGCAAACGGAGGTGTATGAAATGTGTGATTACAGCTTAGGTGTATATGATAGAGGTGTTGAGAAGGGTATAGCTCAAGGTATGGCTCAGGGTATGGCTCAGGGTATGGCTCAAGGTATGGCTCAAGGTATAGAGCAAAACTTACTGGAAAATATCAAGAGCATTATGAAAAATTTGGGAATGTCATTAGACAAGGCTTTGGAGGCTTTGAATGTTCCAAAGTCCGACTATGCAAAGTATGAGGAATTGCTCAAATAAAAGAACACCAAAAGGCAGGGCAGTATGTTCTGCCTTACTTTATATCTTAAAGTGTAAGCATAGACACCAAGAAACAGGTGTTTGAAAGTGAATATGATATAAAGATGAGTGAAGAAATGCAAACGGAGGTGTATGAAATGTGTGATTACAGCTTAGGTGTATATGATAGAGGTGTTGAAAAGGGTATAGCTCAAGGTATGGCACAGGGTATAGAAAATGCTAAATTGGCAGATATTATGAGTATTATGAAAAATTTGGGAATGTCATTAGACAAGGCTTTGGAGGCTTTAAATGTTCCAAAGTCCGACTATGCAAAGTATGAGGAATTGCTCAAATAAAAGAGCGCAATAGGGCAGAGCATAATAATATAATGTTCTGCTTTGCTTTTTATACACATCAAAAATAACGTGATTTTATGAACACTTTTGGAAAAATCCGAAAGTGTTTTTTTATTTGAAGAAAGGAAATGATGAAATGCGTGTCATTAGACCACCCTGAAACAATATTACAAGGAGGTGATTACTTTGTTGGAAGAACAAGGTAACAGCTTATTAACTAACTCGGCTAAAAACTTATTGAGATTTTTAAGCAGACATACAGGGAATATTATAAGATATTCAACCCGAAAGGCTGTAACACACTATTCCGAAACAGGAAAAAAGAGTGTTAAAAATCTGGTCAGGAAAGGGCGTGACTTGGAACTGACACAGGAAATTGAATCCAAAGAAAAACTGAAAGCTATATGCAGTCAATGTAAGCGGCAAAACATAGCCTTTGCAATAAAAAAGACTGAAAATGGGTATCAATTATTATACCAAAAGAAGGACAGCTCATTGGTCAATGACAGCCTTAACAGAGTATTGGCAAAGCAAATGAAGTCTAAAAGTCCACTTAACAAGCTCCTGCAAAGCTATCAGAAAATTAAACCGCAGCACAACAGGGCAGATCATACCAAGCAAAGGGAGAAGAACAGCCGATGAAAAAAAGCAATATCATATTTTTAGCTGTTATTGCCCTTTTGGTCTTTTATGTGGCTGACCGATGTTACGAGATATATTCTCTATCGGCATACACCACAATGCTTGATAAGCTGAACGATATGGTGGAAAACTACAATGTTATGTTTAGCAAACCGTATATAAGTTATGAAAAAAATGCGATGCTATGCGGTTTTGTCGGTGTTTTTTGCTATTTCCTAGCTGTCGTATATTATATATTCGGCAGAAAAAACTATATGCAGGGTATAGAACACGGCTCTGCAAAATGGGGAACAGCATCTGACATTGGCAAATACATAGATAAGTCTTTTCAGAACAATATGCTCTTCACAATGACCGAAAGAATGAGCCTTAATACAAGGAAAACAATGCGTAACAACAATGTTCTTGTAATAGGCGGCTCAGGCAGCGGTAAAACAAGGTTTTTCTTAAAGCCAAATCTTATGCAGCTCCATTCAAGCTATGTGATAACCGATCCGAAAGGTACGGTATTGAACGAAGTAGGAAAGCTTTTTGCAGATAACGGATATGTCATAAAAACATTCAATACTGTGGATTTCAATAAGTCGATGCACTATAATCCATTCGGATTTATTAAAAGCGAGGCAGATATAAAGGTTTTTACAGACTTGCTTATAACAAGCACAAAGGAAAAAGGCGAAAAGTCTGCCGACCAGTTTTGGGAAAACTCCGAAAGGCTTTTGTATATGGCTCTTATCGGCTATATATACTATGAACTGAACGAGGAAGAACATAACTTTGCATCGCTTATTCGTATGATAAACTCTATGGAAGTACGGGAGGATGACGAAACCTTTAAAAATCCTGTTGACTATATGTTTGAGGAACTGGAGATCGGAACAGAGGAGTTTTGCAGAAAATATGAACTGCAAATTGAGCCTGACAGAGAGATAAAGCCTCCGCAACCCGAACACTTTGCCCTTTCTCAATACAAAAAATACAAACTTGCCGCAGGAAAGACAGCAAAGTCAATACTTATTTCGTGCGGTGTCAGACTGGCTGCCTTTGATGTAAAGCAAGTAAGAGATATGACAATGTATGATGAAATGGAATTAAGCAGCATAGGCGACAGAAAAACAGCCTTATTCATAATAATCGATGATAAGGTATCTACGTTTAATTTCCTTGCAGCTATGATGTATTCACAGCTTTTCAAAGAATTATGCGATAAAGCCGACAATGTATATGGCGGAAGACTGCCTGTTCATGTAAGATGTATGCTTGACGAATTTGCAAATATAGGACAGATACCGAACTTTGAGAAGATCATATCTATAATCCGTTCAAGGGAAATATCTGTAGATGTAATTGTGCAGAATATGGCACAGATAGAAGCCATATACGACAAGCAAGCAGGAACTCTTGTTGGTAACTGTGATACTACTCTGTTTCTTGGCAGCGGAGAGGACAAGACAATGAAGTCCATATCCGAGAGAGTTGGAAAAACAACTATAGACCACAGGGGAACAAGCACTACCAAAGGGCAGCAAGGCAGTTACAGTCTGCAAGACCAAATTTTAGGGCGAGATCTTATAACTGCTGATGAAGTAGGCAGGCTTGATAATGAGGAGTGTATTTTATTCATACGAGGCTTAAAGCCTTTCAAGTCAAGAAAGTACAATATAAAATCACATCCAAACTACAAAAAATCCGCCGACTACGATAAAAGCAAGCTGTTTGATATAGTGGAATACAATAAACAATTAGCCGAAAAAGAGAAATCAGATAATGAAAACTTTAACATTGAGGAATACATACTTGATGATAAGGATTTAGAAATCCTTGAAATTCAGGGCTTGTTATAAACATACTCTGAAATTATGTTGAGTGAAGTTGCTATATATAACAAATATCAGTCCGATTGAAATGTTTTAGGATATGTGGTATAATGATATAAAATATAATCGGGCTTAGATGAGAGGTGTATTATGAGTAATAATTCTATTCAGCTTTTTGAGGATAAGGCAATAAGAACCGCTTGGGATGAGGAAAAGGAAGAATGGTATTTTTCTGTTGTAGATGTTGTCGGTGTTCTGACAAATTCCGAAAATCCAAGAAGGTACTGGAGCGACTTAAAGCGAAAACTGAAAATGGAAGGAAGTCAGTTGTACGAAAAAATCGTACAACTGAAAATGAAGTCATCTGACGGTAAATATTATAAAACCGATGTAGCCGATACAGAACAGCTTCTCCGTATTATCCAGTCAATACCGTCACCAAAGGCAGAGCCTTTCAAAATGTGGCTCGCACAGGTAGGCAGAGAAAGAATAGAGGAAACCATTGACCCTGAGCTTGCAATGGACAGGGCTTTTCTTACATATCAGAAAAAAGGGTACAGTAATGAGTGGATACAGCAAAGGCTGTTGTCCATACGGATAAGAAACAATCTTACCGAGGAATGGGACAAGCACGGTGTAACAAAAGGCAGAGAATATGCTATTCTGACAGACGAAATAACAAAGGCTTGGTCAGGAATGCGAACCCGTGAGTATAAAAGATTGAAAGGTTTGAAAAAAGAAAATTTGCGTGACAACATGAGCGATATGGAATTGGTACTCAATATGCTTGCGGAAGCAACCACAACAGAGCTTTCAAAGGTTGCCGATCCAAAATCCTTTAAAGAAAATGTTGATGTAGCCCGTCAGGGAGGCAATATAGCAGGAAATGCAAGAAAGGAAATAGAAAGCTCAACAGGAAAGTCTGTTATAACATCGGAAAATGCAATACAGCTTAATGAAGTTGTTGTAAATACCATTGAGGGCGTTATAGATGCAGACAATGAAAAAAATAATAATTAAGATATTGGGAGCAATCAAAAAAGATTGCTCTTTTTTATTTGGAGGGATTATATGAAAAAGTTTTTAATCAATGAAAAGAGAAACAAGAAAAGATTAAGTGCTATGCTCAGAAGTATAGTTATGACAGCAGTTATGACCGTATCGGCAGGAATATCCTATTGCTTTGCTGCAAGTGGCGCAGATGCTATAAATACGGCTAAAAGCCTTTTATCAAAGGGTGCGACCGCAGGCGGCGGTTTATGGGCTGTATGGGGACTTGTTCAGCTCGGTATCGGTATAAAGGACCACAATGGTCCCGGTATACAGGGAGCTATATGGCAGATCATAGGCGGTGCAATTATTATTGCAGCAGGAGCAGCGGTAGCGGCTTTGGATTTATCTATAACTGCATAGTTTGCATTGCCTTAACTTTATGTAAGGCTAATTATGGAGGTAATTATGAGTTTTATAGAAACTATGATTTCAGACCTTTGTAATCTTGCATTGGAAGCCGGATTTGCAGGTTCTTTGACTAAGACGCTTGCACAGTACAATCCAACTACAAATAACACAATAATAAATCTTATGAAAAACAGCGTGTTTGCTATTGGTGCATCTCTGCTTACATTGTTTATGCTTATAGAACTTGTAGCTATGGTAAACAGGTCATCAGGCGATAACGGACTTGGAAGTATAAAACTTCCCGTCAATATACTTATTAAGTTTGGCATATTCGCCTTTTTATTCTGTCATATACCTCAGATTTTAACAGCTATTGAGGAAACAGCCGTCAATGTGGGCAATGGTATGATTACGGGTGCAACATATACATTTGGTGTGGGAGTAAGCACAAGTCAGGTAACAATGATAGCGAATGCTATCGATAATCTTGACTTTTTTAATAAGATATTTACATACATAGTTGTGTTTGTGTGTTGGATTTTTATACACCTTGTAGAAGCGATAATAAGCATTACTACTGTTTTCAGGATTTTTGAGCTTTGGCTGTTACTGCTGTTCTCACCTATTCCCCTTTCAACATTTGTAAGTCAGGAATTCAGACCTACGGCATTGAATTTTATCAAAAATTTCACTGCCGTATCCTTGCAGGGAACAGCAATAATTGCTTGTTTTATGATATATCATGCTCTTATTGCATCATTTATAATTGATTATGATCCTGCAACAGATATAAGTAAGTTTATAAATTCATTTCTGCTTCAAAACATCATATATACGGCGGTTCTTGCTGTTTCGGTATTTTCAAGCGGCAGAATCATAAAGCAGATAATGAATGCTGTGTAGAGGGAGGTGTGATATATGTCAATAGAAGTACGAGTTCCGGAGGAAATAGAGGACTACAAGGAAAGCATAGTTGCAGGTTTATCTGTAAGACAGCTTGTGTGCAGCGGAATTGCCTTGTTATGCGGAATACCTACATTTCTTCTTCTAAAAAATATCAATGCCGATTTAGCAACATATTCAACAATGATAGTGGTTGTTCCTGCTTTTTGTGTGGGCTTTATAAAGAAAGACGGCTATAACTTTGAAACATATCTCAAAATAAGGCTTTATAATCTTTTAAGTAAACCGCAGCGAGGATATGAAAGTAATCCCGATGAAAATGTTCTGCCCATAGAGGTTGAGGAATACAGAGCTGCAATACAAGTTGTGCAAAAAGAGGAAATAAAGCAGGCAGCGAGCAATGCAAATAAAAAGAAAAGAGGTGAGAAATTTGTTTTATTCAAAAAGAAATGTCAAAATAGAAAAGTTAAAGCAACAGCAAGGTATGAATATGACCTTGCTGAAATCTCAGCGAAAAGCATTAAAAGAAAGAGAAAGGCAGCGTACAAAAGCATTAAAGCTGCAGAAGGATACCATAGAGAGAAAAAACAAAAAGAAGAAAAAACAGCTTAAAATGAACGCTACACCAAAGAGTTGTCAGCAGACCCTGAATTATAAATATCTTTTTCAGAATGGTATATGTCAGGTAGGAGATAACTTTTTCTCCAAAATGTTGAAGTTTTCGGATATAAATTATCAGGTTGCACAGCGTGACGAGCAGATAGAGATTTTTTCAAAATATTGTGAACTTCTCAACTACTTTGATTCTTCGGTTAATATTCAGATAAGCGTTCACAACAGACGTATTGATAAGGCTGAATTTGAAAATCAGATGTTATTGCCTATGCTTGATGATGATAAGAATGAGCTTAGAGCAGAATATAACAAAATGCTTGAAACAAAGGCTTTACAGGGACAGAACTCTCTTATAAGAGAAAAATACATAACCTTTGGTATTGAAGCGGAAAATTATGATGCTGCCTATCCTGCGCTTATGCGACTTGAAACCGATGTTACAAGCCTTTTTAAATCTTTGGGCTGCGATGTTATGAGCGTAAGCGGTGAAGAAAGATTGAGCTATATGAACAGTATTCTCAATCCTTCCGAAAACCTCAAGTTTGATTATGATTATCTTGTGGGAACAGGATTGTCTACAAAGGATTTTGTATGCCCGTATTTCTTTGATTTCAAGGTGGATAATAGAAGGACAGTATTTGAATTCGGGGATTATTTCGGACAGGTCCTTATGATAAAGAAATTTCCTACAGACTTGTCCGATAAGCTGCTTAATGCTCTTTCGGAAATCCCCTGTAACACTACCATAAATATTCATTCCAACTCAACGGATAATGCCAAGTCTTTGGAAATGATAAAGACAAAACTGGCATTTATGGAACAAGACAAGATGAATAAACAGCAAAAGCTGATACAGCAGCTTGCCGATCCTGAAATGATACCACAGTCTTTGAAACGGAATATTTCCGAAACCAATTTACTTCTTGATGATGTTCAGAACAAAAATCAGAGGATTTTCAAAGGTGCGATATTGGTATTTACATCTGCCAAAACATTAAAAGAGCTTAATGAAAATGTTGAAAAGCTGAAAGGCGTTGCTCGTGCAAACAGTTGTGAGCTTATGCCAATAGCCTGTGAACAGGAGGCAGGACTTAATGCCACTTTACCCTTTGCAATGAATACTATAAAAATAAGACGAACTCTTACAACGGCAGCACAGGCAATATTTATACCATTTACTACGCAGGAGCTTTTTGACAAAGGCGGTATGTACTACGGTCTTAATGCCTTATCCCGTAATCTGATATTTTTTGACCGCAAGGCTCTTAAAAATCCTGCGGGATTTGTGCTTGGTACTCCCGGCAGCGGTAAATCATTCGCTACTAAAAGAGAGCTTGTAAATATACTGCTTTCTTCGGCTGATGATGAGGTACTTGTAATAGACCCTGAAAGTGAGTATGGCAATATAGCTCAGAACTTTGGCGGTGAGGTGGTCAAAATATCTACGGATACCGACACCTATTTCAATCCTTTGGACATCACATCAGATTATTCGGGTGGAAATGATGATGACAAAAACGAAAGTCCTCTTGTTTTCAAGACAGAGTTTATGTTCTCTCTGCTTGATGTAATTGTTACAAAGGAAAACGGTATGGGGCTTTCGGGTGCTGAAAGAACACTTGTTGATCTTACTCTTGCAAATACATATAAGTCTTTTTTCAAAAGCGCCAATGCTCAGACGCCTACTTTAATTGACTTCTGCAATGAGCTTAAAAAAATAAAAGCCCCCGAATTACAGAGGGAAAAAGAAAATCTGTTAAAGGTACTCGGTCTTTACACAACAGGTTCTTTCAATCTGTTTGCTCATAGGACAAATGTGGATATACTGAACAGATTTGTTGTCTTTGACATCAAAGAGCTTGGAGAGCAGATAAAGACGCTTGGTATGCTCGTCATACTCGATCAGATATGGAACAGAGTAACATCAAACAGACTTATAGGCAGAAGAACGTGGATAGTGGTAGATGAAGCACATCTGCTGTTTTCAAATCCATTCTCGGCTCAATTTTTAAGCAGCTTGTGGAAAAGGGCGAGGAAATACGGCGGAATATGTACGGGTATCACACAGAACGTGGAGGACTTGCTTGAAAGTGACTTGGCAAGAAAAATGCTGTCAAATTCAGATTACATAATGATGCTTAATCAGGCTACTGCCGACAGAAAGAAATTAGGGGAAATACTTAATATATCCCCTACTCAGTTGTCCTTTGTTACCAATGCAAATGCAGGACAAGGACTGCTCTTTGCAGGCAACAGCATTATTCCCTTTATTGATAAATTCCCTGCCGATACAAAGCTCTATCAGATGATGACAACAAAGCTTGACGAAGTTGTCAAAAGAGAGGAACAGCATTAATGTCAAAAGATATGATATTAGAGGATAATGCTGTTCAGCTTGTTAATGAAGAAAACACAGAGCTTAACAAGGAACAAGTGGAGGAAAGTCAGAAAAAATCAATTGAAAAAAATCCGTATATAGCAAAGGTATTAAAGGCAAAGTCTGACGAAAATGAGCCGAAAGTGTATTACAGAGATTATTCGGGCAGAATAAAATATGATAATTTGTCAGATGGGAAAGTACCTATATCCGAAAACGATATTGTTAAGCCAAAGGACAATGCTGCGGTTGTGAAGTCTGACAAAATAGCAGATGATATAAAGTCTACTGATATGACCACAGCTTTTAGGCATAACGAAGCCGATGTAAACCAAAGTATAAAAGGAATTTCTCAAAAGGCTATATCCTCGGATAGCAAGGTAGCCCCCAAAGACAATGTTGTCAAAGGTAAAACAACTTTCTCGGATATTGTCAAGGAGAAAAGGTCTACTGCCATAAAGGACAGAAATACCGCTATTAAAGATAGCTATACAACTTATGAGAAATATGCATACCCTGAAAGTAAAGAGCAATTCAACAGTGCGATTTCTTACAGACAAGACAAAAATTTACCATACAGATACAGTCAGGATAAGGAAGAGGTAAGCAATGAAAAGCCAAATGGGGTAATTGTTGATACCAAAAGTCTTAAAATTGAAGTATCTGAACCAAAGTACAGTCAGTTATTGTCTGCAACAGCACAAGAATATGTAAAACAGCCTGCAACAGCGCAGGAAAAATCAAAATATATGAATATTACTTCTGTTGCTCGCAGGCATACAATTAAAGGTATATCACAGCTTGTTATTGAAAGAAATTTACCAAAGGGTAGTTATATTGATGAAAGTTGTGCAGCAACTTATATATCCGCCTCAGATAAATATGGGGATGTTGTAAAGTCTGAAACATCTTGTATTTCCGAAAAGCCTGAGAATAAGACAGAGATTGTAAATGCTGCTGAAATATCCTCTAATTCTAGTCTAAGTATTTCTGATATAAGAACTGTTAAGGAAGGAAACAGAAATTTTTATAGGTCAAAGGGTTTCAAAACTCTGTCATATAGATATGCCAATGAAAATAGCAATTCTCAAAGACAGGATATTGTTTCTACAAATAACATAAATACACAGACTTCGGTTCCATACAAAGCAGAAACAAATGTGCTGCCTGAAAGCAATAATAACAGTCCAAGAATCACAAAGGGCAACAGACGGAACAAAAACATTGACAAGGCAAAGGTCGAGGGTAACATAAAAAGATATGGTATTAAGTCAGAAGTCAGAAATGTGCTGAGCCGTTCTGTTCTTCAAACCGATCACAAGGCAAAAAAGGTTTTTCAGTACGGTAACTATGCTATTATGAAAAGTATACATCGTAAAACAGAGGAAGAAACCGAGAATGATTTATCAATCAAGGCTGTTGATGATGCCATAAAGATCACATATTCTATGGGAGTAATAAAAAATTGGATTTCTGCCATAAACCCAAAAGATATTAAGTCTGAAAAAGCTGCAATCACTTCTCATAATGTCAGAAGTTCAACCGACAGGCTTAAAAATAGAATAAGAAAAACTCAGATGTGGGGTCGTATTAGGAAAAAAAGAAATAATAAATATAGTGACAGTCCTGCTAAAAGTGCTGTTTCTGCTATGGCAAAAATAATAGGAACGGCAGTCAAATTGGCAGTCATAGATTTATTATCGTCAACTATGGGTTGGATAGTAATGCTCATAATTATAATAGGTGCTGTTGTCGCTGCCATTGGAAGTATATTATGGCAGACTTCCTCCGACCTTGATACTACACAGATAGTAAAGTACATATCGGAATTGGACTACAATCAGCAGTCGGCGTGGTTTTCAAAAGGCTTGACAAACATAGCCATAGATAGAGCAAATGAACACGGCAGCAAGTATAAAAGCTATCACTATTTGCTTGCTGTTGACGTTCCCGATGATGTTGAGCCTGTTGATGGAAGTATACCAAATGAAAGCTCTATACATTGCCTTGTAAAAACAGGACAGTCTTTAAGAGGTAGTGAACTCAGACCAATATACAGAGGTTTTAATAAATCCTTTGATTCCTCCGATGATATGTTGGAAACATTCAGATGGACAACAGACGATTACAGAGCTGCTCTTGCATATTTACAAGTTAAAAATGAAAACTTAGGTTGGTTTGCTTCAACCTTTGGATTTGTAGGAGATATTCAGCTCAGAAGTGATGCAAAAGAGCTGCACAGGCTTACATACGACCACAGCATAGTGGAAAAATACACAGATCACTCTGATGATACTGTCACATATACATATCAAAGCCCTATATATTCTGTAAGCTACAGTAATGACAGCGAATACAGTTATTATTATTTTGGCAGGAAATACAGTGTAAAATATCTTATTGAAAATGATATGGTACGCTTTGATAGTGACAATGCAGTAAATGAAAGGCTCAAAGAACAATTCAAATATGTTTGTCAATATGGTAATTTGGCAGTTGGAAATTTTATGTTTCCGCTAGAACTAAGCGGTGATGAAAAAATATCGGACAGGATCGTAAAGCACTTTGGCAAGCAGCTTGTTCTGCAATATATACCGCCTGATGAGCCTGATGACGATGATAATGTATATGGAAATGTAAATAGCTCAGTCGGTTATCATTATGCAAATGACCTGTTGGCAGAGGAAAATGAAAATATATACTCGCCTATCAACGGCTTATGTAAGGTAACGAATACGTCAGACCGAGGATATGAGTTTGTTATTTCAACTGCCTATAATGGCAGTAATTTTGACTATACCAAGAAGGGATATGTTGTAAAAATATCCTGTGCAAAGACATCTGCTTTGCCGGTAGGTACTTACACTATGGTACGAAAAGGTGATTTATTGGGAACTGTAGCCAAAAATGTTACTGTTAATTATAAAAAGCCCGAAAGCACATTTGCCGACAAACTTTTCCCTTGCTGTACGGGAACAGGCTATCACTATTTAAGCAGCAACGAATTTGACGAGCCTGAGCCTGAATACAGTCATATCCATATTGAAATGTATCAACTGCCCTGTAATTTTTCCGATACGGCAGATATTGAGAAAAATGTACTTGCTCCCGAATTGTTCTTTGACTATTCCAAAGAAAAATATAAATGAAAGGAGTGATTGTTTGGATAATACAGAAAATTTTTCGGAAAAAGCCCTTAAAACAATAAAAGCCTATGACGATAAAATCGCAAAGCTCAAAAGTGAACTAAGAAAAACAGAGAATAAAAGAGAAACCTACTATTTAAGAACTTTGGGAGAAGCACTTAATAAGAGCAATTTAAGTCTTGGCGCTTTTTTAAATCTGATAGATGCAAATTCAGAAAGCAAGGAAAAATCAAAGGATACAACGGAACACATTGTATAACAGATACAGAAATGTATCTTTTTTTATTGAATGGAGGTAACTATGGAACTTATCGTAACAGAAAAACCTTCCGTAGCCTTGACTATAGCCAAAGTATTGGGAGTATCGGAAAAGAAAAACGGGTATTATGAAAATGACAAATACATAGTAAGTTGGTGTATCGGTCATCTTCTGACTTTGGCAGAGCCTGAAAGCTATGGAGAGCAGTACAAGGATTGGAGCGTTCTGCCTATAATACCCGATTATTGGAATTATACTGTAAAGGCTGCTACAAAAGGACAGTACAACACTTTAAAGAAACTTATGCACGACAGCAGGATCGGGAGTATTATTTGCGCAACCGATGCAGGCAGAGAAGGAGAGCTTATATTCCGTCACGTCTACAACATGACTAAGTGCAGTAAGCCTTTTAAAAGACTGTGGGTATCTTCTTTAGAGGACAGCGCCATATTAAAAGGATTTTCTGAGCTTAAAGACGGATATGACTATGATAACCTTTATAACTCGGCTCTTTGCAGAGAAAGAGCCGACTGGCTTGTAGGTATAAATGCTACCCGCTTTTTTACTACTTTGTATAACAGCCGTTTTCCTTTGAGTATTGGCAGAGTACAGACACCTACGCTTGCTATGATTGTCGAAAGAGATGAGGCAATTAAAAACTTCATCAAAGAAAAATATTATACCGTAGAAATAAACTGTGGAGAGTTTACGGCAGAGAATGGGAAATATACAGATTTGACAGAAGCAAAGGCTGTAGAGCAGATGTGCAATATTGCAAGAGCTACTATTATAAAGGTGGATAAAAGCAGGAAAAAGTCATTACCGCCAAAGTTGTATGACCTTACCGCACTTCAAAGAGATGCAAACAAGGTATTCGGCTTTTCAGCTCAGCAGACCCTTGAAGCAGCACAAAGACTTTATGAAAACAAGTTATCTACTTATCCTCGTACCGATAGCAGATATATTACAGAGGATATGGGAAATACTGTGAATAGTGTTATAAGTGCCGTTATTGAGAAAACAGACTTTGCAAATGGCGTTGATTTCCGACCCGATATAAAGAAGGTAATAAATAACAACGGTGTTTCGGATCATCACGCAATTATCCCTACAGTCAATATTTTGGAATGTGATTTTACGACCCTTATGGATACCGACAGGAAAATACTCTGTCTTATTGCAAACAGACTGTTATCCGCTGTATCGTCAGAGTATGAATATGAGCATACAGATGTAAGTTTAAGCTGTAAGGGTATAAACTTTACTGCTACGGGAAATGCCGTTGTTGAATATGGATACAGAGATATTGAGAGAAATTTCAGAGCAAGCATTAAAACCGAGGAAGAAACGGAAAATGAAAAATCCTTACCGTCAGGACTTAAAGTTGAACAGGAATTTGCCGTAACATCAAAAATTGTCAGCCATTATACATCACCGCCAAAGCCATATACAGAAGATACTCTTTTATCTGCAATGGAAAAGGCAGGCAATAATGAATATGTTACTGATGAAGTGGAGCGAAAGGGTCTTGGCACTCCTGCAACAAGGGCAGCTATTATTGAAACAATCATAAAGCGAGGTTATGTAGAGAGGGAAAAGAGAAGTCTTATATCTACAAGCAAAGGACAAGCACTTATACAGAGTATTCCCGAAAAGCTGAAATCGGCAAAATTAACTGCCGAATGGGAAAATAAACTTGTGCTTATATCAAAAGGCAAAGCCGACAGTACCGATTTTATGAATTCTATAAAGGACTTTGTAACAGATTTCATCTCAAATACAGAGGTAAATGCCCAATTGCCCGACATCAATAAAAAAGAAGTAATAGGTGTGTGTCCTGTGTGTAAAAGCAACATATACGAAGGGAAATCCAATTTCTACTGTTCCAATAAAGAGTGTAACTTTGCACTATGGAAAAATAACAAGTTTTTTGAAACAAAGAGAAAAACTATCACCAAAAGTGCTGCAAAAGCATTATTAGAAAAGGGAAAGATACACTACAAGGATTTATATTCCCCTAAAACAGACAAGACATACGAGGCGGATATAGTCCTTGAAATAAATAACGGTACAGCGGCTTTCAGGCTTGATTTTGCCAAAAATAAATAAGTGGAGGTAAATATGGATATTTTGATTTTTTTATCGGGTGGTATTGTAGGCGGAGTTGTAGGTGTGATTATTATGTGTCTTATGCAGGCAACTAAGAAAGGAGATGTTTAATATGTTGCTTTTGGGTATACCGCCATAGCTATATATAAATCTACTGTATTTGGCTCTGAAAAGAGCTTTTTTTAATGGGAGGAAAATATGAAAAAGAGTTTTTTACTGATTTTTGTTCTTTTACTGCTTGGTTTTAGCACTACGGTCTATTGTGGAGAGATTGACAGCAACATAAAGAACAAAATCATATATGCAATAGATAATCATTACCCATCTGTTGAAATTGAGGAGTTTTCGCTTACATCAAATAAAGTTGCGGAGGCAATGACAGAGATATTCAGCGAGGACATTAATACCTTCTCTATGGAGAATAATTTTGTAACTTACGACAGCAATAATGACAGCATTATTGAAAAAATAAGTTTCCGTTACATATTTTCCGCTGAAGAAACAGCTAAGAAAAATGAGGAGGTCAATGACTGTATAACTGATATAGCCGATATTACAAAAGGCTGCTCAAATCCTGAGAAAGTAAAAATGGTTTACGACTATTTTATAGACCATTTTGAGTATGACGGCACATATAAAAATT
This sequence comes from uncultured Clostridia bacterium, assembly GCA_947628755.1. Classification (GTDB taxonomy): domain Bacteria; phylum Bacillota; class Clostridia; order Lachnospirales; family CAG-274; genus CANPXH01. The sequence continues at coordinate 40,233 of CANRBC010000006.1, read as the reverse complement.
ATGACATATACAGTCTGTTTTCCGAAAACAAAGGAACGTGCTGTTCATTTTCGTTAGCTTTCAGAAAAGTTATGGAATACCTTGATATTCCTTGCAAAATTGTTGTAAGCAAGGATTTATCGCACGAATGGAACAAGGTTTATATAAACGACAGATGGCTTAATATTGATATAACAAATGGTCTTAGGTTAGATAAGACAGGCTTTCCTAACGCAAGGTACAGATGTTATCTGACAAATGACCTGATACTTACTAACTGGGGCTATAAAGAAAAATATGCGAAATAAGGAGGACTATTCTATGAGAATTAAAAGTGTTGTAACTGCCTTATGTGCAGCAATAATGACTATGACTTGTGTTGGTACAAATACAATGGCAGAAAGCAGCAGGATTTCTGTACCGATAACAATGGATTCTGCTATTACAAATACCGTAAATGGTTATGTTGCCGAGATAAGTTATGATCCGACGGTATTATCGCCGGTCCTTTCGGATACTGATATTTTAGGCGAGGATTGCTATGCCGTAAATGATATTGACAGAGGATATTTAACTGCCGACAAGACTTCTAAAGGCAAAATAATTGTAGGTTGGGCTGACAAGGATTTTTACAGCCTTGAAGATAACAATAAATTGGCTCATATTGAGTTTGAAGTGTTGTCCGATACGAAAACGCAGGACACAAAGGTTGATACAAAAATATATCAGATAGCAAGGTATTCCGATGTAATGGCTGGCGGTGAATACAGCTATTCAAGCAGTTATAAAGTAAACAACAATGTTTCAAAGGCGTTTGTGCCTTTTGTAAGTGATAATGTTTCAAGCGGAGCTGCGGTTGAAGTATCATCTACTGACGATGTTTCTGATAACGAATTTCAGCCTGTAAATGAAACCGCAGAAAATACTGTTGACTATGAGGAGGTACAGTAATATGAACAGAATTAAAAGTTTTTTTGCAACTTTTCTTGCGTGTGTTATGGCTTTTTCAAGCATAGGAATAGTGAATGCGGTAAACGTATTTGCTTATGGCGAAAACAGACCTACATACAGTCAGGAGATAACAAGCATTACAGCAACTCCACATCCTACAGAGTATTGCCCTATACCTACATTGTATGATGGCGAAATGATTACAAGAGATCATTTGCGCAGCAGAGTTGAAGAATATTTGTCAAAGGTAACATTAACTCTGCATTTTAAAGATGGTACAACTCTTGAAACAACATCTGTATTGGGAGAACATATAACTCCTGCTAAGAATTATGTGGATTATAACACAATGGAAAATGATGATTTTCTTGAATATACCTATAAGTATTTCATTGAAAATGAAACATTTTCCGACGGTACAAGATATGACAAAACAGTAAAATTTGATGTGCCGATTAATCAAGTTGTTCCGGCAGATGAAACCCATTGTACTTCAATAAAAATAGCTCCTAATTTAAGACTTGTAGTGGCTGATTTTTATGCGTATGGTTTAATGGACGATGCAAAGCAAAGCCTTATAAAAGCCTTTAAATCATATTACAACGGTAAATTTTCCAACGGTAGTTCCCATAACAAAAATTTTGGAATATTAGCCAAAATTGAAGGTACAACCGATGAAATAGCGATAAATCCCGAAAAATTAAATATCGATTGTGAAATCACAGAGGAAGCCCCAAAGGCTACAAAATATGCAAGCTGGGATAATGCAGTTGTCAATTATTTCAAATTACGTTATACATACAATTATGGAGGATTTTCAGGCAGCTATGACTGTTTTGGTGCGCAAGGCAACAGCATTGCCGATGGTGGCATAGACCTGTGCTCTAACGGCTATCCGTTTGCTGACTATTCTGTTACTACTCCTCCGACAAAGACAACATACGTTGAGGGGCAGAAATTTAACAAAGCAGGAATGGTAATTTCCGCAACAACATTTGGCTCAAAAGAGATTTCACTTGCAGATGACAACAATATCAATAATTTTGACTGGGAAAAATCCACTTTTAAACCGTCTACTACTTATGATTTAACAAGTGATTCCAAAGTATATCAGGAAAACAGAGCTTTGACTACTGCTGACACGGAAATGGAAGTATATTACGGCTTTCTTAACTCAGGCACAGATATTTTCTATACGGCAACCGTACCTATTAAAGTTGTGCCTAAAGAAATAGTAGGTATTGAAGTTACCAATCAGCCAAGCAAGGTAAGTTATATTGTAGGACAAACCTTTGATAAGAACGGAATGGTCGTTACAGCCACATATAATGATGGCACCACAGCTCCTATAACAAATTATGTTATAGAGGACAATATATTGAAGTCAGGTCAGAACAAGGTATATGTAACTTATGGCGATTATTATGATACTGTAGATGTATCTGTTGCCGACAAAGAGATTTCAAGTATAGCAATAACGACTCAGCCAAAGAAAACTTCATATGTAGAAGGCGAAAAGTTTGATGATGAAGGTATGGTCGTTACAGCCACATATAATGACGGCTCTAAAGGTGTATTAAAGAAATACGAATATACATATCCTGCAACGGCACTTACAACAGGCAATAAAAATGTTACCGTATCTGCAGGCAATAAGACAGCAAGTGTTGCTGTTAATGTAGTTGCAAAGACAATTACGGGTATAGAAGTCACATATCCTCCGAAAAAGACCGAATACATAGTAGGACAGGCTTTTGCAACAGAGGGTATGCGTGTTACGGCAACTTACAATGATGGTTCAAAGGCAGAAATCTCCGATTATACCTATGAGCCGCATATTATTGAGGATAACACAAAAACAATTACTGTAAGCAAGTCAGGAAAGACAGCTACAACACCTATTACTGTTGTGAATAAAGCAGTAACAAGCATTGCTGTTACTAAGCAGCCAAACAAACTGTCATATAATGAGGGCGATACCTTTAACAAGGCAGGAATGGTAGTTACCGCTACCTATAATGACGGTACTTCTGCGCCTATATCTGATTATGTAATTGTTGATAATGTATTGAAGTCAGGACAAAGTAAGGTATATATTACTTATAACAACCTTTATACAACAGTAGATGTTACCGTAAAAGACACAGTTATACTTACAGGTATTAAGGTTACCAAGCAGCCAAGTAAAGTAAGTTATATAGCAGGCGATACTTTTGATAACAGCGGAATGGAGGTAAAAGCCTTATATAGTGACGGTACGGAAAAAGTTATCAACGATTATGACTATAGCAGAAGTCCTTTAAGCGGAGGCACAAATAAGATATATATAACCTATAAAAATTTCTTCGTTACTGTAGATATAAGTGTTGCCGAAAAGACAATTACAAGTATTACAGTTACAACTCAGCCGAAGAAAACAAATTATGTAGAAGGCGAGGTATTTAATGACTATGGTATGGTCGTTATGGCAACATACTCAGACGGTACACGTTCAGCCCTTGCACCAAGCGAGTATACTTTTTCCTCTGCTCCTCTTACATTAAGTGATAAAAATATTACCATATCCGCAGGCAGCAAAACAACAAATGTTTCTATTACTGTTGTAGAAAAGGTTATATCATATATTAATATCACAAAAGAGCCTGATAAGATTGATTATATTGTAGGTCAGCATTTTGATGATACGGGTATGATAGTAACTGCACACTACAATGACGGTACGGAAAGCGAGATAAGGGATTATACCTTTTCTCCCGATGTAATTACTGCCGATACAGATAAAATAATCGTAACCAAAGACGGCAAGACAGATATTATAAGAATTATTGTAACCGAAAAACTTATGACAAGTATTGCTGTTACCAAACCGCCTAAGAAAACCACATACATTGAAAATGATGTATTTGATAAGACGGGTATGGTTATTACAGCAACATACAATGACGGTACTCAGACAGAAGTAAAGGACTATGTTGTAGACAGCAATAGGCTCTCAGTAGGAACGGATAAGGTATATATTACTTATAACGGACTTTATACTACAACACCTATTAATGTTATTGCAAAGTCAATAACGGAAATTGAGATAATAACACCGCCTTCTAAAACAAATTATGTGGAGGGTGAAAGTTTTGACAGAACAGGAATGGTGGTCAAGGCTAAATATGACGATGGCAGCACAGGAATACTGGAAAGCTATGAGATTATTCCCAATACTCCATTAACAGTATATGATAGCATAATTACAGTAAGAAAAGACGGTAAAACAGATACTACACCTATTACAGTAGTACATAAGGAAGTTGTCGGTATTAAAGTTACAAGGCAGCCTGATAAGGTCGAATATACAGAAGGCGAAATATTTGATGTTGAAGGTATGGTCGTAACAGCATACTATAATGACAATAGCAGTTCCGAGATTTCAGACTATACTTACTCTGAAGAGCCTTTCAAAGCAGGAGATATGTATGTAACAATAGAGTACAAGGGATTTTATGATGTTGTGCCTATTACTCTTGCAATAAAAAACTTAAACAGTTTCATCAAAGAACACAACGGCGATGTCAACAGAGATGGTGCTGTGGATCTCACAGATGCAGGCATACTTACAAAGTATCTCGGCAAAGTAACAGATTTTGCAAAAAAGGCTGTTCACACAGGAGATACGGACAATGACGGTAATCTTACAAATGATGATATTGTGCTTATAAACAATTATATCAACGGCAATGCAAATTTAAGCGAAGCATCACTTATAAATGCCGATATTAACGGTGACGGTATTGTTTCAGAGGTTGATACAGACCTTATAAATAAGGCTATACTCAATATGTGGGATATGGATACAGTTTATGAGCTTAACGCCGATGCCAATGATGACGGAGATATAAATATGCTTGATGTTATATGGATACTCAATACCCATTACAGGCATACCACTATTGACCATATAGAAATAGTGAAAGCTCCCGAAAAGACACAGTATGTGGAAGGTCAGTATTTTGACGATAATGGTATGACAGTCGAAGCTGTATACAAGGATAATACAAGAGAGGTCGTTACTGATTATACATATCCCGAAAGACCGCTTGAAATAACCGATACGGCAGTTGAAATCAACTTTGAGGGACACAAAGCAGAACAGCCTGTTACTGTAATCAAAAAGGTAATTGTAGGTAGCGAGGAAGATACGGAAACAACTACAGCCAATAGCTCAGATGAACACACAACTGCTGAAACTACAAATGAACAAACCACAACTGACAGCGCAGGAGAGCAGACCACTTCATCAGACTGTGACAACAGCACAGAAACTACAACAGAGAATAGAAATGGTAATTCTGAAAGCACTACAACAGAGAATAGTAATAGCAATTCCGAAGGTATCAGAATAATTAATCTTCCTGACAAGACGAATTATGTTGAAGGACAGATATTTGATCCGGCAGGTATTTTAATTGAAGTTCTTTGGAATGACGGTACTAAGACATATATTGATGAAAACGGCGTTTATGTAAGTGATATTCCGCTTACTCTCAGCGATATATATGGTGTTGTATATTATGAGTATAAAAACGGTACAGAGAAAATAAATGTGCCTATTACAGTTATTGCAAGGAAAGCTGTTTCTGCAAAGGTAGTTGAATATCCAAGAACAGAATATACCGAAGGCGAGAAATTTGATAAGAACGGTACAGCCGTTGAAGTAACATATAACGACGGCAGCAAGGAAACCGTTAAAGATGAGGATATTGTTGTGAAAGACAATAAACCGCTTACTCAGGAGGATACAAAGGTCACTGTTGTAGCAGACGGAGCAGAAGCCGATATTGACATAACTGTATCTGCAAGAGAAACCACAACAGAAACTACAACAAGCTCAGGTAACCATTCCGGCGGTGGTGCAGGAAGAAAGCCTAAGACAGAAATCACAACAGAATCAACGACCGGCGATGCTAAAGACAAAACCGACATCAAGTCTGAGACAGATACAAAAACCGAGCCTGATACAGAAACCGATACCAAAGCAGAACAAGGTACGGAACAGGGTACGGGTAATACTGACTCAGGCGATAGTGAGTTTGATGATATAAGCGATCACTGGGCAGAAGATTACATAGAATATCTTCACGATAAGGGTATTTTCAAAGGTGTAACAGATGATTTATTTATGCCTGATATATCTACCAAGAGAGGTGATTTTGCTCTTGTTCTTGACAGAATGCTTGAACTTGACAATATTACAAGTGTAGATGCTCTTGACTTCACAGATGTTCCTGCGGACAGCTATTATGCAGAAGCTATTGCAAACTGTTCAAGGAGAGATTTGTTTATAGGATATGGCAACGGGGAATTCAAGCCCGAAAAAACAATCACTCGTGAAGAAATGTTTGTTATAATCGCAAAACTGAACAATACAGATATTGACAAGGTAGATTTATCTGCACTTGATGATTTTGCTGACGGTCATACTGTATCTGAATGGGCAAAGCCATATACGGCAGCATTGGTCGAAGCAGGCATTATTGTTGGGGATAACGGAAATATCAATCCTTCTGCGGAAATAACAAGAGCTGAAATGGCAACTATCATTTATAACTATATTACACAGTAAACTTCACAAAGGGGATGGGGATTTTCTCTGTCCCCTTTTTTATGGGAGATGATATTATGATTTCTTTTAAAAAGAAAGAAGCAGAAAGCATAAAAGATACCGATTTTGTCAAAACCGATATTGAAGATATGATAATAGCATACATTTTGGATCAGTCAAAGAATAACAACATAAGCCTTGCTCAAAAGAACAATACAACGTATATAAGTTTCAGACAAGGCAAAATAAAAGATTTTTTGGGCGAATGGTATTCTATACTGGGTTTATATCAGAACAATAAACTCAGTCCTGAAATGTATGATGTTTTTGTGCAGTCTAAAATTAAAAACCTATCCGCTGCTGAAAACAAAAGTTGCTCAAAGGAAGAATATAAATTTGAGGATACCTATTCAGATTTGTTTTAAAATAGGTTTCTGCTATTTATCCCTTTCCATTGTTTCTTTAATTGCCCTTTTGACAAAAGTGCTTACATCTTCGTTGTGCAAAGCAGCGTGTTCTGTAATAGCTTGTTTCATACCGCTTTCTTTGGTATAGCGTATCTCTATCCTGTCATATTTTTCTTTTATGAACTTTGTAACGGCTCTGCTGCGAGCTGCCGGTGAGGAAGTATGTCCTGCCACAATATCAATCCTTTCCATATATTATAAAAATAATTATAACATACAACATAATAGTCGGCTATATAGCAGGTTTTATAAAATTGTTGTATGTTAATATGAGAAAAATGTGAAATATTTTACAAAAAAATGCTTGCTATATATCCGACTATATAGTATAATGAGAGTGGGAAAAGAAAACTCTCGGATAAATATAGCAATACAAGCAATGTCGGTTTATGGATTTTCAAGCCGTCAGGCTTGTATATATGTCCATAAGCAGATATTGAAATAATTGACTAAGGAGGAAAATGCTTATGGAAACAAAAGCCGAGAAAATAGTAAGGATCGAGGACTTTTTGGAAAATCGTACTCTTGATTTGACAAAAAACATCGAAAATTGGCAGCAGTTTTTAATAAACTCTGCAAGATTTTATAAATATAGCTTTACAGACCAAGTGCTTATTACTTCTCAAAGACCTGATGCAACAATGTGTGCCTCATTCAATTTATGGACAGGCAGCCTGAAAAGACATATAAAGCAAGGCTCTAAGGGCATACCGTTACTCAGAGAGAAAGACGGAGTTAAAAAACTGACTTATGTATATGATGTGTCCGATACAGAAACCAACAACTATTCAAAAAGAGTAAGTCTGTGGGAAATGAAAGACGAATATATCAATGTAATAAAGGACAGACTCGGAATAAGTAATAACGTCAGCTACAGCAGCAGTTTAGAGGATATTATTGAAAGCAGAGTTGACAGCTTACTTGATTACACATACGGATATGCACTTGAAACTATTGAAAATAAGGAGGGCAGCTTTTTAGAGGAACTCGATGACCTGAATATTGAAACTACGTTCACAAGATTGCTCAAAAATAGTGTAATGTATACCATATTAAACAGATGCGGTATAGAATCTGACTTTAATGCCGCTGATTTCAGAGGTGTTGCAGATTTTAACACAAAGGAGGTAATAACTCAGCTTGGACAGGCAACTGCTGAAATTTCAGGCATTGTACTTAGGGAAATCGAAAAGGAGGTCAGAGCTTACGAAAAGGAAATTTCCCAAAACAAGAGCCGTAACCTGAATTTATATGACTTATATGAAAGGGAGAATGTTACATATGAAGAACGAAATGACAAAGGAAATCAACGGAATGCTGCACATATACAGCGAAGAACTGAAAACATACCTTCCTCGGTACACAGAGGAGAACGGTCTGACATACGAACTGGACAGGGAAACAATGACATACATTCCGATGTTGGAACAGGAGGAAGAAGAACCTTACGAAATGGGAATGTGGGGCAGGAAAAGGCTGGAGTATCTGAAAACAGAGAAAAAGGGAACATACTCAGCTCTGATGATAAGCGGTCTGACAAAGCACCTTATAGAAACAGACAAAGCGGCAAACAATATGGAGGACAGGTTGATGGAAGAAATGAGCAAAGCCGAAGGAGTAACAGAGGCTCTCAAGAAGTCAGATCAGATGGAATGGGTAGCTCGGAGGAACAGCATAAAGAACAGGGTTTGGGAGATAATTTACAGAGAGTTGATATACATCTAAACAATGAGCAACCAAAGGCAGAGGAAAAATCCTCTGCCTTTTCAAATGCAGTAAAAACTATCGAAACTACTTTATATAGCGAGCCTGACGAAAACCATAGAGTTAAAAAAATAGGCAATGCCAACGCAAAAGATATTTTTGAGCAGATCAGGCAACATCTTGAAGATAACAATCTTTTACCCAATGATTATTTTATTCCTTCAATAAATGAGTATGAAGAATTGCCGGATTTTTATAACTTTAACTGTAATGTCAACTTTGGGGAAAGCGAGGGCATATATCTCGATATAGGGTTATTGACCGAAAACGGCATAATTCCCTTTGCAACAGGAAAAACTCTTGACGAATCCTATGAAAGCTTTATCCATATGGGCAGGATAGCAGCGGAATGTTCACTAATGCTTAATGGTGACGGTATGCTTGTGAACCACAGAGCAACAAAAAAAGAAAAAGCTAAAGAAGAATCTGTATCTACAGCAGACAAAGCTGCCGAAACAGCTTTGTCTGCTGATAAAGAAGTTGCTCAAAAGGAAAAGAACATAATAGGTAATACGCCCTATCGCTATATTCCCAAGAAAACATACAGAAAGTTCAATAAGGATACGGCTTTGAAAATTGCAGAGGCATTTAATGCAGCGGGTATAAAATATAGCGGAAAAATCAATGAAAATGATACTACTCTTACATTCAGCCGTAACGACATTGAAAGAGTTGAAGAAATAATAAAAGCCGAAAATCCTACAGTAAATGATATTCAAAGAAAGAACGAAAATCCTGTGGACAATACGAAGGAAAGCCGTACCGAAAATTCAGCTCCCGAAATAACACAGGAGGATATTGATGAAATATTAAGTTTCGGATCGAATTTTGAAAACTCAAAAGAAAGAATTTTTAAGGCTTATGGGACTATTGGTAATGCAAAGGAAAGAGCTGTTTTTCTCAAAAATGAATACGGTATAGGCGGACAAAGCATAGATTTCGCCGATGGTTGTAGAGGGTGGATCAATTATGATAGCAAGGGTATTGCTATAACCAAAGTAAAGGACCAAGATTATGAGAATGCTGAAAAAATTACATTAAGTTGGTCAAAGATTGAAAAAGCAATAGGAAAGTTGATAGAAAACGACCTTTATACAACAGATAAGGCTGATTTCAAGCGCAACGAAACATCTGAATACACATTGTCAAATTTAGTGCTTGACAATATGCCTGACGACACTATTTCTATTGACGAACGTAACGAATACGGTTATACAGACAATCACTTGCTGCCTATAAATAAGGAAAAGGCTCTTGAATTTTATGATGAGGATATATTTTCTGTATATCGTCTGTATGAAGATGAAACAGAGAGTATGGCTGAAACAAGGTTGGATATTGAGGAGTTTGACGGTATTTTCGGCATAGAAACAGAGGATTGGGAGAGGTATCTTGAAAACAAAGAAACCGAAAAATCCGAACAGGAAAATGATACCGTCAGCCATTATCGTCAGGAAACGGATATGTATTTCAGACCGATACAAGGCTATTCAGCATCTGAAATAGAACAAATAATAAAAGACAGAATTGCCGACTTTGTTGCTGAAAATGAAATAGACATACAAATCAAAGACGTAATCATATCAGGTAGCCGAAGCAGAGGTATTGAAAACGATAACTCCGATCTGGACATTGTATTGGCGTATGAGGGCGATTACAAAGAAGATATGCTCTTTAATGTTCTTAATGATGAGGAGAATAACTTTGATTTCATTGACGGTGTAAAGATTGACATTGATCCGATAAGACCCGATGAAAGCGGTACTCTTGAAAGCTATCTGTCAAATGCAGAGAAATATTTGCAGCAGAAGGCAGAAAGCCTTACGCTCTCCGAACAGGAAACAGAGAATATTCCCATAACCGATGAAACGGAAATCACAGACATAAATTTATACCGATATGGAGATTTTTATGAGGCTTTTGGCCAAGAGGCTGAAAGAGCTGCCGAAGTTTTGAATCTTCATATGGTCAATAGAGATAATTCGGTTATGATAGGTATTCCCCAACACGTTTTAAGTAAGTATACTGAAATTCTTGAAAATGAAGGCTATAAAGTAAATACTTATGAACAGACCAAAGAGAGCATAGAAAAAAACAAAGCTTTGGGAACGGCAGAATTAAGTGATTTACCCACATCAGATATAGAAACAGATACAGAACCTACACGGGATTATAATGAAAGAATAAGCAATAAAGAAAAGTACCGCAATAATATTGAAGCTATAAAAACTCTCTATAAGATTGACAATGAAAGCAGAGAGGCAACTGCCGAAGAAAAGGCGATACTTAAAAAGTATGTAGGATGGGGCGGTTTGGCTGATGTTTTTGACAGCTCAAAGACTGCGTGGGAAAAGGAGTATTCAGAGCTAAAGGAATTGCTTGCTCCAAGCGACTACAATGCAGCTCGTTCTTCTACTCTTAATGCACATTATACACCTCCTGAAATAATAAATTCCATATATAAAGCTTTAAGCAATATGGGTTTCCGAGAAGGCAAAATACTTGAACCGTCAATGGGAATAGGCAATTTTTTTGCATATCTGCCACAGGAAATGCAGCAGTCTAAACTGTACGGCGTTGAGCTTGACAGCATAACGGGCAGGATCGCTCAGAAAATTTATCCCAATGCCTATATTCAGGTAAAGGGATTTGAGAAAACAAACTTTAACAGCAATTCATTTGATATTGCCGTAGGAAATGTGCCTTTTGGGAATTACTATGTCAATGACAATGAATTCAAGGAGAGCAATCTTATACACGATTACTTCTTCAAAAAGAGCCTTGATAAAATCAGACCGGGCGGTGTAATGGCATTTATAACAACAAAGGGTACTTTGGATAAGAAAAACAACTCTGTAAGAAAATATCTTGCAGAGCGAGCCGACCTTATGGGAGCTGTACGTTTACCCAACAATGCTTTCAGCACAGCAGGCACAGAAGTAACAACAGACATTATATTCTTGCAGAAAAGAGATAGATTGAGGGATTTGACACAGGAAAAAGTACCTGAGTGGGTAAATGTATCAGAAAATGAAAATGGTATTGAAATAAACAATTACTTTATTTCACATCCACAGATGATACTCGGTACAATGGAAGAAGTATCAGGGCGGTTCGGTCCGGAAACAACTTGCAAGCCATTTAAAGATACAGACCTATCGGTATTGCTTGATAGTGCCGTTGAGAATATAAGAGGTAAAATACCTATAAATGACGTTGTTGTGGAAGTGCTTGATGAAGAAGATAACGATTTGAATATTGCCGCCGAAAACTACCGTAATTTCTGCTATGCCGTTATTGACAATGATATATATTATCGTGAAAATGATAAAATGGTCAAACAGAACTTTGACGGTAAAAAAGCTGAAAGAGTTAAAAAAATGGTGGCGATAAGCGAAGTATTGAGGGATTTGATTTCCTTTCAGCGGGATAATTATCCTGATGAGGAAATTACTAAAAAACAACAGGAATTAAACAAAGTTTATGAGGATTTTGTTTCCGAGTACGGATTACTCAATGACAGGCTCAATAAATCGGTATTCAGGGAAGATGACACAGCGCAGCTTTTATTATCTCTTGAAAATATTAATGAAAAAACAGGAGAACTGGAAAGCAAGGCAGACATATTTACAAAGAGAACGATCATACCATATATTCCTGTTGAAAGCGTAGATACATCTAGCGAGGCATTGGCTGTATCAATAGCAGAAAGAGCAAAGGTAGACCTTGATTTTATGGCACATTTATGTTCAAAGCCTGTAGACGAAGTTATAAAAGACCTTGAAGGAGTGATTTTTGAAAATCCCGTTACCAATAAATATGAAACGGCAGAGGAATATCTTTCAGGAAATGTAAGGCATAAACTGGAGCTTGCCAAGCAGTATGCCGAAAAGGATACAAGATATGCCGTAAATGTCAATGCACTTGAAAACGTGCAGCCGGAGGATTTACAGCCATCGGAGATAACAGCACAGTTAGGCTCAACATGGATACCCACTCACTACTATCAGGAGTTTATGTATGAATTGTTAGACACACCATATTATTGCAGAGGTAATTGTTCTTGGCGAGATACGGATAGAAATCCTTTCCGCAGCGGAGCAGGCAGCGATAATGAAACAATAATCATAGATTATGATGAATATAACTGCGCTTACGGTATAAGCAATAAATCCAATTATTCCGCTTCTAAAAACAATATTAAAGCAAGTAAGACCTATGGTACTGACAGAATGAATGCTTATAAGATTTTAGAGGAAACTCTGAATATGAAAACCGTTAAGGTTATGGACTATGTAGAAAATTTTGAGGGCAAAAAGGTGGCTGTTCTGAATGAAAAGGAAACCTTGCTTGCACAGGAAAAGCAGAATGCTATAAAAAATAAGTTCAAGGAATGGCTTTTTGACGATTATGAAAGGACACAGGATTTGTGTAAAATCTATAATGAAAAATTCAATTCTGTTAGACCGAGGGAATATGACGGATCACATATAACCTTCGGAGGAATAAATCATGAAATAAAGCTACGGAAACATCAGATAGACGCTATAGCTCATACTTTATACGGCGGTAATACTTTACTGGCACATTCCGTAGGCGCAGGCAAGACATTTGAAATGGTAGCCTCTGCAATGGAAAGCAAAAGGCTTGGCTTATGCTCAAAAAGTATGATAGTTGTTCCAAAACACATATTAAATCAGGTGGCGAAAGAATTTTTACAGCTTTATCCCGCTGCTAATATTCTTGTCCCTAACGAAAAGGATTTCTCAAAAGATAACAGAGAAAGATTTTGCAGCAGAATAGCTACAGGCAATTATGATGCCATTATTATTTCCCACAATCAATTTGAAAAAATACCTTTATCAACCGAAAGACAAGTCAAGTTTATTGAAGAAGAAATTGAGGAAATAACAAACTTTATTGAGACTCTGAGATTTAAAGAAGGCAACAAAGGTTTTACGGTAAAACAGCTTGAAACAACAAAAAAGAACTTGGAAACAAGGCTTGAAAAGCTGAATAATGCCGACAGGCGGGATACAACAATAACCTTTGAGGAAATGGGCATCGACAAGCTCTATATTGATGAAGCACATATGTATAAAAATCTGTATTTTAATACTAAAATGGGAAGAAACGTAGCGGGGATAAACGCTTCTTCAGCATCACAAAGAGCCACAGACCTTTTACAGAAATGCCGTTACCTTGATGAAAAGACCGACAGCAAGGGTATTGTTTTTGCCACCGGTACGCCTATAAGCAACAGCATGACCGAGTTATATGTTATGCAGTCATACTTGCAGCACGATGAGCTTAAAAGGAGAAATTTAAACCACTTTGATGCTTGGGCTTCTACCTTTGGAGAAACGCAATTATCTCTTGAGCTTGCTCCCGAAGGAAAGGGCTACCAGATGAAAACAAGATTTGCCAAGTTTTTCAATCTGCCTGAGTTAATGTCAATGTTTAAGGAAATAGCCGACATTAAGACTGCCGATGTTTTGAATTTGCCTGTTCCAAAGGCAAATCATCATACTGTTGTTACGGATGCAAGTGAATACCAAAAGGAAATGGTAGACGGTCTTGCAGAAAGAGCCAACAATATCCGCAAAAGAATGGTATCGGCAGATGTTGACAATATGCTTAACGTAACAAATGATGGCAGAAAATTGGCTCTCGACCAAAGACTGGCTAATCCACTTCTGCCTGATGATGAAAACAGCAAGGTAAACGCTTGTATGAATAATGTATATGAGGTATGGAAGAACACAGCGGATACAAAAGGCACACAAATGATATTCTGCGACCTTTCCACTCCGCACTTTGACGGCACTTTCAATGTATATGACGATATTAAAGAAAAGCTGATAAATAAAGGTGTTCCCGAAAACGAGATTGCATATATACACGACTGCAAAACAGATGAGCAGAAATTGTCATTATTTACTAAGGTACGCAACGGAGAAGTAAGAATTTTACTTGGCTCAACAGGTAAAATGGGTACAGGCGCAAACTGTCAGGATAAACTGACAGCCTTACATCACTTGGACTGTCCTTGGAAGCCGTCTGACTTGGAACAGAGAAACGGCAGAATAATCAGACAGGGTAATGAGAATTTAGAGGCAGATATATATAACTACGTTACAAAAGGCACTTTTGACAGCTATTTATATCAGCTTGTTGAAAATAAGCAGCGTTTTATAAGTCAGATAATGACATCTAAATCCCCTGCACGTTCAGCGGAAGATATAGACGAAACTGTCCTGAGTTATGCGCAGATCAAGGCACTTGCAGCAGGAAATCCGAAAATCAAAGAAAAAATGGATTTGGACATAGAGGTCAACAGGCTTAGGACAGTCTTTGCAGGCTATCAGGAAAACAAACGTACATTACAGCAAAACATAGCTCAGACATATCCTTCACAGATACAAAAACTAAATAACGATATTTCAGGACTTACAAAGGATATGGCATTAGCTGAAAACAATAAGACCGAAGAATTCAATGGTATGACAGTAGGAGAAAAAACCTATACCGATAAGAAAGAAGCGGGTACTGCCTTTCTTGAAAGTGTCAGGAGTATACGTCCGGGACAGGACAGCAAGTACATAGGCGAATACAGAGGTTTCCATATGTCAGCATCATTCAATACATTTACCAAGAATTTTGAGGTTACATTGAAAAGCAATATGAGCTATGTAATAGATGTTGGACAAGACGTGTTTGGTAATATTACCCGTATTGAAAACGCTATAAACGGTATACCAAAGAAACTTGAACAAAGCAAGACTAAACTCAACGACATTGAACATTCCCTTGCTGTTGCTAAAGAGGAAGTAAATAAGCCATTTCTGCAGCTTGATGAATTGAGGGAAAAGGAGACTCGCCTGAGTAAACTTAATGAGGAGCTGGCAACGGATAATGTTGAAGATACAAATAAATCCGAAAAAGAGCATAGCAAAAGCTCTGATTTTGCTTTGTAATCAGGTATAAACATATAAGATTTTAAAACTATAATAAATTCAAAAATATTTAAACAAACAGGTGTTTTAAAGCCAATCTGCAAAATTCTTGCGGATTGGCTTTTTGAGTTTTATAGCTTTTTCAGCAAAAAAAGTATTATTTATAAGGAGGGAGTTCTATGGATAAAGAAAAGAAAGCGATATTACGACTCAGGGAGGCTTCGGAAATGAGCCTCTCTTTTTATGAACAGCCTTTAATTATTACATATAGCGGTGGCAAGGACAGCGAAGTCCTCCTTGAACTTGCAAAACGCAGTGGAATACTCTTTGAAGTACATCACAGCCATACAACAGCGGATGCACCGCAAACTGTATATCACATAAGAAATACATTCAGAAAGCTTGAAAATGAAGGTGTAAAGTGTACCATCGAATATCCTGCGATGTCAATGTGGCAGCTTATACCTTATAAGCTGTTTCCGCCTACCCGTCTGATAAGATACTGCTGTACTACACTAAAGGAGAACAGCTGCAAAAGCAGAATGATAGCCACAGGTGTCAGATGGGGAGAAAGCGTCAAGCGCAGGAAAAGAGGTATTTACGAGGACATTAATAAAAATAAGGATAAAAAAATATGCCTGATGAATGACAATGACGAAAAACGCAGGCTTATTGAACGCTGTGAGATACAGGCTAAGACAGTCTGTAATCCTATAATTGATTTTACAGATGAGGAAGTATGGGACTTTTATTCAAATGAGTGTCAATTCCATAATCCTTTCTATGAGCTTGGCTTCAAGAGATGCGGTTGTATAGGCTGTCCAATGGCAGGAAAAAACAGGATTACTGAATTTGAGGTTTTCCCTAAATATAAAGAAATGTATTTAAAGGCTTTTGACAGAATGCTTACCATAAGAAAGGAACGTGGCTTGGACACAAATTTAGGATGGCAGACTGCCGAAGATGTATTTAACTGGTGGATAAAGTAATGTTTAAATTATAAAATTTAAATGATTTTACACAGAGAATAGATTGCTGTTTTTCTTATTTTATAATAAATTTTTGCCCGGACTTGGTTTCCAAGCCTGGGCTTTCTTTTTGTGCAAACAGTAATAATTACCGTTAAAATTAGTGTATTACATTGAAACAATAATATAGGAGGCATATATATGGTATATGGATATATAAGGGTATCGACAAGAGAACAAAATGAAGACAGACAGTTTATTGCCCTAAAAGAATATAATGTTGCCGAGGGAAATATCTATATGGATAAGGAAAGCGGCAAAGATTTTAACAGACGGCAATATAAAAAGGTAATGAAAAAACTCAAAGAAGATGATCTGCTTATAGTTAAAAGCATCGACAGACTTGGCAGAAATTATGAGGAAATAATCGAACAATGGAGGTATATCACAAAAACAAAGAAAGCAGATATAATGGTTATTGATATGCCTATTTTGGATACAAGGCGAGGAAAGGACCTGATGGGTACTTTTTTAAGCGACATTGTGTTGCAAGTGCTTAGCTTTGTTGCGGAAAACGAAAGGGATAACCTAAAGCAAAGGCAGGCAGAGGGCATAGCTGCTGCTAAAGCAAGAGGAGTAAAATTCGGCAGACCGATCCGTTCTCTGCCACCAAATTTTTATGATGTGCATAAAAAATGGAGAAACGGAGAAATCACTCTCAAACAGGCAGCCGCAGAATGTAATCTGCCACCGTCTACTTTCTTTAATAAGTGTGAGCAATTAGAACAACTTAAATAAAATTTCTTAATTTATTATAAAGCCACCTTCCATAAAAAATGAAAGGTGGTTTTATAATAGCATTATTTATAATTTACACAGTATACTAACCAATGATTGTTATTAAAATAAATAAGAAGAGCATTATAGCAAAAACATAGCATGCACATTTAAAAAAATAATATTTAATAGATGCAATTGTTGAAATTTGATAAATTTGAGTAACATAATTTTTTTCTAAACCAGTTAACTCATATGTATTAGAGCCAATTAATATTTCTTTTAAAGAACTTATGTATATCTCCATTGTAGATAAAAATACAGCTATGTAAAAAATTATATTCTCAGAGTCTTTGCAATTCTTATTTCCGCACTTAATATAATGCTTTTTTGCTATGTTTTTGATTAATTTGCTATTATTTAAAAAAGGAATAAATGACATACCACTTATAAGAATTGTAATGACACACAGTATAAAAAAACAACTTTTTATATAATTGTTTTTTATGCATGTATTGATAATACCTAGAAATACTCCAGATACTGTAATTATTACACCATTTTTTAATTCGGCAAAAGTTAACCAATTTATGTTGTCTTTGTATATATCTTTTAATTCATCAAGCATTGTTTTCAAGCCTTTTTATTTCTTTAATAGCATCTTTTATAGAAACTTTGAAATTGTCAATACATACATAATTACTTTCTGCGGGCATAGCCGCATTAAATCCGGCAAGAAGAGAATCTTCTTTTATTTCATCAAACGTCATTTCATGAAATTTTAATTCATCGAAAATAGTTTCATCTATAAACATTGCATCATTATATCTATATACTTCTTTATAATCTTGCTTTGTTGTGTTTAATTTATTTTTTACTTTTTCTAAAATTTCTTCTTCTGTAAGATTATTTAAAATTTTAGCATAACATAATATACCATTATGGTGAACACCATATCTTGGTACTGTACACAAAGCATATGGTTTTACAAAATCATTATTCCTTGATGAATCTGTAATTACTTCAATTTCTAAATCGAACATCTTATTATATTCATCAACAATAATTTCTTTCATTGGTTTGCTTTCTACAGTTAAATGTTTTACATTTCCAAAATCCCACACTTTTTTAAGATGTTTTCTATTCTCACTCCTTTGGAAAATTAATACTCTATTGGTCTTAGGATTTACACAAACTACCATATAGTATAAATTTGCCTTACTATTAAGGATTCGTGTTTCTGTAGATTCTGTTCCAGGAATAGGCTCAAATTTAATTTTATCAGCAATTTTTTTAACTGTATCAATTTCATCAACTTGACTAAGTACAGAAATTAAATTATTTATTTTTTCAAACTGTGTTTCTTTTTCTTTTGATTCTTCAATATGCTCATTTATAATGTCTCGGACATATTTTCCATCAAATTTTTCATCGTACTCTATAGTTTTACTTAGTTTATCCCAATCTTTTGAATAACAAATAATAGGGTATAATCTATCATTCCAAATACCTTTGCAATGTTCATATCCTAATAATTTGAAATTCATTAGAACAGTTCTAATTTTTTTAGTATAATCTTTTTTGATATCTTCAGTAACTTTTGACTTGATTTCATCAAAATCATTATCAATAAGCTCTTTGATGTAATTGTTATTTAAATTTTCATCTAAAATTCCGTATGCAATATAAAGAAGTGCAACTATTTTAGGATCAACAACTACTTTTTGTTTTGAAGCCCAAACTCTTAACCTGAATCCTTCATCTACATTTATTCCAGAAAAATCTATGGTATTATTTAATTTGAATTTGTAATTTAATATAGATTTATCTCTAAAACCATTAAAATCTGTTTGTGCTATCCATATTGCTCCTTTAATATTAATATTTAAAAGTTCAAATTTTATATCACTATTGTTTTTATCTTTAACAAGACCCTTTATGGTATCAATAAGACGTTCTTTTAGTCGATACAAGCAATCCTCTATCTCTTCTAATGTTTCGATTATCTCTTTAATAGAAGAAATTTCGGCTATATAAAGTATTTCATCTCCATTTAATTTCCAACAACGCATACTTGTAAGGAAATCATTTGAGGTTAAAAATGTTCTTATTATATCAAACCAGTATTTTGATCTTTTTTTTAATTCCGTAGAATTACAAATATCAAATGAAACAAATAAGTAATTCTGTTTTGTTTCATTTGATATTTGTTTTTTTCCATCTTTTGGTTTATATTTTTCTGCATCTGTTATAATCTTTTGCCTATTTTGTACAAAGTCATTTGTTTCCATGTTTATTATTACTCCCACAAGTTTAAATCTTTACCGCGGCTAATAACATTATATTCATCAACCTTAAAGTCCTGAGAAATTTTTTTGTAATTACATATATTGTGATATGTGCTCTCAAAAACAGATTGTAAAAAAAGAAATTTTGGCATAAGGAACGCTCTTACAAAATAAGTTGCAGATACTTCTTTTAAATCTATAATATCTGCATCATTTAATGCTAGCCCTTCCTCATCAACTCCTGGAACAGATTCCCAATGTAAAAAAACATGTCCTAGTTCATGCAGAGCGCTTTTAATTCTTTCCTCTTCACTTAAATTTTCGTTTAAGAATATAATAAAAGTACCATCTTTATTTTTTCTCACTTCACTATGCTCAGTATTTTTCAATTTAATTTCTCCAGCAAAGTGCTTAATGTACTCTTTTACATCTTCAAAAGAAAGAGTTTTGCGTTTTTCAAATTCTGGCAATGCCGCTCTAGAACTTTTTGCAATTTCTTCTATATATTCTTGCATTTTTTTATTTATGATCATATTTTTTTTTCACGAACTCGGTGTCTAACGAACTTAAAACCTAATTCAGTGCCTTTCACCCAAAATCTTATTTAATTATATGAAGTGCAGTATAAAAAATGCAACAACTTTAAGTCTATTTTATCATAAGTTATAAATATGTCAATACTGTAGTTTGCATTTAATTCGACATAATTAATCGAAATTAATCGAAATTAATCGAAATTAATCGAAATTAGTCGAAATATACTAATCATATAACTTATTTATATTATACTACATTGTTATTAAAAATACAATTACAATATTATTACAGATAAAGAAATTATTAACAACAAAATCCCCTGCGATGTTATGCACCCATCACAGGGGATTTTTTTGACAGTTTGGTTAACCGCTGTCGAACGCTCTGATAATAACAGTCTGATATGCGTTTTTACATAATGCCTGTTACTATTGAGCTTTATATGCAATTATCCCTTAAACGCTCGGTGCTGACGTTTACTGAATAATTTCATATTTATAATTGTTGTCAATGGCATACTGCTGAGCATAGGAGCCTTCATGACAAAGTATAGTTGCCTTGAATTGTGACCACTTTCCTATTGATGTAACTGAATCGGGTATAAGTATGCTATCAAAACCACACATACCAAAGGCATCTCTGCCTATTTCTTCAACACCATCTTCAATTACAACATTTCTTAGATTCATACAGCCCATAAATGCGTAATCTCCTATTGTTCTTACGCTTGCCGGAATAGTTATCTCGCCTATGGCTGTGTACTGAAATGCACGTCTTTCTATTGTTTCAACACCGTTTTCGATAGTTACCGTTCTCAGTCCGAGATTTTGGAATGTGCCTTCTGCTATTGTCTTTATAGTCGATGGTATATATATACTTTCAAGAGTTCTGCTATATCTGAAAGCAATAGGACTTATAGCGGAAACAGTAACACCCTCAGCTTCCGACGGTATAATTACATTTGTAGGACTGCCATTATAACCTGTTACTGTTCCGTCAGCTCTGTTTATAAGTATCTCTCCACCCTCTACAGGATAATAAATAATATTTGGATCGGCAGTAGTGGTTTCTGTAGACTCCTCTGTGGTTATTTCTGTGCTTTCCTCAGATATATTCTCTGTAGTTATTTCAAAGTTCCTATCCGCAGGAGTTTTGTAAGAACTGTCAAGTATCTTTTGAAGCAGCTGTGCCACATCGGCAGAATCTATAACTCCATTACAGTCCATATCAATATATTGCATAGCAGAACTGCCCATACTTTGCTCAATTATGGTTTCTCCTCCGCTGAGTACTTTGTTAAGAAGGCATGAAACATCTGCTGCATCCACATCTCCGTCACAATCCACATCGCCTAAAATACTGCTACTGCTTTCTGTCATATCCGTTACGGTAAAGTTATCGTAATAAACTGTTTCCGCTTTATTTCCAAGCATAAAGCCATAGGAATAATTATCATCTTTATATTCACTTCTGAATACAGGCAGTTTGTTGATATAATAAGTTATTTCTCCATTATCCCTGTCTATTTCAAGAGCAAGCTCTGTCCATCTGCTCAAATCCATAAAACCGTTGTAATCCTCATCATTCAACCATTTTTGGTCAGCCTTTGCATCCCAACCCCTAGGATTATATTCGAAGGAATATTTTGGGTATAAACCATCACTATGTCCCAACAAATTTATATAAGTCGGACTTTCAAATATAACATCACATGAAATAATATAGTGAGAAAGTGCTTCGTTTTCATTACCGAAATTCCTTATCCCATCTATAATGTCATCATAATTGTCTTTAAGAGTTATTACATTGGTATTATTTGTTCCATATCCTTTTACAATAGAAATTGGATTTTCTACATAACTTCCACCCATTGAAAAAATAAATTCGTCGTTGTAGCCGTTTTCAAAATCCACCTCGTCTACTACTCTTCCTTTTTTAAGGGTGTTGTAATTTCCTTGGGCAACAATATCATATACCGTCTGAATAGCTGAGTCTGTGTCCTCTTTTGTGGCATCGGTATCTTTATATACAGTCTGAGCCTTATCAAGCTGTTCCTTTATACTCATTTTTGATTCATAAGTAATATTGCTCAGATCCATAGAGTTTACAAAGTCTATGACTTTTTTCAGCTTGACCTTGTATCCTTCCTTAAGTCCCTCTATGGCAGCATCTATAGCCTCCGCATCCGCCTTATAGCTGTCTGAATTTCCCGCTTCAAGGTCAGCCTCTCCTTTGGCAACGGCTTGATTGAGTATATCAACGCTTTCCTTTGTATATCTGTTCAAATCTATAGACTTTGCTCTCTGTATTGCATTTTTGAGCAAGTCAGAATGGTCTATTGCAAGACTGTCCACAAAGTCTTTAAGATTTTTATATGCATTGTCCAATTCAGCCTGAGTAGGCGCTGACTTAAAGTAGGTCAATTCAGCCATTGCTATTTTCCCTTGCAGCATCTCCCAATCCTCTCTGCTGTAATCGGTTTCGATTAATGCTTTTGCAATATCTATTTCAGCCTTTAGAAGAGAGCTGTCAGCTTCATAGCCCTCATATTCCGTTTCAAGTATAGATTCAGCATAGTTCTCTATATTGGTATAGCCGTTTGAAGCGATAGCTGTACTGTCATTCTTTGATGTATCAAGACCGTTGGCTCTTTCCCATTGGTCCGCCATACCGTCATTATCCTTATCCTCCGGCTTTTGTCCGTATAGGGATACCCAACCGCCTACATCGTTCTGAGAATCGATAAGACCCTCTCCTGACTTGCTGCCTGTAGGCATAGTGCCGTTTCTGACATCGTTTATAACTCTTGTATCAATTTCATCTCTGAAATGGCTTGCGCCTGCCTTTTCAAGCACATCCTTATAAGCAGTATTTGCGTCTGTGGTATTTACGGGATAATCATATATGTACTGGTCGTTTGCCCATAGTTTACCGCTTTCATCTGTATAGCCGTCGGAAATGCTTTCGCACTTCGTCCATGATGTATCGTCATAGTGAACTGCAACACCTGTCCAGTTGTCATTTGTTATACCTTCCTCTCCCTCCATAACATTTCCGCTTACATGGAGAGTTGTGCCGGTATAGCCTGTAATATTGTCGCCTCTGTATATGTCGTATATATATTTTACCTTTGAAATGGCAGTAGGCTTATAATAGTTGTTTACGAAATTTACTCTTGTATTCAGTTCACCGCCGTAAGCGCTCTGATTTCCCCAGTTATATATTACATTATTCCTTACGTCTATAAGGCTTTCGTAATCGGGTCTGTCATTATAACTGTGTACTGTCTGATTTGTACCTATTCTCGGTGTTCTGCTGTTGTGGGTAGCTATAAGATTGTGGTGGAAGCTGGCATTAGTACCGCCCCATATACCGCCGTAGCCATGATCGCCTTTGGCATGGTGTGACTGATTAAGGCTTTCGCTTATTATACAATATTGAGCCGTAAAGTTCTTGTTTTCGTAGGCGGAAAGACATTCATCTATACTCCAGCTCACGCTGCAATGGTCAAGTATGACCTCTGTGCAGTTCCTTACGCCCAAGCCGTCCTCCTGAGAGTCTGATATATCGCCCATACGAAAACGCATATACCGCATTATGATGTTGTTTGCATTGCTGAAACGCACATCATTTCCGCCTACACATATACCCTCGCCGGGAGCAGTCTGTCCCAATATGGTAAGATTGCTGCTTCTTATCTGTAAGGAGCTTTCAAGCATAATATTTCCTGCTACATCAAACACAATTATTCTGTTGCCCTGTGACACGGCGTCTCTGAAAGAGCCTGAACCGCTGTCGTAAAGATTGGTAACATGGTAAACGGTAAAATTTGATGATGCTCTTGCGCCCTGGGAGTACATACCGCCACCCTCTGCACAGGGAAAAGCAAGCTGTTTCTCCTGGGCAAAGGGTGTAAAGGACATTGCCGATAATGTTATCATTAATGCCAAACAACCTGATAATAATTTTTTTGATTTCATAAGATTACCTCCTCGTATTATATAGTTATAGTGTTTAAAGCCCTGAATCAGGACTTATGTTATAATGTATAAGATACTGTGGATCAGTGAATACCTCCTACCACATGATGGTTTAATATAAGGCTCTGACCACAGTCTCTTTGTACACTTGTTAATTAGTTAGATACCGCATGACGGTTTATTTAGAACGAGGTTACAATCGCAAGGAGTACCTGTGGCTCTAAACAGTATCAAATTTATTTTAAAGGAGTTTTTCTGTATGATTTTTGTAGGTATCGATGTTGCTAAGAATAAGCATGACTGCTTTATTATCAATTCTGACGGTGAAATCCTTTCTGATGTATTCACCATAGAAAACAACAAAGTGGGTTTTGATAAGCTCTATGAGAAAATTACTTCCGTTGCTGTTGATTTGTCCAATATAAAAGTAGGACTTGAGGCTACGGGACATTACAGCTATAACATTCTGGAGTATCTTCTCAATAAGGGTTTATCTGCGTATGTTATCAACCCACTACATACTAATCTTTACAGAAAAAGTCTAAGCCTTAGAAAGACGAAAACCGATAAGGTAGACGCTCGCACTATTGCTATGATGTTAATGTCTGATGTAGACCT
The DNA here is from genome assembly GCA_947628755.1 of uncultured Clostridia bacterium. GTDB lineage: Bacteria > Bacillota > Clostridia > Lachnospirales > CAG-274 > CANPXH01. The sequence continues at coordinate 15,355 of CANRBC010000006.1, read as the reverse complement.
TAAGTCCTACTCAGATACATTATACCACAACCAAGAGCTAAAGTCACTAACTCGTTATCGTTTTGATAAAGTTTCTGAACGTGCCAAGCTTAAGCAGTCTGTTTCAAGACTTGTTACCATACTCTTCCCTGAGCTTGAAAAGCTTGTTTCAACTATCCATTCAGCTTCGGTATATGCTTTGCTTTGCGAATTTCCCGGTGCTTCTCTTATTGCCAATGCCAATATCACAAGGCTTTCAAACTTATTGATAAAGGCTTCAAAGGGAAGACATACTAAAGACTTTGCTTTGAATGTAAAAGAAGCTGCCATAAACTCAATAGGCTCATCTATGCCTGCAAAATCTCTTGAGTTAAAGCATACCATAAAGCTTATACAAGAACTTAATAACGAAATAGATGAAATAGAAGCCGAAATATTTAATATCATGAATGAGATCGATTCTCCTATTTTAAGCATCCCCGGTATCAACTACCGTATGGGAGCAATGATACTTGCTGAAATCGGTGATTTCAACAGATTTGATTCTCCCGATAAGATACTTGCTTATGCAGGTCTTTCTCCATCCACTTACCAATCGGGACAACTTATGTCCTCTCATTCAAAAATGGAGAAAAGAGGTTCCAGATACCTGCGGTATGCCATCTTTAATGCTGCAAAATATGTTTGCATATGGGATCCTACCTTTGCCGCTTATCTTGCCAAAAAACGTGCCGAAGGTAAGCATTATAATGTTGCCATATCTCATGCAGCCAAAAAGCTTGTAAGAGTTATTTTTCATCTTGTAAAAACAGGTGAGCTTTATGCAAAATAATCGTTAATTTTTAAACTCCTTCTTTCGAGCACCTTTTGATGCTCTTTTTGTCATACAGTTTTCAATGTTCTTTTGATTTAAAATATTTTTTTGGATTTTAATGATTTTGTCTTGACTTTTAATAGTTAGTCTTAACCTGCTTTAAGGCAAGGGTATTCCCTTGCCTTTTCACAGCTATTTATTATTTGCTTAAAATGAGTAAAAATTATGTCATTCTGCAGTTTCAATACTTTCATTTTCAGTATTGCTTTCCGGCATTGATGGCAGATTTTCATCTGTTTCATTTTGAGAAATAATAATTTCACTTTCATCTATATTCTGTTTTTCTTCAGTTACAATTGTGGGATTTTCTTCAATAGCCTCGTTTAAATCTTCCATAGTCGTGCCTTCGGTATCTGCTTCTGTGGAATTGGTTTCTTCAACAATTGGTTTTTCCACAGTTTCGCTCTCCGTTGTTGCCTTTTCTGTGGTTTCTTCTGTGGTTTCTTCTGATGTTATTTCATTAGAAATTTCCATAATGTCAGTTTCCAGACTATATGGAGAAATATCAGATGTATCTGATGTTACAGAATAGATTGTAGCAGTATTGCTTGTAAATAAATATAAGTTCCTTGTATTTCCTTCATACGGGATGTTCAAGTTGGATATATCACTTATATCATATTCATTAATAATGCTGTAATCATCAGCTAAATACACTTTTCCTGTTCCTGCAACTAAACAATGGATTCTTGAACCCTTGCTTGCCATAAATTTAATGGAACGAGATTCTCTGTAAGACGGATATGGAGTTGCAAGTCTGAGACCAAAATTGTATTCCTTTCCGTTATATTCGATTGGTGAAGAAACAACATTGTAACCTGAATTAGATGTTGCCATAACGCTGCCGCCATTAAAATCTAATGTTTTATAGTTATAGCCGGCAGTATCGTAATTGTCATCTACATTGAACACAAAGTCATTATTAACAGAGGCATCATTTCTATATGCAATGGCAATTTTATATATTCTCATGCCATTGTCCTTAGAATGTATCATTATCTTATCGCCGTCGCCTACATATTTAATTTTGTAGGTTTTTAATTGGTGTGTAATAGGAACCATGTGACCGGCAACACCGTCTACAGATTCTATAATATCTGTGTCACCATATTGACCTACAACATTCAAGTATCTTGTTTCAGTAGAACTTCCCATATGGGCAGCAGTTATATAAATATCCATATCTTTTTTTACATCAAATAAGATCTGTCGCTTGCCGTAGTGAGATGCGCCTTCTAAGTCAATATATCTGTAATAAAGATTTCCGGCATCACGAATATTGTAATTTTCGGGTGAAATAGGATATTCTTCTGATGCTCTGAAAGTGAGACCATCTGAGGTTGTCATATCATTTGTTATTTTTGCAGTCGTACTGTTGAAATAACTGCTTAAATCTTCATTGTCAAATGTCCATATTTTGTTATCATTGTCTGTTGTTGATGATGTATCTTTTACCTTATAGCCCAATGAAAAAATATTAATTGCATTGGCATTTGAATAGAGATATAATCTAGCATTTTTTCCGGAGTATGCGCAATGAAAATGCTGAGCCTTATCTACGTTAAATGTTTCAAGTATTTTATCATCTGTAGCTAATACAAGTTCTCTTTCATTTCCTTCGGAAGTTGATTTGGCTAAGATGTCAATATCAACTGTTCCACTTGGAATATTGAAAGATATATTTCTGTAATCCTTACATCCTTTTCCTGCTAAACTGAATATTTGATCATACTTAGTTTCGCCTATATCTTTTTGGACACTATACGTAAAAGTTTTATTGGGTTTTACATTGAAAGTAAGACCGTTTACTGTGACGCTTTCATCTGTTTTCACTAATTCAGAATAATCTTTTTCAGCTAAATTCCATGACATTTCATCAGGTACAATATTCTTGGTATGTGCTCTTAAAACTATGCGTGTTGATATTGCAACATTTGTATTAGATATTATATCATTCATATTTTCTGCATAAAAACAGTTGTTATATGCTGCATCATTACCATCTACTCCACAAGGGACGGTCCAATTTGTATCTAAGGTACTTGTAACCTCGATGCCTACCCAAAAAGAATCGCCTGTAATCTTAACGGGAGTCTTTAAATCAAAAGTGTGATACCCTATATTGCTAACAGTAATGTCGTAAGCATTGTTTTCATCCAAAGTTTTTGGTGATAATTTAGAGCGATTTCCATCGGGACTTACATATATTCTATAACGAGCATTTGGAACAGGACAATATGTTGAAACAGCACTTATTTCTTCGTTGTCAGAAGTTGCATAATATCTATGAACAAAAGCATTGGTTTTGCCGTCTGAATTATATGCAGTATTTGAATACCAACCATCGTCTATACGGCTTTCATAATCATAAATATGGTCATATTTATCATAGTTTACAACTTTTGACACAGAGCTGCATGGACCAATACGTGTTACCATATCATATGACAAATAAAAACAACGAGGATTATTACTGTCAACAGCTACAAATGCACCATCTATACTTGGTGTAAGTTTAAAATTTGATTTTGAGTATGTATCATCCCATCCAACAAGAACAACCGGATTATCTTCAGTACCTTTTTCAGCATTATAAGCCGTTTTAGATGAATTAAAATTACTGTCAGAATGCTGATATGATACATAAACTGCCCCATTGTCATAAATCATGTTTTTAACACTATTTACTCTTGCGGTTACAGAGCCGCTTGAATCTGCCAACGATGAAATGGTCTTAGTTTCGGCTACATAGTATTTTGAACGTGGAGTGTTCTTTATATCATCTAAAGAATATATAAAGCCAACATCAGGTTTGTATGGCATATCACTTTCAAGGGAGGGACCCCCCATTGTACTTCTGGTCCAGTAGCCTAATGCTATACTGAAATTACCTTCATCTGTTGTTCCTTTAGGATAGCCATATTCTTCTGACATATCATTTGAAGTGGCATATCTTAAATGCTGCTCTGAAAGGTCAACAACATAATCTCCATTGTTTTTCATAATGTTTGCTTCTAAAGCTGCATTAGCGGCAAATGCCCAGCCGTTCTTTTTGTTAACTTCATTCTGAAATGTAGATAAATGATTTGGTGTCAATGTGTTATTGTATTGACTGGGCAATGATGTAGCAATAGTAGCTATGCCATTTTCGGCATTATTGGGAACATACTCTTCATTGTATGAATATACAGAGGGAGCATTTGCCATTTTTGCCTTCTGTTCATCTTCGGGTAAATCCTCGATTTCTTTAAGAAATTTTTCATACTGAGGGTTATAGTATTTCGAGGTCTTATCTATACCCTCAGATTTTGTAGGTTCTTGCGAAATGTTTTCTTTGGTTATAGCATCATTACCATAAGCAAATGTCATACTGCCGGTAACCAATGCCATTGATAAGAACAGACTAAAAAATCTTTTCATAGTATCCTTCCTTTCTTTTGTTATTAATGCGTAAAACAATTTTGAGAAAATTTCAAATATTTAGACTTTGTAAATTCGAATGTTAGAACAACTTTCCTCCTTTCATATCTTGAAAATAATTTCCACAATTTTCCTGCTAATGCTAATATATCATGTAAAAATTTTTTTTGTTCGTTATTGTAAAAAATTAAGCAAAATTTGCCATAATTTAATTGCGTTAAATTTTATTCTTTTTAAGAAACTTTCTTACATAAGGTCTGCGAGATTGACTTATAGGTAATATTTCGCCGTTTTTTAATTCAATGCTTTTGTAATTATAACTTTTTATGTAGTTTGTGTTTACTAAAATAGACTTATGTATATTTATAAATCCCTCTATGTTTTCGTAATCACTGAGTTTGCCATAGCAAGAATACGTTTCTTTTTCAGTAACAATATCTAACATTCTTGTATTACTGGATATGTATATTATATCTGTAAACAATATGAAAAAGTTTTTAAACCCACTTTTTACTTTCATATAAGTTTTATTATTGTTGCTTAACTTGTAGTATTCCTGTATTAAATCATATATCTTATTTTTTGATATATCATTAATAAAGCCCAAAGGTCTGAGATCAGATAACGCTAAAACATCTGTGTTTTCGTTGGTAATAAATACTAAGCCTATTAATTTAACGGTATTTGCAGTTTTGAAAAATTTATAAATACTATTAATGTCTTCATCTAATGTATCTATAATTAATAAATCATAATTTCCTCCCGTCTCGATGTCATCCCATAAAATAGGAATTTCAGAAAACCTATCTACAAATACAAAGGTATTGTTTTCTTGGGAATATGTTTTGCAAATTTGTTTTATTTTTCTGTATATTTCAGTTGCTTTTGTGCAAACGGCAATTTTAAGCATTCTTTATCACCTCTTTTTGTAATATAAGATAGAATGTAAGGTATAGTAATCCACCTAGAAATATTATAATTTTCAATTTATTTTTGGTATTCGATTACAAAGAATATTCACATTCACAAAGTAATTTCACGATTAAATGTAATTTCTCATATTTTAAACAAAAATATAGATAATAAAAATACGCTAACTATTTTCTAAAGTATAAAATATAATTTTTGAAATGTCAACAATTATATTGACTTTTTACGCAAAATTAAATATAATAACAAGTAGAAGGGTATTGAATAAATTTTCTAAGATTAAAATTTATAATGCGACAATATCAGAAAGGAGGATATTATGATAAAAATGGATTTGAATTCAAAAGAATATGAAATTATGAAAGTTATGTGGAATAGTGACAGACCTATGCTTGTTTCGGAAATTGTAACAAAGACCAAAAATGTTTCAGATGGCTCTGTTCATAAGATTATTAACAAACTGGAGCAAAGAGGATTTATAGAAGTTGTCGGCAGAGTGCGAGTTGTTAAGTCTCCCGGTCGGCTTTATGCCCCTACTTTATCATTAACGGAGTATATGGCTAACCTTACAAAAGAGGTATACCGTTTTAACAACAGGGCAATAGATTTGAAAGAATTGCTTAATTACATTATAAAGAAAGATAAAAACAAGAACAGCGAATATCTGAAAGCAGTAGAAGAATTCCTTGTTGAGTGTCAGAATGATAAAAAGGAGAATTGAAATGGATAACGTGGCATACATTCCTACAGACTATTTTGCACGGCTTACATTGTATTCTTTTATTAATACAATAATTATTACAAGTATTGTTGTATTGTTTCTTGTATTTATAACAGACAGGATAAAATTCCTTCCCAAAATCAATATTGCTTTTACATATATTTTTATATTGATAATAGGATTAAGGTTTCTTCTTCCTTTTGAATTTTGTTTTACAAAGGGAATTGATTCCTACACAATTATGCACAGAATAAAAGAAGTGGCAAATACATCAGTTATATACATAAATACAGATAGCTCAATAAATGTACTTCATATTATATGTTTTATATGGATATTGGGTGCTGTTATTTGTTTGTTAAAATATTTCATAGGATATTGTTTTTTATATAAAAAGGCAAATATGATGTTGCCATGTGAAGAGGAACGGATAAATAAAATTCTGTCTGATATAAAAAATAAGTATAGTTTTAATTTTAACACAAAAGTAGTAATATTTCCGGCTTTTGATGCCCCTTCAGAATTTGGACTTTTCAGGCAGACTATATTTTTAAACAGTAATAAATATAACGACAGGGAATTATATTATATACTTTTACATGAGCTTGAACATTTTCATAATAAATCAAATTGGTTCAGTCTGTTTTTGTCTGTTTTAAGCTGCGTATATTGGTGGAATCCTATTGTAAAGCTGTTTAAAAATCATATGAATGAATTGATAGAAACTTATGTTGATGATTTTGTTACAAAAGAACTTGAAAATGATGAAAAAATTGATTATTTAAGGTGTGTTTATAATATATACAAAACAGATGTAAATAATGTAGAAAACAATAATGTACTGACCGAGTCAATTATAGGTGTTGGTAAAAAAAATACATTGTTAAACAGATTTAAGATTGTAATTGATAGAAAAAAGATTAGTATTCCAATATGTATTTTATTGTTATTTATTATGTCATTTTATGTTTTTTTCTCTGGAAAATATGTAGTGCAAAATAGAGAGGAACCATTAGAAAACGAGTTAAATATTATTGGAAATTTAACAGCAGATAATTCTTATATAAAAAGAGAAAATGGTCGCTATGTATTATACTATAATGGCAAAAAATTAATAGAAAGTTCAGATTTAGAAAGTTTGCCGCATAAAATACCCTATATGGAGAATTGAGGTGATAGGTTGAAAAAAATGAAATTATTTGGCACTCTAGCACTTGTGTTTTTCTGTGCTTACAATGGATATATATGCACTTATGCCAATGTTAATACTGAATATTTAAATGATGCAAGTATTAATAGAGAAGATGTTTATATATATAAGTATTATGAAAACTCTGAAGGGCAAAAATTTAGGAGACTTTGGAATGCTACAAAAGGAGAGTGGGCAGAACCATATTGGTCACCTTGCCCTTAATATAAAATAGACATTTTAATATAAAATACATTGGATTATTAATAAAAAAATACCTTTTCCAAATAGGAGTTCCAATATTCGCAAGTAAAACTCCTAAATAAAAAAGGTATTAAAAGTATTAATAATATAACAGTCAACTGTCATATTATTAAGAATTATTTGAGGGTGACAAATCATATTGATTTGTCGCCCTTATTTATTATACACTTTTTTGAAGATTTCATCAACACTCTTTTTTCCAAGACTTCTTACATTGAGAAGTTCTGAATAACTCAGCTTCATTAAATCATCAAGTGTATATATTCTTTTCATAGCCAAGCTGTTTACGATCCTTCCCGATAAATTCATATCAGCAAGTTTTATTGCCCCTTGTGTCGTATCTCTTTCCGGCTCTTTTATATTCTCTAAATCCTCTTTTAAATCTTTTATACAAGCATCACAAATATACTTATCTTTATTTTGCAGCCTTATTGTATGAATTTTGCAAAGTTTTTTATGGTCTTTCATAAAAATGTTCTCAATTAATATTTTTGCTAATATTAACTTACCGCAACAAGCACAAATATCATCTTTAGTTAGCGTATCAATATCTATAGCTTTTAGCGTTACCATTTTCAAACACTCCAAAAAGTATACTTTTTCGATTTTTAAGAAAAACTCAAAATTCTATTATAATTATACCAAAATCATGTAAAATAATCAATATTTTTTTAAAAAAAAGTGTAAAAAAAGTTGTTCGAAAAAGTATACCTTTTCGATTTTTCATGTATAATCGATAATCTTACTTTTGGAAAAATGACAAACATTACCAAAATTTCTAAAAATTACAAATATAATTAAAAAGCCAACTAATGCAGAGGAATACTCTGTTTTAGTTGGCTTTTTTGAGTGTTTACATTAAATATCTTTCGATATTGCATTTGTGGACTGTTCCTTTGCAGGGTATGTGTTTTTATCAACATCTATGGATTTTATAATATTAAATTCAATATTTTGATAATTTGTAAGGTCTTTTTTTAGCTGCTTATTTTGATTTATGACATTTATTCTTTGTCTTTCCAGTTCATTGATCTGAGATAATAGAGCTGACTTTTTGGGTAAATTTCCGTCAATATCTTTTGATGCGTTCAGTATACATATAGCGGCTTTAAACCTAGAAATTTCCTTACGGTGTTCTTCTGAGAATTTTTCTCTGCTTTCAGTATCTTTTATAGACCTTAATTGTTCCGCAACAGGCTTATACTGCCAATAAGTCTGTATAGAATTTATTATACTTCTCTTTTCAGAGATTTGTATATTAAGCTGACGAGCTTCTTTGTCGCCTTTATCAATTTGAGCTTGAATTTCTAATATTTTTTCCTGTAATTCTGCGTAGCTTTTTATGTTTGTTTTATCAACAAAGTTAAGCATCTGTATCTTTATATTTATATTCTTGCTGTCGATATAGCGGTTTCTGTAAGCTCTGTCGGAACTAATAATTTTATTTACGTTGTTTCCTGCATTTTCTGCCATTAATGAATGGTATTGTTCTATGTCTTCAAAACGCAGCCTTAACATATTTTCAGAATATGAATAGCCAAGAGAGTCCGATCTTAGAAATCTTTCTCCGTCAACAGGAAGAAAAGCTAGATTATTCCCTTGTTTAATTTGATAATTGTTATTTTTCATATATTGAATAAATTCATCAAATGTTTTGCAGATTTTTAAGGCTTCATCTATATCTGCTTTCAGTTTTTTTCTCTTTGTCCTTTTTATGGTTTTGTCATTATAGACAGTAGTTTTTTTATTTTTTATGTCAGCATTATTTATAATTTTATCCTTGATACTGTATTCTGTATAGGCGCTGCCTAATGACTTGGTCCTTAGAAATTGTTTCCCTGATTTTGGCTTAAACACTATATGTTTGCCTAGCTTTATTTCGTATCCCAGTTCCTGCATACGGGACAAAAATTCATCAAAGTTATTAACCGTTTTTACTACAGTATCGATGTCGGATTTAAGTTGTTCTCTGTAATGTTTTTGTTGAGGTTCTATAACAGATAAACCATATTTTTTACATAATTCATCGCTTCGTTCTCGGATATTTTGCAAGCTCTTACTGTTGCTGTGCAGCTTTTTGAAATCAACGAAATTTACAGAATTGATGATTATATGGTTATGAATATGTTCTTTATCGGTATGTGTTGCGATTACATATTGATAATTAGGATAAATCTCTGCCATTATTTTCTTCCCTATTTCCATTGCTTTTTGCGGAGTTATTTTATCTTCGGGAGAAAAAGATTGATACAACTGATGAGCGAGATTGTTTCCTTTCTTAATAGCTTTATTGCGAATTTCCTCAAATTCATAATAAGCATTTTCTGTGCTGCACATATAAGAAGAAGCAAGTTTGAGTTTTTCAGTTTTATCAGGATTTAGAATATATGCAAGTGCCCGCTGTAAATGATATTCGCCTTTTATCGGTACTATTTTTATATATGCCAATTACTGATCACCTCTTTGCTGATTTGATACAGTAATAAAGACTTTGTTTATTAGATTTTGAATATTCTTTATATGTTCCTGCAATTCTTTAACATCATTTTCATAAATGTTACTTGTTGTATTAGCTACTCTTGCAATTTGATTTATGTTGTTGCCGATTTTAGAAATCTGCTCAGAAAGAGCGAGAATAGGTATTGTATCTATAACAATAATTTTGGAGTTTGTTATTGCTCTCATAAACAAATCGGAGTAGCTGCGTATATTAGTTTCCTGTAATTTTTTTGCTGCGTATTCCTTTTCTTCGTAGGAAAGGCGAAGTTGTAATCTATTGTTTCGTATTCTCTTTTCCATATTTTTTCCTTTCTGTAGGCTTTAGATTTTGCGAAGCAAACACAAGGGGATTGGGGATTTCCCCAAAGAGGGTTTCAGGGATTTTCCCTGACAAGCGTAAGTGAATTTCGCTTTGTAAATTTATGAAAATCGGTAAAAACGGATTTTCAGAATTTGCAAAGTGGGAGCCCACTTGCTATGCTTGCATATTAGCTTTTTTGAAAATTTGAGATAGAGATTACAAACAACTTGCTATATTAAAAAAATACAAAATTTTAAGAACTTTGTCAACAAATTGAACATAGGCAATTTTAATACATTTTATTGTAAGCTCTCCGATTTTACTGGCTATTTTTAACAAAGATTATAAAAAACAAAAAACTTTACGATAAAAATGTCCAAAATTTTAAAAATAAGCGTCTTATTAAACAAGAAAATAAAAAATAGAAATCTAAAATGTAAAATGAGGTGCTGTTTTATGAAACAATCAGATGACAAAGGATTGCCGCTTGAAAGGAGGTTTGATTTGTTCTTAAAAAGAATAGTTAAAAACGGTGCAAGAAGTTATGAGCGTATGGAAAAAAGAAGTTGGCATAAAAATGTAATATTCTCAAATGAACTGGTGGAAATTAATTCTGTTGGAATTTCGTTCTTTATAGAAAAGGAATTTTCAGTAAATGATATGACTTTTACTGTAAGAGGAGAAGAAATAATAAATGCTTTGGAAATTTTGTCAGAGTTATCAAGGAACATTATACTTTTATATTATTTTGCAAAAATGACAGATAATGAAATAGCCGGTGAATTAAGAATAAATAGAAGAAAAGTAAATAGGTATAGGTGCAGAGCATTGAATTTTATCAGAGGTACTATGGAGGTAAAGTATAATGCAAACGGGTGAATATAAACTTTTGAAAAGAGAAACTATCGAGAAAGCAGTCAAGGGCGATGAGGATGCAATAGCTGCCATACTGAAACGATACCATAATTACATAAAAAGCTACTGCTGTAAGTATGAGGGATATTCAAATGGTAGATATGTGTTTGATGAAGATAAAATGCAGTATTTGACCACTAAGGTCGTCTTATCTTTAAGTAAATTCAGGTTATAATGTTCTTGGTTTTTGTAAAGCACACAATCACTCCTATGGACATTGTGTGCTTTTAGAGATTATGAACAACTGTACTTTGAAAACTGAATATTGTGAAATGTCGGATACATAAGGTCTGTATGAGCCGTTTAACAGATATGCCAAGACTACCTGTTTCTTATTGTTGTGCATAGTTTATCAACGAAAATATAAATGTGTAAAGGTTAATTGCAGCATTAGGAAATTGTAAATGTTGAAATTTTTTATTTCCCATAAAGGTACGAGCAGTAAAATATACTGTAATAAAATGGACTGTGGTAAAAGTCCATAGGCGATGATATGCAGATGCGCATAATGATACTTGTAGCCCACCTACTCTGTCCATAACGAAGGGGAGAAAGCTGAAATGCTTATGAGGTCTTACCAAACCGTCCGGTATTTCTTTGTTTCCAAAAAAATACAGCAATGTTATATATTGAATAATGTTTTTTTAAGTGGGAAAAATGTATTTACCAAAGCCGATCGGAGGTTAGTATATGGACAATGAAGCTATGACGACAAACACAAAAGAGCTTTTACAATATTCGGCATTAATTGCTCTGAACAACAGCTTATTCAGAGATGGTATTATTGATGAAAATACGAAGTTAAATGTTGCCAAAAAAATTGGACAACACTTCAACAAATAAATATTGAATTTAATGCCTGTCTGATGTATACTTGTTATGTAAGAATAAACAAAGCCAATAGGTATATAATCAGAATATCGGAGAAAGGAGTTACAATGGATATTCTGAAAGCAAGAGAACTTATAAAGTACCAATCAATTAATGAGCTGCCTTTAAGGGTCGCCTATTATGCGAGAGTTTCTACCGAAAAAGATGAGCAGCTTAACTCACTTAAAAATCAGCAGATATATTATGAAAACTACATCAATAACAATATAAACTGGACTTTGGTAAGAGGATACATTGACGAAGGCATATCTGCAATTACCACAAAGAACAGGGAAAATTTCCATAGAATGATAGAGGATGCCTGTAACAACGAATTTGACTTTATCATAACAAAAGAAATTTCCCGTTTTGCAAGAAATACTTTGGACAGTATTCAATATACAAGATTGCTGTTGACAAAAGGTGTCGGTGTCTTTTTTCAGAATGACAATATAAATACTCTTGACGAGGACAGCGAATTCAGACTTACAATTATGGCAGGCGTTGCTCAGGATGAAGTCAGAAAATTGTCAAGCCGAGTTAAATTCGGACACAAGCAGGCAATCAAAAACGGTGTGGTCATGGGAAACTCCCGTATATACGGCTATGAAAAGAATAAGGGAAAACTTGTGGTAAATGAAAAAGAAGCCGAAATGGTAAAAATGATATTTGAGCTTTATGCCACAGGCGAATATTCTACACCTAAACTTGAAAAACTGTTGTGGGAAAAAGGTTACAGAAACTACAACGGCGGAAAGATAAACAGAGGTGTTATAGGTCATATAATAACAAATCCCAAATATAAAGGCTATTATGTAGGCAACAAGGTCAAGATCATTGATATGTTCAACAAAACTCAGAAATTTCTTGATGAGGAGGACTGGGTAATGTGGAAAGACAATGACGGCGATACGGTGCCTGCAATTATAGATGAGGAAACTTGGAATACAGCTAATTTCTATTTCAGGAGAGTCAGCGAAAACATCAAGTCAAGGAAATGCACTTACAAAGCGGATAACTTGTTTACGGGAAAGATTTTTTGCGCCGAGCATAATGTTCCCTACTATCTGAAAGCCAGAAAAAACCGAAAAGGCGAGGATAATGCATCTTGGGTGTGCAGCCACAAGCTGAAATACGGCAGTCAAAGCTGTAAATCCATATATCTCAGGGAAAAAGAACTCATAGAAATTGTCAAATCCCTGCTTATGAGTGCTTATAATAACTTTGATGAGCTCATTGATATATATATGAAGTGTTACAAGGAAAGCTTCAGAAGTGAGGACTACAGCCTCAGAATTGAAGAAATTGACAAGAGCATCGAGAAAATAAACTCAAAGAAGGATAAGCTGTTGGAGCTTAGTCTTGAAGGCGATATAAGTAATTCCGAGTTTGCTGTCAGAAATGAACGCTTCAACGATGAAATAAGAGAACTTGAAAGTAAAAAAAGAGAATATATCAGCCGACAGGATAATTCAGGTATAGATACAAAAAATCTTATGACAATAAGAGATACCATAAAGGAATATCTTATAAACGGCGATCTTGAACTGACAAGGGTTTCTGTAGACAAAATGATTGACAGAATTTATGTACAATATGTATCGGACAGGGAAACTGAGATTTCTGTCATTTTAAGGACAAATCAGAAGTCGATTTGTCAAATATGCCCTGAAAGCAAGGAAAATAACGTGTTACGTCACGTTAACACGTTTAAGAAAATGATCGAGGAGCAGGAAAAGAAGATGGCTAATCAGGAGTAATTTCTGAAGCGTTTGTTTTGAATAATCGATAGTAAAGTGCCGTTGCAAAAGATATAATTTTTTGCGGCGGCACTTTTTTGTAATTAAATATGTTGCAATTTCGGCGGTTTTGAGGTATTATTGACTTAGCTGAGAAATAAAAAAACAGAGGTGGAAATATGGACAATTTAAAGGTCGTTATTCTTGCTGCCGGTCAGGGCACAAGAATGAAATCCGAAGTACCAAAGGTGCTTCACAGGGTACTGGACAAAACAATGGTAGGCTATGTTATAGAGGCTTCCCGCGAGGCAGGAGCTGATGAAATATGCGTTGTAGTTGGACATCAGTCCGCTATGGTGAAGAATACCATAAAGGATATGTATGAGGATATTTCATTTGCCGTTCAGAAAGAACAGCTTGGCACAGGTCATGCCGTAATGCAGGCAGGGGATTTCATAAAGGAAGGCAATATACTTATTCTTTGCGGCGATACTCCCCTTATTACAGCCGATACCATAAAGGAGCTGTGCAGCATACACAGCAGCCAAGGTAATGATGTAACGGTAGTTTCTATGATAGTTGACGACCCTACCGGCTATGGCAGGATAATAAGAGAAAACGATGCCTTTAGCAAAATTGTGGAGCAGAAGGACGCCAATGCCGAAGAGCAGGCTGTAAAAGAGGTAAACACAGGCGTTTATATTTTCAAAGCCGACGCTCTTAACGATGCTTTCACAAAGCTGGGCAACAACAATTCTCAGGGCGAATACTATCTTACAGATACCCTTGAGATAATAAAGAACAACGGCGGCAAGGCAGGTATAATGGTTGCCAAGGACGAAAAGGAATTTATGGGAGTAAATTCCAAGCTGCATTTGGCACAGGCGTCTGCCGTTATGAAGGAAAGAATAAATACCGAGCATATTTTAAACGGCGTTACAATAACCGACCCTGCCAATACATATATAGGCAAGGATGTTAAAATAGACAGGGATACTATTATATATCCAGGCTGTATGCTTGAGGGAAAGACCGTTATAGGCAAGAGCTGCATAATAGGACCTAACTCAAGGATAACCTCTTCCCGTATAGACGACTGTGTTACTATACAGATGAGCGTGCTTATAGATTCAAATATAAAGAGCTTTACAACCGTAGGTCCATTTGCATATCTCAGACCTAACAGCAATATAGGCGAACACGTGAGAATAGGCGACTTTGTCGAGATAAAGAATTCCAACATAGACGACGGCACTAAGGTAAGTCACCTTACTTATGTGGGAGATTCCGATGTAGGCAAGTGCGTAAACTTCGGCTGCGGTACTGTTACGGTAAACTACGACGGCAAGGTAAAGAACAGATGCAAGATAGGCGACGGCGTGTTCATAGGCTGCAATACCAATCTTGTAGCTCCCGTAGAGGTAGGCGACAGAGCTTATACCGCCGCAGGCTCTACCATTACAAAGAATGTGCCGGAGGACAGCCTTGCTATTGCAAGAAACAGACAGGAAAATAAAGAGGGTTGGAGAAAAAAGGTAGATAAGGGCTGATAAATAAAAGAGCTGTCGCGTTATGACTTGATATAATCCCCTTAAAGTAGACAATGGAAATAACAAAAATTCCAAACTACATTAAGGGGATTTTAGTATGGGAA
>CANRBC010000005.1 GCA_947628755.1 uncultured Clostridia bacterium | reverse complement strand
TCGAATGCCGCAGAAAATGTGATTTTTGCATTATCTGTCAGAAGTTGTTGAATACACAGAAAAATTTAAAGAGCCATAAATAACTTTATAACTATAAATCACACAGGACTATACCAAAAAATGAAAAACCACCCGTTTCATAGGTGGATTATTATTGAGCAATTCATCACTCATCTTTGTATTATATTCATCTTTCGGCACTTGTTTCTTTGTATCTATGCTTACGCTTTAAAATATAAAACAAGGCAGAACATTGCTGCTCTGCCTTTTGGTGTCTTTTTATTTAAGCAATTCCTCATACTTGGCATAGTCGGATTTTGGCACTTTCAATAACTCTAATGCTTTTTCCAAAGGCATACTTAATCCTTCCATAACGCTCTTGATATTTTCCAGTAACTTGTTCTCTGCACCCTTTTCAACGCCTCTATCATATACACCTAAACTGTAATCACACATTTCATACACCTCCGTTTGCAATTCCTCACTCATCATTATATCATATTCACTTTCCAGCACTTGTTTCTTTGTATCTATGCTTACGCTTTAAAATATAAAACAAGGCAGAACATTGCTGCTCTGCCTTTTGGTGTCTTTTTATTTAAGCAATTCCTCATACTTGGCATAGTCGGATTTTGGCACTTTCAATAACTCTAATGCTTTTTCCAAAGGCATACTTAATCCTTCCATAACACTCTTGATATTTTCCAGTAACTTGTTCTCTGCACCTTGTGCCATACCTTGTGCCATACCCTTCTCAACGCCTCTATCATATACACCTAAGCTATAATCACACATTTCATACACCTCCGTTTGTAATTCCTCACTCATCATTATATCATATTCACTTTCTAGCACTTGTTTCTTGGTATCTATGCTTACGCTTTCGGAAAACAGTACATCAAGCATTTTGAGAAGTCCCGAATAGTTGTCGTCCTTTTCTCCGCCGAGGCAGACAAGAACAACCTCGTCTGTGTCGTAATGCTCTTTAAGATTTGGAACATTTCCTACCAGATTTGTTTGCGCAAGATGAACTCTTGTTATTGTATTTCTGACTTCTGCATAGGGATTTGTAAGCACCCATATAGAAATTACCTTTTTGATATTTTCATACTCGCTGTTTACAAACTCTCTGCCGTACTGATGTGAAAGCATACGTGCGCAGTAGTATCTTGCTCTTCTGAGCAGATTGCGCCAAGACTTTATCCGGCTCTGCGCCTCTATGTTTATTATAAGCTTTACTTGTTCATTTGATACGGGAATACATACGTCAAAAAGTATATCATATCTTGCGGTACCTTCGTCTATGGAGCTGTCCTCTGTGTTTTTACCGTCTATTGCAATTCCTTCGTCTTGATGAACGGCTTCTTCCGATACAAGAGGCTTTCCTTCAATGTATTTTTCCGCTATGTCATTTACATCTATGTCCTTAAATTCCTCAAGACAGCCCTTCAGAATATGAGCAAGTATTATTTTAAATGACAATACCTTCTTGCAGGCTTCGTCGAGCTTGGGATTTCTGTATGCCGTATCTATTGTTCTTGAAACAGGTGTGTTTGTTTCCATATTCCTAACCTCGTATAGCTGTATTCCTCTGTATATTTATTTTATTATAACAGTAGCTAAAAGTCAAGAAAAGTTAAATAATATATTATAGAGCAAATACATAGATTGACTTCTGTCAGAGAATATGCTATACTATCATTGAAACAGATAAATGTTTCCTCTTGAGGCAATTGGAGCCTCAAAGATCGAAACAATTTATCTGTTTTTTTATTTGAAATTTAATAATTTTTCTGTTTCTTTCAATAAGCCAAATCATTAAGTTTTACTAAGTTTATCTATACCCCTACCAAGTATTTACTGTTATTGTGTGTACATTGCCGCTTTCGATATAGCGTCGTCAAAGATGTAAAGCGAAGAGGGAACATTTTTCATGATAATACATCTTAAAATTATCAATATTCCCGCTATACCAAAGAATATAAGCCATATAAGGTCATATTTATTTATCCATGACATTCCGGAGTTGTCGCATTCTCTTATACTCAGGGCAAGAAGAGAAACAACTGCGCCCGGTATAAAGGCTATATAGAAGGTAGGGTGCATATTGCTTAAGCCATAGCCATATACGGCAAGACGGCAGTATAGATAGAAAAGTACAAGACACCAGAACTCGCCGAATACGAAATTGAATTTAAAGCGCATAAACAAAAAGCCGTCGAGAAAGGTATCAAGAACTATTATAAAGGGTATAAGCAGCAAATATTTTCCGAACAGTCCCCAAAGGGACAAAGGATATACCGAAGGGGTATATATGTTGTTGCATATCGGTACAAAGCACAACAGTACCATTGCCGCAGCCGAAAAAACGACATAGAGTTTTTTAATATAAAACACAAATTTTCCTCTATTCTGCAAAAAAATGAATCAACAGGAACATACTCAGAGTAAATTCGCCGAAGGCAAGCAAACAGCATAAAGTTTGCTTGAAACGCTTGCTGCGGTTTTTCACAAGAGATATTCTGTCAATAAAGTCGAGATAATTGCCTGCAATAAGTAAGGGGAACAGAAGCGTGAATATACCCATTACAATATACATGGCAACGGCTTTTACATCGCCTAAAATAGCAAGAGTCAGCACGGCTAAGGATAATAAAATAGCTACTGCCGTATAAATAATGACCGCTGCCGCTCTTTCAAGTCCACCGCCCCTGAAGCCGGGGAGCTTGTCAAGGTAGTTGTAAGTCCCTCGGAGCGTATAAGCGCCGTTTTAAGCTCTCCTGCCGAGCGGTAGCGTTCTTTAGGGTCTATGCTTGTACAGCGCTCTATTATGTAGTCTATTTTGCCCTTGTATTTTTTATCTGCAGGCAGCCTTCCCGTAAGCATAACGTTCATTACGACGCCGCAGGAATAAATATCCGCCGTTACATCGGTCTGAGCAAAGCCGAACTGCTCCGGAGCGGCATAGCCTGCCGTACCCAGCACGGAGGTATCGTGGTAGGTATCCTTTTTTCTTATACGGGATATGTCCATATCTATAAGCATTGCTCTGCCATAGTTGGTTATTATTATATTGGAGGGCGTTATATCCCTGTGTATTATTCCCTTTGAATGAAGTATGTACATGGCGTCGCATATATCCTTCATTATATCCGTGACCATATATACGGGCAAATTGCCGATTTCATTTATTTTTTTTATAAGCTCCGAGCCTTCGATATACTTTTCTATGACATAATAATTATTGCCGTCGTTAAGTATATCTTTTATAAAGGGGATACTGTCACAGCTTATTCCTGCAACACGTTTGTATATTTCCGCTGAGCTTTGAGATACGGCTTTTATTACCCAAAGGCTGTTGTCTCTTGTATCCCGCGCAAGGCGGACATTTCCCTTTTTATCCAGATTTTCAAGTATTTTATATTGTTCAAGCTCATATTGGTCGGCAAGTATAGACATTTTTATTTCTCCCGAATATTGATTTTTTACAAAATATATTATATCATATTTTTAGGAGGCGGTAAACATGGATATTCAAAAAACCACAGACGAGCTTTTGAAAATACTTAAGGCTCAGGACGATATAAAGGACTACATAGAGGAAAATGCCGATGAAATGATAGATATGCAGCTTTCAGAATTTCTGGAACAGCTCCTTGTTAAATACAATATCACAAAAAACCAGGCAATAAAGCGCTCAGGCATAGACCAGATATACGGCTATCAGATTTTTTCGGGCGTTAAGGAAAACCCTTCAAGAGATAAAATCATTCAGCTTATATTCAGTATGGGTCTTGAGTTACAGGACGCCCAGAGACTTCTCAGAGTGGCAAAGGCAGGGGAGCTTTATTCCCGAAATAAAAGAGACAGCATTATAATATTTGCTCTTAACAAAAGGCTGAGCTTATCTCAATGTGACGAGCTGCTTTTTGAAATGAATGAAAAAACAATAACTGAACCCTGAGAAAAGGCTTGATTTAATGCTGCAGCAAATTCGTATCGTATTTTTATGCTCAGTATTGCTATATCTTAAAATATTTTATATGCTTTCTCTGAGAATTTCCAGAAAAACTGCGGCAGCCTTAGAAAATGTCTTATATTTTTTCCAGCCTATATTAAGCCCTACCTCAAGGCGCGGCTCTATGGGTCTGAAGCAAAGAGGACTGTCGCTTCCGCAGTTTATTATATTGTCTATACACAGCGCGCAGCCAACTTTTTCCTCAACAAGAAGTGAAGCGTTATATAATAGATTGTATGTAGCCGCAATATTAAGTTTGCTGAATTCTCCTCCCGAAAGTCCCAGCATTTCTTTACGAAACTGCTCTGAGCAAATTATAGGCAAGGCGGCAAGGTCGTCTGCCGTTACAAATCCTTTTGAAGCAAGGGGATCGTCTTTTCGCATAAGCACTCCCCACACGTCTGTTGTTCTGAGCTTTATGTGCTCATACTTTGTCATATCCGCAGGCTCTATAAATATTCCGAAATCCAGAAGTCCCCTGTCTATTCTTTCCGATATATCCTCGACGTGACCGCTGTATAGGTGTATTTTTACATTCGGATATTTATTTTGCAGCTTTTTTGTGGCTTTTGCTACGAGCCTCATACCCTCGGTCTCTCCGCCGCCTATATAAACATCTCCGCTTATATTATCGTTTAAAGTTCCAATCTCTCCTTTTGTTATTTCCATAAGCTCTACCATTTCCTCGGCTCTTTTGCGCAGAAGAATTCCCTCTTCGGTAAGGGTTATTTTTCTGCTTTCCCTTATAAAGAGCTGAACTCCCAACTCCTCCTCAAGAGCCTTGAGCTGTCTTGAAAGAGGAGGCTGCGTCATATAAAGCCTTTCGGCTGCTTTTGTTATGCTTTCCTCTCTTGCCACTGTCAGAAAATAATATAAAACCTTTATATCCATTCTATCATCTCCCTTTATATGGATTATAACACCTTGTACCATACCTTTCAAGTATGGAAAGCCATTTAATATACGTATTTGATATTTTAAATCTATGGTTGTATAATTAAATAAAAATAAAGTTGCACTTATCGGAGAAGACCACTATACCACAACAAATATAACAAAACTCAGTCCGACAGTTATTAAAAAATGTTGTAAAAAATTTAGATTCATAAGGAGGAAAAGTCTATGAAAAAAATTTTATCCTTTATTTTGAGTATAACGCTGGCTGTTGTATCGGCGGCAGGCATGAGCTGCTGCTCGGCAGCGGAAAACGAGGAGGTAAATATGACGGCGGAGGATAATGTATTTCCAAACCATGAGGTATATGGCAAGGGTATAGGAGCAATGCCGGGTCGTGTCGTATGGTCTCATGAGCCCGATTCCGTAGACTGGGACGGCAGCGGCTACTGGTGGAATACGGATAATTTCAATGAAGCTGTAATAAAGGATATGGTAAACGACAGCATAGCTGAGCTTGGCGGCAAGGATGCATCCAAGGAGGGCTGGGACAGCCTTTTCAAAGCTCATAATTCGGCAAGAAATAAAAGCGCAGGCTATACAAAAGGAGAGAAAATCGCTATTAAGGCAAATATAAACGGCTCTGCCGTTTTTGACAATGATACCTCCGGCGAAACTGCTATGAGCTACACAAACCCTGTGCTTTTAAAGGCGCTTTTGCTTTCTCTTGTGGAGGAAGCAGGAGTTGAACCCTCTGATATAACTGTGTATGATGTTTCACGTCTTTTCCCCGACTATATGGTAAGTATGTGTACAGAGGGCAGTCTGAAAGGCGTGAATTTTGTGGGAAGAGATACAGGTGCTGCAGACGAAAATGCTCCCATTAATTGGTCTTATAAATTCAGCGGGGCAGTCAACTATATTCCCACCTGTGTTACCGAGGCGGAGTACGTTATAAATCTTGCCAACCTTAAGGGTCACAGCTATGGTATTACATTATGTGGTAAAAATCATTTTGGCTCGTTTATAAACGGCAATGCCATGCGTCCGCCGGAGGGCGCAAATCTTCATCAGTTCCTTACAAGAAACGAAATGGGTATATACAGTCCTCTTACGGATCTTATGGCAAACTATGAGCTTGGCGGCAAGACCGTATTATATATGCTTGACGCTCTTATTTGCGCCGTATCCGAAGGCTCATCAATAACAGCAGATAATTCAAAGTGGCAGCAATCTCCTTTTAACAACGATTATACCTCCAGTATATTTGTTTCTCAGGATCCTGTGGCAATAGATTCCGTAGGAGCGGATTTCCTTATAAATGAGCCGACTGTGGTAAATAATAACAGCGTGTTGAAAAATAATCCAAATGTTGAAAATTATCTCCATGAAGCGGGACTTGTATCAAATGCTCCGTCGGGTACGGTCTATTATGACGGCAACGGCAATAAGGTAACGAATTTAGGTGTTCACGAGCATTGGAATAATTCTGCAGATAAGCTTTATAGCCGTAATCTTGGAAAGTCCGAGGGAATAGAGCTTGTAAAAACGGGAGATAAGCAAAACAATGCGGAAAAAACAGGAAAAATACTTATCGCCACGTTTTCCAGAACAGGAAATACACAGAAAATAGCCGATTACATTCACGATAATATCGGCGGCGATATGTTCACAATAAAAACCGTAAGAGAATACTCTGACGACTATGATACGATACTTCAACAGGCAACAGAAGAAAAAAATAATAACGCAAGACCGGAGCTTTCGTCAAAGGTGGACAACATGGAAGATTATGATACGGTTTTTGTAGGCTATCCTATATGGTGGGGAGATACGCCTATGGCGATAATGACTTTCCTTGAAAGCTACGATTTTTCCGGCAAAAAGGTAATACCCTTTTGTACCTCCGGAAGCAGCTCTCCTCAGACGAGCTTTAACAGAATAAAAAATACAGTACCTAACGCAAATGTACTTACAGGCTTCTGGACAACAGGCGACAATGCGGTAAATTCTGCTGCGGCGGTAAAGGAATGGCTTGACAGCCTTGCTCTGAGCGCTCCGCCCAAAACGGAATCCTCTACGGAAACTACTACTGCGTATAGCTCAGAGACCTCTACGGAAGCATCGACTTCAAGCAGCAGCTCCGATGTTGTATATGAGCCTTCGGGAGTAGACGGTATCAGCTTTGTTGCAGGAGTTGACAGTCTTGATTACAGACAGGTCGGCTTTATATTTGAAGCAAACGGAAAAACCGTAATAAAAAGCACCGATACAGTATATACGTCTATAAAAGACTTCTCAGGCGATATTAATAGGTTAAATTCAAAGTATTTTTATGGATTTAAAATCACAGAAATACCAAGTGTCGATACCGATATGACAGTAACGCCTTTCAGAATAGATACAAACGGAAATGAGATAAGGCTGGACTCTGCTGTATGCAGCATTGATAGTCTGAAAGAAGCGCAGACTGTAAATACAGCTGCTGCATAAAAAGGGAGGGACATTATGAAAATATATGGCAAACCAAAAATAGAAGTGACCGTACTGAGTTTAAATAACGTTGTTGCCGCAAGCGCTGTCCCGACCTTGACATACGGAGGCGAGGAGGGCAGGGCGCTAAGTGAAAGCTATGCTTCTATGTTTAACGGACAATGATTAATTGAAATAGGCAAGGGAATTATTATCCCCTGCCTATTTTGTATAAGAATCCCGTTGCCACTGTTGTTGGATTTTTAATATAACTTTTTTTAAGTCAGTACAGAAACGTATGTATTATTATTGATTTGAAAAAATGATATTGCAGAAAAACGGAAAAATTTTATAATTTCATATTGACACAGCGTCAGAATGATGGTATTATAATTATACTGACACAACGTCAGAATAAAATGTTTTTATATGAGGAGGAATTGAATATGAAAAAAATATCGGCTCTGTTCTTGCATTGTACCCTATGCCTGTAACTGTGATCGGAGCTATGAACAATGATAAACCCACATGGACGCTTGTTGCTCATATAGGCATAATAGGACATGACAGAGTGCTTGTCAGTCTTGCAGAGCCTCATTTTGTAAATGAATGTATTAAGAGGACAAATAAACTTTCCATAAATCTTGTTGACGAAAGCATTTTGAAGGAAACAGACTATACAGGCTCTTTCAGCGGTAAAAAAACAGATAAATCAAATGTATTTGACTATGAACTCGGCGAAAAGGGAACGCCTATTATAAGCAAATCTCCTCTGACAATGGAATGTACGGTTGCAGATATTTACAATACGCCAAATTTTGAAAGCTTTATTTGTACCATTGACAATACCTATGTATCAGAGGAGCATTTGGATAGTAACGGCAAAATAAATTATAATACCTTAAAGCCTGTCCTATTTGAGTTCCCAACATATCAATATCTTGGGACAGGTGATGTTATAGGCAAATGTCTTTCTTTTGCCAAGAAAAGTGAATGATTTTATACCGTGCATTTGTGAAATTATTTAAGGAGGAATAATAATGAATATTAAAAAAATTTACCCCAAATAGCTCTTGGCGCTTGGGCATGGGGAAATGACGGAACTTTTGGAAATGAGTTTACATCAGAAGCTCTCAGACCTATTTCTGATAAGGCTATGGAAAATGGGCTTGACCTTTGGGATACGGCTTATGCTTACGGAATGGGTACGTCGGAGAAGATACTTGCAGGCTTTCTGAAGGGCTTACCAAGAGACTCCTATATCATATCCGATAAGTTTACACCTCAATGCGCCGATGCTTCATCTCCAACAGCATTTAAAGATATGGTAGAAATGCAGCTTGAGCTAATGTAGGTCCTGCTCAGATACCTATTGTATGGGCTATTGCAAAGGGTACTCTGCCCATTGTAGGCGTTACCAAAATAAGCCATGTTGAAGATGCGGTAAAGGCGGCAAATATAAGACTGACCGACGAAGAAACCGAAGGACTTGAAAGATTGGCAGACAGCCTTGAAATAAATGCAATACGCTTCTGGGAAAAGGAAATGAAATAAAAGAACAAAAGAATAATTATAAATGGAGGTTATATTATGAAAAAAATCTTATTGGTACTTTTTACATTAATGTTATTTTCTATGACGGTTGTAGCAGTAAATGCAGCAGAGAATGATGATTTGACAATACAGCTTAAAATAAACAGCCCCGTTATGCTTGTAAATAACGAGGAAAAAAGCATTGACGAAAACGGCACAGTACCTGTTATTGTCAACAGCAGAACGCTTTTGCCTGTTCGTGCCGTAGTTGAGGAAATAGGCGGCAGTGTGGAATGGAACTCAGACACAAAGACGGTAGCTTTACAGAGTGGAGATAACAATATAAATCTTGAAATAGACAGTACAACAGCCTATCTCAATAATGAACCATATACTCTTGATACTCCCTCTGCCATAATAGGCGGCAGAACAATGCTGCCCATACGCTTTATAGCCGAGAGCTTTGGTCTTGAGGTAAGCTGGAGCAGTGAGGAACAAACGGTAACCATTGTAAAAAAATCGGATATACAGACAGAAAGTATGACTTCTGCCGAGGCGACAACAGAAAACACCACAGCCGAAGAAGCAACAACGGAAAGCGGCAACAATATTCTTGTGGCATATTTTTCAGCAACAAACAATACAAAGGGCGTAGCGGAGAAAATAGCCGAGGTGGCGGACGCAGATATATATGCCATAACTCCTGCAATACCTTACACAAAGGTTGACCTTGACTATAATACCGACTGCCGCGCAAATAAAGAGCAGAACGACGATACCGCCCGCCCCGAAATTTCCGGAAGGGTGGAAAATATGGAAGATTACGATACTGTTTTCATAGGCTATCCTATATGGTGGGGACAAGCGCCTAAAATAATGTATACATTCCTTGAAAGCTATGATTTTAACGGCAAAACCGTAATTCCATTCTGTACCTCCGGCAGCAGTCCCATAGGTTCAAGCGCAGAAAATATGCATAGTCTTACAACAGGCGCAAATTGGCTTGAGGGTCAGCGCTTCAGCGGCGGAGCTTCTGTTGATGAGGTGAGCAGCTGGATAAATTCTCTTGGGCTTAAGTAAAAGTATCAAATATTAATCTGCTCTACAAATAAATGAAATAACGGAGAATGTTTTAATAAAAACTTAATAATTTTTTTACGAAAATTCTATTGACTTAAAGTCATATTCAAGTTCTAGTATTAAAGTAATAAAATACATTTTTTATATTTCAAAAGGAGGCTTCAATATGACAAAATCTTTCGTTATCAAAAGGGCGGCGGTATTTATAATTGCGGTAGCGCTGATTTGTGTTGCATTTCTTGCTTTTGTGGGCAGGGAACACGGCGAAAGCGTTACATACGCCGCAGATGAGGAAAACACCATAGTGCTTACAATCGACAGCCCTGTTATGAGGGTAAACGGTGAGGAAAAAGAAATAGATTCCGGTAATGGTACAACACCCGTTATAGTTTCAGGCAGAACTCTTGTGCCTATTAGGGCAATAATTGAAAATATGGGCGGAGCTGTGGAATGGAACGGCGAAACAAGGGAAAGTATTCTCACGTATGGCGAAAATGTCATAAGGCTGACCATAGATTCAGAAACAGCTTATCTTAATGACAATGCAAGCACTCTTGATACTGCTCCAACTATTATAAACGGCAGAACTATGCTGCCTATAAGATTTATTGCGGAGAGCTTTGGCTTTAACGTGGACTGGAACGAAGGAGAAAGAACGATAACTATATCACAAAAGGCAGCTGTATCTGAAAATGATACAACTTCCGAAAACACATCTGCTGCACAGTCAAATGAAAACACATCTGTTGCGCAGACAAATGAAAACGCTCCCGTTGTATATATGACAAAGAACATTACTCCCGAAGCTCTTGTTGCAATATATGATAAACTGGGCTTTAACGCAGAGGGAAATGTAGCTGTGAAAATGTCAACAGGCGAGCCTCCTGCCAGCAATTATTTAAGACCTGAGCTTATAGGCGACCTTGTTAAGAAGGTAGACGGCACTATCGTAGAGTGCAACACAGCCTACGGCGGAAGTCGCGCCTCATCTGCCGCCCATTGGCAGGTAATAAAGGATCACGGTCTTGATACCATTACAGAAAAGGGCGCAGACATAATGGACGAGGAAGACTCTATGGAAATACCTGCTCCAAGAGGTACTACTATAGATAAGGACTATGTAGGCTCTCATCTTGCAAATTATGACTGCCTTATATCCCTTGCTCACTTCAAGGGTCATGCAATGGCAGGCTACGGCGGAGCAATCAAAAATATGTCAATAGGCGTTGCGTCAAGCAAAGGTAAAATGTGGATACACAGCGGCGGCACCAGCACCAGCTCTTGGGGCGGCGGAGAACAGGACAAATTCCTTGAAGCCATGGGCGACGCTACAAGCGGTGTTGTAGACTATCTTGACGGCAAGGTGGTATACATTAATGTAATGAACCGCCTTTCCGTAGACTGTGACTGCGACGGCAACCCTGCAGAGCCTGATATGCACGACATAGGTATTCTCGCCTCAACCGATCCCGTTGCTCTCGATCAGGCTTGTCTTGACCTTGTTTATGAGCAAAAGGACGGCGACGGCGCATCTCTTGTAAACCGTATAGAAAGCAGAAACGGACTTCACACTCTTGAACACGCAGAGGAAATAGGCTTAGGCTCAAGAGAGTATCAGTTGGTAAGTATAGATTAAATAATCAAACAGCAGGAAAGAATGTGTTTTGTTTTGTCAGAAATAGTTCGGCGTGAATTCATATATGTATGGTATTATTTTGAAATACAGCTGAGACAGATATTCTTTTATTGGGCAGTAGGTATAGTCATAGGCTCTGTAATATCGGTTTTCGGCAAGCAGAAAATACATTCCCTTATGTCTGTAATACAGGACAAGCACTTGGGAATAATGGGTATCATACCTGCAAGCCTTATAGGCATAGCTTCGCCACTTTGTATGTACGGCACTATACCCCTTGCGGCAGCCTTTTCAGAAAAGGGCATGAGGGACGATTACCTTGCCGCCTTTATGATGAGCAGTATACTTTTAAATCCACAGCTGCTTATATACAGCGCGGCTTTGGGCAGATATGCTCTTTGCATACGCTTTATATCCTGTTTTATATGCGGTATAGGAGCGGGACTTGTTATAAGAATATTTTTTAAAAACAAGCATTTCTTTGACTTTACGGGCTTTTCCGAGGGCGCAAGCAGAGATACTCACCCCAATATGCTCATAAGGCTTATAAAGAATATAGGCAGGAACATAAGGGCTACGGGACCGTATTTCCTCATAGGCATACTGCTTTCAGCTCTGTTCCAGAGATATGTTCCCCAGGAGGCTTTTGCAAGACTTTTCGGCAGTAACGAGGGCTTTGGCTTGCTTATGGCTGCCACAATAGGCGTTCCTCTCTATGCCTGCGGCGGAGGTACCATACCCCTGCTTCAACAATGGCTTGCAGACGGTATGACCATGGGCTCCGCCACAGCATTTATGATAACAGGACCTTCGACTAAAATAACTAATCTCGGCGCGCTTAAAATTGTGCTTGGTATAAAGAATTTTATGTTGTATATTCTGTTTGTAATGGTATTTGCTTTGATAAGCGGAGCTTTGGTAAATATATTGTAAAAAAGCATTTTTGCCGACAATATTCTGCATATTCCTGTTATTTTACTGGGCAGCGTCGGGAAACAGTAAGGGTCAACGGCGATATATCATAAATAAAATACGGCAATTAGATTTTTAAACGGAAGTATAAGCAATAGGTCTTTGCTTCCGTTTTTTAATTGTTTTTTAATCGTTTCTAATGCTCATTTAATTTTTGTCTAATATATGTTTAATTTTCCTTTTGTACTATGAAATAACGAAATACATAGTCTGGAGGGATATATGTGAATAAGAAAATAAAGCTCGGTATAGCTGCCCTTGCCATAGCTGCCGTAGGCGCGGGAGGATTTGGTGTATATGCTCATATCAGAAATAAAAACAGTATGTCCGATATGAACAGGGAGCGTCCTTTGACAGAGGCAGTTACAAGAAATTCTCTCACAAATACAATAACCGCTTCGGGAAGCGTTCTTCTTGAAGACGAGATAGAGGTATACGCAGAGGGCGAGACCAATATAATAAAAAATATTCTTGTTGAGGAGGGCGATACCGTAAAGGCAGGCGATCTGCTCGTGGAATATGATGTGGAGGACAGAAAAGAGGAGCTTGAAAAACAGATAAGGGATACGGAAAGAGAAATCGAAAACACACAGCTTTCGCTTAAAAGTATGACTGCGCCTGCATCGGATACAGAGATTACAAAGCTCAAAAGCGCAGTCACTTCAAAGGAAAAGGCTCTTCAGGATGCAAACACGGCTTACGACAGCTATGATTTAAAACTTTCAACACAGCAGACTGCTATTGACAACGCGCAGCAGGATGTATATGATGCCGAAAAAGAAGTGAGTGATTTAGAACAGCTTCTTGCTGTGGGCGGCGCCACACAGAATGAATATGATACCGCAGTTACTGCCGCAAAAAAAGCAAATGATCAGCTTACCGAAGCGCAAAAGGAATATGACGACCTTGTTATACAACGGGATAATGCCAAGCTGGGCATAACTACTGCGCAGAATGATGTAACGGACGCGCAGAATGCTCTTAAGGATGCGCAGACGGTGTTGGGAGATACTCAGAGCAAAACACAGTATGAGCAGACACAGCTTACATTAAAGGGCTTACAGGATAACCTTGCGGACTACAAAAAGGATTTGAACGAGCTTGTTTATTCCACCAGCTCCACCGTAGACGGAAAGGTGACGGAGGTTTGTGTAGACGAGGGTACATATACTGAGGAAAACACTGTTATTTTAAAGGTC
Source organism: uncultured Clostridia bacterium (assembly GCA_947628755.1). Lineage (GTDB taxonomy): Bacteria > Bacillota > Clostridia > Lachnospirales > CAG-274 > CANPXH01. The sequence continues at coordinate 103,204 of CANRBC010000005.1, read as the reverse complement.
GCGGACTTTAATAGACTTATTGTCAGCGCAAGCATAGAGGAATACGATGCGCCCTTGCTTGAAACGGGACAGAAGGTGTTCATGACATCGGATGGCTTGGAGGGCAAGGAATACACGGGCAGCATCACAAAGATAAACGACAGCGCACTTGCCACTACCACAAACATGGGAAGCGAAACAGCAGTTCCTGTTGAAATCTCTGTTGATAATCCCGACGATGTTCTCAAGCCGGGTTATAATCTCGACCTTGAAATAACCGTTCTGGATAAGCCTGATGTACTCACAGTTTCATCGGGCGCGGTCAGGAATGACGCAAAGTCCGGCAAAAGCTATGTTTTTGTATCCGACGGCACAAAGATTAGTCAAAGAGAAGTCTCCACGGGAGAGGAAAATGATACCGTTATAGAAATAGTTTCGGGTCTCAGCGAGGGAGAGGAAGTTCTCAGCTCGGTTTCTGAAAGCATAAAGGACGGCATGACACTTGAAGACATAAGAGCGCAGAGTAATAATGCAGGCGAACAGAAAACCGACAATGACAGAGCCGAAAGAGACATGATGATGGGAGGAATGATGGGCAATGATTCAAATAGAAGGGCTGACCAAGGTGTACCGCCAGGGGGTGCTAGAGGTGGAGGCTTTGGCGGGGGTAGACCTATGGGTTAAGCCGGGAGAATTTGTATCGATAATGGGTTCATCGGGTTCAGGCAAGTCCACAATGATGAACATACTTGGCTGTCTGGATAAGCCTACGAGCGGAAGCTATATACTTGACGGCATAGATATATCCAAAACTCCCGACAGTATGCTTTCCACCATAAGAAATAAAAAAATAGGCTTCATTTTCCAGTCATTTAATCTTCTTCCAAAGCTCAATGCCTTTGAAAATGTGGAACTGCCGATGATATATGCGGGTCTTGCCAAGTCGGAAAGACGAAAAAGAGCATTGGAAGCATTGGAGAGAGTAGGGCTTTCGGATAGGATAAAGCATAAGCCAAACGAAATGTCGGGTGGACAGCGGCAAAGGGTAGCCATAGCTAGGGCGCTTGTGAACGAGCCTGCCGTAATACTTGCCGATGAGCCTACTGGTAATCTGGACAGCAAGTCTACATTTGAGATAATAGATATATTCCGCCGACTCAATGACGAGGGCGCTACAATCGTTATGGTAACGCATGAGCCTGATGTAGCCTCCTGTACAAAGAGGATAGTCACATTCAAGGACGGTAGAAAAATAAATGACGAGGCTGTTATGGGAGGTAATATTTAATGTATCTGGGTGAAAATATAAAATCTGCTTTAAAAAATGTTCTGAGCAATAAGATGAGGACATTCCTCACAATGCTGGGCATTATTATAGGTATAGCTTCCGTTATCACCATAACGTCCATAGGCAATGGCTCTCAGAAGGAGATAGAAGACCGTTTTGACGACCTTGGCGTAGGAAGAATGACGGTATCCATGAGAAGCAATTCTCCCAGAAATATGTATACGAGTGATGCGCTTACGCTTGATGACTATGAGCTTTTGAAAAATGTTAGGGGAATAAAATACATATCCCCCACCTATCAGGCAAACTACTATTCTGTAAAATTGCTTGACCCTAAAGAAACGAATACAGCTCAGATAACAGGCGTGGGAGCGGACTATTACGATATAATGGCTCCCGACCTTTTGTATGGCGAGTATATAAATCAAGAAAATATAGACAACAAAAGCAAAACAGTCGTTATTACGGACACAACGGCGCAGAAGGTTTTCGGATACTGTGATGAGTCTGTAATCGGTCAGCAAATATCTGTAAAATCATGGAAAGGCTCACAGAAATTTACTGTTGAAGGAATAGTCGAAAATCCCAATGCCGACACAGAACTACAGTATGAAAACGAATATCCTGAAAGTATCGTAATGCCCATATCCACTGCGCAGAGATTATTCGGACAAAAAACACTTACCAACATAACTCTTGTTGCGGAAGCTCCCGACGACACCGACGCACTGAGCGAAAGAATAGTTGCAATGCTCGATAATTTTCATAATACCTCAGAAAAATACACATGCGAAAGCACGACTGAGCAGCTTGAAGCTATGAACGAGGTCACGGGTACAGTAACGCTTCTGATAAGCGGCGTTGCGGCAATATCCCTGATAGTGGGCGGTATAGGAGTTATGAATATAATGATGGTAACGGTTACGGAGAGAACAAGAGAAATAGGCATAAGAAAATCAATAGGCGCAAAGAACAGCGATATTATGTTTCAGTTTGTGGTAGAAGCCATTATACTTACATTTATGGGCGGGTTGTTCGGTATAGTGTTCGGCTGGCTGGCAGGACTTGTTGCAGGCGCGATACTGGGTATGGAAAGCGTTGTCTCTGTCAAATCAATTATAATAGCTGTGGCTATATCAAGCGCCATAGGCATCATATTCGGTGTATACCCTGCCGAAAAAGCGGCTCGGCTTGACCCAATAGAAGCTCTCAGATATGAATAGACATGGCTATTTGGAAAAATATAACAAACAGATATATTCATTAATGCTTTTAAAACGATATTTCCGTTGAAATAGACTGCTTTTTTATCCCGATAAGGACTTATTCTTTATCGGGTATTTTTATATTCAATTTGTGTTGTCTGCTGTATTTATCAATAAATTGAATATATTTGAGATTATTTTTGTTAAATATAACGAAAAATCGAAAAAATGGATTTTTCCGATTAATAATTTTACTGAAAAATTATGCTAAAAAACTTGAATAATTATAATATTTATGATAAAATATATGTAATTTAATAAAATCGGAAAAGTTTACTTTTCCGATTCAGGCTGTCAAAAAAACAATACTTTGACAATAAATATTAATTAAAACAAAGAACAGTTTGCAAAAAAGCGTCGCAGACTTTAATCCGCAGGAGGAATTCACTTCCTCCGAGGACAGGAACTTTACTGATATTTTGCATACTTGCCAAAATATCAGTAAACACGGCTGGTTCCTACCTTAGTTAACTGAAAGAAATGCCAAAAAGCATTTCTTTCAAGCGTGTCGATTTTATCGACACGCTGAATCGGAAAAGTCCACTTTTCCGATTTTTTACAGAAACACAGAAAACGACAAATAGAAATAAAACGGTTCAGATACTCTATATATAATGAATGTTTTGGCTTGATATTGTTCTTTTAGGTATATAAAGCGGAGGATAGCGCAATGAATGATTTGTTAAAACGTGCGGCAAATTTCATATCACAGCAGAAAAGAAATAAGCTCAGATATAGGCTTTTGTCTGTAATGGGCGTTATTGTTGTGTTTATAACTACATATATACTTATACTTCCGGGCATCACAATGGAAAGAAAAACTATATGCGGCTTGGAGGAGCATACCCATAGCGAAGAGTGCTATACCTATAACACGGCTCTTGTATGCGGACTTGAGGAAAATGACGAGCATACCCACACCGAGGAATGTTATGAAACAAGTGAGGAGCTTATATGCGGTCTTGAGGAGCATACTCATACAGAGGAATGTTACGAGAATGATATAGATATTATTGCAGATGAGAAAACCGAAACGGAAGCTGAGACAGAAACAGAGGCTGTGACCGAGGAGGAAAAGCAGACTGCTTCTGAAGTGGAAACAGAGGAAGAAACATTGCCTGAAAGTGGATTTTTCTACTATCACGAGGAAAGAATAACGCCTGAGGACGATACTATATCCGGCGGTGCAGCCGAGCATAATGAAGCGAAAAAAGAAGAAAATATAGTTCCCGATGATATAGTATCGGGCAGCGCCGTAGGCATAGATACTACTGTGGAAACCCACAGCGAGGACTATGTGGAAAATTATACTGAAACCACTACGGAGGCTGTGGACAGCCTTGACGAGCAAATAGAAATGCTCAAGGCGCAGGATATACCTCTGTGCGGGCTTCCGGAGCATAAGCACAGCGAGCTTTGCTATAACGAGGAGGGTCAGCTTATATGCGAACTTGATGAGCATAAGCATGACAGCTCCTGCTACAGTATAATGCTTCTTGCTCTGAACAATGCAGATAGTGTTACGGCAGCGGAAGGAAACGGCTGGAAGCTGACCATAAACGCCAACGCCACATATACTTTGACATTCAATGGCAGCGAAATTCCGGAGAATTTTATAAATTCCGAGGAAATATCAGCTTATGCCAACAGTATTTCAATGGTAATCGTAAAGGACAGCGTTGAAAAAATAGGAAATTCCGCCTTTGAAGGCTGTACTTCTCTTGAGGCTGTAGAATTTGAGGAAAACGGCAAAATCACAGAAACAGGCATAAATACATTCAAAAATTGTAAAAACCTTGTAAAAGTAAATATTGAAGCTCTTAATAATCTTGAATATATAGGCACAAAGGAAGGAAATGAAGGAGACGTATTTTACGGTTCGGGCATCACCTCTGTAAAAATACCGTCAAAGGTAATAAAAATAGGTGAAAGAGCCTTCTCCAACGCTGAAAAGCTCGTAAATGTCGATTTTGAAGAAAATAATGTAATGAAAAATCTTGGCGGAGCTACAGGAGAGCTTTTTGTAAACTGTAAATCACTTGAAAAGGTTACTCTTGAAAATATAAAAAGCGATACATTTACATTCGGCACAAATCCCTATGAGGATACAGGCTTTGCGCACTGTACCTCTCTTAAGGAAATAACTGTACCAAAAGGCGCTTCGGGCAATCTGTCAAGGCTTTTCAAGGGCTGTACTTCTCTTGAAAGCATAACCTTTGAGGATAATAAAAACGAAATAACAGCCCTTACTGATATTGTAAACGGAACAAGTGTTGAAGTCCTTGACCTTTCACCCTTATTGCTCAAGAGCTTATCTTCTTCGCTTATGAGCGAAAATGACAATGTAAAGGTTTTGAAGCTCCCCTGTTCCATAATCGGAATTAATAATATAGGCTTTGTTACAAAATGTACCGGACTTGAGTCTGTTGAATGGGTAAACAATACGACAAGCAGTGTTCTTATGTTAGGGCAGTATTCTCATTTCATGGACAATCCATCTCTCAAGTATTTTGATTTTGAAAATATGCCTGATGTTGCTTCTCTTTCAGCTCAGATGTTTATGAATGACATATCTCTTGAAAAGGTTGTTATAAGTGAAGGAATAGGCGGAATATATGCAAGGGCGTTTGCTAACTGTACGGGTATTAAAGAGGTAGTTTACAAGTCCGATAAAATGGTCTCAAATACAAACGGACATATAACGGAATATGGCGTGGCAGCTGATGCCTTTAGCGGCGCGGACAAATTCAGACTTGTATTTACGGCTTCTTCAAAGGGGAAATTCCCCGAATATATAAGCAGCAAATTTCTTGCTGCTGTGCAGGATCATGTGACCGACATGGTATTTGACAAAAATATTTCCTTCAATATAAAGACAGATGGCGAGACGCTTAATCTTAACGCTCCCTTTGAGAAAGGCGGAAGGTACTGCACCGACGAACACGACAATCTCTATAAGCTTGAAAGCGGTGCTTTAAAACTGGTATACGGCGTAAGAGAAACGGAGAATATAACAATACCTCGGTATGTTACTTTAGACGGAAATGAGTATGAGGTTACGGCAGTAGGCAAGGACGCCTTTAAGGGCAGTATTACAAAAACGATTACATTTGAAGAGCCGAAGTCTGTTATCACTCTTGACGATTATGCCTTTGCCAATGCGGAAAATCTTGAAAGCATAAACGGAGAAAATACCGTAGAAGCTGCCGCTTCTGTTTTTGCCTTAAGTGCAGAAAAGGGTTCAAATCTTTTCTACAATACAATAATAGGAAAAAATGTAAAAGAGGATATTTTCAATACGGGAGCTGAAGCAGATAACGATTTGCCAATAAATGTAAATACAGATACTGCCGGAAGTGTCGGTCTGAACATAACATTGTCAACAGACAATCAGATAACAGACGACGAACAGGCAGGAAAATATTATACAGGCAATACAGCCAAAGTTAATGCCACTGTATCCAATCTTAACGATAATTCCGTATACAGAATATATATAAGAAAGAATAAGTCAGGCGAAATAAAAATCGGCAGTATAGATGGATATAGCTTTGAGCTTATATCTACCGATGATCCCGATGTATTCTATTATGAATTCAAGGACATTGAGCATGGTTCTACTCTAAGCCCTGCAATAGAGCTTGTATATCCCAATTATACCGAGCCGGGAAACAAAATGCAGGTGTGGGGCGTAAGTCTGAGCAACGATAAAGCAACAGAATATGAAAACAAGGTAATAAAGCCAGGCGAAAATGAATTGGATGGAATAAAAACCTCCGATACTTATCTGGAGCCTGAGTGGGTAACAAAGCCTACCGAATTCAAGGTAGAAAAGGAAGTGCTTAATGCCGATAATATTAGCTTCGATGAATTGTCAGAGGGTCTGAGCAGCGCACTTCCCGACACGGCTACAAGCAGTCTTAAGGGACTTAGCTATACTGTTAAATATTCGCCTGCCGAGGAAAGCAGTGTACTCAACGTGGGAAGCGATATTGTAAAATATGTGGATTTTACAGATACTCTTACACTTCCCGAAACATTGAACTGGCGTGAAAATATCAATATAGAAAGTACAAGATTTGTCGTTGACGAGAGTGGAGTGACCCTTTATGCCTGTGCAGGAGAAGGCATAGAAAATAAGGAATACGAAATATGCCGTATTACGGGCTTCGGCAAGGTTACGTCAATGTGGCTGAGCAAGACTGAGGATGGCAAATATACCATAGGCTGGAGAAGTACAAATCAGAGCCTTACTTCGGAAATACCCTATATTGAGGGCACTCTGACCCTTGGTGATGAAATTCTTCTTGCAAAGCCTATGGGCGAAAAGGCTGATGTTGGCACTATACACAATGATATAACAGCCGATACTCACTATTCCTTCTCAGAGCCTAAGACATCAGAGGACAGCGCAGATGTTACTCTCGGTGAAGGGGAGGGCAAGCTCCTTTTTGACAAGGAAATGATAGAAAAGCCTGAGTATATGGGTGAAGATGTGGAATATGTAATAACCGTTAAAAATCCCATGCTGTTCCCATATAAAGGTATTGACAGGCTTGAGGACGCTGTTTCGATAAGTGAAAATAATCTCCAGTATATAAAGCCCGAAAATATTCAAGCGCTTTTTGACGGAACAGACGGCGAATATCTGACCGTAACAATTACAAATGCCGTTATTACTGCTATTGTTGACAGTACAGCCGTTTCCATTGACGGTAAAAATAAAGCAGAGCTTACGGCAACGGATACTGGAAAAACAACACCATACAACGGCTGTGCAGATGCAGATGAAAATATTATATCAAAAGAAGCTGTTATTACTTTAACTAAGCTCACTAACGGCAATATAAATATAAATGTAAGCTATAACAGTGAAAACAAGGATATAACAGTAGGCACAGACGGCGATTATGAGGATATAAAGTCAGCTCTTGACAGTATCGCTTATATAGTTACTGCAAATGATAATTATAAGCTTGTGTGGGACTATCCCGATGATTATTCCTTAGACGGAGGAAAGACAAAGAAATACAACATAAGAGCTACTGTAAAGAATTCCCTTATGTATCTTCCATCGAAGGATGCACTGTACTACTACGGCTGGCCTAAAGACGTTGATGTGTGGGCTGATAATAAAGCTTCCCTTTATACAACAGCCCCTGATTCTGACCCATACACGGATAATACCGAACCCTTTAAGGTGTATTACGACCTTGGCATAAGCAAGGGCGGATATGTAAACGGCGTTACTATAAATGGTAATGGCGATGAGGGCGTGGAGGTACACAAGGTAGAATACGGCGATGTAATAGACTATGCTGTGGATTTGCGCCACAGGGGAAGAAGCGTCTATGATACGCTGCCCCTTGTTGACAAAATGTCAGGGCTTCAGGCTCTTCTTGTGCCTGTAAAGGATAACAGACAGCTTGAAGGTAAAGGCTTGCCTACGCTTACGGATAAGGGCATAGAGTATTATGTACTCAATCAAGAAGGCGAATACAAGGGATTGTACATCAATGGACTTTATGCGGATTCCGTAACCGTAACCTCTGTTGCTTCGGGACTTGAGACCCTTATAAAATACTATATTACCGATTTGCCGCAAAGAGATACGAGCTATACATTTGCCTACAAGGCAATATGCGATACAAAATATGTAACTCCTACGGTTGAGAGCAACGGATTTTCAGTTAATAATGAAGCATGGGCAAACGACTACCCGACGCACAGGATTTATGCTCCTTTGCTTACAGGCGGAGCGGCTGTGTTATTCGATAAGAAAATAGTAACGGAAAGAGGCGGAGAGCCGGCATTTGACGAGCTTGACAGCGATGATTTCACACCTATAACACGAAGCGACAATGAAGTGGTATACAGACTGGAGCTTACAAATCCATACGAAAACGAAACAACTGTAAAGGGCAATGATATTTATGACGCCCTTCCCAATACGGGAGAAGTCTTTAAGTGGACTAAGGATACCAACATATCAATACTTGACTATGCTGCAACGAATGGAGCAGAGCTGCAGCTTGGCGATATAACAAAAGGCAATGAATGGAGCATTACCGATACATCTCCGAATCCTGATTTGCCGAGCAGCGCCGGTCAACAGTATATTGTATGGGATAATGCCGTGAATATAAAACTGCCGCCTCACAGCGGAATATATATTTATGTAAAGCTTACATTCCCCGAAGATGCAGATTGGGATAATTATGTTGCTAAAAAGGGTAACGACCGTCTTACAAACACCTTCTATGTTTATAATTTGCCCGAGACCGTAAGCCACATGCTTGCCGAACCAGGCAAGGTGATACTGCAGAAGGGCGTTTATGAAACGGGATATTATGCTACTGATGGTACATATTTATTGGAATATTACAGAGATAAGGACAGGTATCATTATTCTATTAATGATAAAGAAGTAAAGTTAGATGGCGGTAAAGTAGATATGAATGGTGTATTAAATACTGTTACCTATTATTTCTTTATAAAAAACAGCGGTACTACCAATATGACTCTTGCTCCCGTTTACGATATTCTTCCTGAGGGCTTCCAGTTCTTTGCTCTCAGAAACAGCGCTGCCAAGAATTTTAGCACCGATGCGAATTGGGCATCGAACAGGTATTTTGTAGGTGCAAGAAATTATGATAGAACAAATAAATTTGCGCCTACTGCCCCCAGAGATAATGGACAGCAGCTTCAAAATATTATTGCTGTACCCGAGGGTCTTGACAAGTGGAAAAACAGAGCCGAAACACAGGCTGCCGGCACCTTTGTAATGGCATATATCGTATATGATGGTACAGTGCAGACAGAGGATGGCAGGAACAGATTAAAGTTCCATTTTGAAAAAGGTGACAAGATAACTGACGATGGCGATCCTGTCGAATACAATTTAGGCGTTGATGAAAACGAAAATCCATATTTACGTCCCGGTGAATTTACGCAGTTTGCATATACTGTGATTACTCCGTCTAAGGACTACGGCAAGGACGCCGTAAACTATGTCGCCATGGAATATGTGGACAACGGAAATAACGGAGTTGAGGCAGACAGGGATACAAAAGTAAACGTATCGGATGCCAACGGTATGCTTCCCAATGACGGCGGCTGTGATGTGCTTAGCGATGAGCATGCAGGAAAACTGGGCTTTACGGAACACACCGACCTTAACGCCGATACTGTAAATAAGCAGTGGCTTGTATCCGATGTAAAGCTTACAAGAGGAGAAATAATACCAGGCATAACAAAGACAGTGGAATCTCCCTTTGCAGAGCAGGGCGGTAAAGTCAAATGGAAAATAACTGCCCACAATAACGGCACCGACGCCTTGTACGACTATGTTATAGAGGATACCTTAGAGCCGGGCTTTAAATTCCAGGGCGACCTTAGATTTTCCATATTTGCAAGAACTGCTAAAGTAGACGGAATCCCCAATGATCATACAAATATTCGGTTACAGTCGGGCAATGCAGATGGACTTGGCGAAGATATTCTGTTCAGAATAAAGGAACGTGAAAATGGAGATACTTCACTGAAAATAATTACAAATAATAACGGTAAGGATACAGAACCTATTGAAATAAAAGCAGATGATACTGAAAAGGATATTGCTGCATGGTATATTTTGCCAAATACAGATAAAAACACATCAAAGTATTGCAGAATCAAAATAAAATTTGAGCAAAATAAGAATTCCAAAGGTGAAACTGTAGAAAAGCTGACGTTGCATTTTGTAAGTATAAATGAGTGGTCAGGGGAAACGGGATATAATGTCTACTCAATACCCCCGGGAGGCTATTGCGAGCTGGATATACCCACTGTGGCAGCTAATGATATTCCTACAGGCACATATATCAACACAGCTGATATAATACCGACTCAGGATTTCAATACAAGACTTGTATCACAGGGTAAGCCTTTTACAGACAGCGGTAAGGGCGTAAAGAGCAGCGCTCCCGTAAGCGTATATATCGGTCAACCCACAACCTCTTATAAGGAAATTGTTGAAGTTGGTAACGATACAAATAATGGTATATCTAACGCCCTTGACCATAATTGCATTTTCCTCTCCGACAGTACAAAGACATTCAGATACACTCTTAATATAAGCAATGCAGGAGAAAATGCTATGGATAAGCTTGTTGTCATTGATAATCTCCCCTTTGTAGGCGACGGCAATACTGTAAGACAGGACCTTGCAAGAGACAGTGAGTTTAAAGTAAAGCTGGCTGCTGAGCCGAATATTGAGGTAAAGGTAGTAGCTCCGGACAATACGGAAACGCCGCTTACCAACACTCAATATACAATAGGCTACAGCACAAAGAACGGCTCCTCTGATGGAGGTAACAGTTATATAGATGAGGACTGGAAAGGCACATCGGAATGGAACGATCTCGCTGAAAAAGCGCGCTCTCTCAGAGTTGTTATTGACAATTCCGAAGTGGGAGATAAGCTCATACAGGGCAATTCCACCGTTAAAATTAGCTTTAATGCTGTAATTGACGGAGAAGCAGAGCCTTCACAGGTTGCATGGAACAGCTTTGGTTATAGGTATTGGTCAGGAGATCTCTTTGCAACTGCCGCTCCTCTTAATGTCGGCGTAAGGATACCCTCCGCACCTCAGATCAAAAAGACTATTGTAAACAGCAAGGGTTCTTTGTCAAAGGCTGATAAAGAGAAAACATATAGGTTTGTGATATACAAGAGTGAAAGCGGCAATAAAATAGATTTTCCCGATTATACCGAAAATGGAATATCAAGTAAACTTGGTGAACAGTGGAATGAAGCTAAACATTGGACTGTTATTACTCTTAAAGTTCCAAGCGGTGCTTCACAATCCGAAATTTTCTCTTTAGCAGATGGTTCTGTTAATGAATGGAATAACAACAACTATGCCAGCGGTAGCTTTCAAGAAAATACTGAGAAAAAATGGAAATGGGAAGAAGGCGCAACATATTATGCCGTTGAGGTAGACGATGAAGGCAATTATGCCTTTGACAGCATAAACGGTATGCCCGACAGACAGTACAGCTTTGTATACAACAAGGATAAAAACGAGGAAATAACCTTTGCCAATGCAAAGCCTGATTGGCGTATTGACATACTTAAGGTGGATAAGGAGGACAACAGCCGTCTTGCAGGCGCATTGTTCGGTCTTTATTCTCCCAACGAAGCAGACCAAATGACCTCCGAGGAAATGGAAGCCTTGGGCATAGATGAAAAGAATTTTGCTACGGTAGAGTATGAAGAAAAAAACTATTATCTTTCAGACACAAAGGAAACTCCCGACAGCGGTATTGCCAGATTTACAGGCGTATGTGAGGAAAAATATGTTGTTCTTGAAATAAAAGCGCCTAACGGCTATTACGGAGATACAAAGCCTCATTATATAGAAAGAGATGCGGAAGTCTCCGACTATATTGCCACTCTTACCGTGGAAAATGAAAAGGGAGTACCTCTCCCCGTAACAGGCGGCTATGGACTGACTGATACCTTGAAGCTCCTTGCTCTGCTTCTCATAAGCTTTTCAGCCGTGACATTTATATTCAGATATGTAAGGAGAAATATATAAACTGTATTTTGTCCCTATATGGACTATTCAAAATATTGTAAGACAGACTGTCGCATTTTAAATGCCTCTTCTCTTGCAGAGCCCTATCCCTCACAATGGGGACAGTCTTTCTTAATATAACCGATAGGTATGTATTCTTGTATGAATGTCTGCCTGTCGGTTTTTTTATAAAAGGACAATCAATAAACCCTTGAGTACATAATTATAAAGATAAATACATATTATTGTATTTATGAACCTCAAGGGAGAAATATCCGCCGACATGTCAATGCTGTATTTTTCAATAAATAAAAGGCTTTAAGTGAATTTTTTGTTAATTATAACAACAAATTAGAAAGGGAATATTAATAATTAGTGGTTTTTGTAAAAAAATTATGCCAAAAGTCTTGAATAATTATGTAATTTGTGCTAAAATATGTATAAACTATTAAAAATGTTAAAATTCTCAAACAAAAATGAACAGGAAGCTTTGGGCGGAAATAGAATTATCGAGTTTACAAAAATTTTAGCAGCATGAAGATAAGAAAAGTATAAGCAAAACAAAATAAAATTTTTTGGAACAGGAGGATTTGGGTATCTCATACCCATTACGGCTGTTGCAGATTTTATATCGGATAGAAGCGCAAGAAGGGGGAAGCGCAGTGAATGATCTGTTAAAGCGTGCGTCAAATTTTATATCACAGCAGAAAAGAAATAAGCTCAGATATAGGCTTTTGTCTGTAATGGGCGTTATTGTTGTGTTTATAACTACATATATACTTATACTTCCGGGCATCACAATGGAAAGAAAAACTATATGCGGCTTGGAGGAGCATACCCATAGCGAAGAGTGCTATACCTATAACACGGCTCTTGTATGCGGACTTGAGGAAAATGACGAGCATACCCACACCGAGGAATGTTATGAAACAAGTGAGGAGCTTATATGCGGTCTTGAGGAGCATACTCATACAGAGGAATGTTATGAGAGTGATATAGAGGTTGTCGTAGATGAGGAAACAGAAACTGAGACCGAGGAAATCACCGAAACAGAAATGGAGATAACCGAGGCAACAGAAGCCGAAGCCGAGGAAACCACTGATAAGGACGCAGGCTTCTTTATACCCGATACGGTTGTGTCATCAAGCTCTGTAAGCAACCCCACGGATGATAGTGAAGCTGATTATGACCAGCCGAAGTACAGTGAACAGTATCCCGACGAGCCTGACAATGGAATAACTGTGCCCGATGAAATTATATCCGGCGGCGGAGCAGATGCCGATACAACGGTTGAAACTCACAGCGAGGATTATGTAGAGGAATATACGGAAACTACTACTGACAGTATAGAAACGGACGGACAGGATAAATTTATATGCGGTCTTGAGGAGCATACTCACAGTACAGGCTGCTATAACGAAAACGGAGAGCTTGTGTGCGGATATTTAGAGCACAGACATGACAGCGGCTGTCTTTCCTGTGATATTATGCCTCTCAGCATAGAGCAGGTGATAAACAGCGCTAACTATGAGCTTACTCTTAATCATGACTTGTCCTATACCCTTACTGTGCATATTACAAATATGGGACCTGCGACTATTCCTACAAAGGTAATGGAGCAGGGAGAGTTTGCAGGCAATGAAAGTCGTCTTAAGAAGGTTATTTTCGATGTAGACGCGCCGGGTATGATGATTATAAGGGAAAGAGCCTTTGAATACTGCACATCTCTTGAAGAAGTGGTCTTCGATACACCTGAAAATATGATCTATCCCGTAACTATAGAGGGAGCAGCCTTTAGTAATTGTGTAAGGCTTTCAAAAATAAATTTTGAGAATATAAAAATAAATTCGATAGGATATGCCACAAGGACAGGAAATGTAGAAGATATGGCATCGGGAGGCGCTTTTTACAATACGGCTCTCAGAGATGTGAATATTGTGAATGGAATAAGTACCTATATAGGTGATTTTGCCTTTTATGGCTGTAAGGAGCTTAAGAGCTTCAGGCTTGGAAGCGGCACTTTGAATCAGATGGGCATAGGTATTTTCCAGAATTGTACCTCTCTTGAGGAAATCGATTTTTCAGCAATAAGCTCCTATAGCGTATTATTTCAAGGATATACAGGCAATAATAACAACAATGTTGCCGTAGGCACATTTAAGGGCTGTACAAGTCTTAAGAGAGTAATTATGCCCGAAAGATATAACTTTAGCTCAAATGGCGGCGCTATGTTCTATGGCTGCACATCTCTTAGCGAAATTGATTTTAACGGCGTCATAGAAAAGAATTTTGTATGGGAATTAGGCGATTGGTCACTTATGAATACGGAAAGCCTTAAGTCTGTAGACCTTACAAGGCTTCCCAGTCTGGGAAAATTAAGCAACAGAGCCTTTAACAATTCCGGACTTGAAAGCGTTGCATTTCCTGTATCTCTGGGAACAATAACAGGAAATGCTTTTGAAAACTGCAAGAGACTCAGTCAGCTGATAATACCCGAAGACAGTGTACTTACAACTATAGAAGGCTATGCCTTTTCAAAGACGGCTCTTAAGAGCTTGGATTTTTCAAAGCTCAGATATTTAAAGACAATAAAAAACAGAGCCTTTGACAGCTGTTCAACTCTGAGTAAGGTAATACTTCCGCCAACGGTTGAGGAGATAAGAGATTTTGCCTTTAGCAATATGCCGTCGCTTTCATACTTCTATGTAAATTCCACAAATCTCAAAACTGTCACAAGAGATATATTTACAAATGTAAATACTAATTTTACAATGGCAATAGGCAAGGACAGTAAGAGCATTACATCGGATATTTTTGCGGCAGGACAGAAGCATATAGGCAGGCTTGTGTTTGAAGGAGAAAATGAACTCGAAATAACAGGCGATACTGCTTCTACAGGACTTCCTGCGCCTTTGGATACCATAGAAGCGGGAAAATACTTTGTTTCGGCAGAAGGCGATTTGTATAAGCTCAATGATGATAAAACGGCTATGCTTGTATATGCCTGTGAAAACAGAAGCGGGAGCTTTGAAATCCCCGAAGCAGTAGGCGAAGACAACAGTTATAATGTCACAGCTGTTGACGATTATGCCTTGAGCATGTCAAAAGTCAGCTCTGTTACATTTGAAAATATTGAAAGCATTACTTCTGTATCACTTCATGCCTTTGCAGAGTGTATGTCTTTGAAAAGCGTTCAGGATTGCACAACTGTTGAAGCGGCTCTTGAAATATTTAAGGACAAGGGCGCAGTAAGTGTTACCTTCTATAATACAGGTCTTGAAGGCGCTCCTTCCGAGGATATGGAGGAAGAGGAATTTTTCGGTACAAGAGTAGACGGAAGAACTCCTATAAAAATATATGAAGGACTTTATGAGATATTTTCTGATAAAGAGGAGCTTCTTACGGGAGAACAGAATAAAATAAGAATTAATGTTTCGCAAGACGGACAAAACCGTATGCTGAGACTTTACTTCAGGTGCAGTAAAGACTGTTTATTTACAGACAATATAAGCGAATCCAACAATGTGCCTGTTACCTATCATAAGGTGGAAAATACAGATTATCACTATTATGAGATAGGTCCTGTTCCCAGCGGACAGACAATTCCTATCAGCTTGGATTTTTCATATCCCAACGGAAAGCCCGACAACAGTACCTTATATGTATGGGGAGTAGGCGGAAACAATGACAGCTTTGCAGGATATGACGGCAAGGTCATACTGCCTACGGATGATTTGTCTGAAGAGGGAATTTTTACAAACGGAGAATACCATAAAACTGTATGGAATACCATAGAGTACCACTATCCTATAGAAAAAATTTATAATTCCGCAGATAAAGTGAAAATGATGCTTTCTCCCGATGGCAAAAAAACTCTGGCTAATTTAGGCTATTGGGTATTTTGGGGAAAGGATGAGGAACACGGCGGAGCGCAGATTGGAGCTAACCGCAGTCTGGCCAGCGATTATGTAAATTCCATAGATATAGAGGACACATTTACGCTTCCTACATATATAAGCTGGAGAGAAGGGATAAAGGAAGCAAAGAAAAACGGAAATTACAGATGTGAATTTGTAAGTGAAGGCGGCGGCGTTTATGTTATATATGTTACCATTGACGAGGAGGAATATGAGCTTGTAAGAGTAAAGCTCAATAATGGCAATGTATCTGTAGCAGGCGGTGTGGATTTTGAAATCAATGAGGATAATACAATTACTCTGAAATGGGAAATATTCAATAAAAATAATACGTACAACGGCTCTGAAATGGGCAATCCTTCCATAGACGTTATATTTGGCCCTAAAGTCCTCATTTTTGACGAGGAAAGCTATAAAAAAGATAATCCCGATACGGCAGCAAATGTAGTGCTTAAGGATGCCATAAACAAGGTAGACTGTAATGAAAACTATTATTATGCAGAGTCATGGTCACCGGAGGAATATACCGTTAAGCACGATATAGCATTATCTTCTGTACAGGGCGATATTACTCTTAAGAAAATAAGAGTAAATGAGTATGATGTAAAGGACCCAAGCGGAGATAAGTTTATGAACTTCGGCGATGATGATATATTCAGAATAACTGCCGAAAACAACTCAGCATTTAATTGTGGAGAGCTTAGTTATTTTGAGGATAATCTGAATAAATATCATTATATAAGACCCTCTGATATGGAGAAAATGTTTAAAGAGGCAAGTGATGAGGAAAACCGCTACGAATTTATAATCAAAAATGCCTTTATATCAGACAGCAGGCATAATGAAAGCGTCGTACTTGTAGACGGCAGAACTACAGATACGCTTGACGTACAGTATTCAGGAGACGGCGGAGATTATATAAGTCGTTCCTACAGCGATACGGACCGTGTTACAGACAAAGCTGTTATAACAATATCACAGGATGCTGAAAATGCTGATATTTACAATATAAATATTGTTTACGGAGACGTAAATAATAGCTATACAATAGGTAAGGACAAAGATTATTCTTCAATAGACGAAGCCCTTGATGCCCTTGGATTTGTAGTGACAGAGCCGTGTACATATACGGTGCGGTATTATACGGAGGGTCTTGACGCAGGCAGCTCTAAGGAATTTAATATTTATTCCAGCTTTAAGAATACATTTATGCTTCTTGTAGACGACAGAGACGAATATTACGGCAGTACAGAGGATACCTCCAGCTCGGCAGGAAATACCATAAACGATGTATTTATAGAGCACGCCGATAATAATAGTGTTTCAGCCTGCAAAGAGGACAGCGGTGTTATAAAGAACGCAGGAATATCCTCCAATCTTGGCAGTATTAAGCTCAGACCCGAAATAACCCTCCAGAAGGCAGGTACAATAGACGGAAAAACAGATCAGATGGGAAACGACTATGAGTTTAACAATGATACCGTATGGGATTATGATATAGTCATTTTCCATAACAATGACAGCGGATATGATGATGTTATCCCCGTAACGGATTATATGGAAGGCGTATCAGCTTTTCTTGCGCCTGTAGAGGACAATAGGGGCGCAGAATGGACTTCCGGTCTTAAGGTTTACACAAACAAGTCTGACAACAAGGATTATTATGTGCTTATGCCTGATGAAGCGGTTGGAAGCAAAAGGGAATTCCGAGGCGTTATGTTTGGCGATTACTATGCTGACAGAATTACCGTTGAAAGACTTGACAACGGTGAAATCGCTACAACTGCCAAGTGGTATATAAAGGATTTCTTAGGCGCAAACTTTACATGTGAAATAAATTACAAGGTATATTCCGATATTGAGTTTTTGAAGTGCAATGAAAGCTCTATGAAGCGCAAGGTATTCAACAGAGGCTGGATGGGTGACAGACCAAGCCACAGGCTTTACGACTTCAAGGGCGGATATTCCTTTGCACTTAAATTTGACAAGAAAATAGTTACGGAGAAGGGCAGCAGACCGGCTCTTGATATACTTGACAGTGATGATTTTTCAAGGATAACAAGGGATACACGAAAGGTCACATACAGACTTGAATTCAAAAATGAGGTCGACAATGCTCCGCAAATATTAAGAGGCAGCGACTTTTTCGACATTCTTCCATATAACGACGGTTTCTTTGAATGGAGGTATGCAGACAATATTTCCATTGAATACTGTACAAACGGAGCAAATATAAATATAAAAAACGGCAGCTCCGAAATTTCTCCAAATACTGTAAGTGACGGTAGGGAAATCTATATTGATTCAAGAGATGATGTTACAGGCACAACTCCCGATATAAAACAGCAGTATATGAGATGGAAGAACACCTTCAGCGCTGAATTCCCAGATACAAGCGCTTCTCTCTATATATATGTGACTCTTGATTTTCCGGGAGATACGCCTGAACAATGGCAGGAATATATGGCTGCTCATGGCACAGACTATCTTACAAACACTCTTGAAGCGTGGGAGTATCCTAAGTCAGTAAGCCACGAGCTTTCAGACCCGGGACTTGCATTTTTGCAGAAGGGCGTATACGAAACAGGCAGATATACTATGTATAATGCCAATATTGATTACAGCGCAGCAGTACCAAAGCCCAGCGTTAAAACTTATTACAGAGGACAGGACCGTTTTACCTATCAGAATGATATTGAGGCGGCAGGCACAACTCTCAGCAGAGGTATGGTCGCCTATTATACAATAATAAAGAACAGCAGCAGTACCACAAGGCTGTATTTGTCTACCATATATGACCAGCTGCCCAAGGGCTTTACATTCTTTTCACTGAGAAACAATCCGGATATAAATCCTGGAGATTATTATAATTCATGGGCAGGTGTAGGCTGCGTTGAAAATATTAAAGATAATGTAATGGTACATGATAGCTCAAGACCGGAGCTTGCAGTTGCCGCACCGGGTTCAAAGATAGGACTTAACGGAGATTATCCTATGGTAAAGGCAAAACGTGTTGAAAGCAGAAACGGACATGTTATAATGGGCTTCGATATAGAATGCGATAAGGGTACTCCATGTACAGGCTTTGGATATGATGCCATGAAGGATAAATTTTATCTTGAGCCGGGGTATTATGTACAGTTTGGCTATGAATGTCTTACAGGACCGGAATACGACAGCGAGGATACGGCGGTAAATGCCGCGGCTATGGAGCTTTACAACAGCGGAATGGAAATAGCCGTTGACAATGATACTGCAGTAAACATAAGTACGTTTAATAAGATGACGCCAAATAACGACGGTGAAAGATACCTATGGGACAACAGCGAGGCAAGAAATCATGGCTTTACATCAGGAAATAACGAATCCATGTGGATAGCCTCCGATGTAACGGTATATCGTGGAAACGATATTGTGCCGGGCATTGAGAAAAAGGTGACCTCCACAGGCTCAACCGTAGATACGGGGCATAGTGTTACAAAGGGTAATACCGTTACATGGACTGTAAAGGAATACAATGACGGAACAGGCATGATGGACGGTTATACCTTTACGGACACTTTGGAATTTCCTCAGTATTTCAAAGGCAATGTTACCTATAACAGCTACAGCAGAGATTTTCAAGCCAGAACGAAAGACAGCTATGAAGATGGCAGACTTTCATGGATGAATAATAATTATCTGCTTAAATTTGGTGATTGGCAAAATATAGGCAAAGACAATATATCTGTTACTCTTACAACAAACAGAAAAGATGATTTAGTATTTAATGCAGAGGATATTGAAAAGGGAACGCCAAAGGAAGGCTATTTTGATATTAAATACGGTTATAATCAGAACGCTCTTGAACGGCCTGCCAGCGTTGCCCTTAAGAAAAACGTGGATAGTATGACACTTACCATTGATTTTCCAAAAGGAGAGGGCTGGGCAATAGCTCCGAACGGCTATGTAGAAATGACCGTTCAGTCAAACAACGCTACGGGTGTATACAATTCCGACCCTGCCATATACAATACAGCTGTGTTAAAACCAAATGCGTCTTATGACGAGGGAGCTGTAATCAATGGCGAAAATATACGGGAAAGCGGTGCTAATGCAGGTGTAAGAGCAATAGACTATATAAGCTCCGATATTTCCTCACCGACCTCATCGGAAATGGAAATCGATGACTGCAAAGGGCAAAACAACCATGCAAAAGGCAGTGAAAGCAAAAACAAGATAGTTATAAAGGACAAGAATGAACCTGTGGAATATACCCTTACGGTAAACAATTCCGAGGATTTGTATATGAACTGGCTTGTGCTTATAAGCAATCTTCCCGAAATAGGTGACGCCAATACAATTTCGGAAAGTATTTCAAGAGGCAGCGAATTTCTTTTGAGCCTATATAAAGACCCAGGCTTCAGTTGTGTTGTAAAACTACAAGACGGAACTGAAATGGAAATTACTCCTGTTATACAATACAGCACAAAGACGACCTTTGGAGAATCGGACTGGCAGCCTGATGGCAATTCAGATTGGAAGGACTACAGGGAAGGTCTGAGTGAAGAGGGATTGAATACAATAAGGTCAGTAAGGCTTGTGATTACTGAAAAAATACCGCCGGGTGCAGTTATTACATTTAAATATAAGGCTATAGCTGATGAAAAAGCAAAGCCGGGTGAAACCGCATGGAATACCTTTGGCTATAGGTATGAAAGACACAATCCCGATTCCATTGATGCAACTACAATGGAGCAGCTTTTTGCAACTCCCCTTAAGGTAGGCGTAAGCATACCTACTGTGCCGGAGCTTACGAAGACCCTTGTAAATAAGGACAGAAAAGAGATAACCGCTTCGGAGGATACGACCTTCAGCTATATTATATATTTAGGTGAAGCTATGAGCTTCAGCGATTATACACAAGATACGATTGCTGCTGCATTGACAGCTGATAGCAGGGCATTTACAAAGGTCACTCTGAATGTACCTGCCGGCAGCGGTGTATCGGAAGCTGTTGACCTCAATTCACTTTATCAATGGCATATTAATACAGAGGGAGTTATTGAACAAACCGATACTCCTTGGAATTGGAGCTTTGATTTTGATGCAAAGGGAAATATGATAACTCAGTCCTACAGTATTGTAGAGCTTACAGAGGAAAGCAGTAAAACATATAGCTACAATTCAACTGTTGTAGGCAGCAGAACAATAACTCAGCGCAATACTTCATTTACATATAATCCTGCATCAAATATCAATATCAGATATATGAATTCAAGGGAAAATTGGGGTTATGGACTTATAAAGACCGATGAAACAGGCGAAAAGGTATTGGAGGGAGCAGTATTCGGATTGTATTCTCCCGACGTAAAGGAGCTTCTTTCGGATGATGTAATCAGGGAGAGTGGCTTTGAGCCGGATTATGTCAGGACAATAGTGCATAGCGATAGTGGTGTAGATACGACCTATTATCTTTCAAGAATAGATATTACAGATAATACGGGAAGAATTTTATGCAAGGATGTGCTTGGCTATGATAGGTATTTGCTTAAGGAGCTTAAGCCGCCCGACGGATATTACACGGACGAGGAAGAGCCTGAGTACAGAGTGCTTGACTACTCAAACAGAGTGGAATATGCTTCTATGGAAATTAAGAACATAGCAGGCACGCCTCTTCCCGAAACAGGCGGCTATGGACTGACTGATACCTTGAAGCTCCTTGCTCTGCTTCTCATGAGCTTTTCAGCCGTGACATTTATATTCAGATATGTAAGGAGAAATATATAAACTGTATTTTGTCCGTATACGGACTATTCAAAATATTGTAAGACAGACTGCCGCATCTTAAATGCCTCTTCTCTTGCTGAGCCCAATCCCTCACAATGGGGACAGTCTTTCTTAATATAACCGATAGGTATGTATTCTTGTACGAATACCTGCCTGTCGGTTTTTTTATACAGCATATTGACTGTTATATTAAGGCTTTAAAATATAATTATTACAATGTATTTTTATATGCTGCCTGCGCAAGCTCTGTAAAGTGTTTTGTGCATTGCCTTTTATCGCTTTTATGAGAGCCCAGCACACAATTTATATGCTCCGGACAGTCGAAAGGTATCCAAGCAAATTCGCCGTTATGGTCATCGGCAAAGCCCGGGGCAAGAACGATTCCTTTTCCTGCCGCCACATAAGTAAGGGACATATCGTGGTTAAGAGAATTTATTGTGTTTACAGATACGCTGCTTATTATCCTGTTCTGAACAACTATCATTTCGGGAGGAGAGCCGCCGCCTATCATAAATGTTCTGCCTTCAAGGTCCTTTTCGGTAATGACTTCAAGATTTGCCAAAGGGTCATTCTTATTTGCTATAATATAAAATCTGCTTTTATAAAGAGGATTGATTTTTATGTTTGAAAAGCGCATAAGTTCGGAATCTCTTGCAAAGAGAATATCATGCTCCTGTCTTAAAAAGCTGTCAACTCTGCTGTCATCGTATATAAATGATATATTCAAAGCAATATCGGGCATATCCCTTTCAAATTGCATCATTATCTGCGGCAAAAAAATAATACACGAGCGCATAGGCAGACAGACATTGAGAGTATCTGCATATTGAGAGCCGTAGTTCTGACTTTGCTCTATTAAATTTTTTAGTTCTTCTTTTATATTTACAAGATTGGAGCAAAAGTATTCTCCAGCAGGCGTAAGTACAGCGCCCCTTCCGGAACGTTCAAATATTTTAAATCCCACTTCCTCCTCAAGAAGCTGTATCTGATATGTGAGAGAAGGCTGACTTATAAAGAGATTTTCCGAAGCTCTGCTGAAATTCAGAGTCTTTGCAAGTTCAAGAACATAATCGATTTGTTTGGTTGTCATATACAGCACCTCATTATTAATATTTTAAATTGATTATAACATATTTCTATTGGAAATTTCAATATATTTTGGCTTATAATTATAACAGATACAAATATTAATATGAAGGGAGAAATAACGATGAATTTTGACTTGAACGAAAACAGAGAGGTCATTGCATTACTTGGCGCAGGCAGTATGGGTACCGCAATAATAAGAAGATTTGCGGCAGGCAGGATAATACTGCTCGGAGACATAAGCGAGAAAAATCTTGAAAAAACGGCAAACGAGCTGAAATACAGCGGCTATACTGTGGAAACCTGTATTGTGAACGCTATGGAAAAGGACTCCGTAGAAGCCTTTGCAAATAAGGCTGCCGGCTTGGGAGATGTAAAATACTTTGTGGATACGGCAGGAGCTTCGCCCAATCAAAGCTCCCCGGAGCATATTCTTAAGCTTGATATGGTGGGAACAGGCTATGCCGTTGACGCCTTCGGCAAGGTAATGGCAAAGGGCGGCGCAGGTCTTATAGTATCAAGTCAGACAGGCTATATGTTCAATATCCCCTATGAGGTTGAAGCAGAAATATTGAATACTCCAACTGAAGAGCTCATGGATATTGAATATATCAAAGAGGTGGGCTTTCAGAACTCGGGTTCGGCTTATATAATAGCAAAGCGTGTAAATCACCTGCAGGCGCAGAAGGCTGCCGCAACCACATGGAGAGAGTGCAGAGCAAGAATAAATACAATAAGTCCCGGCATAATAGTTACGCCCCTTGCCTATGATGAGTTTAACGCAGCAGGAGAGGCTTATCAGGGAATGATAGATTCTTCCGCTGCTATGCGTACAGGCTCTTCCGATGAAATAGCCGAAGCAGGCGCCTTCCTTCTGGGAGAACACGCAGGCTTTATAAACGGTACGGATTTGCTTATAGACGGCGGAGTAATAGCCGCAATAAGAACGGGACAATATAAGTTGACTGTAAATTGAAAAAGAGGTGCTTTGAAATGAAAAAGAGAATGATTTTACTTACTTCAATACTTATGCTTGGCTGCTTTTCCGCTCAGACTTATGCAGCCGAAAATGTGACAATGCAGATAGACAACAGCATTGCCAATGTGGACGGTACAGACGTAAGCCTTAATGCCGCTCCCGTTATAGTAAACGGCAGTACACTTGTTCCTCTCCGCTTTGTTTCCGAAAATCTCGGCTATGATGTTGACTGGGACGACCGGACAAAGACAGTAAGTCTTTCACAGACACAGCAGACAACAAACAATGCAGTTACGGACGAAGCAGCCGAAAAAATAGCTATAAGAGAGGTATTTGACAAGTTTTCGGTACTTGCGGATCAGCACAAAATAGACGAACAGACACGGCTTTTTGCTGACGACGGAGTATGGCGCATATATATGGGCGACAATGTTGCGGGAGAATACAAGGGCTATGACGAGATATTTGCCACAAGCGACAGAACAATGAAAAATTATGTGGAGTCCTCACACTTCAACGGTCAGCAGGTAATTACACTTGTAGATGATACTCACGCAACGGCAATAGGCTATTCCCATGTTACACTTGACAACGGCGAAGCGGTATCTACTTCCGATGTACACTATGAGGACGAATATGTAAAGGTAAACGGTCAGTGGAAAATAGCCGTGAGAAATGCTCATTTCGTTACATGGTCAAATTAGATGAAGTTGACAGGAGATAAAATTATGGCAAAAAATATCATTATTTACTATTCACGCAAGGGCGAGAACTATTGGAACGGCGCTATCAGGAACATTTCAAAGGGAAACACGGAGATAGTGGCGGAATTTATACAAAAGGCAGTAGGCGGAGATCTGTTTCAGATAGAAACGGTAAAGAAATATGCCGAGGATTATTATGCCTGCATTGACGAAGCAAAAAAGGAGCTTAACGAACAGGCAAGACCTCAGCTTAAAAAATATATTGACAGCATAGCAGACTATGACAATATATTTATATGCGGTCCTTGCTGGTGGGGAACATTCCCTATGGCGATTTTCACACAGCTTGAAAGACTGGACTTTACAGGCAAAAATGTGTTTGCGGTCATGACCCACGAGGGCAGCGGTCTTGGCTCTTGTGAGCAGGATTTGAGAAAAATATGCAAGGGCGCTGTGTTGGGGAAAGGACTTGCCGTTCATGGCGCAGATGCTTCAAATTCCGAAAATAAAGTATCTGTGTGGGCTGAAAATTTAGTTTAAAACAAATACTAGTCACATCAATAAATATAAGATTCAAGGAGGAGTTGAGGAGTATAACTTTTGAGTACATAAAACAACTCTTGTTTAAAATCAGGTTGAATATACAGTATAATGTGTGTTATAATATAACAAGAGGTGATTGCTATGCAAAGAAAATATTTGGTGTCCGAGACAACCAGAGTTGAAAGAGAAAAGATAGCAAATGACGCTCTGGGTATATCTACATTGGATGCGGCTGAACCAACAGAGGAAACAAAAAAACTCGTCAATGAGTATATTCTTGGAAATATGGAGATTTCCGATATACTTGAGGCTACAATAAATAGATATAAGGCTATGAGTGTTTAATGGTTATGAAGGAAAAGGATATTTACTTATATGATGATGTGCCTGTTCTGAAAAATCTCTTTGGCATAAAAAACGAAGAACTGTTGGATATGGTCGAAAGGGATATAACATACATAAAGCTTATGGATGTTGATGAAAAGATAAATGGAAATGAATTCAACTATGACAGACTAAAGGCAATTCATAAGTATATATTTAGCGATATATATGAATGGGCAGGCTGTGAAAGAATTGTTCCCATAGTAAAGGGAGAAAAGGTTCTTGGCGGAGATACCGTGAGATATTCGATACCGGGATGTATAGAAAATGATGTTGGGGCTGCGATTAATAATATTAACTCAGTAAGATGGGACAAGCTTGATATTAATGAAACAGCAGACAAATTTTCCAAATTGATTGCTGCATTATGGCAGGTCCATCCTTTCAGAGAAGGAAACACTAGGACTGTAATGACATTTGCAACACAGTTTGCAGAAGCAAATGGATTTAAAATGAATAAACAGCTTTTGAGAGAAAATGCAAATTATGTAAGGGATTCGTTAGTTAAGGCATCAGATGGACCTTATTCGGAATATGATTATCTCGTAAGAATAATAAAAGAGGCTATTGAAAAAGGATAATACTCAATATTAAATAGACATATCATACATGATGTGTCTATTTTTAATATATGAAAATATATACAATATACTGCTTCCGAAAGTCCAAATTTCCTGTAAATACAAGCATTACGGTTTAATTTCAAGTGATGTTATATTACGCCTACCTTAAAAACTTCCAAAATTTGAGCTTT
Organism: uncultured Clostridia bacterium; assembly: GCA_947628755.1. GTDB lineage: Bacteria > Bacillota > Clostridia > Lachnospirales > CAG-274 > CANPXH01. The sequence goes on along the minus strand of CANRBC010000005.1, from coordinate 76,977 downwards.
TGTCTTATAGTATAAAATTCCGTTTAAAACAAATACTAGTCACATCAATAAATATAAAAATTCAAGGAGGAGGAGTTGTTGTGAAGGCAACAGGCATAGTAAGGAGAATAGACGATCTCGGAAGAGTGGTTATACCTAAAGAAATAAGAAGGACGCTGAGAATAAGAGAGGGCGACCCTTTGGAAATATTTACAGACAGAGACGGAGAAATAATATTAAAGAAGTATTCGCCCATAGGCGAGCTTGGAGCATTTGCAAGGGAATATGCGGAAAGTCTTGCTAAAAACGCAGGGCATATTACCTGTATTGTGGACAAGGACCAGATAATTGCTGTATCCGGCGGAGCGAAAAAGGAGTTTATGGAAAAGCACATAAGCTCGGAGCTTGAGGAGGTTATAAACAACAGAAGTACCCATATAGCCAACAGAAACGACAGCAATTTTGTACCTATATTGGAGGATGACAATGAAAACTACAATCATGAGCTTATTACTCCTATAATAAGCGAGGGCGATGTGCTTGGCGCTATTGTAATGCTAAGCGACGATAAGATAATGGGCGAAGTTGAGGGAAAGCTGGCGCGCACAGCTGCAGGATTCCTCGGAAAGCAGATGGAACAGTAGAAATAATGACAAAGGATATTGTGTTACCTCCGTTTATATAATTACGGAGGTTATTTTTTGTAAAAATATATATTTAACAATACATTAAAAAGAACATTAGTGCTTGAATTTTATGCCAAAATGGTGTATAATAATTAATCAAATTTACTATGGAGGCATTTTTGGAAATGAGCACTAAATACAACTATAAGGAAATTGAGAAAAAATGGCGTGCTATATGGGAAAAAAATCCCGTAAATCCCACCAACACAGACAAGCCTAAATATTACTGTCTGGATATGTTCCCATATCCATCAGGCAACGGTCTTCACGTTGGTCACTGGAGAGGCTACGTGCTTTCAGACGTTGTGAGCAGATATAAGCTGTTGCAGGGCTATGAAATACTTCATCCCATGGGTTGGGACGCCTTTGGTCTGCCTGCGGAGAATTTTGCCATTAAGACAGGCACTCATCCCTCCGTATCTACGGAAAACAGTATAAGAAATATAAAAAGACAGGTAAATGAAATAGCCGCTATATATGACTGGGACAGAGAGGTAAACACTACGGACCCTGCATACTACAAGTGGACTCAATGGATATTTGTGCAGATGTTCAAGAACGGTCTTGCTTACGAGAAGGAAATGCCTCTTAACTGGTGTCCCAACTGTAAGTGCGTGCTTGCCAACGAGGAGGCTACAAACGGCGTATGCGACCGCTGCGGCGCACAGGTTACAAAGAAAAACTTACGTCAGTGGATGCTTAAGATAACACACTATGCGGAAAGACTTCTCAACGACCTTCAGAAGCTGGACTGGCCGGAAAAGGTAAAGAAAATGCAGTCCGACTGGATAGGCAAGAGCTACGGCGCAGAGATAGATTTCCCCGTAGACGGTACGGACAAGGCGATAAAGGTATATACCACAAGACCCGATACCCTCTATGGCGCAACGTTTATGGTGCTTGCTCCCGAGCATGAGCTTATAAAGGACATAACCACTCCCGAGCATAAGGAGGAAATGGACAAGTATATATATGAAGCCAGCACAAAGTCAAATGTTTCCAGAATGACAGACAAGGAAAAAACAGGCGTGTTCACAGGCGCTTACGGTATTAATCCTCTTAACGGCGCAAAGACGCCTATATGGGTATCAGATTATGTACTTGCCGACTACGGCACAGGCGCAATAATGTGTGTTCCCGCTCATGACGACAGAGACTTTGAGTTTGCAAAGAAGTTTGATTTGCCTATTATTCAGGTAATAAGCAAGGACGGCAAGGAAAACGAAAATCTTACCGAGGCATATACAGAGCCCGGTATAATGATAAATTCCGGAGAGTTTAACGGTATGAAGTCCGAGGACGCCAAGGCTAAGGTTCCCGACTATATGGAAGAGAAGGGCTTTGGCAAAAAGACCGTAAACTATAAGCTCCGTGACTGGGTATTCTCAAGACAGAGATACTGGGGCGAGCCTATACCTCTTATCCATTGTGAGAAGTGCGGTATTGTTCCCGTACCGGAGGAGGAGCTGCCTGTTATACTGCCTAATGTAGAAAGCTATAAGCCTACGGACACAGGCGAATCACCTCTTGCGGCTATTGACGAATGGGTAAATACCACTTGTCCCTGCTGCGGCGGGCCTGCAAAGAGAGAGACCAACACAATGCCTCAGTGGGCAGGCTCTTCATGGTATTTCTTAAGGTACTGTGACAATCACAACGACAAGGAGCTTGCAAGCAAGGAGGCTCTTAAGAAATGGGCGCCGGTAGATATGTATGTAGGCGGTATAGAGCACGCCGTACTGCATCTTCTCTATGCAAGATTCTATACTAAGTTCTTATATGACATCGGCGTAGTTGATTTTGATGAGCCATTTACAAGGCTTTTCAATCAGGGTATGATAACTAAGGACGGCGCCAAGATGAGCAAGAATAAGGGCAATGTTGTTTCTCCTGATGAAATGGTTGAAAACTACGGTTGCGATTCCCTCAGAATGTACGAGCTTTTCATAGGACCTCCCGAGCTGGATTCCGAGTGGGACGACAACGGTATAGACGGTGTATACAGATACCTTAACAAGGTATGGAAGTTCGTTGACGAATACAAGGATAAGATAATTGAGCCTACTAAGGAAATAGAACAGGCTAAGCATAAGATGATATATGAAATTACAACACGTCTTGAGGCTCTTACTCTCAATACGGTAATTTCAGGCTTTATGGAATTTACAAATAAGATGGTTGCCGCTGCAAAGAATGCAGGCGGTATAGACAAGGATTCCCTTGAGACCCTTGCCATTCTCCTTTGTCCCTTTGCACCTCATATTGCCGAGGAAATATGGCAGGTACTCGGTCATGACGAGTCCGTATTCAGACAGACATGGCCAAAGTATGATGAGGAAAAGCTGAAGGAGGATACAATTAATGTTGCCGTTCAGATAAACGGTAAGGTAAAGGCAAATATCGACGTAGCTGCAGACGCTGATAAGGACACTGTCCTTGCAGCAGCAAAGGAAGCTCTGGGAAGTAAATTAAACGGCACTATTGTCAAGGAAATATACGTTCCAGGCAGAATATGTAATATTGTTGTAAGACCTTAATAGGTTAAAGGGTATTTAAAAAGGACGCTTTGGGCGTCCTTTTTTAGTGCAATTAATTAAAAAATATATATAATATCTGATAAATGTCACACTTTGTCACACAACATATTATATAATTGTGTTACATTCACGAAATATTAATAGTATTTCTAAATGGCTAAAATATTATGTAAATTATGAAATGACAAGTTATGTAATTATTATAAAATAATTTATTTGATGTGTCAATATTTACAGAGGAATTTGATAAATACTGGGCATACAAAAGAAAGCATAGGTAACACAATTATATAAAACGTTACATAAGGGAGGTTAAAATACTATGAAAGAGGCAAAACCGTTAAGATCCGTAAAGGATATAAACAAATTAAAGAATTATTTTCTGGAAAGAGGTGAATACAGAAATTATCTTTTGGTAACAGTAGGCTTGAATACGGCTCTGAGGATAAGCGATATACTTAAGCTGAAATGGACGGATATGTTCGACATTAAAAATCACAGATTCAAGAAATATATTGAACTTAAGGAGCAGAAAACAGGCAAAACACAGACAATATATATCAACAAGGGTATAAGAGATGCTTTAAAAACGTATTTTGCTAAAAACGGTATGCAGAGCGAATATATTTTTGAGGGAAGAAAGCACGGTCCAATAGACAGAGTGCAGGTACACAGAATACTTAAAAGAGCCTGCGCCGATACGGGTATTCCCGACATAAGCTGTCATTCCCTGAGAAAAACCTTCGGCTACCAGGCATGGAAAAAGGGCACTCCACCTGCCATTCTTATGAATATATACAATCATAGCAGCTTCACAATCACCAAAAGGTATTTGGGCATAGCTCAGGAGGATAGGGACGAGGTATATAGAGGAGTAGTATTATAAATTTTAAAGTCTAAGGAGGTAATAACCATGAAAAAATTGTTAATCGGGGCTATAATTATTGCTTTATGTGTCGTTACTACAATAATAGTACATGCAGAAAATTATAAAACTGTAAATGTTATAGTAAATGATAGTGAAATTGAAGCCGAGGGTATAATTAAAGACAACAGAACACTTGTTCCTGTGAGGGGCATTTTTGAGGAACTGAAATATGAGGTAGAATGGAAACCAAATATCAAAGCAGCCTTTTTTACAGGAAATGATTATGATATTGAAATACAAGCGGGGCAAAATAGTTTTGGCTGTTTTAATAATGCAGAAAATACGTCTGAAAGAATCTATCCTGATGTACCTCAACAAATCATAAACGGGCATTTTTATATACCTTTAAGAGCTGTTTCCGAAGCTATAGGCGCAGATGTTAAATGGGATCAGACAACATATACTGCTTTTATTAATAAGGATCTAAGAAAGAAAATCAATATTGATGATTTTAAAAGTGATTATATAAAAAATTACTTAGAAGATGAAAATATTGTATATATAAATGAAATTGCAAGTATTTTTAAATTGACAATACCTACCGAAGAATTTAAACCTGAAGTTCTTGAGGATGTAATGAACTTCCCCATGGTCAATTGGGTAGAATTTGAAGGTGATCCTATAGAAGATTATACACTATTGAAGGAATTTTTTAATATAAATGATGAATGTGATATAAACTTTCTCTTTCCCGGTGAAGATGATTATGTAGATGCCTCAAACATAGATGAGTTTATAGATTATTATAACATAAGAAAAAGAATAATCAACAACATAATTGATAAAAACGACAGTGATTTTGATAAAGTGTTGGCTATACATGATTACATGGTATTAAATACGGATTATGATAATGATAATTTTGAAAGGAATACAATACCCGAAGAAGATTACGATCCATATTATGTGCTTAAAAGAAGAACAGGTGTTTGTGAAGGTTATGCAAAGGCAACTATGGCGTTACTTAATATGGTTGGCATAGAAAATGAATATATATCCGGAACGGCAGGTGATATGTATGGCTGGGGAGGTCATGCATGGGTAATAGTCAAGTTAAACAATAATTATTATCATTTAGATGTAACCTTTGATGATCCTGTTGAAATGCCATCAGATTTTATTCAATGGGATTATTTCCTGAAATCCGATATGGCTATGTCTGCAGACCATAAATGGGATAAAAGTGAACATCCTAAATGTGCAACCGATTATGGCTATGAAGCCCCTTATGATTATTATGAATTACATTCGGACAGATATGATAATCATTATGATTATTACTATGATGATTACTATTATAAAGACAGTGATTACACAAGTGAAAATAATTATGACAATAATAATCAAAATTATACGGATGATAATTCCAATTCAGACAATGACAATGTAAACAGCAATACGGAAAATACTGATGTATCAAATACTGATACGGAAGATAACGCAGATAATGATACAATAAATGAAAACACTGATTATGTAGAAGAAAACACAGATAATACAACAGATAATTCTGATGAAATAACAGATAACTCTGATGTTATGGAATCAGAAAATATATAATTATTTTAATTTTAAGGAGGAAATTTTTATGAAAAAAACTTTAGCAATCTTATTAGGTATTTTATTTATTCTCAACAGTGTTCTGTATGTTCATGCAAGGACATATCAGTACAATGGCTCCAGTGGTTGGAGTATATCAGATGATGGAATTATATTTTATGGAGATTTTGAAAAAATTGCAAAAGAAGAAAATGGTAAATATGTTATAAGAATTCCCAATAGTATTTGCGGTATTCAGGTTAAGGAACTTAGATATGACTGGCTTAGGCTTAAGGAAGAAGATAAAGATAAGCTTAGTAATACGGAGATATATATACCGGGAAATGTAGAAACGATAAATGACCTTAAAGAAGCTCCGACAAAATATTATTTAGAAAAAGGATCGGGGGCAGATAAATGTTTAGATAAAATAATTGACTATTCGGGTTTTATGGATAGCCTATACAATGATTTAGGATATTCTAAAGAAAAAACAAAATACAACATAGAATATAAAGAAAATATTGAAAGAATTGATATTGAAGATGAGATTATTGAAAAAATTATGGATAATATAAAAAAAGACAATGAATATATGAATAATAAGATCACTTCAATAGATGTAGATATTAAAACAGAATATATAAATAAATTGAAAGAATATCCTTTGTGCAGATATTTTCTATTTGATGCAAATAATGATAATGTTCCTGAATTATACATAGTCAATACTGATGAGAAAGGAATTGTAAATAAAAATAATTCTGCGCTTATAGAAGAAGATAAAAAACGCGATAATAAATATGTAACCACCTATTGTAAGGCGTATTATAATGATGCACCTAAAATAAATACATATAATGGCACATTCTCTTTTAAAGATTCACAGCAGCCGGATAATATAAAATATTATACTGTTCAATGTGGAAATCGCAATAATTTAATATTGGTGGAGGAAGCTACAAACTATAAATCAGAAAACAAAGATATTGTAAAGCGTTATTATGTAGAATATGGTATGTATTCTCCTGAAATATTGTTTATTAATAATGATTCGGATAATATAACACAAGATAGTTGGATTCCAATTTTGGATTTATTTAACCCTTTTTTAAATGGAGATGTAATTCCAAGTGATTCTGCTCAGTGGGCTCAGTCAGCGGATACTGACGAATTGGTAGAAAACGATATTATAGAAGAAAGAAATATACCTAAATACAAAGAACTTGCAGAAAAGATACTCTTAAATCCCGTTAAAACATACGCTGTAACAGATATGACCGGAATTAATAACTGGGATTTTTCAAAAATAGAGGTGACATCAGCGACAACATCAAATAATACACCGGCAAAAACTAATAATGATGATATAAAGGTTATTTTGAACGATAATAAGCTGAACTTTGCTCAGTCACCCGTTATTGAAAAGGGCACAACGCTTGTTCCTATGAGGGCTATATTTGAAGCTATGGGTGCCTCTGTTGAATGGGACGGAGCAACGCAGACCGTTACATCTGTAAAGAGTGATACAACTATTTCTCTTACACTCAACAAAGAAACGGCAACCGTAAACGGCAAAGATATTTCCCTTGCAGTTCCCGCTAAACTGATAAACGGCAATACTATGGTGCCTTTGAGATTCGTAGGCGAAAGCCTTGGCGCAGAGGTAAATTGGGACGGCGAAAGTAAGACTATAACTATTAAAGGATAGGGGGATATATTGAATGGGTATAAAAAGATATGTAAGTTTTTTGCTGTCTTTGGTTCTAATAATTACGGCGGTAAATATAGGGTATGCAGAAAATAAAAGTATTGATAATAGCAATACGGAAATAGAAATACCGGATAAAGTTTTATCGGATAGTTCTGTAGAAGAAAATACAGAATCATCAAGTGAAACGACTACTACAACCTCTACTGAAACAACTACAGAAACCACGACAGAAACTTCAACCGAAACAACTACAACTTATACTGTAAGATTTGACAGTAACGGTGGTTCTGATGTAGAGAGTATTACTGTAGTTGGTGGGAGCAAAATTGGTGAATTGCCTGTTCCTGTGAAAGAAGGTTACGCATTCAAAGGTTGGTTTAGGGATTGCTATACATTTGAAAAACAATTTACATCAGATGATATAGTTGATTCAAATTTAAGATTATATGCTAAGTGGAATGAACTTATTAAGCTGACATTTGACAGTAATGGAGGAAGTGCTGTTGAACCTGTTTATGTAGAACCGGGAGCAACAACTATCTTACCTAAAAATATCACCAAAGACGGCTGTACATTTGGTGGCTGGTATCTTGATGAACTGTGGTCTGATGAATATACAGATACCACAGCTGCACCAGAGTACAACAGAATTTTGTTTGCAAAATGGATAAAGGCATTGCCTACCGAAAGCGAAATAAAAGATAAATACAATAAATTAAATTTTAATAGTGTTTCTAATAAATTCATAGAGTTACCACAAATATCTGCACCATATAGTACAGGAAAACTAAGCAGTGAATTTGTCAGTACCGGCTTGGATTATTTGAATTTTATAAGATACGTTGAAGGGCTGAATGAAGTTTCGCTTGATGAAAGTAAAATAGATTTAGCTCAGCATGGCGCTGTATTAATGGCTGCATTAAGTAACCTTTCACATACTCCATCAAAACCACAGGACATGGAACAAGATTTTTATGAGCTTGGATACCAAGCAACAATCACAAGCAATATTGCATGGACTTCTTATAGTGTCAATAATTTAAAAGAATTTGTTGATATGTGGATAAAAGACGATGATATATATAATATGAGTTCTTTAGGACACAGAAGGTGGTTGCTTAATCCTGAAATGTTATATACTGCTTTTGGGTATGTAAATGGTTTTGACGGAGATTATTCAAATGTTATATCTTTTGATGATAGTAATGAAGATATGAATTTTTATGATTATATAGCCTATCCGGTTCAAGGAAATTTTCCTAAAAATATAATCAATAACAATACCCCGTGGTCAATTTCATTAAATAAAAATCTATATAATGTTGCTTCAGTAGATGATGTTAATATTAAGATAACAAAAGTATCCAATGGAAAAGTTTGGAATATATCAAATAAGGATCATACGTCAACTCCATCTATGTCAGAAAAATATTTTAATTACAAAGATGCGAACTTTACTAATTATGGCAGTACAAGATGTATAATATTTAATATTGGTTCCAGAAATATTTCAGATAATGAACTTAATGGAAAATTTGATGTTGAAGTAACAGGCTTAAAGGATAAAAATGGGAATGACACAAGCATAAATTATACTGTTAATCTGTTTGACTTGTCAACTTCCGGAAGCGGTTCTTCAAGTGGTGGAAGTACATCAGGCGGCGGTTCTTCAAGCGGCGGAAGTTCATCGGGCGGTTCTTCCGGCGGTGGTGGAGGTGGCGGAGGCGGTGGTTCTTCCACAACCTATTATATAATCAACTTTGATTCTAATGGCGGAAATGCCGTAGACAGTAAAAAGGTAATATCGAACAGTAAACTTACAAAACCTTCCGAACCTATTAAAAAGGGATATGAATTTACAGGTTGGTACACGGATAATGCTTGTACAAAACTTTATGATTTTAAGAGCAAGGTCACAAAATCATTTACGTTGTATGCAGGCTGGAAAGCTGTAGACAATATAGATATTGAAAAAGAAAAAGAAGAAATAACGCAGAAAACAGGAAATGTTGATGTTATATCAAATGTTGTAAGGGTAATTATAGGAAATAATCTTTTTACGGTAGGAAACAAAATATATGCTATGGACGTTACTCCCTACATACAGCCCGAATCCAATTCAACCCTTGTTCCGCTTCGTTTTGCGGCAATAGCCATAAGCGGTGGTGATATTGAAAATGCAGACAGCAGTTCTATTGTGGACTGGGACGCAAATACAAAAACTGCATCCATAACAGCGGGAGGAAAGGTTATTAAATTCACAGCAGGAAGCGAATTGATGTACATAGGAAACACACCGACAGTTATGGAAAACGGTGTTAAGGCTGAAATAAAGGACGGCAGAATGTTCATACCATTCAGAGCATTAGGCAAGGCTCTTGGAGTAAAGGTAGACTGGGATGCCGATACAAAGACGGCGATATACAGCGTAGAATAATTTCTCCACAAGAAAAACCCCTCGAAAGAGGGGCTTTTCCTTTATACATTATATATAAATATATTGACTTTTAAGAATTAACCTTCAGCTAACTTCTTGTAGCCTGCAAGTCTTCTCTTAGCGTCTTCTGCACACTTATTGAATAATTCCTCAGCTACATCCGGGAATGCCTTAGCAAGTGAAGCATATCTTACTTCGCCCTTGATGAATTCGTTGAAGTCTGCAGTAGGCTCCTTAGAGTCTAATGAGAATACTTCGTTCTCAGGATTATATCTGTATAACTGCCAGTAACCGCAGTCAACAGCCTTCTTAGCCTCAGTGTGGAAGTTAGTTCTTAAGCCATGGTTGATACATGGAGCGTAAGCAATTATAAGTGAAGGTCCGTTGTATGCTTCTGCTTCCTTAAGAGCCTTTATAAGCTGGTTCTTGTCAGCGCCCATACATACCTGAGCAACATATACATAGCCGTAGCTCTTAGCAATCATACCTAAGTCCTTCTTGCGAACTCTCTTACCTGCAGCAGCGAACTTAGCGATAGCAGCAGTAGGAGTAGCCTTGGAAGCCTGACCGCCTGTGTTGGAGTAAACCTCAGTATCGAATACGAATACGTTTACATTCTCGCCGGAAGCAAGAACGTGGTCAACACCGCCGAAGCCAATGTCGTATGCCCAACCGTCGCCACCGAATATCCACTGACTCTTCTTAACGAGCATATCCTTGTGAGCAAGAACGTACTTGCAGTTGTCGCAGTCAGCGCCTGCAGCTTCAATAGCAGCTACTAAAGCAGCAGATGTTGCCTTGGACTCCTCGCCCTTGTTCATAGTGTCTAACCAAGCCTTTGCAGCAGCGCTTACATTAGGTCTGTCAGCCTCAGCAATAGCTGTTACCTTTTCAGCAAGTAATTCTCTCTGCTGCTTAACGCCTGTATACATACCGTAACCAAACTCAGCGTTATCCTCGAATAATGAGTTACACCAAGCAGGACCCTGTCCCTTGTCGTTGGTAGTATATGGAGTAGAAGGTGCAGAACCGCCCCAGATTGAAGAACAGCCTGTTGCGTTTGCAATATACATTCTGTCGCCGAATAACTGAGTTATAAGTCTTGCATAAGCAGTTTCAGCACAGCCGCCGCATGAGCCTGAGAATTCAAGTAATGGCTGCTCGAACTGAGAACCCTTAACTGTGTACTTATCCTCTGGATTTTCCTTGTTAGGAAGTGAAATTGTGTAATCCCATGCTTCTACCTGATCTCTTGCGTCGTCGATAGGAACCATCTTAAGAGGATCAGTCTTGCCTGCTAACGGACAGGAAGCGATACAGTTACCGCAGCCTGTACAGTCAAGTATACTAACCTGCATTACATACTTATAATCAGCTTCCTTGCCCTTGCCCTGAACAGCCTTAACTGATGTGGGAGCCTTAGCAGCCTCGTCATCTGTAAGAAGGAAAGGTCTGATACAAGCGTGAGGACAAACAAATGCGCACTGGTTACACTGTATACAAGTAGAAGGATCCCAAACAGGAACGTTTATAGCGATACCTCTCTTCTCATAAGCAGCAGTACCATGCTCGAATGTACCGTCTTCAATACCCTTGAATGCAGATACAGGAAGAGTGTCACCCTTCTGAGCGTTCATAACGTCAACTATATCTGTGATGAACTTAGGTCTGTCTGTTGCTGCAGCAGCCTCGTCAACTGCGTTAGCCCAGCTTGCAGGAACCTCTACCTTGTGGTAGCCCTCTGCGCCTCTGTCAACAGCCGCATAGTTCATGTTGACTATCTTTTCACCCTTCTTGCCGTAGGACTTAACGATGAATTCCTTCATGTACTTAATAGCGTCGTCCTTGGGAATGATTTCGGTAATCATGAAGAAGGCTGACTGTAATACCATATTGAACTTACTGCCAAGACCGATTTCCTTACCGATCTCAACTGCGTTGATAGTATAGAAGTTAATGTGCTTTTCAGCCAAATCTCTCTTAACATTTGCAGGTAAGTGAGTATCAAGCTCTTCGTCTGACCATATAGTGTTAAGCAAGAAGCTGCCGCCGTCCTTTAAGTTGGAGGTCATATCATACTTGTTGAGGTATGACTGCTGATGACAAGCAACAAAGTCAGCCGTATCGATAAGATATGGTGAACGGATAGGCTTCTTACCGAATCTTAAGTGAGAATTGGTAATACCGCCTGACTTCTTGGAGTCGTATGCGAAATAAGCCTGAGCATACATATCTGTATGGTCGCCTATAATCTTTATGGAGTTCTTGTTAGCACCTACAGTACCGTCTGAACCAAGACCCCAGAATAAGCAGTTAGATGTACCCTCTGGAGTAACATCAACAACAGGACCTCTCTTTAATGAAAGGTTAGTAACGTCATCCTCGATAGCCAAAGTAAACGGATGCTTTGGAGCTGCTGCTGCAAGATTGTCATAAACTGCAATAATGTCGGCAGGAGTAGTATCCTTTGAACCAAGACCGAATCTACCGCCTATGATAAGAGGCTTTCTGTCACTGTTGAAGAAAGCTGTAGCAACATCCTGATATAAAGGCTCAGCTAAAGAACCGGGCTCTTTAGTTCTGTCCAGAACGGCAATCTTAGTAGCTGTAGCGGGGATAGCCTCTAATAACTTGCTTGCTACGAAAGGTCTGTAAAGATGAACGTTTACAACGCCGACCTTCTCGCCCTTAGCTGCAAGATAGTCGATAGTGCCGATGATAGTATCGCATATAGAACCCATAGCAACTATAACTCTGTCTGCATCGGGAGCGCCGTAGTAATTGAATGGCTTGTATTCTCTGCCTGTCAGCTTGCTGATTTCTGCCATATATTCTTCAACAACAGCGGGAACAGCGTCGTAATATGGATTACAAGCCTCTCTTGCCTGGAAGAATATATCGGGATTCTGAGCAGTACCTCTTGTGCATGGATGCTCAGGATTAAGAGCGTGCTCCTTGAATTCCTTAACCTTGTCCCAGTCTACCAGCTTAGCTAAATCGTCGTAGTCAAGAACCTCTATCTTCTGAATTTCGTGAGAAGTTCTGAAACCGTCAAAGAAATGAAGGAAAGGAACTTTAGACTTAATAGTAGAAAGATGAGCAACTGCACCAAGATCCATAACCTCCTGTACGGAAGAAGATGCAAGCATTGCAAAGCCTGTCTGACGACAAGCCATAACGTCTGAATGATCGCCGAAAATGTTAAGAGCGTGGCTTGCTACACAACGTGCGCTGACATGGAGAACACATGGAAGTAACTCACCGGCAATTTTATACATATTGGGGATCATAAGAAGTAAGCCCTGAGATGCAGTATATGTAGTAGTTAAAGCACCGGCTGCCAATGAACCGTGTACAGTACCGGCAGCACCTGCCTCAGACTGCATTTCAACAACCTTTACTGTCTGACCAAAAATATTCTTTTTACCTCTGGCTGCCCACTCGTCAACATATTCAGCCATAGGTGAGGATGGTGTGATAGGGTAAATACCGGCAACTTCGGTAAACGCATAAGATACGGTAGCGGCTGCCTGATTACCATCCATAGTTTGCATAATCTTTGCCATTTTTAAATCCTCCTTGTTTTAATTGAGTAGGGCTTGTCCTATACAAGGTTGACAGCTTATATAAGAAATCAGACCCTCAGAGTATAAATATTTATGCACTCCGCAAAATATTCTGATATTATTATAACAACTTTTTGTGGATTAGTAAATAAAAAATTAGAAGTTTTTTTGAAAAATGTATATATTTTTTTTAAATTTCTTTTGTGGAAAAGAGTATAATCTGATATAATACATATAAACTGGACTATTGAGAGGTTAAATATGATAGATAATAAATATAAGAATATTGAAAAGCTATGCGCTGTTTTTTTCGATAAATTTAACGAAATATACGAAAAATACAGTAAAAATAAGAAAAAACAGATAATTGGATATGTGAATTGCTTTTTCAGAAAATGGTATTATTCGACCTTTATAGAAAATACCGAGCTTACATCGGCATTTCTTGTGGAAATGACAGGCTCAAGGGATAAAAATTTGTATCCCGTGCTTTGCGCAGAGGGAGAGAGCTTCGGCATCAATATACTTGAATACAGCCTTGACGACCACCCTCTTGTGAGGGATATGAGAGCGATTGCGGAGCTTAGCGCAAATGTTGTGCGCATAGGCGAGGATTTCGAGGCTACGTCGGAGGTACTTGAACAGCTTAAGGGCAATATCTCCCTTTGGGACAGGGAATATATAAGCTATTTGTTTATGCTGGGCATGGAGGCGGAAATATTTGAAAAAATGCCCTCTTTAGGCGTAACTGCTCTCAGACTTAGCGACGGCGCGGGAAAATATCTGTCCATGAATAACAGAGAGCTTTTTGAGTGGCTTTTGGACAAAGCTATAAATCTCTCTGCCAAATATCTGTCCTGCTTCTTTATGGGCGGTTACTGTGAGATAGAGCACCAGGATGTGGTCAAGTGGCTTTCCGAGCCTATGCCCATAGACGCCATATTCAGCGAATACTATGACGGCGGGCAGGGATTTTCTGAAATTTCCGATATTATGAATGGCGAAAAGGACGATGCTTCAATGTCATTTTCCGCCGATTCATTTCTGCTTGGGCTCAATATAGACAAGTGGTTTCTCACGCCCTTCGGCTATTATTTCAGACTTATAGACCCTTGCTATCTTTGTCCCTATTCCTATTATGACGAGCTGGAGTTTTTTTTAGCCGTACAGAAAGAGACGGAAAAAGACGGCGGATATATGGATTCTGCTCTCTATGCGCCCTGCACATATTACAGATTTACGGCAGCAGGCGCTTTGCTTTTCGGCGCAGACAAGGAAAGCAATGTTGGGAAAAATTATCTCTTTGACGTTAAAGCTCCGGAAGAGGTCATAGATATTCTTTCAAGTGAAAATACGGAGGAATACGCAAGGCTGTCCGAGCTTTCCGTTCCCGTATATGACGTAATGACAATAAGAGTGGAGTATACTGAGGATACGGATATATGGCTGGAGGCGGAGCTTTCCGTAAATGCCGGTCTTAACTATGTCCATATATATATTTCGTATTTGTTCGGTACGGCTTTTTCGGAGGAACAGCCCTTCAGATTTTATAAGCTGCCCGAAAGTCCCTTTACGGAATATAAGCCTTCTTTTCTTGGGGGAAGAGGTCCTAAGACAGAGAAAACGACGTTAAAGGAGCTTCTGGAAATAGGGGAGAGCTGCTATTATGAGACGGAAATTGAAAATGACATAAAGGCGACATACAAAATAACCAATATCGACATAAAGCAGAGGAGCAGAGATGAGGAATATCCCCTTGTAGTAAGGGTAAGCAGCTTTTTTAAGTAATAATTTAAGGTTTTTCGGCATAGATTATATGTAAAGGTATTATTCAAAGGAGGAAGGTCTATGCTGAAAAGGACTTTATTTATTTTATTGCTTGCTTTTATTACAGGCTGTAGCTCTCCAAGCAAAAATACGGACAGCAGAGCAGGCGTTATTGGCGAAAACGAGCCTGTGACAAGAGCAGAGGCTTGCGCCATGGCGGCTCTGAGCAAGTATTCGTCCGAGGACATAAACGCTATGGACAGGAAAATCACATTTGAGGATACCTCCATAGACAAATGGTACGACAAATACATAAACGCCGCATTTACAGCCGGACTTATTGCAGGCACGGACGAAAACCACTTTGAGCCGGAGGAGTATCTTACTCTGCGGCAGGCTCAGTTTCTCATAAACAAAATAAAGGGAAACGACAAGCTGAAATTACAGTATGACGAAAGGGATAAGGACAAGCCCATTCCATACAGCGTGTGGACGGCTGCCTTTGAGCGCTCTATGGATACGTCAAAGCTGCGAACTGAAAATATAAGCGTATACGCCACAAAAGACGAGAACAGAGCCTTGGGCGATGATTATATGCTTACGAGCATAGGACTTACCTATTCGGACAGGGCAGACAACACAGAGTATAAAAACAGAAATATTTCCGCTATACTGCGCGATAATACCATAGTTGCCGTAAAGGCGTATAACGAGGGCATGGCTGTGTACAACGGCGTCGAGGTGACAGACAGCAGCGACAGCTCCATAACGGTGCAGCTAAGCGGCGGTACAAGAAGGTTCAGTATTGAAAATAATTCCTTCAACAAAGGGGACAAGGTAAATATAATATTTGACACAGACGGTACTTATGAGGTACAATACGCTTAGGATAAGGAGGGAAATATATGCCGCATATAGTTGTAAAAATGTATAAGGGTAGAACAGAGGAAACCAAAAAGGATATTGCCGATATTCTGGCAGACGCATTAAGCGAGAAGGGCGGTATAGACCGTTCCGCCATATCCGTTGCCATTGAGGACATACCCGAGGAAAACTGGAAAGAACAGGTGTACGATAAGGAGCTTAAGGAGGATAATAAAAACCTCTATATAAAGCCCGGATACAAAATGTAAAAATACAAGATATTGTTATGCCCCCGGCTTTGCCGGGGGATATTTATTAATAGCTTATAGTTATATTCTTACTTCTGACATTGTAGGCAATATCTGCGCCGAAAGCTGTGGCTACTCCGCGTATAGGCACAAACATACTGCCGTTATATATCTCAGCGTTTACGTCAAGACTGTAAATATCGTCATTTATACTGTATTCATTACTTCCCGCTCTGAATATGACAGTATTATTATCTTTTATTGCACAAGCTGTTTTATCTGCGTTGTTCCATTCAACTGTACAGTCCAATATATCGGACATAGCCCTTATTGGAACAAGGAGTCTGTTGTTTTTGTTAAACGCTCCAAGTGAATCAACATTTCGTTGTACCACTGTTTTTCCGCTTTTTTGCGCATTTTCAAATATTGCTATTTCCTCCTCCGTGCGAGGTATCAAAGAAGATGTATCTATATCGATAGGCTCCATTATATTGACGATTTTTGTTTCTTTGTCTTTATAAGGCGTATCGTATTCATATTCACTTGCGTTTGCGCCGTGCCATGGTCTGAGTGTTATGACTTTATTTTCGGAAACGGCAATGTCGCTGAATGTTTTTTTATCATTTATTATAGCGTATACATTTCCGTCATTCAGCTTTTCCAAACCGCCTTCATAATCATAAAAGTTACCTACGGCCGTTAGCCTTGCGCCTTTATCTGTTGACGCATTGACCTCTGCGTATGTTGTTATTTCTCCGTTATTTATTATTGGAAAATAAAATAAATATGAACTCTCATTATTATAGGCTTGGTACTCTACTGAAAAAGGCGTTCCCACTACTGTATTTTCGCCAAATCCATTGTTGGAAAGAATTAAGCTGTTATCCGAAAGGTTTTCTACAAAATACTTTATCACTTCCGAATTATCTATGGTTTCTATTAATATTTTATTATCTGCGCACAATGTCAATTTTGGCATTGACATAATTATAACGCATATCAGAATGATATTTTTTTTCATAAGCATTTCACCTATTCCGTTAATAACATTATTTTGTCTATATTATATCCTTAAAAAAGAGGTTATGCAACAATTTTTTCGACACTTGGGATTTTAGCTCACAATGTTATAATCATACAAGCCGCACCCTGCATAGAATTAAAATATGCGGGGTGATTTTGTGAGCAGAATTAAATTTGCCGTCATAGGCGGCGACTACAGATATAAATATTTATCCGAGCTTCTAAAAGACGACGGCTACGGAGTAAATGTATACGGAAATAAATACTGTAACGACGACGGATTTGAATGTACAATGAAAAATGCGGATATTGTAATAGGTCCTATACCTCTTTCAAAGGACAATGTAAATATGTATATGGACGACTGCCGTTCCATTACTCTGGAGGAGCTTACGGACAGCATGGCAAGATACGGCATAAAGAATATAATCTGCGGCGTAATAGACAGCGGCATGAGGAGGAAATTTTCAGCCTCAAATATAGCCGCCTACGACCTTTTCGATATGGAGGAGGTGGCAATACAAAATGCCGTGCCTACGGCTGAGGGCGCTGTAATGACAGCCATACAGGAGAGCAACAGAGTGATTTTCGGCAGCAGCGTTATTGTAATAGGCTGCGGACGCTGCGGAAGAATACTTGCAAATATGCTAAAGGGCATAGGTGCAGAGGTATCGGTCACATTCAGAAAAAAATCCGATTGGGCTTATATAAATGCCTTCGGCATGACAGCCGTAGATATAAAATTCCTTGAAAGCTCCGTAAATAAATACGATTTTATATTCAATACTGCTCCCGCTATGGTGCTTAACGGAGAAATACTAAAGCGAGTAAAAAAAGACTGCATTATAATAGACCTTGCCCAAGCGCCCGGAGGAGTGGATTACAGCTATGCAAGAGAGCTTAATATAAAAGCGTTGTACTGTCCGGGACTTCCGGGAAGGATAGCGCCCTATACGGCGGCGGAAATATTAAGGTCTGCTATTACAGACATTGTGCATGGTCTGTAAATATCACCTATGGAAAATTTGTATCATAGTATACAACGGAGGTGATTATTGTGTATGAGCAAGGATTGAATATAGGACTTTGCTTATGCGGTTCATTCTGTACCTTCTCACGTGTGGTAGAGGAGATAAGGAATTTAAAGGAAAAGGGATATAATATATATCCGATAATGAGCTATAATGCCGAAAGCATGGACACACGCTTCGGAACAGCGGAGTATTTCAGAAACGAGATAATGGATATAACAGGCAATAAAATAATTTGCGGCATCAGGGAAGCCGAGCCTATCGGTCCGAAAAAATATCTTGATGTAATGGTCGTTGCTCCCTGTACAGGCAATACTCTTGCAAAGCTGAATAACGGCATTACGGATACCCCTGTCACTATGGCGTGTAAGGCTCATCTCAGAAACAACAGACCTCTTGTGCTGGCCATATCCACAAACGACGCTCTTGGCGTAAGCCTTAAGAATATAGGCGGTCTGCTTATAAGAAAAAATATTTATTTCGTACCCTTTGGGCAGGATAACTATGAAAAAAAGCCCCTTTCAATGATAGCCGATTTCAGTAAAACAGAGGAAACCATAAAATGCGCCCTGGAGGGAAAACAAATACAACCTATACTTATATGATAAAAAGGGACTGTGGCGTTGAATTTTTGTTTAGGTTAGTATATCAGAGATATTATATGAATTCTTCAGCGGGAGACCGCAGGTCTCCCCTACAGCTAAAGAATTCAAAAATTCAAGTTTTTTATAACCTATGAGCGTAGGGGAGACCTGCGGTCTCCAGTTTTATAAGTAACTCCATAGCTGACGCTCGATTGCTCCTACAAGCTATTGCGTAGGTTTTGACCTAATTTGTAGGGGCGTGCATTACACGTTTACAGATAAGGAAAGGAAAGGTCGATATTCACCTAAACACCCCCCCCCTAAATCAAATAAAGCTGTCGCATTATGACCTTTTCATAAATCATAACGCAACAGCTTCATTTTTTAAACCAATATTCTCTTTGCTCCCACATAGGTTTTGAGAGAGTAGGCGCTTGAAAGACTGGCTATCTGTACGCCGCTGTTTCCCGAATGAATGTACTGACCGTTTCCTATATACATACCCACATGAGAAACGCCGCTTCCGAAGGTGTTGAAAAATACAAGGTCACCTTCCTTAAGAGCAGCCTTTGAAACTGCTACGCCGTTTCCGCTGTACATAGCCTTTGAACTTCTGTTAAGATTGATTCCGAAGTTTTTGTATACACTGTATACGAAGCCGGAGCAGTCAACGCCGGAGGTAAGACTTGTTCCGCCCCATACATAAGGAGTACCTATGTAATTTTTGGAAAAGTCAACTATGGCTTTTGCCTTTGCGTTTTCAATAAGCTCCTTGTTGCTTGGCTTTTCGCCTCTGTGGAATGTAATATAACGGGCATTTACATAACCCTTGTTGCCGTCGTCGTCCTGTACCTGTACCCAGCCGTATTCTGCGCCTAATACAGTAAGAGCGTATTTATCGGGCAGAGTTCTTATAAGCCTTGTATTTTCATTTGAATCTGACCTCATATCAAGGCTGCTGCAGTTGACCTGTACATATAATGTAGAGTCTGTATTTTTTGTTGGAAGAGCAGCAACTACTCCCTCCGGTGTAAATACATTTTTCTCCGTCGCAACGGCTTCTGTAATGAATACATTGCCCTCTGCAAATGCATTAATGCTCAATGCAGATGTAAATATCATCATTAAAGCCACGGTTCTTTTAACACTATTCAATTTATTCATATAAATCACTCCTTAATTGTTGCGCAAATTTTAACTTGTTGCTAAATTGTTACGCAAATGTTACGGTAGCTATAATACACCAAATATTTGCCTGTGTCAAGGTTTTGGGCAAAATTTATAAAAACAGTTGCGAATATAGTAGAAAATAAGGAGTTAAATATACAAATTAAACAATAAAACTCGACAAGTTATAAATATAAAATTACAAATGTCTTAACATTTCCGCAATATTTGGCAAGAACTCGTATATTTTTTCATATTTATATGCCAACGATTGCCAAATATTAATAAATAGCGGTCGGAACAGCAGGCGTTGATTTTTTTTCGGATAAATTGGAAGCCGTAGAGATAAATTACCTTTTATAAACACAACATATAAAAAAGCCGAGATTGCTCGGCTTTTCAGACTGTCGAAAAAACAATATTATGGCAGAAAATACGAATTAAAATAAAGAACAGCTTGCAAAAAAGCGTCGCAGACTTTAATCCGCAGGAGGAATTTACTTCCTCCGAGGACAGGAACTTTTCTGTAATTTAGGCATTTATGCCTAAATTGCGGAAAACACGGCTGGTTCCTTCCTTAGATAACTGAAAGAAATGCCAATAAGCATTTCTTTCAAGCGTGTCGATTTTATCGACACGCTGAAAAGCCGAGATTGCTCGGCTTTTTTTATGTAAACCAGTATGTCTTAATAATTAATAGTGTATTTGGATGAGAGTATGGTATTTTCAGAAGTTGTAAATGTATATTTATTTTCGGGTTCGCTGTAATGAACATTTCCCAAAGCGGAAAGCTCAGTAAATTCGACAAACATAATTCCGTCTCCGTTTACGCATTTGGCATTATTCAGACCGCATATAACCTGAGTGGCGGTAGGTATAGCCTCGTATGCTATTTTTCCGTTGGGATAATCAATAACTTCTTTAGGTATTATAAATTCTGTACTTTTGTCTATATCAACTCTGCTTCCCGCCTCGTCGCTTGAATAGCTTGCCTTGAAGCCGTAGCTGTTCAAGTCGCTGCATACTACATATATTTCATTGTTATATTTATATGTCTGTATTGGAAAGCCGTCTATTTCCGCCTTTGTATCGGTGTAGGAAATATAGCCCTTGCAGTTGACTGTATAGGACTGACTTTTGTAGCCGTTTGTTACGGTTATTACGGCAGAGCCTATGCCCTTGGCTGTTACAATGCCTGTGGCTGCGTCGACCTCCGCTACGGAACTGTCGCTTGATGACCATGTCATGGGAGCGGAGCTGTTGTTTGAAACGGCGTCTGCTCTGAAGCTTTCTCCAACGGACATATCCGGCGCACAGTGCATTATATATATGTTGTTTTTATTTGGCTCATATTTTGGCGCAGTATAGTTTTGCGCAGCTGGCTTTGGCGTAGGCGCAGGCTGATAAGAATATGTACTTGGCGCGCTTATGCTGCTTTTATACGGACAGACCCCGTTTATATGCAGATGCGCAGGATAGCCTCCGCAATGATAGTGATAATAACCCAGACCGCTGACATTGTTTTTATCCCTGTGTCCTCCGTTGGAATCCGTTCTGCCGCTGTGAGCAAGCACAGGCGTTACGGAAATAAACACAGCCAGCAGCAGCGAAATAATTTTTTTCATAATATACCCCCTTAATGTCTATATATTAATAATAAGAGATAACATAATGCTCCAACAATGAAACACTATCTGCAAAATTCGACAATATAATACAAAATACTTAAATCTCCGCAGAGGCTTACGCTGTATATGGCATAAAAGAAAAAGGACAGCGATTCTCTTGACTAAATAAAAATTCGCTGTTATAATAAGTAGCGAAAATCAGTTAAATATAAATGGAGGTTGCCTTATGTGTCCCATAGAGGTAAGAAATATCAGAATAGGAGAAGGTATTCCCAAAATATGTCTTCCGATAGTAGGTCATACACAGTATGAGATAACATCTCAGGCTATGACCATAGCTTCATTGAAGCCGGATATTGTGGAATTCCGCGCTGATTGGTACGACAATGTGCTTGAAAAGGAAAATCTTATGGAAATGCTCAAGCTCATAAGAAAGCTGATAGGCAGTATTCCCTTGCTTTTTACATTCAGACGCATTGAAGAGGGCGGAGTGCAGAAGATAAACACAAGAGATTACGGCACTCTTAACAGACACGCTATAAAAAGCGGACTTATAGATATGGTGGACATAGAGCTTATGAGTGGGGAAAAGACTGTGGAGTCCATAATGGATACTGCTCATAAAAATAATGTGGTAGTCATAATATCAAATCACGATTTTGAAAGAACTCCCAGCAGAGCCGATATGATAAGCATTATGAAAAAGATGATAGAAACAGGCGCAGATATACCCAAGCTGGCAGTTATGCCCAACAGCAATAAGGATGTACTGGCTCTTCTTGACGTGACCGATACCATACATGAAAAATACCCCGACATTCCCATTATAACTATGAGTATGGGCGGAAGGGGGATAGTAAGCCGTATTTCATGCGAAATTTTCGGCTCAGCGGTCAGCTTCGGCTCAGCAAGAAAGGCGTCTGCTCCGGGACAGATGGAGGCAGGCGACCTTTTGACGGTGATAAGGACTGTCCACAGAAATATATATAATAACGAAAACTGATAAAGAGTGCTGTATTTTGCAGCGCTCTTTAATATGTTTGCGGCTAAAAAATAAAATAACAAATACATTGCTTATGAGAAAAATGTGGTTGATGAAATAGTGAAATGTGATATAATATATATAAATAGAACAATGGAGGGAGATGAGCTTATGTGCAAATTGGTATCTATGACAGCGAACGGAAAAGAGATCAAAGTGGCGGATATCAAAAAGGACTATATACAGAACATAATCGATGCGGCGCAGCTATGCCCGAGAATAGATAAAATTATGCTTTTCGGCTCTGCATTGGAAGAAAGGTGTACCGAACATTCCGATATAGATATAGCGGTGTTTGGGAAATTGCCAAGAGGCAGAATGTATGCCCTAAAGGGCTATCAAAAATTTATAAGCAGTCTTTTTAAGTATACCGTACCAAACAAGGATTTCCAGGATTATGATATACTGTATTTCAATTCAAATAAGCTTACGGAATGTCACATTTTAGGAGATATTTTAAATGGAGAAGTGCTGTTCAGTAAAGAGGTGGAACAATGATACATGTTGATTTGATAAAGGGAGATTTGCTGTCGGCTAAATCTTTAATCGAAACATATAAAAAGACGAAGGCAAGAGGTGTAAGAACAGGGGCTGCATACCATATACAACAAGCCATAGAAAAAATAATTAAACAGCAAATTTACACATCAGGTAAAGATTATAATAATTACAAGATATATACACATAATATACAGTCATTAATTGAATACGCAAATAAGCTAGGTGTAAATATAAATACTCCTGAATATATAAAAGAGCACGCTATAATGATTACTGACTGGGGAGTGATAGGTAGGTATGATATTCACTTGGCACTGAACATAAGAAGCCTTGAAAGAGCTTATGACGAAACCTATAAATGGTACAAAAAAGTTCGGAAAAATTTATAAAGCTATTTTTAATTGCAATTGTAGAAGGCACTCACAGTAGTGGGTGTCCTTTTTATATTCAAAAAAGTCTGTGCGTAAAGCAACAAATCCCTTGCTTATAAGTCAAAATGTGGTATACTGTATAGAGAAATAGTTTGGCACGAGATACAGGCATATAGACAATGACATAATGAGAAAATTAACACAAGGAGGTAGTAAACCTATGAAATTCAAATCAGCGATAGGATATGCATGGGAGCGTATTGAGCAGCCGATGCATACATTAACGATCAAGGCGTTAGCAATCTGCTTGGGCATGAGTGTAGTGTTCGGCAGCGGAGCAGCGCCCGTTAAGGAGCTAATGGTACAGGAGGTATATGCAGCAACGCAGTTTGCGGATGATGCGCAGATCAAAGACTACTCAAGGGAGCCGATAGAGAGCTTAGTATCAATCGGTTCAATAAAGGGGTACCCGGAGGACAACACATTCAGACCGTCGGGAACGATAAGCAGGATAGAGTTTCTGTCGATGGCGGCGAACGCAGCCGACCCAAGCGGGGCGGCAAGGGCGAAACTCATTAATGAAATGAAGAGTGAGAAAATAGATGGCATTTCAGTTTATGAGGATAACAAGAGAGGTATGGTTGACGATATTAATGACGTCTGGGGTGGTAAAGCTGAGGAGTTGTTAATGCTCTCAACACATACCAATGTGGGTATGTTTGATGGTTCAATGATGAAATATAATGGTAGAAGCGGATGGCTTGCACCTATAACAAGAGCAGAATCCGCTAAGATGCTTGTAGCTTGTCTGGAAGAGTTGGGTGGAGAGAAACTTGAAGTTAAAGATAATATAGAGTCAATCATAAATGATTGGGATGAATCACACTCTGAGAAATCTTTATCTACAAATCCAATCTATGATGAGGTAGCAGCTTGCTTGCAGAAAGAGGATATACAGAAGCTCTACTCAGCAGGGATAGCAACAGGCGATGAGAACGGAAACTACTTCCCACAATACACACTTAAGAGGTGTGATGCAGCCGTATTAATTTACAAAGCAATCCATAAGGACAAGAGAGCTACTGTAAATGTAGCACCTAAGCCAGTGGCACCAAAGCCTGTGAACACTACACTTAATGTCAATGATGCAAATAGAAGAGATGCTGTAGAGGGCGATAAGTTTGTAGCAGCTGACGGAAAGACTTATGATGTCAAGGCTGGTGCAGGTGGAGTATTATGTGAGGGCATGCCAATAGCATTAGACCTTAACAGGGCACTTACAAAAGTAAATGACACAGTACATAATGGTAGGAGTTCAGATGGTACAGTAGGTCGTTTAGGTGATAGATACTATGTAAACCCGTCCACAGGTGAAGGTCATTGGGGAGATGACTGGCAGAAACTTGAAACAGCATATTCAATAGCTCAACCTGATGGCAAAGCAGGAGATGTGATATATGTTGGTCTTGGGAATTGGCTGAAATTAGAGTGGATGGACGAAGTGGGTTGGGTGCCTGCGGATCCAGAATGGATGTAATGTATTAATACAATTACATAACTGAGCAATTTAAAAAGACACTTCAAAAATAAATGAAGTGTCTTTTTGTTTGGTTTTCATAGACAGGCATATATAAAAAAATTGCTTTATAATTTTTTTTAATTGTCGTCAAAAAGTGATTTTGTTTTAACGAAGTGGCTGTTTAAGTAGCTTTCAGCCAAATTTTACAATTTTATTAATAATTGTAACAAACCTTGAATATTTAATATATTTATATTATAATAAAATAATTACAGCAGGAGAGGTGATATATTTGGATTTACTTGCTGAAATAAAAAGGCTTTCGGAGTGCAGGGATTTTGTACAGAGCAAAAATTATTATTTTGAAACTCACCGCTGTTCTCAAAAGCAGGAGGATATAAAGGTCTATATGGACTTTACGTTTTCCTCCGACACAGACGACAGTATACTACGCATAGGAATATGCCCTTATTGCGGTAAATGCTATTATCACAAAGATTTTGCTTCAAAAGGACTTTAGGAGGTCAACAATGGATAACAACGATAATAACGCTGTGTATGGCAGTAATTTTATAAATACATTTATAGAGGAAGACCTTGAGGATACGTCAAAGGTGGTAACGCGTTTCCCGCCGGAGCCTAACGGCTATCTTCATATAGGACACGCCAAAAGCGTATGCCTTAATTTCGGACTTGCCAAGCAGTATGGCGGTATATGCAATCTGAGATTTGACGACACCAATCCCGTTAAGGAGGATATAGAGTTTGTTAATTCCATACAGGAGGATATAAGGTGGCTGGGATTTGACTGGGGGGACAGGCTCTATTTTGCCTCAAGCTATTTTGACAAAATGTACGAGTATGCAGTAGAGCTTATTAAGAAAGGACTTGCCTTTGTATGCGATATGAGCGCCGAGGAGGTAAGGCTTTCAAGAGGTACTCTTACAGAGCCGGGAACGGAAAGCCCTTACAGAAACAGAAGCATAGAGGAAAATCTGGATTTATTTGAAAGAATGAAAAACGGCGAGTTTGCCGACGGGGAAAAGACACTGAGAGCAAAGATAGATATGGCTTCGCCCAACATCAATATGAGAGACCCTGTTATATACAGAATAGCTCATGCCACACATCATGCGACGGGAGATAAATGGTGTATTTATCCTATGTACGACTATGCGCACCCTGTTGAGGACGCCATAGAGGGAGTTACTCATTCTATATGCACTATGGAGTTTGAGGACCACAGACCTCTTTACGACTGGGTGGTAAACAATATAGATTTTCCCGTTAAGCCCAGGCAGATAGAGTTTGCAAAGCTGAATCTTGAAAATACTATAATGGGCAAAAGGTATCTCAGAAATCTTGTGGAAACCAATCAGGTAGACGGCTGGGACGACCCAAGGCTTATTACGCTTTCCGGCATAAGGAGGAGAGGATATACCCCCGAGGCTATCAGAAACTTCTGCGCAATGGTAGGCGTGGCAAAGGCAAACTCCGTTGTAGACCTTGCTCAGCTTGAGTATTGCGTAAGAGAGGACCTTCAGCCAAAATGCCCTGTGGTAATGGCTGTGCTTGACCCTATTAAGCTCATAATAGATAATTATCCCGAGGGTCAGACGGAAATGCTTGAACTGGAAAATCACCCTAAGAACGAGGAAATGGGCAAAAGACTTGTGCCCTTTTCAAGAGAGCTTTATATAGAAAGAGAGGACTTTATGGAAGATCCTCCCAAGAAGTTTTTCAGACTTGCTCCGGGTAAGGAGGTAAGGCTTAAGGGCGCATATTTTGTGAAATGTACCGATTTTGAAAAGGACAGTAACGGAAATGTTACTAAGATACACTGTACCTACGACCCTGCTACAAAGAGCGGTCTTGACTTTACCGCGCGCAAGGTAAAGGGTACTATTCATTGGGTCAGCTGTGAAAGCGCTGTGGAGATAAGCGTTAATCTTTACGAAAATCTTGTAATTCCCGATGAAAATTCGGATAACGGCTATTCCCTTAACCCCGATTCCCTAAAGACTGTGAAGGCTTATGCAGAGCCTTCAATAAAGGGCGTTAAAAAAATGGACAGATTCCAGTTTATGAGAAACGGATACTTTATTGCAGACAGCAAGCATTGTACTGATGAAAATATAGTATTCAACCGCATCATTTCGTTGAAGAGTTCTTTTAAGCCTAATAAATAAGGCTTACGGAGGTAATATAATGAGTAGGGACAGATATGATTTATATGATGATAATTTGTCTGCCGGTTCATCAAGAAGACGCTCATCGGCAAACAAATCCAGGTCATCAAAGCCTGCGCCTAAGCGTAAGAGAAAAAAGAAAAAAAGCCTTAAAGCCAGATTTTTTACTGTACTTATTATAATACTGGGCGTATACTGCGTAGGAGCCTTGTCCTATTTCGGTCTGCAATATTATCTCAGCGGCAATATGCTGGATTTCGATAACGACGGTATACCGGATAATCCCGTGGCAAGTATTGTAAAGCCCAAGCTCAAGGAAAGGACTACATTTGTTGTAATGGGCGTGGATGAGGACGGTACGAGAACGGATACCATTATGGTATGCTGTTACAACGATACTCTTGGAGAGTTGAATATTATTTCCATACCCAGAGATACAATTATAAGAGTTGACGACGAGACCTTCAATATGATGCAGGAGGAATTTCCAGAACCGGGACAGCACGCTATGAAAATAAATGCCGTTCATCACTACGGCGCAGAAAGATACGGCGTTCCCCTGCTTATAAAGGAAATAGAGAAAATAATAGGCGTTCCTGTGGACTATTATGTAAAGGTGAAGTTTGAAGCTCTTGAATATCTTGTAGATTCCATAGGCGGTATAGAGTATGACGTGCCTATGAGAATGTACTATTCAGACCCGACACAGGACCTTCTTATAGATTTGCAGCCCGGACCTCAGCTGCTTAACGGAGAACAGGCGGTACATCTTGTAAGATTCAGATACGGCTATGACAATCAGGACATAGACAGAGTAAAGACACAGCAGGACTTCTGTAAGGTGCTTATAAAGAAGCTGGTGGATACGGATACTATATTCTCCAATGCCACAAAGTATGTAACGGCTGTGTTCAGATATATAGATACGGATGTGAGAATATCCGACGCCATAAAATATATGACGGTGCTTAAGGACTTTGACCCAGATAAAATATATACGGCTACAATACCGGGATATATGGGCGGTCTGTACGATATTACGGGAGGCTATGTTCTTGACGATGCCCAGGTAGAGAGCTTCTGCTATGACATATTCCAAAAGCCTTCTGCAGAAATAAAGGCTGAAAGAGAAGCCGAGGCGGCTTCACAGGCTGCGGCAGGCAACGGCTCAGCTGCAACGGATATAGACGACAAGACACTTTCTGTACAGGTGCTTAACGGCGGCTATACAAACGGCAAGGCGTCACAGGTACAGGGAAGCCTTATTAACAATGGCTACAATGTAGTATCCATAGGCACTTATCAGAATGAAAAAACGGACAATACCCGTATTTATGTAAGTAAGGAGGGTATGGGCAACGATATAGCCGACGAATTCAATAATGCCGAGGTAATAGTTGACCCGTCGGTAGCGTCGGATTATGATGTTGTTGTGGTAGTAGGTATAGGTGAGTAAAAATGAAGCTGGTTATATTAGGCGGAGGCGCGTCGGGTATGGCTGCTGCCATAGAAGCGGCTCGCACCAATGCTCATATAGATATTATAATAGCTGAAAGACTGGACAGGCTTGGCAAGAAAATACTTGCCACAGGCAACGGCAGATGCAATTTTTCAAATATAAATGCGTCTGTTGACAACTATTATGGTAATGACAGCAATTTTACAGCATGGTGTTTAAAAAGGTTTACCGTAAACGATACGGTAAACTTTTTTAATCAGCTTGGGGTTTTCCCCAAGGAAGAGGAAAAGGGAAAGCTGTATCCCTTTTCGGGACAGGCTTCCGCTGTGTTGGATTGTCTGAGAAACGAAGCGGAAAGACTGGGAATCAAAGCGGTTACGGGATTCCATGCTGTATCCGTAGGCAGGAGAAAAAACGCCTTTATAATAGAGGCTAAGGACGGCAGAGTTCTTTATACCGACAGGCTTATAATAGCAGGCGGCGGCTGCGCTTCTCCCTCTCTCGGCTCAGACGGCTCGTGCTTTGAGCTTATGAGAACTCTCGGACACAGAGTATCCGAGCTTGCGCCTGCTCTTGTGCAGATGAAAACCGACACAAGCGCCATAAAGGGTCTTCGGGGAATTAAGGTAAACGGTCTTTTAAGGCTTATACAAAATGACAGATATATTGCTGAGGACGAGGGCGAAATACTGTTTACTGACTACGGAATTTCCGGCCCGCCTGTATTTCAGCTTTCGGCAAGGCTGCCCTTTAATAATAATATAACTGCCTCCATAGATTTTATGCCGGAATATTCTCCAAAGGAAATATATGATATTCTGGAGTACAGGCGAGATAATCTTTCATATACCACTATGGAAAACTTTTTTTCTGGACTGCTGAATAAAAGACTGGGCAATCTTATAGCGCGCAGAGTAGGTATAGAAAAGCTCTCCTTTAATGTCGGGGGACTGGACAAACAGCTGCTGTGGTCCATAGCCTCTGTTATAAAGGACTATCGCCTTGAAATCAAGGGAACAAAGGGCTTTGAAAATGCCCAGGTGACAGCAGGAGGCGTGCTTACGTCAGACTTTGACGACAAAACTATGGAATCACGTTTGATAAAGGGACTTTATGCCTGCGGAGAGGTTTTGGACATATACGGCGACTGCGGAGGCTATAATCTTCAATGGGCGTGGTCAAGCGGACGCCTTGCGGGAAAAAGCGCGGCAGAAGCTATGATGTAAAGGAAGTATTATTATGCTTAAAATTTCCAATATTAAAATACCCGTCAGCACAAAGCCCGAAATGTCCTTGCTTATAAAAAAAGCCGCAAGGCTACTCAGGGCAGATGAAAATAAAATAATTTCGGCAGAAATCGCAAGGCAGTCCATAGACGCAAGAGATAAGAGCAATGTATTTTATAATATTGCTCTTTTTGTTGTAATCGAAAATGAAAGAAAGTATTTGCATATTAAAAACGTGGCTCTCTATGAACAGAAATGCTATGCTATACCAAAGGCAAGGGACAAAAAAAGAGTTGCTGTTGCGGGCTTTGGTCCGGGAGGAATGTTTGCGGGACTTGTGCTGGCAAGGGCAGGACTTAAGCCTGTTATACTGGAAAGAGGTTCTTCTGTCGATAAAAGGCAAAAGGACGTGGCGCTTTTCCATAAAACAGGGGTTCTCAATACAAGCTCCAATGTACAGTTCGGCGAGGGCGGAGCAGGAACGTTTTCCGACGGCAAGCTGACAACAGGCATAAAGGATATAAGATGCTCATTTGTGCTGGAGGAGCTTGTAAAACACGGCTCACCAAGGGAAATACTCTATATGGCAAAGCCGCATATAGGCACGGACAGACTTATCGATATTGTCAGAAATATAAGAAACGAAATAATATCGCTGGGCGGCGAGATACACTTTGACAGTAATGTAACGGATATAAATATCGTAAAGGGCAGATTGAAGTCAATAATTGTAAATAATGAAGAAATGGAAACAGATGCTCTTATACTTGCAATAGGTCATTCCGCAAGGGATACCTTTGAAATGCTTTATAATAAAGGGGTTGCCATGGAGCAGAAGCCCTTTGCCATGGGTGTGAGAATAGAGCATAGTCAGGAGATGATAAACAGGGCGCAGTATGGAGAAGTTGCTAGGTATCTTCCTGCAGCCGATTACAAACTGGCTGTACATCTGCCAAACGGCAGAAGCGCCTATACCTTCTGTATGTGTCCCGGCGGTCATGTCGTGGCTGCCGCCTCCGAAAAGGGAGGTGTTGTAACAAACGGCATGAGCTATTACGACAGAAGCGGCAAAAACGCCAATTCCGCATTGCTTATAGGCATAAATACGCAGGACTTTGAATCGGAAAATGTACTGGCGGGAGTAGCTTTTCAAAGAGAGCTGGAGCATAGAGCCTATATTGAGGGCGGCAGCAATTATTACGCTCCCGTACAGACGGCAGGCGATGTGCTGAGAGGACAGGCGACAAGGGCTCTGGGGAAAACAGAGCCTACCTATAAGCCCGGAGTAATACCATCAGATTTCAGAAACATATTCCCGTATTATATGTACGAGTCCTTTCAGCTTGCCCTTAAGGAAATGGATAAAAAAATAAAGGGCTTTGCCTGTGAGGACGCCCTTATGACGGCAGTTGAGAGCCGTTCCTCCTCTCCCGTAAGGATACTCAGAGGTAAGGACTGTAATTCACTTAATGTAAAGGGTCTTATCCCCTGCGGAGAGGGCTGCGGATATGCAGGCGGCATAATGTCTGCGGCAGTTGACGGTATCAAATGCGCGGAAAGTATAATAGAAGGAGAATGATTAATAATTATTCTCTTTTTATTTTGCATATTTTACAAAAAAGTAGTGGTAATTGTAAAATATTTATGCTATAATACCAATAGAATAAAAATTATGGAAAGGGAGGTTTTTTAATGAAAAAATTTCTGGTATTGACCGTTGCCGTAACGGTATTGGCATTTTCATCTGCCTGCGGCAGTTCGGCAAATGCCGTTGAAAAACAGGCAAATGAAGCAGCCGAGGATATTCAAGAGGATGCGGCAGAGTCTGCAAAGGACATAAAAGAGGATATTGAAGAGGCAAATCTGGCAGATGTCATAAAGGATGAGGCTGTCAGCGCAGATCAGCCTAATCTTTATAATCTTACAGGCGTTGTAACAGACGCATCTATGAATACTATTACAATCGAGACCGAGCAGGGCAGCGTTATCACTCTTTCAACCGACGACGATACCAAGACTGAGTATAAGGACGGACTTCTTATAGGAATAAATGTTATGGTAACGGTTGAGTGCGATATAGATTCTGTCGAAAGCGATATGGATGTGGATGTAGTATCTGTCAAGGAATTATAAGGTGAGGCTATGAAGCTGTTCAAAACTCTGCTTTTTCTGGCGGCGGTATGCGCTATGTCTTTTCCCGTCTGCGGGGCGGAAAGCTATGCCGACGGCCCTTTTATGAGGCACAGTCTTATTGTCAATGAAATTGCCGAGCTTAATTTAAAGACAACCTCGACCACTACGACTACAACTACGGAAGCTACTACGGAAACCACCACTATTCAGCTTTATGATACGTCAAAGCTGTCAAATACAAAGCAGTCCTGGTATTATATGCCAAACGATACTCACGCCGTTCCCAAAGGAAACGAAAGCGTAAGTCTTAATAAATACAGCGCATACTATACGGGAAATACAGGCGAAAACGCGATATATCTTACTTTTGACGAGGGCTATGAAAACGGATATACGTCAAAAATACTGGACGTATTAAAGGCAAAGAATGTTAAGGCGGCATTTTTTGTTACGAAGCCCTATATAGAAAGTCAGCCTGCTCTTATTAAGCGTATGGCTGAGGAGGGGCATATAGTAGGCAATCATTCCGCAAAGCATCTTAGCTCTCCTACGCTTTCAGACGCTCAGCTCAAGCAGGAGTTGGATTCTACTGCCGAAGCCTATAAGACGGTAACGGGCAAGGATATGCCTAAGTATTTCAGACCGCCTATGGGCGAATACAGTGAAAGAACGCTGGCAGTTACTCATAATATGGGATATAAGTCAATATTCTGGAGCTTTGCCCATAAGGACTGGCTTACGGATCAGCAGCCCGGCGCAGAGGCGACATACAATACCGTTATGAAAAGGTATCACAACGGAGAGATAATGCTTCTCCATGCCGTTTCAAGCTCCAATACAGAAGCCTTGGGCAGAATAATAGATAGTCTTAGGGCGCAGGGTTACAGCTTTAAAACTCTGGATGAACTTTAATCAATAAAATACAAGGAGGTAATTACAATGGGCATTACATTAAAATTAAACGGTGTTAAGGATTTTGTAAGAGAGGACGAATTTGCAAAAATAGAGCCTGCCGTTAAAATGGCAAGCGACCTTCTTTATTCAGGCAAGGGCGCAGGCAACGACTTTATAGGCTGGGTAAATCTTCCCTTTGACTATGACAAGGAGGAGTTTGAAAGGATAAAGGCTGCCGCAAAGAAGATACAAGCCAATTCAGAGGTTCTTGTAGTTATAGGCATAGGCGGCTCTTATCTTGGCGGACGCGCTGCTCTTGACTTTATTAACGGCAATAATTACAACAATAAAAAGCATCCCGGTCTCCCCGATATTTATTTTGTGGGCAACAGCATAAGCTCAGATTATCTCAACGATATTATTGAGATGATAGGCGACAGAGATTTCTCTATTAATATTATTTCAAAATCCGGTACAACTACCGAGCCTGCTATCGCTTTCAGAATTTTCAAGAAAATGATAGAGGACAAGTACGGCAAGGAGGGCGCTAAGGACAGAATATTTGCCACTACGGACAAGGCAAGAGGCGCGCTCAAGGCTCTTTGCGACAAGGAGGGCTATGAGACCTTCGTTATTACAGACGATATAGGCGGCAGATTCTCTGTGCTTACTCCCGTAGGTCTTGTGCTTATGGCTGCGGCAGGCATAGATGTAGACGCAGTTATGAAGGGCGCACAGGACGCTGCCAATAAGTATAAAAACGACGATTTGATGAATAATGACTGTCTTAAGTATGCGGCTTTGAGAAATATTCTTCTCAGAAAGGGCAAGTGCATAGAAATTCTTGCAAACTACGAGCCTTCGCTTACTATGTTCGGCGAGTGGTATAAGCAGCTTTTTGCTGAGTCAGAGGGCAAGGACCAGAAGGGTATTTTCCCTGTAAGCGCCAACTTCTCCACAGACCTTCATTCAATAGGTCAGTTTATACAGGACGGTAGCAGAAATCTTTTTGAAACTGTTCTTTGGGTAGAAAATGCCAAGAAGGATCTTATTATTCAGGAAGACCCCGAAAATGTTGACGGTCTTAACTTTGTGGCAGGCAAGAGTATACAGTATGTAAATTCAAAGGCTTACGGCGGAACATTCCTGGCTCATGTAGACGGCGGAGTTCCTACTATGGTCATTGAAATAGAAAAGACCGACGCTTATCACTTCGGTCAGATAGTGTACTTCTTTGAGAAGGCTCTTGCTATAAGCGGCTATCTCTTAGGCGTTAATCCTTTTGACCAGCCGGGCGTTGAAGCATACAAGAAGAATATGTTTGCGCTTCTTGGTAAGCCGGGCTATGAAGAGCAGAAGGCGGAGTTAGAGGCAAGATTAAGCTAAGGTTTAAACTATCAAGGGACAGGCAACTGTCCCTTTTCTATGGAGGAATAATATGAGTTTATTTAAAAAAATTATGATTCCTGTTATGGCAGGTGTTTTCTGCGTTTCAGCCGCAGCTGCCACTTCATTTACCGACGACGGCAAAATACAGAGCTATTCAAGACCTTATGTTGAAATGCTCATAAGCGAAGGCGGCATAAAGGGTTATACGGACAATACGTTCAGACCTCAGGGTACAGTCACAAGGGCGGAGTTTCTGAGTATGTGCTATAACTCTTTTTATAAGAATATGTCAGATACAACGGCGGAAGAGGAATACAACAGAATAGTTGAGGAAAACGGCTTTGACAAGGTATGGAACGGCGCAGCCAACGATATGCTTGTTAATTCTTTTAAAATCGGTCTTTCAAAACAGTACATAGGCGATGAATGGAACAAGCCCATAACAAGGGCGGAGGCAGCTCATATACTTTACAGCTCAATTATGAAGCTGAGCAGTGAAAATACGGTGTATAAAGCAGACACAAGTATTATAAATGACTGGAATATTGTTTCCCAAAATGAATATGCTGATGATATAAGCGCTCTTTTTTCATGGGGCATAGTTCAGGGAGATGATAAAGGCAATTTCAATCCCGACAACACTCTTACGAGAGAGGACAGCGCAATACTTATATGCAAGGCGCTTAAGCCGGAGTTTAGGGAGGTTAAGACTGTGAACAATGATGCCTTTAATACTGTTGTAAAAGGCGAAAGAGGAGTAAAATCCATTAAAAATTTTGTAAAGACGGCATTTGAGCCTGTTGGCAAGGTCATGTATATATACGGCGGCGGCTGGAACGAGGCAGACGACGGCGCAGGCGTTGAGGCTCTTACTCTCGGCTTATCCCAAAGCTGGATAGACTTTACTGCAAAGCAGGACAGCAGCTATAATTATTCTGATTATGACTACGAGGTAAATAAGTCTGTTATTCACGACGGTCTGGACTGCTCAGGCTTTGTAGGCTGGGCAATATATAACGTTATGAACGACGGCAGAGGCTATGTTACAAATTCCTATAAAATGGACGATATGCTGGCTGAAATGGGATTTGGCACTATAACAAAGCGAGGTAATATAACCGACTACAAGGCGGGAGATATTATGGCAAGCGGCTGCGACGACTGCAAGCACGTATTTATATGTCTGGGACAATGTGAGGACGGAAGTATTCTGCTTCTTCACTCAAGTCCTCCGGGAGTACAGCTGACAGGCACATATACGCCTAATGGAAATAAAAATTCACAGGCTGTACAGCTTGCCTCCGAATATATGAAAAAATATTATCCCGACTGGTATAGCAAATTCCCCGACAGCTCACGGAACGAATCCTATCTTTCTCATTACGACCAATTCAGATGGAGCGTACTAAGTGATGACGAGGGCTATGGCTCTATGACGCCGGAGGAAATATTAGAGGATATTTTTACAGGAAATTAATAAATTTGAGGTATAATATCAGAGCTGATATATGTCGGCTCTGATATTTTTTTGTATATATATCGTCTGATAAATATACATGACATTTGACGATAGTATACTTATATTGCCTCTTATTGACGGACTTAAGCCGTGGGAATATAATATATACACAATGCATGGCATCTATGGGGCGCAGATAACCGATGGTGTGCTTTACCGCATTATAGAATTTGACAGTATTGGGTGTTTTGCAGACAGGAACGTATATATGGCTGTTACGGATTCTCCGGAAGCAGAATCTTACAGTATTACGGACAACAGATAATTTTTTTAGGGGAAGTGAGTTTATGTACAAAATACTTGTTGTTGAAGACGAAAAGTCTTTAAACGACCTTATAACAATGAATCTGGAGGTAGCAGGCTATGACTATGACAAGGCGTACAACGGCAGCGACGCTTTGGATATGATATATGAGAACAAATATAATCTGCTGCTTCTGGATGTAATGCTGCCGGGTATAGACGGCTTTGAACTGGCGCAGAGAGTAAGGCATACGGATATACCGATAATATTCATAACTGCTCTGGACTCGCTTCCCGACAAAATAAAGGGATTTAACACAGGAGCATGGGATTATATAGTGAAGCCCTTTGAGGTACTGGAGCTTCTGGCAAGGATAAATTCGGTACTCAGAAACAAGTATGGATATGAAAATATACAGATAGGCGATATTGATATACATACAAAGGAAAGACGTGTATTCAGGGAAAATGCCGAGATCATACTTACAAGGACGGAGTACGACCTTCTTGAGACACTTGCTCTTAACAAAAATATAGCTCTTTCCAGAGAAAAACTCCTGCAGCTGGTATGGGGTTATGATTATGAGGGCGATACGAGAACAGTAGACGTATATATACAGAAGCTGAGAAAAAAGCTGTCTCTTGAAAATAATATAACTACTGTTTACAAATATGGCTACAGACTGGAGGATAAGTGATGACATTCAGAATGAAGCTCATAATTTCAATGCTTGCAGTCTTTATTATTGCCTTTGATATAAGTGTTTTGCTTTTTGTGGAAAGAGGACAGTCTATGGTTCTGGAGGCAAGGGAAAATGCTGCTGCCGATGAATTTTCGTCAATATATAACAGTATTGACAGCCTTATTATGGAAACATATACCCAAAGCGGCAGTAAGGATATGGACTTCTGCCAAGGCATTGTAAATATGTATAAAACTCTGTACGGCAGCGGCAATACCGTTATAGGCATTGAAAAGGGTAGATATACAGGCAAGAACATATATATTTCAAAGGCTCTTACAGCGCCATACAATGATGTTGTAATATCCTATGAAAAGGATATTTCAGATTTTTACAGTATGCAGAGAGAGTGGAAAAGGCTGTTTGTAATTGTTAATTTTGTGTTTGCAGGCATACTCTTTGCCCTTATTTATGCAATAACATCATATCTTACAAGACCGCTGAATGTCATAACAAGGGCGTTATCCGATTTCAGAAAAGGCGATTACGGCAGCAGGATAAATATAAACAGCAGAGATGAATTTCAGCCTATTGCCGACGAATTCAACAGTATGGCGGAAACCATAGGCAAAAATATAGAGGAAATAGAAAATAACGCCGAGGAAAAGGAAATGCTTGTGCGGAATATGGCTCACGAGCTGAGAAATCCCCTTGCGGGAATACAGGGCTTCAGCGAGTATCTTATGAGCTGCGAGCCAAATGACGAGGACAGGCATAAGGCTTTGGGGTATATTAATTCGGAGGCAATAAGACTTTCGGCGCTCAGCAATAAAATACTCAATATGGGAATAACAGAAAACTCCGAAATCAGTATTGAAGCAGTGAGTACACAGGAAATCGGCAGGGCAATAGCGGAATATGCAAGTGTGGATTTAAAATACAAAATCGATAAAATATTTTGCGACAGAATACTTATAACGGATATGTTATTTAATATGGTAGATAATTCTCATAATGCGGGAGCAAATCATATAGAGATAATATTTGACAAAGCAGAGGATTATTGCAGGATTTCAGTCATAGATAACGGCGAGGGTATGGACGAAAAGGAGCTTAAGCAAATATTCAGACCCTTCTACAGAGTGAACAAGGACCGTTCAAGAGAAAAGGGCGGAGCAGGTCTTGGACTTTCCTATTGCGAAAGCATTGCAAGGGCGCATGGAGGATATATAGAGGTATATTCTGAAAAGGGAAAGGGTACGGAATTTATGATTTTTTTACCGGATTTTAATAAGTAATATAAATTCCGTTGATTTTTTTATAGTATCCTTTAAAAAAACACAAGGAGGAATATATATGAAAAGAAAAATTATCGCTGCGACAGTCCTTATGCTCGTCTTGGGTGCAAATGCTCTTATAATACCAAATATATTTGCCGAAAAAGCTCCGCAGAATATAAATGTAAATTTGGAAAAGGGGAATAAGCTCATATATGACCCGCTTTTTGACGTTGACAATATTTCATATAGCAGGAGCTTTTATAAGAGTGAAATCGAAAGACGTGAAAAAATCAATTATGAATACAGCTATAACAAGGCTATGCCCTCAAAGACAATGGACGAAAGAGTTAAAGAGGACGGACTTTATTTTGACAGGGAGAAAAATATGGTGGTGCTTCCCGAAAGAGAGCTGACTGATGATGAAATTCTTGCTCTATGTGATTTTGCTGCAAATATAAATACTCTTTTTGAAAAGAACAGACCTCACCCCACAGAAGATATGATAACAAATGAGGACGCTGAAAAAATAGCTGAAGAGGAGGTAAAAGCCTTTTACAACGCAGAGCTTAAGAATTTTAATATGGACTGCGCATATATAGGAGATATAGGCAGAGAAGAGGGCAGCTGCGCCTATTCGGTATGCTTTTCTCCCATAAACGAGCCATATCTTGCAGAGGAAAAGAAGCCCTATTATGTTTATATTGTAGATATAGACGCTTGCACGGGAGAAACATTAAGTGTTGACAGCTATTACAGCCGCCAAAAATCCGAGTGGAAAAAGGTCGATACCTTAAGTGAAAAGGAAAAAGAACAATTCATTGAAAAATCAAGATTGGCTATGAAGGGCATTGCTCAGCTTGGAATATTCAAGGAACAGCATATATACGAACATGGTCAGAATGTTGTTATAACCAGCTTTTATAACGGCGCGGAAATATACGAGGTAGCGCTTTCATATCCCGATATGTATAATGTCGGATGGGAAAGAAAATGACGAATCAGCGTGTCGATTTTATCAACAGGCTGTGACCTTGTGCTGTATAATATAAATAACAATATCCCTCCTGTTGCCTTGCTTCGGAGGGAGCAGGAACAGGAGCAAGACAAAGAGCCAAAGTGAAAAAATTTCCAAAAAAATTAAGCCCCTTTGAACGGCTAAAATGCTTGCTTTTTTATCAAGACAAAAAATATTTTTCAAAAAAATTAAAAAAGGGCTTGGCTTTTGGATTTCCAAATGTTATTATGACAGTACAGCAAGGGCAACAAGTCAAGCAGGTACGGTGGAAAGTGCCGGAAAGGAGAAGTAAATGCAGGAAATCATGACAAACGAACAGATGTACACAATGTTAAAAATGATTATTGAAATTCTCAATGGTTGTAAAGACTTAGAGGAAGCAAAAGCAAAAATTGAAGCCTTGCTTAATAAATAAAGCAATAACCAAAAAGCACTGGGGCGGTACTTGCCGCCACAATAGTGGTTTAATAATACAAATAAAGGCAGGGGTAAAGGGGTTTTTAAAATTACTACCGTTATACGGTTAGGGATTGAGAAGGTTTACAACGACAATTTATAAAAAAGCGGTGTAGGTTATCCACCTATCAAAGCGAAACCTACACAACAACACTTACAAGAAGCATTGTATAACAATAATATCACAAACAAATCCTTCCTGCAAATGTTTAAACTCAAATTAAACATTTCAAGGAGGATTTTTTATGACAAACAAAGAATTATTATTGGCAATCAGAAAGACACTTAAGGAAGCAGGATACACAAGTAAAGATGTAAGAGTAAGATATTATTTTTTAGACAGTCTAATGTATATTTTCGGCAAAAATCAAAAAAATGCCATAAACCTCTTGACAAAGTTGTCTTACAGATGTAAGATATAAATATGCTACAAATGTAAGACTTGCTAAGGAGGGCTATTATGAAAAAAAATCAGATAAGCTCGGCAGAGCTTGAAATAATGCAGGTGCTTTGGCGCTCGGAAAAGGCAATGAGCGTACAGGAGGTACATAAAAGTTTAAGTAAATGGGCTTATAAGACGGTAGCGACGCTTCTTATGAGGCTTAATGAAAAGGGCGCAGTTTCTATGGAAAAAATAGGCAAAGCCAATTATTATACTCCCCTTATCGACAGAGAAATATATAAAAAAGAGCAGACCAAGGCGCTTATATCAGATTTATATGACGGCTCTGCAAAAGCTCTTGCTGTTTCTCTTCTGAAAAGCGACGGACTTACTGCAGAGGACATTGATGATATAAGAAAAATGTTTGAGCTATAAAGGGAGGGAGTATATGAGCGAAGTATTAAAATATCTTGCTGTTACCACTCTTTCCGGAGGCTCTGCGGCGCTGCTTTTATTTGTACTCAGACCCGTTACAAGACGCATTTTTTCTCCTGCATGGCAGTATTATATATGGCTTGTTGCGCTTTTCCTGCTGGTATTTCCTATAAGTATGAAGCATCGCGTATATACTCAGGATGCTTATGCGAATTATATAACAGAAACATCCTTTACGGAAACAGCAAGCCGACCTGTTGCCAAAATGGGTCAGAAATTGGCAGATAAATATAAGGACAGCAAAAAAGCCGTTGACGATAATAAAAGGGATATTGATATATCGAAAATAATCGTTGCTTTATGGAGTGTGGGAGCATTAAGTATATTTTCCGTTAAAATAATAAAATATATAGTGTTCAAAAGGACAATATACAAAAGCTCCCATGATTTTTCGGCTGAAGGCTTGCCAAGGTCGGTTGCCTTGAGAAAAACAGCTATGCTTGATTC
Source organism: uncultured Clostridia bacterium (assembly GCA_947628755.1). Classification (GTDB taxonomy): domain Bacteria; phylum Bacillota; class Clostridia; order Lachnospirales; family CAG-274; genus CANPXH01. The sequence goes on along the minus strand of CANRBC010000005.1, from coordinate 36,036 downwards.
GCCGCTTATGACAGGCGTATTCAGACCTATTATATTTTTGCCGGATACGGATATTTCAGAGGAGAGTTTATCATATATACTAAAGCACGAGCTTACCCATTACAAACGCAGGGATATTCTGTACAAATGGCTTGTAATGGTCATTAGTTGTATACATTGGTTTGACCCTATTGTATACCTTGCCGCCAAGTGTATAGACGAGGACTGCGAGGTATCCTGTGATAATGCGCTGTCTAAAAATATGACAGCGCAGGAGCGCCGCAGCTATATGAATATGCTTCTTGATATAGCCTTGAATTCCGTAAATAAGTCTGGAAATCTTATGACTTATATGAGCGGCAGCAAAAGGCTTATGATGAGGCGGTTTACGGCAATAAAAAAGGGTAAAGTAAGTATTTATTCAATAATTCTTGGTATTGCAGCCGCCATAATTGTATCAGGCAGCCTTGTATACGGCGCAAATGTTGTAAATGACGGTGTTTCCGCTGTCAAGAGCAGAGTTGAAAGTAATTTTTTGCCTAACGATGAGCTTTATTTTTCTTATGGAAATAATGTACTTCTTATAGGTACGCTTGATACGCCGAAGCCATTGGCGGAATTTGCTATGATTATAAACTGTCAGAGCGGTATATCCGTACTGTCCATACCTACGGAAGCAAAGCTCGGGGAGAATATGAGCCTGCGCTATGACTTTATGGGAGAGAACAGAGAAGGGGTCATTGAAGCTCTTGAAAATAAGCTGGGAATACATATTGACAGATATGCCGTATTTAATATAAATGCTCTTAAGACAATAGCCGACAAAGAAAAGGGCGTTGATGTATATATAGCCAATAAAATGTATTTTGCGGATACGACAGGCGTTAAAAAGGAATTCCGAAGAGGAATAAATAAATTATACGGTGAGGATATTATGGATGTGCTTCTTTTCAAGAATTTGGAATATGGCAATGCAGAAAATATTTTGAATTTATTCTCAGGGTATTTGCCTATTATTTTTGAAAAGGAAAATCTGGAAATAATTGATTCCAATATTATAAGCACCGATATAGAGGGAGGTCTGTCGGAGCTTTCGGCTATGCTTAAGCAGGCGTGCTACAAGAGGGTGAATCTTATGCTTTTACCATGGAGAGTGTCCGGTCCTTCGGATAAAGAAACAGGACTGCTCTACGGCTACGACAGTAATGTTTTCATTATGTATGACAGACAGCCCGATATGAAAAATATAAGACTGCAGCTTACGGATATTGCAGGATAAAAATAAATAATGGACAATAAAGCCGAAATCTGCTATACTTAAAAAAGTTCAGCAGATTTTGGCTTTTTTAGGTGAGTATATGGAAAAGGAATTTAACACAAGGTCAATAGCAGGACTGGTGCTAAGACTTGGCATACCCGCTATGCTTGCTCAGTTTTTTAACATACTGTACAGTATAGTGGACAGGATATTTGTCGGTAATATTGAGAATACGGGAGAGCTGTCTCTTGCTGCAATAGGAATATGCGCTCCTGCCCTTACGGCTGTTACAGCCTTTGCTTTTATGGTAGGCATAGGCGGAGCGTCTCTTATGAGCATAAGCATAGGCAGAGGCGACAGACAGCAGGCTCAAAGAGCAATAAACAATTCCGTACTTATGCTTGTCGTCATAAGCCTAGGCGTTACGGCTCTTGCTCTTATTTTCAGAAGAGAGCTTTTGTATATGCTGGGAGCAAGCGACAACATATATCCCCTTGCGTCGACTTATTTCACCATATACATATCCGGCACATTTGCATCTCTTATGGGTATGGGCATGAATCAGTTTATATTGGCGCAGGGCTATGCAAGAGAGGGTATGATTTCGGTAATACTGGGCGCTGTTGTAAATGTAATTTTAGATTCCTTATTCATATACGGTCTTGACATGGGAGTACAGGGCGCTGCCATAGCCACAGTTATTTCACAGATATGCACTATGGTCTATGTGCTCAGATTCCTTATATGCAAAAAGCTGACTGTAAATATAGGACTTGGCAGTTATAACGTAAGGACTGTGGGCAGGATACTGTCCATAGGCATTATGTCATTTCTCATAACTCTCCTTGACAATTTTATGATAGTGCTTCTCAACGTACAGCTCAGACGCTACGGCGGTGAGCTTACGGGAGATAAATATATAGCCTGTGCAGCTATAATACAGAGCTTTATGATACTTGTAAACAACCCGGGTCAGGGCGTTACGACAGGCTGCGGAACGCTTTTCAGCTTTCACTACGGAGCGGGAAATTACAAAAAGGTAATGGATAGCTTTAAATACGTGTTTTTGCTGTGTGCCGCATATCTGGGTATACTTCTTATACTTTCTCAGACGATACCCGACCTTTTTGTAAGAGTGTTCAGCAGGAATAATGATACCATAGGGCTTGCTTCGGAATTTCTATCGAGATATACTCTGGGTATACTTGGCGTGGCTGTGCAGTATGCCGTTGTAGACGGTCTTACGGCTATGGGAAAGATAAAATATGCTTTTCCCGTTTCTTTTTTCAGAAAAATACTTTATATTGTGTTTGTGGCTGTACTGCCTATGGTAACAAGCCTTGAAAATATATTCTATGCCTGTGCCATATCGGATATAGTCGGTTCGCTTTTTACAATAACTGTATTTTTCTCACTTATAAGACCGAGGCTTAGAAAAGAAATGCATCAAAGCGGCGTTTGATTTTTGTACGGTAATGTGGTAATATATATAATATATAATAAAAGAAAGGAGGAGGCTTGTGAGCAATATTAAATTCAATATTAAAAGAGATTATACGGTGCTTGACAACAAGTTCATAGATAAATATATGGCAGAACCGCCTTCTCCCGTGTATTCCCTTGTGTACATATATGCCCTGAGATGCGGAAACGAGGGAAAGTCCGTAGATAATTCCTATATAGCGAAGAAGCTGGGCATACTGGAAAGCGAAGTAATAAAGGCTTGGAAATACTGGAAGGACAAGGGACTTGTCAGACTAAGCGGAAACAGAGAAGAGCCTGTTGTGGAATTTCTTGGTATTTCCGAGGAAACAGAGCAAAAGCCTGCGGAGCAGAAGCCTGTAAAACCTGCTGTACAGAAGTCGGGATATTCCCCTAGGGATATAGCTGAGATACTTGAAAACGACAAGGCGGCAAGAGAGCTGCTTGCTATTTCCGAAAGGCTTATGGCAAGACCTCTTACGCCCAAGGAAAGTGAAATTCTTATGGGTATGTATGACTCTATGGGACTTCCCATGGATGTTATAATTGTGATAGTGACATACTGCTCCAACAACAATAAGCCCATAAGATATATGGAAAAAACGGCTATGGATTTGGCGGAAAGAGGCATATCCACAAGCGAAGCCGCCGCCGATTATCTTAGCATATTCACAAGCTACGGCAAAATACTGAGAGCCTACGGCATAACGGACAGAGGACCTACGGCAAACGACAGAAAGTACATAGATAAATGGATACTGGACTATAAAATGCCCGTAGAGGTTATACAAATAGCCTGCTCCAAGACCATAGAAAATACAGGAAAAGCAGCTTTTTCCTACACGGACAAAATTATTGAAAACTGGTATAAAAACGATATACGTACAGTAAGGGCGGTGGAAAAGGCGGACAGCGAATTTGCCGCAAAGGGCGAAGGCGCAAATAAGGGTACGCCCAAGCAGAATAATGCCTTTACAAATTATGAACAGAGAATATATTCCGATGAGGAAATAGAGAAAATACTTGCAAGGAAGAAGGCAAATAAGTATGACCAGGGATGAAATTTACGCCGCCGTGTTTGAGGAATATGAAAGAGACAGAGAGTATGCCGAAAGCAAAGCCGTGGCATTTAAAAATAAAATATACGGCAAAGCTCCCCGCCTTGCGGAGATAGACTCAGAGATAATGCAGGAGGGCGTAAAGCTGTTTAAAAACGCTGTTTCGGGAGAAAATAACGACAGCTTTAAGGAGAATATAGAAAGGCTCAACGGCGAAAAGGAAGGTATTTTAGCGGAAATGGGCTTAAACTCCAAAGCTCTTGAACCTCGGTATAAGTGCGAAATATGCAAGGATACGGGAGTAGTCGGCTCTAAAAGATGCGAATGCTTCAACAAAAGACTTGCCGATAAGCTCTATGACCTTTCCAATATAAGCGCTATGCTGGATATTGAAAATTTTGACAGCTTTAAATACGACAGATTTTCAAGGGAAAAGGGCAGCGACGGTATTTCTCCTTATGAAAATATGCTCAATATAGTTATGGAGACCACAGCTGCCGTTGATAACATAGACAATGAGCCTATAAATATGCTTTTCTACGGCAATTCGGGACTAGGAAAGACATTTATGTGCAACTGTATAGCTAAAAGCCTTATAGACAGAGGCTATTTTGTGGTATATATGAGCGCATATAAGCTGTTTTCCTGCCTTACTCGTTTCAGATTCGGCAGGGAAAACGAAAAGGAGGCGGAAGCAATAATGCTTCTCAACGACTGCGACCTTCTTGTAATAGACGATTTGGGTACGGAGGGAGTAAACGCAGGCACTATTCCGGAGCTTTTCGATATTATAAATACAAGGCTTCTGAACAGGAAGTCCATAGTTATATCCACAAATCTAAGCCTTGCGGATATTAACAAGACCTATTCCGAAAGAATATTTTCAAGAATCACGGGAAATTTTAAAATTTATAAATTTATAGGCGAGGATTTGAGATTAAAATAAAAAAACGCATAAATTTACAGATAATAATATTTTTTGTCAAAGAGGTTATTATCTATTGAAATTATATTCCGATTATGTTATACTATAATCAATTATAGTTGGTTGGGGAGAACCCCGACAGAATCGGAGGTAATTATCATGATTGATGCTGTTAGCTGCGGCGGCGTGGTAATTCATAATGGTAAGGTTCTGTTGCTTTATAAAAACCAAAATGGAAGATATATGGGTTGGGTCTTGCCAAAGGGAACAGTAGAAAACGGCGAGACTTATAAACAGACAGCCCTGAGAGAAGTAAAGGAGGAAACTGATTCGGATGCGGAAATAATAAAATACATCGGTAAAACTCAGTATACCTTCAGAGGGACCAATGATATGGTCAATAAGACGGTACACTGGTATCTTATGATAACCGATTCGTTTTATTGTAAGCCTCAGGCAGAAGAATTCTTTGTGGATGCCGGCTTTTATAAGCAACATGAGGCCTATTATCTGCTTAAATTCCATGATGAAAAGCAGATGATGAGGCGGGCCTTTGTGGAATACAACGAGTACAGGAACAAAGAAAAAAGATTTAAGAAATTCAATAATTATTAGGAGGGATTTTTATGAAAGCGGAATACGCTATCGAGGAGATGAAGCAGCTGCTTAAAAGGGTAGAAAAGGACAATAAGCTGAAGACCCTTATTTTTGCGGGAATAGGCATTGCCGTTGTTTTAGTGGCAATAGTTATTATTGTTATCAAGCTGAAGGATAAGGCTGATGAATTTGCATACGACGATTGGTCAGAGCTGGATGATATGGACTATGAGGACTATGATTACGAAGACTTTGACGATTACGATGCAGAGGACTTTGACGAAAGCTATTCAGAGGAAAAAAGTGATAAATAAAATTAAGGCTGTGTGAACAGCCTTTCAGACTGTCAAAAAACAATATTTTGACGGTAAATATAAATTAAAATAAAGAACAGCTTGTGAAAAAAGCGTCGCAGACTTTAATCCGCAAGGCGAGCTTTGCCCGCCTGAGGACAGGAACTTTTCTGTAATTTAGGCATTTATGCCTAAATTGCGGAAAACACGGCTGGTTCCTACTACAGATAACTGAAAGAAATGCCAAAAAGCATTTCTTTCAAGAGTGTCGATTTTATCGACACGATTAAGGGCTGTTTTTACAGCCCTTGTTTTTAAGGAGGTATATCATGCGAATAAAGAAATTGTCGGCAGCACTGTTGTCTGCCGTTATTGTTACAATGAATATGGGAGCAGTGAATACAATGGCGGAGGAAAAGAGCAAAATTTACATAGTAGGCGATTCCACAGCCTGCGAATATGGCAGCGATGATAATTATGCAGTTCCGAGAGCGGGCTGGGGTATGTATTTAGGCAAATATACGCCGGATACGGAGGTAGTGGACCTTGCCAAGTCGGGCAGAAGCTCCAAAAGCCTTACTGTTGAGGAGGAATATCAGACGCTTCTCAAGTCTTTAAAAAAGGGAGATTATCTTCTTATTCAGTTCGGACATAACGACGCCAAGAAGTCAAGCGAAGAGGATATACAAAACAGATATACAGACCCCGAAGGCGATAAGGACACAGAAGGCTCTTTCAAGAACTCTCTTTATACCAATTATATAAAGGTAGCAGAGAAAAAGGGCGCAAAGCCTATACTCATTACGCCTATATCAAGACGTTCATTTAATGAGGACGGTACTGTAAAGGACACTCACGGGCTTTATGACGACTGCGTAAGAGAGCTTGCAAAGGAACTTGATATTCCCTGTGTTGATGCCACAGAGCTTACGGCAGAGCTTTACAATGACGAGGGTCTTGACGGTACGGCAGCGTTCCACGCCATATATAAGGACGTAGCAAAGGGCGACAAGGGTCATGACAATACCCACCTTAATCACTACGGCGCTCAGATAGTGGCTTATATGATAGCAAAAGGCTTAAGAGAAAGCGGAAGCGATATATCAGAGCTTATTTCATTCAGCGGCGGAAATACAGACAATATTTCAAGATATGATTTTACATACGGTATAGTAAGGACAATAGGCGGAGAATATGCGGAAAATATGGGCGAGACATTCTTTGATGTAGACGTACTCAGCTCAGACACAACCGCAATCTTCACAGCAAAGAAATTAGGCATAATTACAGGCGATGACAAGGGTAATTTTAACCCGTCAGCAGCTCTTAGCCTCCAGGACCTTTGCACTATTACGGCAAGAGCCTTGAAAAGCGCAGGCGTTGAGTTGAATACGGATACAGCCGTATTGGAAGACTACGCCAGAGCAGAGGATATAAAGCCCTATGCAAAGGAAAGCTATGCTGCTCTTCTGAATCTGTGGGGAGATACTATTCCCAACGTAAATCCACGAACCGTTATAGACAAGGGCTCAGCCTACGCAGTATACTCTCTCGTTTACGACGAGATAAATGAAGCTGACGAAAACGCCGAGGCTCAGTCCATAGATGAAATTGAAAAGGTAGAATAATTAAAATAGGGTTGTCACATAAGACATGAGACGACCCTATTTTGACGGTATCAATTATTTGCCGACTTGTAGGGTGAAAGCATGAAAAGAAACGTTATAAGAATTATTTGCGTGGTTGTAATAGTAATTGCCCTTATTTATATTATATCAGCCACTATGCAGTACAAAAAAGCCGAAACAGAATATACCGATTTGCACACATATACCGACGAAACAGAGGAAAAGGATTTTATAGAAGTTGATTATGAAAGTCTTAAGAATTTAAACGGCGATTTTATAGGCTGGCTCTATGCCTGTGACGGCAATATAAGCTATCCCCTAGTACAAAGCCGTGACAATGAGGATTATCTTAAGACAACGTTTAACGGCAGCAGAAATATAGCGGGATGTATATTTGCCGATTACAGAACTCCTGCCTTTGACAGCTATCAGACCATAATATACGGTCACAGCATGAACGACGGCTCTATGTTCAGAAGATTGGTAGAGTATAAAAATGCTGAATATTGCAGGCAATACCCCTTTTTCTATATATACACTCCCGAGGGCAGGCGAAAGTACGAGATATTTTCAGTCTATAAGGATAAGCCCTATGCCGCGGCTCTTGCCTACGAGGATAAGGCAGAGGAAAGAGTGGGTCTTGTAAGAAGTATAGCAGATAAATCTATGCACTCTATATCTGCGCCGGACAATATAATAAGCGGAGGAGGCGCAGTAGTAACGCTTGTGACCTGCGATGTTTCCAACGACCGTTACAGAATTATCGTAAACGGCAAGAGAGTGGAATAAAATTATTGAAAAAAGCCGCGAAGTATGTTATTATAAATGCAATATTCAATAGGAGGCTCTATGATGAAAGGTATAATCACAGTATTGGGTAAGGATCGCGTTGGCATTATAGCAAAGGTATGCTCTTATCTTGCAGAGGACGGAATAAATATATTGGATATTTCACAGACCATAGTTTCAGGCTGGTTCAATATGATGATGGTAGTAGACCTTTCGACCTGCTGTCACCGTTTTGAAGAGGTCGTTGACCAGCTTAATTCTTTGGGCAGCGAAATAGGTGTGGATATAAGACTCCAGAGAGAAGATATATTCAATTCAATGCACCGTATTTAACTTCGGAGGTTATTATGATTTCAAGAGTTGAGGTTCAGGAAACAAATAAAATGATTCGGGAGGCAAACCTTGATGTTAGAACAATAACATTGGGTATAAATCTTCTGGATTGTATAGATACGGATATAAACAGGCTTAAGGATAAAATATACGACAAGATAACAAAAAATGCCGCAAACCTTGTAAAGACAGGAGATGAGATAGGCAAGGAATTCGGTGTGCCTATTGTAAATAAGAGGATTTCCGTTACACCTATATCTCTTATAGGCAGCTCCTGCAGCACTTCTTCTTATGTGGAGATAGCAAAGACGCTGGATAAGGCGGCAAAGGAGGTAGGCGTCAACTTTATAGGCGGCTATTCGGCGCTGGTGCAGAAGGGCTCTACAAAAGCGGATAAGGAGCTTATAAACAGTATTCCCGAAGCGCTTAGCGAAACGGAGAGAATATGCTCCAGTATAAATGTAGGCAGCTCACGAAGCGGAATCAACATGGACTCCGTCAAGAGAATAGGCGAGATAATAAAGGAAATGGCATTTCTTACAAGGGATAACAGCTCTATGGCATGCGCCAAGTTTGTTGTATTCTGCAATGCCGTAGAGGACAATCCATTTATGGCAGGCGCTTTCCACGGCGTAGGAGAAAAGGACCTTGTAATAAACGTAGGCGTAAGCGGTCCCGGCGTTGTAAAGAGAGCCTTGGAGAGCGTAAGAGGAGCTGATTTTGAAACTCTTTGCGAAACTGTCAAGAAAACAGCCTTTAAAATAACAAGAGTCGGTCAGCTTGTGGCACAGGAGGCAAGCAAGAGAATGGGTATTCCCTTTGGTATAATAGACCTTTCACTTGCACCCACACCTGCCGTAGGCGACAGTATTGCCGAGATATTCAACGAAATGGGACTTGAACAGGCAGGCGCTCCAGGTACTACCGCCGCTCTTGCCATACTTAACGACAACGTTAAGAAAGGCGGAGTAATGGCAAGCTCTTATGTAGGCGGACTTTCGGGTGCATTTATTCCCGTCAGCGAGGATCACGGCATGATAGACGCCGTAAACGCAGGAGCCCTTACTCTTGAAAAGCTGGAGGCTATGACCTGCGTATGCTCAGTAGGTCTTGATATGATAGCTATACCCGGGGATACGTCTGCGGAAACGATTTCGGGCATTATTGCCGACGAAATGGCAATAGGTATGATAAACAACAAGACTACCGCAGTAAGAATAATTCCCGTAATAGGCGCAAAGGTAGGAGATACCGTTGAATTTGGCGGACTTCTGGGCTATGCTCCCGTTATGCCTGTAAACAGCTTTAGCTGTGAGGCGTTTATAAAGAGAGGCGGCAGGATACCTGCTCCTATCCATAGCTTCAAGAATTAAAAACGACCCTCCTTTATAATTTCTGTAAGGGAGGGTCAATATATTTATATAAGGTATTTATGGAGGTAATTATGAACAAGGATAAGGTATTGTATTATTTTGAGAAAATCAATAAAATCCCAAGAGGTTCGGGAAATGAAAAGGCGGTAAGCGATTATACCGTGGCTTTCGGGAAATCTCTTGGACTTGAAACAATACAGGATAGCAACAACAATGTTATCATTAAAAAGCCTGCTTCAAAAGGCTATGAAAACAGCGCTCCCGTTATAATACAGGGACATCTTGATATGGTGTGCGAAAAAGATACGGATATTTTGCACGATTTTGAAAAGGATTCTATAAATGTAGTGTATGACGGGGATTTTATCCATGCCGAGGGTACTACTTTGGGCGCAGACGACGGTATTGCCGTGGCAATGGCAATGGCTCTGCTTGCCGATGACAGCGCAGAGCATCCTGCTTTGGAGGTGGTCTTTACCACCGAGGAGGAAACAACTATGTCCGGCGCAGCCGCTCTGAATATTTCCGAACTCAGCGGCAGACGTCTTATAAATATAGATTCCGAGGTGGAAGGAGTGTTTACCGTAGGCTGTGCAGGAGGCCGTAAGCCTGCCGTCCATATAGGTGTGGAATATATTGCCCCGCCTTATGACTGCTTTGGGGAAATTACAATAAGGGGACTGCTGGGCGGTCATTCGGGACTTGATATTAATAAGGGAAGAGCAAATGCCAACAAGCTCATGAATGAACTTTTGGAGGCTGTTATCGGCGAGGACTGCTTTTTATGTACGGTATCGGGAGGAGCAAAGGAAAATGCCATACCCCGTGACAGTAAAGCCGCGGTATGCTGCCGCAGCTTTGAAAGCATTAAGGCAAAGCTCTCACAAAAATTAGCAGATATAAAGGAAAGATTTGCAGCTACGGATTCCGGTATTGAAATATCTTTTGTCCCGACGGAAAAATATGACAAGGTATTGAGCAGTAAATCAGCCTGTAATTTCATAAATGCAATCAAAGAAATACCTAACGGCGTAATTGCCATGGATACTGAGCTTAATATGGTAAGAACGTCCAACAACATAGGCGTAGTTAAGACGTATGAAAATGAAATAGGTATTTTCTGCGCCGCAAGGAGCGCTCTTACGGCTGAAAAGCTGGCGGTTTACAGCGAAATAGAGAGTATAGGAAATAAATATAATGGCAAAACTACTTACAGAGGAGATTATCCTGCATGGGAGTATAAGTCAGATTCTCCACTGAGGGATATGCTTGTGAGGATATACAGAGAAATGTTCAGCAAAGAGCCTGTTATAGAAATCATACACGCAGGACTTGAGTGCGGTATACTATCGGAAAAGGCTCCCGATATGGATATGCTCTCCATAGGTCCTGACATCTATGATATTCACACGCCTATGGAAAGGGCAAGCATTTCCTCAATAGAAAGAATGTGTAATTTTATTTCAGAGGTTTTAAAACAGATGAAGTAAGGTGCTGCCTATGAATCCGCCTTGGGATAAAAGCTGGTTCAAGCTGAGCTTTTATGCCATATTTACATTTATTTGCATATATATTGCCAAGTATATTATAGATATATTGGCGTATACCCTTGCGAATATGGCAGGAATTTATTCGGTGGCGGTAGATATTGCAGGCAGGATATTTTCCGTGTTTTCCGTTATAATAGGAGGCTTTGCGGCGGCTTATGTTATTCTGCCGATAACGGAGTTTGTTCAGCGCAGATTTAAGATGGGAAGAAAATACGCCGTTGCAGCAACCTACGGAGCAGTTCTACTTACATTGATAATATTGGGGCTACTGTGTGTTTTAAGCGCAGGCTTCGGCAAAGACGGATATATGAAAAGCATTGCCGAAAGAATGAGCATTTACGCAGATAATATAAACAGGTTCAGACACAGCGCAGATATGTTTTTCGGTAGGATAGGACTTGGCTTTGTTTCCGAAAATATAGACAGAGGACTGCTGTCCTTAAGAAGTATTGCCCAAAGGCTTGCGGCAAATGCTTTCGGCTATGTAAAAAATATAGGAAACAAAATAGTGACTGTGCTTCTCAGTATTCTGGTATCCTTTTATTTTGTAAAGGACAGAGAGGAAATACTAAAAAAGCTCGGAAAATACAGCAGCGCAATACTGCCCAAGGGACTGATAGCTTATATTATGGAACTGACAAGAGATATTGACACCGTGCTTTCGGGATATATAAGAGGACAGCTTACAGACGCTGTTATAATGTCGTCGCTTCTCAGTCTGGGACTTGCTGTTATAAAGATACCCTTTGCGGTATTTATAGGTATAGTAAGCGGATTTTTGAATATAATACCCTATTTCGGCTGTCTTCTGGGTTATGTTCTTGCAATAATTATGGCGCTGCTGAGCGGAGAGCCAATAAGAGCCATATATGCAATAATAGTGATAGGTATTCTCCAGCAAATCGATACTGCCTTTATTGTGCCGAAAATAGTAGGGGACAGCGTTAAGCTAAGCCCTCTTATGATTATAATCTCCCTTGCCGTGGCAGGCAGGCTTTTCGGATTGTGGGGACTTGTGCTTGCCGTTCCCACCGTAGCCGTGATGAAGCTGAGATTAGACAGATACTGTGAAAGAAGAAATGAAGAGTAAAAGGACTGTTGCCAATACCCAGCCTCCCCTAGCCTTGCAATAAAACGCAACGTGTTTTATTGCAAGGCGTCGAAGGGGAGGGGGACCATTTCAAGTAATGCTTGCATTACGCAGAAATGGTGGAAGGGTCGTTTTAAAACAAAAAAATTTCTATTAAGATAAACAAAAATTTACTCATAAATCAAATAAAGCTGTCGTATTATGCCTTTTTTAATATGTCATAATGCGACAGCATCTTTTTTGCTGAAATTTTTCGCCCTGCCTTTATGTGGACGGGCAGGAGATAATATGCTATAATTGTGTATATATCACAAAGGAGGTAATAAATATGCAGGAAATCAAATGCCCTAACTGCGGCAAGGTGTTTCAGGTAGACGAATCGGGTTATGCCGCTATTGTAAAGCAAATAAGGGATAAGGAGTTTGCAAAGGATATTGCCGAAAGAGAAAGGCAAATCAATTCCGAAAAGGAAAGTCAGATGGCGCTTGTAAAGGTAAAAGCAGAGGGAGAATACAAGGACAAGCTTGCCGACAAGGACAAGGAAATAGCTGAAAGGGATAACGAGATAGCCTCTCTTAAGGCAGAAATAAGCAGGAATACAAGCGAAAAGCAGCTTGCCGTTGCCGAAATAGAGAGCAAAAAGAACGGCATAATCGCCGAAAAGAACAGCGAAATAGAAAAACTGAAAGCAGAAATAAATAACAGCGAGAGCAGGCTGCAGCTTGCCGTAGTTGAAGCCGAGCGTAAAAAGGATAAAATAATTGCGGATAAGGATAAGGAAATAGAGGGGCAGAAAAGTCAGATAGAATATTACAAGGACTTTAAGGCGAAACTTTCCACAAAAATGATAGGCGAAAGCCTTGAAAAGCACTGTGAATATGAATTCAACAGACTTCGCGCCACAGCCTTTAAGAACGCTTATTTTGAAAAGGACAACGATTCCAGAAGCGGAAGCAAGGGAGATTACATATATAGGGAAGAGGATGATGACGGAACGGAGATCCTCTCTATAATGTTTGAAATGAAAAATGAAGCGGATACAACGGCTACAAAAAAGAAAAACGAGGACTTTTTAAAGGAGCTGGATAAGGACAGAAACGAGAAAAAATGCGAATATGCAATACTTGTATCTCTTCTTGAGGCTGAAAACGAGCTGTATAACGAGGGAATAGTTGACGTATCCTACCGCTATCCCAAAATGTACGTTATAAGACCTCAGTTTTTTATTCCTATAATCACTATTTTGCGCAATGCGGCGCTTAATTCCCTTGAATACAGACGTGAAATTGCCGTTATGAGAAGTCAGAACATAGATATAACCAATTTTGAAAACAGTCTTATGGAATTTAAAAGCAAATTTGCCTATAACTACGATTTGGCAAGCAGAAAATTCAAGACTGCCATAGATGAAATAGACAAGACAATAGACCACCTTATGAAAATAAAGGAAAATCTTCTTTCCTCTGAGAATAATTTAAGGCTTGCCAATAATAAAGCCGAGGAGCTTACCATAAAGAAGCTGACAAAGAACAACCCTACCATGAAAATGAAATTTGACGCTCTGAACAATGACTGATGATTTAAAATATAGGCTGCCTTGTAGCGGCGTTTTACGCTTTATTAAAAATTTCTTAATTTTTTTTGAAAAAAATATTTACATTTTGTCGAATAGCGGTTATAATAAACACTATATTATTTTTAAGAAAAGGAGACAAAACAATGTCAAAGGAAATGGGTAACATTTATAGCGTTGAAGGCAAGCTGCCTTTAAAAACCGCTATACCTCTTGGCTTGCAGCACGTTATGGCGATGTTCGTAGGTAATCTTACGCCTCTGCTTATAATAACGGGCGCTTGCGGTATAGCTTCCGGCTCAGAGCTCCAGATAGCACTTTTGCAGAATGCTATGCTTATAGCAGGTGTAGTTACACTTGTGCAGCTCTTTACTATTGGTCCCGTAGGCGCAAGACTTCCTATAATTATGGGTACAAGCTCAGGCTTTATAGGCGTCAGCAGAAGTATAGCCTCAGTCATGGGCGGCGGTGTCGTTGCTTATAGCGCGATTATGGCGGCTTCATTTATAGGCGGTATATTTGAAACTATACTGGGCAGCTTCTTAAAGCCCTTAAGAAGGTTTTTCCCCGCTGTTGTTACAGGTACTGTGGTTCTTTCAATAGGTCTTTCACTTATAGCAGTAGGTGTAGCTTCATTTGCAGGCGGCAGCGGCGCTGTTGACTACGGCTCACTTGAAAATCTTTTTGTAGGCTTTGTAGTGCTTATTGTTATAATTGCTTTAAAGCACGGTACTAAGGGTATGCTTAGTGTATCCTCAATTCTTTTCGGCATTATTGTCGGTTACATAGTAGTTGCAATTATGGCTCAGATACTTCCCACCACTATGCTCAATCCCGAAACAGGCGAGGAGGTTACAAAGGCGTGGGTGCTTAACTGGGCAAAGGTAAGGGACGCAGCATGGTTCTCTATTCCCAAGCCTTTATATTTCCTTAAGGATGCAACAGGCGAGACAGTCAAATTTGTATTTTCACCGAAGGCTATTGCGCCTATGCTTATTATGTTCATAGTTACGGCTGTTGAAACAGTCGGCGATATTTCAGGTATCACAGAGGGCGGTCTTGGCAGAGAGGCAACTGATAAGGAGCTTTCAGGCGGCGTTATGTGCGACGGCTTGGGTTCATCCTTTGCAGCGCTTTTCGGCGTACTCCCCAATACTTCATTCTCTCAGAATGTAGGTCTTGTAGCCATGACTAAGGTAGTAAACCTTTTTGCTCTTTCTATGGGCGCTATATTCCTTATTCTCTGCGGATTATTCCCGAAGCTGGCGGCTCTTGTTTCAATAATGCCTCAGCCGGTTCTTGGCGGCGCTGCGGTTATGATGTTCTCATCAATAGTTGTCAGCGGTATTCAGCTTGTTACAAAGTGGCCTGTTACAGCAAGAAATGTAACTATCATTTCCGTTGCATTGGGTCTTGGCTATGGTCTTGGCGCAAATGCAGACGCTCTTGCTAAGCTGCCCGAATTTATTTCACTTATATTCGGCGGCTCTGGTATAGTTCCTGCGGCTGTTGTTGCCATTGTACTCAATATTGTTCTCCCAAAGGGCGATGAGGATAAAAAGGCGGAAGCAGAGACAGAAGTAAAAGCATAAAAATTTGATTATTATACGGCATAAACTATTTTGGTTTATGCCGTATTTTTTATTGTAAATTTTGCGGTTTTATTGTAAAATTACAATAGAAGAATATTTTCAGAGAGGCAGGATAGGTATGCTGAGATGTAATGATTATATTTTTGCCGAAAGCCTTGAGGAGGCTTACGAGCTTAATCAGAAAAAAAACAATGTTATAGTTGCAGGCAACGGCTGGCTTAAGCTGAGAAAAAGACAATGGGGAACGGTTATAGATATTTCCCGACTGTGTCTTGACAAAATAACGGAGAACGACGAGGAATTCAGAATAGGCGCTATGGTGTGTCTCAGCGATATAGAAAATCACAAGGAACTTAACGACTATACCGACGGCGCCGTTAAGGAAAGTCTCAGACATATTGTGGGAACTCAGTTCAGAAATTGCGTAACCCTAGGCGGAAGTATATTCGGTCGCTTTGGCTTTTCCGATGTGCTGAGTATGTTTATAGTAATGGACTCCTATGTGGAGCTGTACAAGGGCGGCATTGTGCCTATGCATGAGTTTGCCAAAATGCCCTATGACGACGATATACTTGTGAGCATCATAGTTAAGAAAAAGCCTCTTAGGCTTGCCTATTCCTCCTTCAGAAATCAGTCTACGGATTTTCCCGTTGTGACCTGCGCCGTAGCCATAGGCGAAGACATCATAACGACAGCCATAGGCGCAAGACCTGCCAAGGCTGATATAAGGACAGACGGCATTGACGCTTGCAGGGATTTGAAAGACTATGCAAAAAAGACGGCGGAGAGCTTTGACTACGAAAGCAATATGAGAGCAAGCGCAGAGTACAGAAGACATATTGCAGAGGTTCTTATAAAAAGGACTGTGGAAAAGATAGAGGTGCGTTATGGAAATCAAATTATGGATAAATGATAAATTAATAATTGATAATGTAGAGCCTGATACGCCAATGCTTGAATATTTAAGAGATAAGGGCTGTTACAGTATAAAAAGAGGCTGCGAGACCTCTAACTGCGGACTTTGTACTGTATGGCTGGAGGGCAAGCCTATACTTTCCTGTACTCTACCTCTTATGAGAGCCGACGGCAAGCATATAACTACTCTTGAGGGTCTCCGGAAGGAGGCGGCGGAGTTCGGCGAATTTCTGGCAGACGAGGGCGCAGAACAATGCGGCTTCTGTAATCCCGGATTTATTATGAATGTGCTTGCTATGGAAAGAGATATTGAAAATCCCTCAGATGACGATATTAAGGAATATCTTTCCGGCAATCTCTGTCGGTGTACTGGCTATACGGGACAATTCAGAGCTGTCAAGAAATATATTGCCTACAAGAGGGGAGTGAAGGCAGATGAGTGAAAGTAAAGCCATAAATAAGCCTATAAGAAAAAAGGACGCTATGACTTTGGTAACGGGCAAGCCTGTGTACTGTGATGACCTTGCTCCCAAGGACTGCCTTATTATAAAGTTGCTGAGAAGTCCTCATCCCCACGCCCTTATTGATGATATAAATACCTCCATAGCCGAAAAAGTGCCGGGCATAGAGGCAATATATACCTATAAGGACGTACCTAACAACCGTTTTACAAATGCAGGACAGACCTACCCCGAGGCTAGTCCTTACGACAGGCTTATACTTGAAAAAAGAGTAAGATATGTAGGCGACCCTGTCGCCATAGTTGCCGGAGAAAATGAAAAGGCAGTAGACAAAGCCTTAAAGCTCATAAAGGTTAAATACGAGGTTCTTGAGCCTGTTCTTGATTTCAGACAGGCAAAGGATAACGAAATACTTGTGCATCCGGAGGATAACTGGAAATCCCTTTGTCCCGTAGGCGCAGATAATAAGAGAAATCTTTGCGCCCATGAGGTAAGTGAAAACGGAGACCTTGAAAAGGCATTTTCACAGTGCGACGCCATAGTTGAGGAAACATATCACACTCAGGCAAATCAGCAGGCTATGATGGAGACATTCAGAGCATACGCTACAAAAGACGTGTATAACAGGCTCACCATAGTATCCGCCACACAAGTCACATTTCATGTAAGGCGTATTGTAGCTACCGCTTTGGGTATTCCCAAGACCGACGTAAGAGTTATAAAGCCAAGAATAGGCGGAGGCTTCGGCGCTAAGCAGACTGCGGTAATGGAGGTTTATCCTGCCTTTGTCACATATATGACAGGCAAGAATTCAAAGCTGGTATATACAAGAGAGGAGACCCAGACGGCTTCCTCGCCAAGACACGAAATGGAAATAAAGCTGAAAATAGGCGCTACTAAAGACGGAATTATAAAGGCAATAGATATGTATACTCTCTCCAATACGGGAGCATACGGCGAGCACGGACCTACAACGGTAGGACTTTCGGGACACAAGGCTATTGCCTTATACAGCAGAGCAGACGCTTATCGCTTTGTATACGACGTGGTGTATACCAATATTATGGCGGCAGGTGCTTACAGAGGCTATGGAGCACCCCAAGGCATATTTGCTGTGGAATCCGCCATAGACGAGCTGGCGCATAAGCTGGATATAGACCCTGCCCGATTCAGAGAAATGAATATTACAAAGGAAGGGGACGTTATGCCTGCCTATTACGGAGAAACAGCCAACAGCTGTGCTCTTGACCGCTGTCTGGACAGGGTAAAGGAAATGATAGACTGGGACAACAAGTATCCTGCAAGGGATATGGGCAACGGTAAAATACGCTCAGTGGGCATGGCTCTTGCGCTGCAGGGTTCATGTATATCCAATCTGGACGTAGGCTCTGTGGCCCTTAAGGTAAATGACGACGGCTTCTATTCCCTTATGATAGGCGCGTCCGATATGGGTACGGGCTGCGATACCATACTGGCGCAAATGGCTGCGGACTGTATGTGCTGCGATGTAGACAACATAGTCGTACAGGGTGTGGATACTGACACGTCACCTTACGATTCAGGCTCTTATGCCTCCAGCACTACTTATATTACAGGCATGGCTGTCGTAAAGACCTGCGCCGCTCTTACGGAGAAAATAAAGAAATACGGCGCTTTGCTTATGGGCTGTGATGAAAAGGACGTTGACTTTAACGGCAAGGAGGTATACAGAATATCCAATGATGAGAAAATATCTCTTAAGGATATTGCCAACAGCTCTATGTGCAACAGCTCAAATGCGCTGTATGCTTCGGAGGGTCATGCCTCTCCCGTTTCACCTCCGCCGTTTATGGCAGGCGCTGTGGAAATAGAAATAGATACGGAAACGGGCAAGGTGGAGCTTATTGATTATAAGGCAGTTGTAGACTGCGGAACTGTAATAAATCCCAATCTTGCAAGAGTACAGACAGAGGGCGGTATAGGACAGGGCATAGGAATGGCGCTGTACGAGGATATAAATTATAACGACAACGGCGGCACAAGGTCCAATTCCTTTATGCAGTACAAGATACCGACAAGACAGGATATTTGTCCCGTAGAGGTGGATTTTGAATCCAGCTATGAGCCTACTGGACCTTTTGGCGCTAAGTCAATAGGCGAAATAGTTATAAACACACCGCCTCCGGCTATTGCCAATGCAGTATATAATGCAGTCGGCGTAAGAATAAGGGAATTGCCCATAACATCGGAGAAGGTATACAGAGGTATAAAAGATGAAGATTGATGTTATACTTATGGCGGCAGGCGCAGGCAGGAGATACGGCAATGAGAACAAGCTGCTCCATGAGCTTAAGGGAAAACCCGTGTTTACATACGCGCTTGAAAATGCAGTTGAATTGCGTAAAAAACTAAAGGATGTAATTGAAAATATAATAGTGGTTTCAAGGTTTGATGAAATAGAAAAAATATGCTCAAGGTATGAAAATATCAGATATATTTACAACTCCCATTCACATGAGGGCATATCTGCGTCTATACATGAGGGAATGAAGGCAAGCCCCAAGGACAATGCCCTTATGTTCATGGTATGCGACCAGCCCAATATAAGCGTAGATACGCTTATAGGACTGACGGCAGGCTTTCTGGCTTCGGACAGAGGTCTTGGCGCAGTTAAGTCTACTGAGGACGAAATATGCAATCCCTGTATATTTGCGCCACAGTGGAGAGGAGAGCTGGAGAAAATACAGGGTGATAAGGGCGGCAAGTCAATTATAAACAAAAATATTGACGAGGTATATTTATATAGATGTGAAAACAGCGCCGAGCTTATGGATATTGACAGGAAAAACCTTGTAATATCCATAGTCGGAGCAGGGGGAAAGACTTCTCTTATGTACTGCCTTGCGGAAATGTACAGCGAAAACAATATGAATGTGCTTATGACTACCACCACTCATATATACAGACCCGAAGGATATAAATATGCCGCAGATAAGGAGCAGCTTAAAAAAATATGGGACAGAGGCGGCATAGCGGTAATGGGCAAGCCCTGTGAGGGCAACAAGCTGTCAAGATCGGAAAATATGGAGGAGTATATATCAATGGCGGATATTGCTATTGTAGAGGCGGACGGTTCAAGAGGTATGCCCTGTAAAGCGCCTTATGACTATGAGCCTGTTATACCCAAGGAAAGCAGTATGGTAATAGGCGTTGTAGGTATAGACGCTCTTGGTAAGACATTAAAGGACGGCTGCTACGGAAGCGAAATAGCGGCGCAGATATTAGGCGTTGATGAAAACCATATAATAAGTACGGAGGATATTGCGAAGCTGCTTTCATCTCACGAGGGCGCTATGAAAAATGTAGGCAATAGAATGTACTACGCCGTTATAAACAAGTGCGATACCCCAAAGCTGAGAGCAGAGGGCAGGAAAATAAAGGAAATGTTGGGTAAAAAGGGCATAAAGGCTTTTGTATGCTCTTTAAAGGACAGTATATATCTTATTGAAAATATAGGCGGTATGGTTTATGACTGATAAAATAGAATTCTGTAAAGGCGGCGGTTGTACCGCAAAGCTGGGCGCAGGGGTGCTTTCTAGGATACTGGAAAAGCTGCCCAAAGCGCCTTATGATAAAAATTTGCTTGTAGGCTACGACAGCAGAGACGACGCTGCTGTGTATAAAATTTCAGAGGATATTGCTTTTGTGCAGACCCTTGATTTTTTCCCGCCTATGGTAGACGACCCTTATACCTTCGGCAAAATTGCCGCAGCAAATGCTCTGAGCGATATTTACGCCATGGGAGGACAGGTAAAGACTGCCCTTAATATAGTTTGCTTTCCCGAAAACATGGATATGAACATACTGGGAGAGATAATGCGCGGCGGTTCTGAAAAGGTAACGGAAGCAGGAGGAATACTTGCGGGAGGTCATTCCATAGCCGACAGCGATGTGAAATACGGACTTTCCGTAACGGGTATAGTCCAACCGAGTAAAATATACAAAAACAACGGCGGACAGTCGGGAGATGTGCTTGTGCTTACAAAAAAGCTGGGCGTAGGCATAGTATGTACTGCCAACAGAGTAGGCGAGGCTTCTGAGGAAGCCATGGCGGAGGCAATAGAGTCAATGACTACGCTTAATAAATACGCTGCTGAGATATGCCGCAAATATAATGTACACGCCTGCACCGACGTAACCGGCTTCGGGCTTCTCGGTCATCTTCACGAAATGCTTGACAACAGGCTTTCCTGTTATGTGTATGCCCACAATATACCCTATATTTCCGAGGCGAGGGCTCATGCCGACGAGTTTTTGCTGACAGCTGCAGGACAGCGGAACAGAAACTTTGTAGGGGATAATGTGTACTTTGAAAATACGAGCTTTGCCATGGAGGAAATATTGTTTGACCCTCAGACCTCCGGCGGACTTCTTATTGCTCTGCCCGAAAACGAGGCTGAAAAAATGGTGAAGGAAATGATTGACAAAAATATGCCTGCTAGGATAATAGGCAGGCTTACGGATAAAAAAGATATTGAAATACTGGTAAAAGGAGAATAAATATGATAAAGGTAAATGCTATGGGCGACCCTTGTCCCATTCCTGTTGTAAAGACCAAAAACGCCATAAAGGAATTAAAGGGCGGCGGACAGGTGGAAACTCTTGTAGACAATGAAATAGCAGTACAGAATCTTACCAAAATGGCAAATCAAAAGGGCTATGGAGTAGCCTCCGAGAAAATTTCCGAGGGCAGCTACAAGGTCGTTATGACAATAGGCGAAGCAGTAGCCGAGGAAAAGACGGAAGAGGTATGTATACCCGACAGCAGAGGAAATAAGCTAATAGTTATATCCTCATCATATATGGGCACAGGCGACGACGAGCTGGGCGCTGCTCTTATGAAAGCTTTTATATTTGCTCTCACTCAGCAGGAGGAGCTGCCTTCCACTATTATTTTCTACAACGGCGGCGCAAAGCTGACCTGTGAGGATTCGGCTGCTCTGGAGGATATTAAATCTCTTGAGGCTCAGGGCGTTGAAATTATGACCTGCGGAACTTGTCTTAATCACTATGGTCTCAGCGATAAGCTCAAGGTAGGCAGCGTTACCAATATGTATGCCATAGCTGAAAAAATGCTTGGCGCTTCTCTTATTATAAAGCCATGATATACTTTGATAATGCGGCTACGACGCTGCGAAAGCCCCAATGTGTGAAAAAGGCAGTATATGAAGCTCTGGATACTATGGGCAATCCCTCAAGAGGCGCTCATAAGCCAAGCCTTGACGCGTCAAGGCTAGTGTATGATACAAGAGTAAGGCTTGGAGAATTACTGGGTATATCCGACCCCTCGGAAATAGCCTTTACACTTAACGCCACAGACGCTCTCAATATGGCGGTGAATATTGCCGTAAATAAGGGAGAACATGTTATTACAACGGAATGTGAGCATAATTCCGTATTAAGACCTCTTTACGCAAGCGGCGCAGAGCTGACCGTTATAAAAGCTGACGACATTGGCAATATAAATTACGACGATATAGAAAAAAGCATAAGAGAAAATACAAAGGCTGTTTTTATAAATCACGCATCCAATGTGACGGGAAACGTAACGGATATTGAAAGAATATCGGAAATTACCCGTAAATATAATTTGCTTCTTGTAGTGGACGCTGCCCAGACGGCGGGACATATACCTATAAGCGCAGAGGCTCTCGGCGTGGATATACTTTGCTTTACGGGACACAAGGCGCTTATGGCTCCCCAGGGCACGGGAGGTATATATGTGCGAAAGGGTATAGATATAAGACCTATGCGCACGGGAGGCAGCGGTATACACAGCTTTGACAAAAAGCATCCCTCCGCCATGCCCGAGGCTCTTGAAGCAGGCACTCTTAACTGCCACGGCATAACGGGACTTAACGCGGCTTTGCAGTATATTGAAAAAACAGGCATTGAAAATATATATGAAAGGGAAAAGGCTCTTTCACGGCGTTTTATTGACGGTATTGCAAATATAAAGGGAATAAAAATATACGGGGATATAAATGCTCAGACAAGAGTACCGGTAGTTACCGTAAATATTGACGGTATGACCTCCGACGAGCTGTGCGACAGACTTTATACCGAATATGGAATATGCACAAGGGCAGGGGCTCATTGCGCTCCTCTTATGCATAAGGCTCTCGGTACTGACAAAATCGGAGCTGTGCGTTTCAGCTTTTCCCATTTCAACAGTGAAAATGAAACAGACGAGGGTATAAGAGCTTTGAGAGGGCTGGCGGAAATATGAGAGAAAAAAAGCTATACCGTATAATCACATTTGCCAAAACCACCGACGCCTTTGCCTTTGAAAAAAAGTCTATGGCGGAAAAGCTCCCAGGCAGGATAATACCCTTGCCCGTTAAAATTTCCGCAGGCTGCGGTCTTGCATGGCGTATGACTGAGGAGGAATACAAAAATTATCGTAATCAAATAACGGGCTATGAGGGTATATATACTCTTGAAATGTAAGGAGGAGTATTATGAAAAAACCGCTTATACTTGTAAGAGGCGGAGGAGATATTGCAACAGGCGCAATATATTGTCTGTGGTCGGCAGGCTTTGACGTAATAGTCCTTGAAGCGGAAAGCCCCTCTGCCATAAGACGGCAGGCGGCAGTATGCGAGGCTGTTTACGACGGTGAAAAAACCGTTGAGGATATGAAGGCTGTTAAAGCGGAAAGCGTAGAAGCTGCATTTGGTATTTTAAAAAATAAAAATGTTCCTGTTCTGGTTGACGAAAACGCATCAGCTGTTTTAAAAATCAAACCCGATATTTTGGTGGACGGTATTCTTGCCAAAAAAAATATGGGTACAAAAATAAATATGGCTGCTCTGACCATAGCTCTCGGTCCGGGATTTACCGCAGGCAAGGATGTTGACTATGTAATAGAAACACAGAGAGGTCACAATCTGGGCAGAATCATTTCTGAGGGCAAAGCTGCGGAAAATACGGGAATACCCGGCAATATAGGCGGATATACCACAGAAAGAGTAATTCATTCTCCCGCAGAGGGTATTATAAGAATAGTAAAGGATATAGGCAGTTCTGTTAAAAAGGGAGATTTAATTGCATTTGCAGGAGAAGCAAAGGTATATGCCTCCATAGACGGAATAATAAGAGGAATGATAAAAGAAGGCTATAATGCCCATAAGGGGCTTAAAATAGCAGATATAGACCCAAGAAAAGAGGAGTATGAAAACTGCTTTACAATATCGGACAAGGCAAGGTGTATAGGCGGCAGCGTATTGCAGCTTGTGTGCGGATATATGGTGAAAATAAATGAAAAAACTATTTGAAATACTAAGCGACAGAAAAAATAAGGATACCGTAATGGTCACCGTAATATCCACGGAGGGCTCTGTTCCGGGCAAAACGGGAGCGTATATGCTTGTGGGAGATGAAGGCAGAATATACGGTACAGTAGGCGGAGGCAGGCTTGAATATATGGCTATACTCAAGGCAAAGGAGCTTTTGGATAAAAAGGAAGCTCTTGTTTGCAGCTTCGATACCTCCGAAATTGGTACTGCGTGTGGCGGCAGCGCAAGGCTTCTTTTTTGCCCTGTAAATGGAAATATGGGGAAAAAGGGAACAGACGCCTGTAAAGACGGCAGACCATACAGGCTCGCTCTTCCTCTTGGCAAGGGCAGCGCAGATATAAGCTACAACACAGACGGCGGCAAGCATCGTTTTATTGACGATGGATATTATTACGAGGACTTTAATTACGACGGTATGGTATATATATTCGGCGGCGGCCATCTTTCAAGGGAAACCGTTCCCCTGCTTAAAAAAACGGGCTTCAGAGTGACTGTTATAGACGACAGAGAGGAATATGCCGACAGTAAATTTTTCCCCGACGCCGACAATGTACTTTGCATGAACTATGACAATATAAATATAGATATAAGTGAAAACGACTATATTGCCATAATGACAAGAGACCATTTGGGTGATTATGAGTGCGAAAAATTTGCTCTTGGTACGTCCGCCTGCTATATAGGCGCAGTCGGCAGCAGAGCCAAGACGGAATATATCAATAAAAGACTTGCTTCGGAGGGAATAGCCGAGGAGCGTATAAAAAGGGTATTTGCTCCCATAGGTATAGACATAGGCAGCAGAACTCCTGCGGAGATAGCAGTCAGTATATGCGCCCAGTTAATTAAAATACGGTGGGAAAAGTTAAAAAATAATTGAAACTTGCCGATATATGGTGTAAAATGAAGTAAAACTTAAGAGAAAGGAATGTGACGTATGAATTTTCTGGAAAAGAAAATAGTTGAACAGGGCGTAGTGGAAAAGGGCAATGTGCTTAAGGTGGACCGTTTTCTGAATCATCAGATGGATATTGAGCTTTTCAACGAAATGGGAAAGGAATTCAAGAAACGTTTTAAAGACGTTGAGATAAATAAAATAATAACAATAGAGGCTTCGGGCATTGGTATAGCCTGCGTTGTTGCGCAGCACTTCAATGTTCCCGTGGTTTTTGCTAAGAAGTCCAAAAGCATAAATATAGAGGGCGAAATGTACATAGCAGAGGTAGAATCCTTTACCCATAAGTGCAAAAATCAGGTAATAGTTTCCAAAAAACTTATAAATCCCGAGGATAAGATCCTTATTATAGATGATTTTCTTGCAAACGGCTGCGCTCTGCAGGGACTTATATCAATAGTGAACGACGCAGGGGCGGAGGTGGCAGGCATAGGCATCGCCATTGAAAAGGGCTTCCAGAACGGCGGCAAGATTATAAGAAACTTAGGCTACCGACTGGAATCCCTCGCAATAGTACAGTCTATGGATCCTGAAAACGGAACTATAAAATTTCTTCCGCAGCCTGTGTAAAAATGGAGTGAATTAAATGTCAGACAGATTTTCCAGAACTGAGCTGCTCCTTGGCAGCACCGCTATGGACAGGCTTGCTGCTTCAAGGGTGGCAATATTCGGAATAGGCGGTGTAGGCGGCTATACGGCAGAGGCTCTTGCAAGAAGCGGTGTAGGCGCTCTGGACCTTATCGACAACGACATAGTGTCCGACACCAATATAAACAGACAGATATATGCTCTTACAAGTACCGTAGGCAGATACAAGACAGAGGTGGCAAAGGAGAGAATACTGGATATTAACCCCGAAGCCGTTGTAAAAACTTACAATATCTTTTTTCTGCCCGAAAATGCAGAAGAATTTGACTTTACAAATTACGACTATGTAGTGGATGCAATAGACACCGTCGCAGGCAAGCTGGCAATTGCGGAGCAGGCGAAAAAAGCAGGAGTTCCCGTTATAAGCTCTATGGGAGCAGGCAACAAGATAGATTCCTCCGCTTTGGAGGTAGCCGATATATATTCCACATCTGTCTGTCCTCTTGCAAGGACTATGCGCCATGAGCTTAAGAAAAGAGGCATAGACAGCCTTAAGGTAGTATATTCAAGGGAAAAGCCCTTAAAACCCCAAGGCGGCAATATTTCCGACGAAAAAAGAGAAAGCGGAAGACCTGTGCCCGGCAGCGTTGCCTTTGTACCGTCGGTGGCAGGTCTTATTATTGCAGGAGAGGTAATAAAGGATATTACGGGTATAGTACATGAGGTGTAGATTATGAGAAAAATAAGGATAGTATTTATTATTGCCATAATTATATTTCTGCTGCTGTACTTTATTCCTTATCCCCATAGGATAAAGGCGGATATTCCCGCAAGGCTTGAGGGAGAGGAGGGCGAGTACACGTTTTCTATAAATGCAAGACGGCATAATTATCTGCTTAAGGACGATACGCTTATACCCGAAATAAAAATATATCGCGGTGACGAAACTATTTTTTCATTTGTGGATATAGACTATTCTATGTATAATTCATCAATACCCATTACAGGTGATGAAAATATCTCCTATGTCAGCTTTGCGTATTACGACGGAAAAAATAACGCCTTAAGACCTGCGACGCTTGAATTTTCGGAGAATAAGAACATATATATGCTTGAAACAGAGGAAATCAAATGTTTTGCTCCTGCCGATACTGACAGGACGGAGTTTGAACAGCTTATAAAAGATATAAAGCAATAAAAATGCACCTTAATTGTTAAGGCGCATTTTTTATACTATTTTTTTATATGAGCTCGTATTTCCTTTATAAAGCCGTTTGAACATCTTGCGGAGGGATTTCTTCTTATAAGAGCTATTCTGTGAGAATCCGCAGATGAAATATTTTCCTTTAAGGAAGCGAGCTTGTCATGGAGCTTGGAAGCGGGACTTTCAAATTCAGTGTTTTTAAGCTCTCTCAGCTTTTCTATAATGTAGTCGTCAAATTCCATATAGGAAAGGGCGGCTTCCATTTTTTCCTTTATTTCGGCTGCAAAAGCGGCTCTTCTCTCCTCGGCTTGTTCCCTTGATTTTTCAATGACGGAGAATATTTCCTCTTTTATTTCATTAAGCTCGGACATAAGCCTTGCATTGTTCATTATCATATCTCTCAGGCTGTAAGCTGCGCGGAAGGATCTTACAAAATCAACTGCAAATATAAGTGTAAGCACAGCTGCTGCGCCTAAAGACAATGCCCTTGTCAGAGAAAATACAAAATCCGCTATGGGAGAGTTTATTATATAGGCTATAAGCATACCCATAAAACCCCATGTAATACTGGACTTAAGGCATATATAACCCTTATAGTTCATAAAGTTGTTGCTGTAATCCCAGTATTTTACCTTAAACAGTTTTTCCATAAACGCCCCTGTCAAAAGCTCAAGCACCGTGGCAGTAATTACAGCCACAATATAGACGAGTAGGGGATTTGCCATAAAGGGCAGCGTTGCAAAGAGTATGCTTACTGCTCCGAAGCCGTATATGGGGAGAAAGGGTATTGTCATAAAGCCTCTGTTTACCCATTTCTTTTCTTTAATGGATACATAGCAGCTTTCAAAGCACCAGCCAAGAAAACTGTATATAAAAAACATTAAATAAAATGTCAGAAAATCATATTCCATATTAATAGTCCTCTGGTCTGTCCTGTCTGAAGCCGAAGTGATACCTTATGGCTTCAACTATTCTTTCGGCTGCATATCCGTCGCCAAAAGGATTTCTGGCAGCTGCCATTTTATTGTATACCTCTTTGTTATCCAGAAGCTCCTTTGCCTGTGCATATATTTCATCCTCATGAACGCCTGCCAGCTTAAGAGTACCTGCTTCAACACCCTCCGGTCTTTCCGTTACGTTTCTGAGTACAAGCACAGGCTTACCCATGGAAGGCACTTCCTCCTGCAATCCGCCGCTGTCGGTCATAACCATATAGCTTAAGTTCATAAGATTGTGCATATTTTTTATATCTATTGGGTCTATAAGGTGTATTCTGTCGTGATTGCCAAGCACTCTGTTTGCTACCTCTCTTACTGCAGGGTTGAAATGCACGGCATACACTACCTCTATATCCTCATAGTCGTTTACAAGCCTTAAAACGGCTCTGCATATATTTTCAAGAGGCTCGCCCAGATTTTCTCTCCTGTGAGCGGTCATTGTTATAACTCTTTTGTTCTTATAGTCTATTTTATTCAGCACATCAACATCAAATACGAAATTTTCCTTAATAGTGGTCTTAAGGCAGTCCACAGCAGTATTTCCCGTTATAAAAATACCCTCTGGTGATATGTTTTCCTTAAGCAGATGCTCCTTTGCCAGCTTTGTGGGAGCAAAGTGTAGGTCTGCTATATGTCCCGTAAGCACTCTGTTCATTTCCTCGGGGAAGGGTTGGGTCTTGTCGTAAGTCCTTAGACCTGCTTCCACGTGACCGAGCTTAATACCGCTGTAAAAGGCGGCAAGAGAGCCTGCAAATGTAGTAGTGGTATCGCCGTGTACAAGGACAAGGTCGGGCTTTGCCTCGGACATGACCTCCTCAAGACCCGTAAGAGCCTTTACAGTAATATCCGTAAGGGTCTGACGCTGAGTCATAATATCCAAATCATAATCGGGTTTGAGGTTAAATATTTCAAGAACCTGGTCAAGCATTTGTCTGTGCTGGGCGGTAACGCACACTATCTGCTCTATTTCGTCGCATTTATCCATGGCGTTAATAAGGGGCGCCATTTTAGTTGCTTCGGGACGTGTGCCGAATATACTCATAACCTTTATTTTATCCATTTTTAACACCTCGTAAATTTATTTCTTATATTTATTTAATCATAAAATACACTTTTTTTCAACAACAATTTCAATAATCCACCCTTACAAGGGTAAGACCTCTGGGCGGCATTGTTATACCTGCCTTGGAGCGGTCCTTTGAGGCAATTATATCCGCAATATATTCCGGCTCAAATTTGCCTGTTCCCACCTCCAGAAGAGTACCCGTTATTATCCTTACCATATTGTAGAGAAAGCCGTTTCCCTTGTATATAAATGAAATTTCAGCACCCTCTTGTACAATTTCTATTGAGTATAATGTTCTGACTGTGGATTTTTTGGTACGCCTGTTGGAGCAGAATGCCTTGAAATCCTTTTCGCCCAACATATACTCAGCTGCCGCTTTCATTTTGTCCGTATCTACATTGTAGGGAAAGTGATTTACGGTACGTCTTGTAAATACGTCGGGCTTTTTGCCAATGTCTATTTTGTATATATACGTTTTGCTTTTGGCATTGAGCCTTGCGTGAAACCTATCGTGAACGGTGTGGCACTCGACTATTTTAATATCCGAGGGCAGAGCTTCGTTTAGCCTGTCCATAATATCATCATATTCCCTTGAAACCTTGAAATTTGCCACCTGTCCCAGAGCGTGAGCGCCTGCGTCTGTTCTGCCTGAGCCGTTTACCTCCGTTTTTTCACCTGTTATATCGTACAGGGCGCTTTCAATTATGCCCTGTATGGTGTCAGGCGTGGACTTCTGACGCTGCCAGCCCGCATACCGTGTGCCCTCATACTGTATCGTTATTTTGTAGTTCATGTCAAACCTCTTTTTTATTTTAAGTATACTATTACAAAATGCAAATTGCAAGGGAAATGGCGGTAATTGTCTGTATTTTACATACTGTTATTGCAAAAACTATCCGAATGTGTTATTATTAATACACTAAAATGGGAGAATAGTGCAAATGATATACGAAACATATAATGAAAACGATACAAAAAAAATAGGCTTTGAGCTTGGCAGGAAAGCAAAGGCAGGGGATATATACTGCCTTAAGGGAGAGCTGGGCACGGGTAAGACCGTATTTACAAAGGGCTTTGCCCAAGGACTTGGCATAGATGAGCATATTACAAGTCCTACATTTACAATAGTAAACGAATACAGACAGGGACGTATTCCCCTATATCATTTTGATGTATACAGAATAGGCGACAGTGACGAAATGTATGATATAGGCTATGAGGAATATACAGACGGCGAAGGCGTATGCCTTATAGAATGGGCGGAGCTTATAGAGGATATTATTCCTTCCGATGCAGTATGGATAACCATTGAAAAGGATTTTGCAAAGGATAACGAGTGTTACAGGAAAATAGAGGTGAAATAAATGAAAATACTTGCTTTGGATTCAACGGGACTTGTGGCAAGCGCCGCGCTTATAGATGAAAATAAGACTATTGCCGAATTTACCACAAACTATAAAAAAACACATTCTCAAACTCTTATGCCTATGATAGAGCAGCTCAGAAACATTACGGAAACGGATTTGTCCGAGGTGGACTATATAGCCTGCGCCTGCGGTCCCGGCAGCTTTACGGGACTGAGAATAGGAGCGGCAACGGCAAAGGGTCTTGCCCACGGTCTTGATAAGAAGATAATACCTATACCTACTCTTGATGGACTTGCCTATAATATGTACGGCAGCGACAGACTTATAGTGCCTATTATGGACGCCAGAAGAAATCAGGTATACACAAGTATATACTCCTGCGCAGACGGCTTTGAGCGTGTGGCGGATTATATGGCGTGCGATATTGCCGAGCTTCTTGCCCATGTTGCTTCTCTTGACGAAAACGCAGTTTTTCTGGGCGACGGGGTTCCCGTATTCAGAGAGCGTATAAGGGCGTACAGCAGCGACTTTTCATTTGCTCCCGTATGTGCCAATATGCAGAGAGCGGCGTGTATAGGCGCTCTTGCCCTTGAAAGGCTTGATACGGCAGTAGAGCCTAACGCACTTGAAATATTGTATCTTAGGAAGTCTCAGGCAGAAAGAGAGCTGGAGGAGAAAAATGCAGATAACTCTCATGAATAAAGAGCATATAGACGGCGTCTATGAAATAGAAAAGGATTGCTTTGCCATACCCTGGAGCAGAAAAGCCTTTGAACAGGAGCTTGAAAACAAGCTGGCTATATATGTAGTTGCCGTGGAGAACGGAAAGGTCGTGGGATACGGCGGCATGTGGCACGTTGTAACAGAGGGGCATATTACTAATATAGCCGTTCACAGAGCATACAGACGCAGGGGTATAGGCGACGCTATCGTAAAGAGCCTTTTGGAGATAGCCGAGCAGAAGGAAATGATAGGGCTTACCCTTGAGGTAAGAAAGAGCAACGAGGCGGCTCAGTCATTATACAGAAGCAACGGCTTTATACTTGAAGGAATACGTCCCGAATACTATGAGGACAATAAGGAGGACGCCCTTATTATGTGGAGGTATCTTATGGACGAGGAGGATATTGTCAGATAAAACGGAGGTGTTGTGATGATAAAGGAATTAAGCTTCAGACAGCTAAAAAAATCCTGCAGCTATACGGATATTAATTTTGACGAAAACAGCTATGAAAACGGCATAATAGGTCAGCCAAAGGGCGCAGAGGCTCTTAAGCTGGGACTTTCCGTTAAAAGCAAGGGCTATAATATATATGTAGCGGGCTTGTCTGCCAGCGGACGCACTACCTTTGCGGAAAAGTTTGCAAGGGAGATAGCTCTTAAGGAGGAAACTCCCGACGATATGTGCTATGTGCCTGATTTCAATAATATAAATGCGCCTAAACTCCTTAAGCTAAAGGCAGGAATGGGAAAAGAGCTAAAGGAGGATATGAGCGAGCTTATAAATCAGCTAAGCATAGAGCTGCCAAAGGCTTTTTCATCTCCCGAATATGAGGAGAGCAAGGACAGAATAATGAAGTCTGTGCAAAAGGATAAGGACGAGGCGTTAAAGGAGCTTACAGAGGCTGCAAAGGAATATAATTTCGGAGTAAAGGTCAGCGGAAACGGCTCTATATACTTTCTTCCCATAGTCGACGGCAAAACCATAAGCGAGGAGGAGTACGAAGCCCTTGATGAAAATATAAGAGATGAAATTTCAGAGGGCTCGGACGAGGTACATGAGCTTGCAGGCAGAACTATGAAGCTCATGAAGGATATAGAAAGCGCCGCTCAGAGCCAGATAGATGAAATGGAGTACAATACAGGACTTATGACCGTAGGTCATTTTCTTGGCGCTATACAGGAAAAGTATGTGAACAACAAGGCGGTAAGCCAATACCTTTCAGCAGTCAAGGAGGATATTCTTGAGAATATAGACAGCTTTTCCTCAGACGCTTCGGACAGACCCGACGACCCTCTTTCCTCTGTGATACCATGGGTCGCAAGGAAAAGCTCCGAGGAGTTTCTCAAAAAATACGACGTCAATCTGTTTGTGGATAACAGCGCCTTAAAGGGCGCGCCTGTTATAGTGGATTACAACCCCACCTACGCCAATCTTGTAGGCGAGATAGAATATGAAAACGAAAACGGCAATCTTGTAACCGACTTTACAAAAATAAAGGCGGGACTTCTGCATAAGGCAAACGGCGGTTATCTTATTTTCCACGCCTCCGATTTGTTCAACAATATGTTTGCCTGGGATACCCTTAAAAGAGCTGTCAAGACGGGAAAGGTTACAATAGAGCCTCTTAAGGAATATCAGATAGGCGGACTTGCCGTTGCGGGAATACAGCCGGAGCCTGCGGATATAAATGTTAAGGTGATAATAGTAGGCTCTATGTTCTATTACGAGCTTATAAAGCACTATGACGAGGACTTTGAAAGACTGTTCAGAATATGCGCTCTTTTTGACTATGAAATGGAATATTCCGCCGAAAATATAAGCTCTTCAATAGGCTTTATAAAGAGCTATTCCCAAAGGGAAAACATACTTCCCGTCAACAAAAACGCAATGTGTGAGCTTATTGAATACTCCATGCGCCTTGCTGAAAGACAGGATAAGCTCTCTACAAGATTCGGTATACTTGAGGACGTGCTGGCAGAGGCAAATGCCTGGGCAGCTATGGACAATGCAAAAACCATATCCGATAAGTATATTAAAAAGGCTATAAACAAGAAAAACGAAAGAATGGGTATATATGCCGTAAAATACAGGGATATGATAAATAAAAATGAAATAATGATAGACACAAAGGGCAGTAAGGTCGGTCAGATAAACGGTCTTTGTGTAATGGAAATGGGCGAGCATACCTTTGGTATGCCTACAAGGATAACCGCAAGCGCATATACGGGTAAGGCAGGTATAGTAAATATTGAAAAAGAGGCTGAAATGAGCGGCTCTACCCACGACAAGGGGGTGCAGGTGCTTACAGGCTATATAGGCAGCAAGTATGCCCAGGACTTTCCTCTTACTCTAAGCTGCCGTATATGCTTTGAGCAGAGCTACAGCGGTGTAGACGGCGACAGCGCTTCTTCCACGGAAACCTACGCCATAATTTCAAGTCTTAGCGGTGTTCCCATAAATCAGGAGCTTGCCGTTACGGGCAGTATGAACCAAAAGGGCGAGATACAGCCCATAGGCGGCGTTACCTATAAGATAGAAGGCTTCTATGATGTATGCAGGGCAAGAGGCTTTACGGGAAAGCAGGGCTGCATTATACCCAAAGCCAATATAAAGGATTTAGTGCTTAAGGATGAAGTTGTAAGCTCCGTCAAAAAAGGAGAATTCCACATATACGCCATAGAAAATATAGATGAGGGAATAGAGCTTCTCATGGGCAAAAAAGCGGGAAAACCTCTTTCAAGAGGCGGTTATACAAAGGACAGCGTTCACGCCCTTGTATACGATAAGCTGAAAGGCTATTACAAGAAAAGTGTAAATTAAATTTACTTTAAAAGATGCCGTTATCGTCTGCGGCATCTTTTTATATGGTAAAAATTTATGCGGTATTTTTGTAACCTTTTTTTACCTTAAAGTGTGTATAGGGTAAAGAGAAAGAAGGGTGGTAGAAATGGATATAGAAAAAATTCTTGACAAATATGGCACCACAATATACAACATAGCCTACTACTATGTGAAAAACAAGTATGACGCCGACGATATTCTGCAAAATGTATGCCTGTCCTTGTACAAGCGGCAGCCTGTATTTAAAAACGACGAGCATGAAAGGGCATACATAATACGTACTGCAATAAACACATCAAAAAGCCATGTGCGAAGCGCTTGGTTCAGAAATATGATATTTTCAGACAGGGAAATTAAGCAGTATGAGAATGTAGAAATAAAGGAGGAAAGAGAGCTTTACTATAAGCTCGAAAAGCTGCCTGCAAAGTACAGGATAGTTATTCATCTTTTCTACTATGAGGATATGAGTATAGAGGATATTTCAAAGGCTCTTAATAAAAGCAAATCGGCAGTCAAAACACAGCTGCACAGAGCCAGAAGGCTTTTGAAGGAATATTTTGAGGAGGATGAGTATGTTTAAGGATAGGTATATGAAAATAGCGGAACAGATAACTCCCGATGACAGCGTTAAGGAAAATATAATATTACAGTGCAAAAACCGTAAAATAAGTAAAAACGGTTATAGGCTCATTCCTCTTGCAGCTGCTTTTGTACTGGCTTTTGCAATTCCCGTAATGGCGTATCACGGATATGTATACAGAATAATGGAGGTATTGTATGAAAAAATAAATCCTCAAATATCACCTATAATAAGCAGCGACACCGTTGACGGAGTAAAAATTGAAATAAACGGCGGCGTATGTTCGGGACACGTTCTGACCCTTTATGCTTCAATATATGATACAAAGGAAAACAGGATAACAGAAGACTTTTTTTTCGCCGACCCATGTATATATATAGGAGATGAAAGAATAGCCTTGCTTAAAGGCACGAAAAAGCATTTTGATACTCAGAATAAGAAAGGCGTATATAGGCTGGATTTTAAGCTGTACAGGTCATTGGATATGGAAGAAAAAGTCACATTAAGGGAAAAATTTTTATTCAGCGCGCCTGTTGAATATAAAGGCGTAGAGATACCTGCTCACAGCAATATCTCAGATGAAAATATCAATCTGTATAGAAATAATGAATTTACGCAGGCGGGAGTTGTAGGCTACGGTACGGATGAGGACATGCCCAATCTTAGAGAGCCGAAAAATATTATATGCGTAAAGCCCGATAATAAAGAAACGGATTTATATAACAATATTGATTTTGCGTATTATGACAATACAGGCTTTGTAAACGATAAGCTCCATATAAATATTGGCTTTAAGGATAAAACAAAATGCCGTACAGAGGTGGAGCTGTATGCCGTTGATTCCAAGGGCAACAGAAAGGACGCCGTATATTCCCGCCTACTGAATATTGCCGACGATAATTCCGATGTCGTCGAAACGACAACTGTTACCCAAAGAAGTTACGAGCAGTTCGTATTCAATATAAGTAAGGAGGAATTTGACGATTATAAAATATATGCCGATATAAAATATTATACCTATCAGTCCGACAGACCCTTTAGTATGAGCTTCAATGCCAAAGAAATATCATCAAGCGTTATAACCGAGGAAAATATCCCCTTCGGCGACAAAACCATATATTCTCTTGAAATAACGCCGACCTGTATTATAGGCAAGACTGACGCAATTATCCCCTTATACGGCAGATTCATACATGATGACGGCACGGGCGGGAAATTTACAAGCGGCAGCTGCAGCTCCGACGGAGATTTTACCCTTAATCCCGAAGACTACATGGACTTGGAGCGCCTTAACAAAATTATTTTAGACGGTGTAACAATATACGAAAAATAATTGGTGATTTTTTATAAAAATAGAAAATATACTTGTTTGCCATAGTCCTATATGATATACTAAAATTAAATAAAAAAGACTAACTATTAAAAGTCAAGACAAAATCATTAAAATTCCAAAGAAATATTTTGAATCAAAAGAACATTGAAA